>NZ_LR656187.1 GCF_902168435.1 Bacillus marasmi
TCAAGATGAGATTTCCCATAGCGTAAGCTAGTAAGATCCCTGAAAGATGATCAGGTTGATAGGTCAGAGGTGGAAGCGTGGCGACATGTGGAGCTGACTGATACTAATCGATCGAGGACTTAACCAAGTTTAGGTGAATTCTTAATTATATTTCTTCTTCATTATCTAGTTTTGAGAGAACGAAGTTCTCTAACAAAATAGTCTGGTGGCGATAGCGAGAAGGTCACACCCGTTCCCATACCGAACACGGAAGTTAAGCTTCTCAGCGCCGATGGTAGTTGGGGGCTCTCCCCCTGTGAGAGTAGGACGCTGCCGGGCAAAAAGAAAACAGCTAATCATTTAGCTGTTTTTTTTTATGAAGGCTCCTAATTATTCTGCTAATTCGAGCGGACACAGAGTACCTTATTTGCAGTAAAAATCCTTCGTTTAAAAGTTTTGCGGACATTAGATACCTTATTTCGCTAAAATCTCGAAAATTAGACGGTGATTTGGGCAAATAGAGGATTCAATGTCCGCTTTTACCTCAAAAAAACTATTTTTAGAACAAATAAAGGATTGAATGTCCGCTAATTTTTGTTTCCAACCATCTTAATCCAAAAAGCAACAGTCTTTTAGAAAAGAGCCTATATGAAAGATTACATATTAAATAAAAACACACTCATAACTATCACAAATCAAATTATAAAATAACCCATGCAAAGTCTGCTCCTGCTCCATAGCTTACTCGATGATGCCTATGTTCAGCTCGTCGCAAGCCAGCAGAGATGCAGATTCAATGCCGTAGGCTTGGTGGCGATAGCAAGAAGGTCACACCCGTTCCCATACCGAACACGGAAGTTAAGCTTCTCAGCGCCGATGGTAGTTGGGGGCTCTCCCCCTGTGAAAGTAGGACGTTGCCGGGCAAATAGAGGCTGGGACATAAGTATTTCAACTAAACCAAAAAACGAACTATCGTGAAAAATTCTAACTTAGAATTTCGTAATAGTTCGTTTTTTTCATTCCTTTTACAATCGGCATTACCCTGAAATTACTGTTGATAACATTTACATTGATGTGTGTTATCCCGAATGTTGATTTCCCTGTGTTTGAAAATAAGAGGAAGAATTCCGCTTATTTTGAGAAATAAGGGTTTTTTGCTAAGAATAAAAGGAGTTTTTCCGCTTATTTCATAAAAATCACTGGATTTTGTCTTTTTTGAAGTAGTTAAGCGGAAATTTTCCTCTTATTTCAGCTCAATTAGCCCCCCTGACATACAATAACGGGAAATTCTCCTCTTATTAAATTTTCATACCTCATAAAAATCAACATTGAACTTTAATATATTCTTCAATAAAAATCATTCAGTTTTAAAAGCGGATGATTTAGTTCTGTCCCAGCTTTTTTGTGTTTTCGAAAGACTGGTAAGCTTTTTAATTAAAATTAACTAATAAATTTGGGTTTTTGAATCAATTTGTAAGCAATTATATTTAATGCATCAGGAATTTGATAGATTTATTCAATTTGGATCGATTTATGTATGTAATTTTATGAAATCGGTAATTTTAACTTGAGTTATTTGCACAGAAATAGGGTGATATGCACGCCAAATTGTTGATATGATACAATTCAAAAAATATATGCACGACTTTTGAAATATATGATACAACTTTTCAAATATATGCACGACTTTGATGAGGTGGAAAAATAATATGCACAAAAATATGTGTATATGATCGATTTGTTTTGAATATACACAGAGAACCCCACTTATGCACAAATCCGAAGCGATCCAGCAACTTAACACTAAGCACCCTTGATTCCGCCCCAACTCCCCCTCTTTCCCCACTAAAAATCACATCCAAACCAGCTATATAAAAAAGAACCAAGGAAATCTCTTCTCCTCGGTTCACATTCACTCAAATAGTATAAGAAAGTTACAAGTTACATCCACATATTAAAACAGAATCAAAATAAAAACAAAACAACAAAATAGACTGCCATGGTGATTAGACCAATTGGAACTCCGAATTGAGCCCATTCCTTACTGGTAATATTTAATTTACTAGCGGCAATGATATTTGGGATATTACCTGGAATAAGCATACCTCCGCTGATTAGAAGGCCGAGTAAAATTGCCTGAATCGTTTTAGAATCCATTGCCGGACTAATTTCAGCTGCAGCTAGAGTTGCATTATCTAAAACCGCAGAAATCATATTAATCCAATATAGTAGCATCGGATGAAGTCCGAGAATGTATTCATTAATTAAAGGTTCGAAACCATGTCCAAGAAAGGTTAATCCCATAACAAACAAATAAATTTTTGCAGAACGTATCAAAATTTCTTTATAGCTTTCCGTTTTCGTTGCTGATTCTAAACCGTGCGAACTTTTATGAGGCTTTACAAATAGAATTGTCAGTAGACCAAAAAGTACAACGGCAGGGACAACTTCCCAGCCAATTAAATTCATTAAATAAAAGAAGTCTTCGTCCAGCTTGCTTACGGTAATCGTTGAGAGCGGTTCGCCAATCGGAGTAAGGGCGGCGCCAAGTCCAATCGAAAAACAGGCTAGCACAGTAAAGCGAATTTCAGACTTCCGGTCAAGGGGAAGTACATTGATAACAATAACTAGTACAATCGCGGCAATAATGGCCGTAATGATGCTGGAGGCAAGTCCAAGAATGATTACGGTTACAGCAAGAAAAATTCTAGGAGATAACACATTGCTTAATGCTAATATTGATTTCTCTAATGGAGTCTGAGCCCATTTAGTTACTAATCCGGCTATTAATACCGCAAGAGTAATGTTTATGGGATCAATAAGAGCTTTGTGAATTAATGGACCATGCAACATCCCACTAAACGATGCTGCCGCAATTCCCATGATAAATAAAAAAATCTCCAAATTTTCTTCTACCTTTTTTACGGAGAAGGGTAATAATAATACTAATAATAAAATAATCACTAATCCAATCATTTTTCAAATCCTTTTTCTAATAGTTTTTTATCATAAACAATATTATATCTGTTTTCATTAAATCGAAAAATCATTATTTTGAAAAAATATTGTCGATTTAAACAATTGTGATTTAGAATAAACTTGTTTGTATCTATTCTATATGTACAAATGAAATGGGTTAGAATTGAATTGTGATTTCAATTTTTGAGAGGAAAATATTACATATGGGTAAGAAGAAACAGTTCGAGGTTCAAGAGAATGAGTCTATTGAAGCGTGTTTAAACCGGATAAAAGCTGAAGGTTATACACCAACTAGACGTATCGAAAAACCAATATTTAAAGAGGTAAAACAAGGGGATTCCGTCTCTTATGAGCCTGTCGGACGATATATTGTCTTTGAGGCGAAGCAGACGGAGTAAAACACGAACATTAACAACTTGCCAACAGTAAACGTTCGATATATTTATTGACGAAAAACACCATTGTTGGTATGATAATTGTAACATTATATGTGTTGACATCCCCTCGTATAATAATGGGAATATGGCCCATAAGTTTCTACCCGATTACCGTAAATAATTGGACTATGAGGGAAAGTGGTAGCCGTAAAGAAGTGGATGATTGTCACTTCTTTTTGGGGTGATATTTAACTATGCATCTTAAGCCCGGACAGACTGCTTTCTCTTAATTTTTATCAAGGGAAACGATTCTGTTCAGGGTTTTTTTTGTTTAATAGGCAAAACCCGGCTAAGTAGGATTAGACCAAGGGGTTTGCTGTTTGACTGAAGCATGATAAGACTTCATGATTTTGATATTTGCTTTATTTTTCTAAAAGTAATAAGGGGAAATTCTTTCAAGAATGTGGAGGAGGGATTTAGTGGAAGCGAAGGTTGGCGTGATTATGGGGAGTAAGTCTGACTGGGAGACGATGAAGCATGCTTGTCAGAGTTTGGAACGCTTGAGGGTTCCTTATGAGAAGCAAGTTGTATCGGCTCACCGCACTCCTGATTTGATGTTTGAATATGCGGAAACTGCAAGAGAAAGAGGAATTCAAGTGATTATTGCTGGTGCTGGTGGTGCGGCGCATTTACCAGGAATGGTGGCGGCGAAGACGACGTTGCCGGTCATTGGAGTACCAGTTCAATCCAGAGCATTAAAAGGACTTGATTCGTTGTTATCTATTGTGCAAATGCCAGGGGGCGTCCCGGTTGCAACGGTGGCGATTGGCACGAGTGGTGCAACGAATGCAGGCTTGATGGCAGCGCAAATTTTGGCGATAAATGATGCTGAATTAGCAGATAAACTTGAGAAAGTAAGGCAGGAAGCAAAGCTTGCGGCGATTGAAAGCAGTGAGGAGCTTGTCTAATATGGTGATTTTACCGGGACAGACGATTGGAATTATTGGTGGCGGACAGCTAGGAAGAATGATGGCTATAGCTGCCAAAGCTCAGGGGTATCGGATTGCGGTATTAGATCCTGATGAGGATTCACCTTGTGGTCAGGTTGCTGATTATAAGGTTGTTGGAGCCTATGAGGATGTAAAAGCTATTGAGAAGTTAGCCGATATTAGTGATGTGATTACGTATGAGTTTGAGAACATTGATGCGGAAGCACTCAAGTCGGTAAGTAATCGGGCGTATGTGCCTCAGGGAACAGAGCTTTTAGAGATTACAAAGGACCGAATTGCAGAAAAGGCAGCAATTCAGGCAGCTGGTATTGAGGTTGCACCGTACTCGGTGATTCAGACTAAAGCAGAAATTTATGATAACATAGAGGTGCTTGGCTATCCTGCTGTGCTTAAAACGTCGCGAGGCGGTTATGATGGCAAAGGACAGCTAGTGATTAAGAGTGCGACGGATATCGATGAGGCCGATTCATTGCTTGAGCATGGCCCATGTGTCCTTGAAAAATGGATGCCGTTTACGAAGGAAGTATCGGTGATTGTTTCGCGTAATGTTCGCGGAGAGACAGCGATTTTCCCAGTAGCCGAGAATATCCATATTCAAAATATATTACATCAAACCATTGTTCCTGCAAGGATAAGTGAGCTTGCACGTGACAATGCTTTAAAAGCAGCGCTTCAACTTGTCGAATCGTTGGGAATGGTGGGAACTCTCGCTGTCGAAATGTTTGTGATGGCTGATGACACGATTTTTATTAACGAATTGGCACCAAGGCCACATAACTCAGGGCATTATACTATTGATGCCTGTGAGACGTCACAGTTCGAACAGCACATTCGTGCGATTTGCAACTGGCGCTTAGGGAGCACACAGCTGTTAAAACCAGCGGTGATGATTAATGTTTTAGGAGAACATCAAGCGGGATTATTAGAAAACATTTCAACACTGTCCAATTGGAAAATACATCTTTATGGAAAGAAAGTGGCTAAAATTGGTCGAAAAATGGGCCATGTCACATTATTGCGTGATACCGTTGAAGAGGCAATTTTAGAAGCAGATGATAGTCAAATTTGGGATAGTGTCATTTTTGATCGGAGGATAAAACATGATTGATCGTTATACAAGACCTGAAATGGGTGCGATTTGGACAGAGGAAAATAAGTTTAAAGCTTGGCTAGAAGTAGAGATTTTAGCGTGTGAAGCATGGTCTGAGCTTGGTGACATTCCAAAGGAAGATGTAAAAAAACTTCGCGAAAATGCGTCGTTCGATATTAATCGTATTAATGAAATTGAACAGGATACTCGTCATGATGTTGTTGCGTTTACGCGGGCAGTTTCAGAAACTTTAGGTGAAGAGCGTAAATGGGTTCACTACGGTTTGACTTCAACAGATGTTGTTGACACTGCACTTTCTTATTTGATTAGACAAGCAAATGAGATTTTGTTAAAAGACATTGAAAACTTTATTGAGGTTATTAAGAATAAAGCGATTGAGCATAAGTATACAGTTATGATGGGACGTACTCATGGAGTTCATGCAGAGCCAACGACGTTTGGATTGAAGCTTGCACTATGGTATGAAGAAATGAAACGGAATTTAGAGCGCTTTAAAGCAGCTGCCGCAGGAATTGAATATGGGAAGATTTCTGGAGCAGTAGGTACATATGCCAATATCGACCCATTTGTAGAAAAATATGTTTGTGAAAAATTAGGCTTGAAAGCTGCACCTAATTCAACTCAAACGCTACAACGTGATCGTCATGCACACTATATGTCAACATTAGCGTTGATCGCTACTTCAGTTGAAAAATTCGCAACAGAGGTTCGCGGACTTCAAAAAAGTGAAACTCGTGAGGTTGAAGAATTTTTTGCAAAAGGTCAAAAAGGGTCTTCGGCTATGCCACATAAGCGTAACCCAATTGGCTCAGAAAATATGACTGGTATGGCTCGCGTTATTCGCGGATATATGATGACTGCTTACGAAAACGTAGCATTATGGCATGAGCGCGATATTTCTCATTCTTCAGCAGAACGAGTCATTATCCCTGATGCAACGATTGCCTTAAATTATATGCTTAATCGTTTTGCGAATATCGTTAAGAATTTAACTGTATTCCCAGAAAATATGAAACGCAATATGGAGCGTACACTTGGTTTAATTTATTCACAACGTGTATTACTTGCTTTAATAGATAAGGGCTTGGTTCGTGAAGAGGCATACGATACAGTTCAGCCTAATGCGATGAAGGCTTGGGAATTACAGGTTCCATTCCGCAGCTTAATTGAAGCAGATGAGAAAATCACTGCACATTTGTCACCGGAAGAAATTGCAGATTGCTTTGATTACAGCTACCACTTGCAGCATGTAGATACAATTTTTGAGCGTGTAGGATTATCACAATAAGTATGAATCTCGCCTTTTGGCAAGGTTGTAATAAATCTAAATAAAGAGGTAAAGGCACAACCTTTGCCTTTTTACAGCTAAGCGTGACTGAACATTCAAAAAATCCCAATATTCGTAATGAAACCATTTTTTGGTGAGCCGAAAGGAGAGAAGGGTAGGTACTTGCTTAATCTTTAATGTTGCAAGTCTGCCCGAAATAGATGAAAGAGCTTCTATATGAAGGAAAAGCAAAGAAAATTTATTCAACTGAAGATGAAAATGTTGTGTTGGTTGAGTACAAGAATTCTGCCACTGCTTTTAATGGTGAAAAAAAGGCGGAAATCAGCGGTAAAGGCCGTTTGAATAACGCAATTACTAGTTTGCTTTTTCAAAAGCTTCATGAACATGGAATTGAAACTCATTTTATTAAACAGCTTTCAGAAACAGAGCAGCTTGTCAAAAAAGTAAGTATTGTACCACTTGAGGTTGTAACGCGTAACGTGGCAGCAGGTAGTCTTGCGAAGAGATTGGGTTATGAAGAAGGTCAAGCATTAAACCAGCCATTAGTGGAGTTCTATTATAAAGATGATGACTTAGGGGATCCGCTTGTAACGGTTGATCACATTCTTGAATTAAAAATTGCCACAGTGGAAGAGCTAAACCTATTAAAGGAAAAAGCATTAAAGATTAATGATGTTTTAGTGAGCTTATTTGACGGATTGGGAATTCGTTTAATTGATTTTAAGCTTGAATTTGGAAAAGATACTTCAGGTCATATTATGTTAGCGGATGAAATTTCGCCTGATACATGTCGGTTATGGGATGCTAAAACAAATGAAAAATTTGATAAAGATGTATTCCGTCGCGATTTAGGAAGTCTTACAGATGCTTATGAAAATATTTTGGCTAGATTAGGAGGCCCTCAGCATGGTTAAGGTAAAGGTTTATGTAACATTAAGAGAAAGTGTATTAGATCCACAAGGGAAAGCAGTGAATCACGCGCTACATTCTTTAGGCTATAGCGAAATTAAAGATGTTCGTATTGGTAAATTTATGGAGTTATATGTTGATCCAACTGGCCGTGATGTTGAAGAGGTTGTGAAAGAAGCCTGTGAAAAGCTGTTAGCTAATCCAGTAATTGAGGATTTCCGCTATGAAATAGAGGAGAGTGTCAACCAATGAAGTTTGCGGTAATCGTATTTCCTGGTTCGAACTGTGATGTTGACATGTATGCTGCAATTAAGGATGAACTAGGTTCCGATGTAGAGTATGTTTGGCATGCAGAGAAGAGTTTAGATCGATTTGATGCGATCTTACTTCCTGGTGGCTTTTCATATGGAGACTACTTGCGTTGTGGAGCCATTGCTCGTTTCAGTAATATCATGAATGAGATTAAAAAGGCAGCTGAGGCTGGGAAGCCAGTATTAGGTGTTTGTAACGGATTCCAAATTCTATTAGAAGCTGGTCTTTTACCTGGAGCATTACGTCGAAATGAGAGCTTAAAGTTCATTTGCCGTCCAGTTGATTTGAAGGTTGAAAATAATAACACATTATTTACAAATGAGTATGAAGCTGGTGAAGTTATTTCGGTTCCGATTGCACATGGTGAAGGAAATTACTATGTGGATGAAGTTACATTAAAGCAAATGAAGGATAATAACCAAATTGTATTTACTTATGTAGACAATCCAAATGGTAGTCTTGAAAATATCGCTGGTGTCATCAATGAGCGCGGAAATGTATTAGGATTGATGCCACACCCGGAAAGAGCGGTCGATGAGCTTCTTGGAGGCGCGGACGGTCTTAAACTTTTCAAATCGATCGTAAAACAATGGAGGGAATCATATGTCGTTAAAGCTTGAACCAACTCCCGAGCAAATTAAGTCTGAGAGAATTTATGCGGAAATGGGTATGTCTGATGCGGAATTTGCTAATGTGGAAAAAATCCTCGGCCGCACGCCTAACTATACCGAAACCGGGTTATTTTCGGTTATGTGGTCAGAGCATTGTAGCTATAAAACTTCTAAGCCAATCTTGAAAAGATTTCCAATCACTGGTGAAAAAGTGCTTCAAGGACCTGGTGAAGGTGCTGGGATTGTTGATATTGGCGACAATCAAGCAGTTGTTTTTAAAATTGAAAGCCATAACCATCCATCTGCAATTGAACCGTATCAAGGTGCTGCTACCGGTGTAGGTGGTATCATCCGTGATGTGTTCTCGATGGGTGCAAGACCAATTGCGATGCTGAATTCTTTACGATTCGGAGAGCTTTCTGATTCTGCACGCGTACGTTATTTGTTTAAAGAAGTTGTCGCAGGTATTGCTGGCTACGGGAACTGTATGGGAATACCAACGGTTGGTGGAGAAGTGCAATTTGACCCTTCTTATGATGGAAATCCATTAGTAAACGCTATGTGTGTCGGTTTAATTGATCATAAAGATATTAAGAAAGGTCAAGCACACGGAGTTGGAAACACCGTTATGTATGTTGGTGCGAAAACAGGCCGTGACGGAATCCATGGTGCAACGTTTGCATCTGAGGAGTTACATGATGCTTCTAGTGAGGATCGTCCAGCAGTTCAAGTCGGTGACCCATTTATGGAAAAACTTCTTTTAGAAGCTTGTTTAGAATTGATCCAATGTGACGCGCTTGTTGGGATTCAAGATATGGGTGCAGCAGGATTGACTAGCTCAAGTTCTGAGATGGCAAGTAAAGCTGGATCAGGTATGGAATTGAATCTTGATTTTGTACCACAGCGTGAAACGGGTATGACTCCATATGAAATGATGCTTTCTGAATCACAGGAGAGAATGCTAATTGTTGTCCAAAAAGGCCGTGAGCAGGAGATCGTTGATATCTTCTCTAAATATGATCTTGAAGCAGTTGCTGTTGGTGTCGTAACGGATGACAAAATGTATCGTTTAATTCATAAAGGTGAAGTGGTTGCCAACGTTCCAGTTGATGCATTGGCTGAGGATGCTCCGGTTTATCAAATGCCATCTGCAGAGCCACAGTATTTCCGTGATTTCCAAGCAATGGAAAATGAAGTACCTACAGTTGAAAACTATACTGAAACTTTAACTCAATTATTACAACAGCCTACGATTGCTTCAAAAGAGTGGGTTTATGATCAATATGATTATATGGTTCGAACAAATACAGTTGTAGCACCTGGTTCTGATGCTGCTGTTCTTCGAATCAGAGGAACAGAAAAAGCTTTAGCGATGACTACTGACTGTAACTCACGTTATCTATATTTGGATCCAGAAACTGGTGGGAAAATTGCTGTGGCTGAAGCTGCCCGCAATATTGTCTGCTCAGGGGCAGAACCACTAGCAGTAACCGATAACTTAAACTTTGGTAATCCAGAAAAGCCTGAGATTTTCTGGCAAATCGAGAAATCTGCTGACGGTATTTCAGAAGCTTGCCGTGTGTTATCTACACCGGTAATTGGTGGAAATGTATCTATGTATAATGAAACGAACGGAAATGCGATTTATCCAACGCCTGTAATTGGTATGGTTGGTCTTATTTCTGACGTAAAACATATTACTACTCAAAACTTCAAGGCTGCTGGTGATTTAGTTTATCTTTTAGGGGAAACTAAAGATGAATTTGGCGGTAGTGAACTACAAAAAATGCTTAACGGAAAAATCTATGGTCAATCTCCTAGCATTGATTTAGCAGTGGAAAAAGACTATCAACAAAAAGTTTTAGCAGCGATTCGTGCTGGTTTAGTTGAGTCAGCTCATGACTTGGCTGAAGGTGGTTTGGCTGTAGCAGTAGCTGAGAGTGCGATTGGCTCAAATGGACTTGGTGCTGAAATTAATTTATCAGGTAACCCTGTGTCAGCATTATTCGCAGAATCACAATCACGCTTCTTATTAACTGTCAAAAAGGAAAATCAACAAGAATTCGAAAAATTAGTGGGTGCAACTCTTATTGGTGAAGTAACAGCACAGCCAGTTTTATCGATTGCTGTTGACGGAAATAAACTAATTAACGAACAAGTTGAGAATTTAGAGAAGGCTTGGAAAGGAGCTATTCCATGCTTGCTGAGTTAAGAGGCTTAAATGAAGAGTGCGGAGTTTTCGGCGTTTGGGGACATAGTGACGCTGCAAGCATTACTTATTACGGCCTTCATGCACTTCAGCACCGCGGACAAGAGGGAACGGGAATTGTAACCACTGACGGTGAAAAACTAGAAATCGTCAAAGGTGAAGGTCTTGTCACAGAAGTGTTCACTTCTGAAGTGATGTCAGAATTAAAAGGAAAAGCCGCTATTGGTCACGTTCGTTATGCGACTGCTGGCGGCAGCGGCTACGAAAACGTGCAGCCACTGCTTTTCCATTCACAATCTGGAAGCATTGCTCTTGCACATAATGGTAACTTGGTTAATGCCAGATTGATTAAATCGATCCTTGAGCAGCAAGGGAGTATTTTTCAAACAAGCTCTGATACTGAGGTATTAGCCCATTTAATTCGTCGCAGTGGCGAACGGCATATGAAGGATCAAGTTAGAAATGCGTTAAAGCAAATCGAGGGGGCATTTGCTTACTTGATTTTAACCGAATCAGAAATGATGGTGGCACTTGATCCACATGGTTTACGTCCACTTTCACTTGGGAAACTAGGTGATGCATATATTGTTGCTTCTGAAACATGTGCATTTGACGTAGTTGGAGCTGAGTTTGTTCGTGATGTATTACCTGGCGAATTATTAATTATTAATGATGAGGGTATTTCGAGCGAGTTCTTCTCTGATAACAAACCAAGTGCTATCTGTGCGATGGAATATATTTATTTTTCAAGACCAGATAGTGATATTCATGGCATTAATGTTCATACTGCTCGTAAGAATATGGGGAAAAAATTGGCTGTTGAAGCAAAAATTGAAGCGGATGTTGTAACTGGTGTTCCAGATTCAAGTATATCAGCAGCAATTGGCTATGCTGAGGCAGCAGGCATTCCTTATGAAATGGGCTTAGTAAAAAATCGCTATGTTGGCCGGACCTTTATTCAGCCATCACAATCATTGCGGGAGCAAGGCGTCAAAATGAAGCTTTCCGCTGTTCGTGGCGTAGTTGAAGGGAAACGGGTAATTATGGTGGACGACTCGATTGTGCGCGGTACAACGAGCCGAAGAATCGTAACAATGCTTAAGGACGCTGGTGCGACTGAAGTACATGTTGTTATCAGTTCACCACCTATTCAGAATCCATGCTTCTACGGTATTGATACTTCAACGAAAGAGGAATTAATTGCTTCTTCTAACACTGTTGAAGAAATCCGGGAACTAATCGGGGCGGATTCATTAACATTTATTAGTATTGAAGGAATGCTCGAGGCGATTGGCCGAGTTGATAAGGATAAGAACTGTGGCCATTGTTTAGCATGCTTTACTGGAGAATATCCAACCGAGCTTTATCCAGATACACTGCAATATTACTATCAAAAATAAGCGGCATATTTAGTATGTCGCTTTTCCTTTAATAAGACTAAAAAGGGGAATTATGAAAATGGCAAATGCTTATAAAGAAGCCGGAGTCAATATCGAAGCAGGATATGAAGCGGTTGAAAGAATGAAGCAGCATGTTGCAAAGACAGCTAGATTAGGAGTCATGGGCGGTCTTGGCGGCTTTGGTGCGATGTTTGATTTATCAGCGTTAAACCTGAAGGAGCCAGTATTAGTATCTGGTACTGATGGAGTTGGCACAAAGCTTATGCTAGCGTTTATGGCAGACCGTCACGATACAATCGGAATCGATGCAGTGGCAATGTGTGTGAATGACATTGTTGTTCAGGGAGCAGAGCCTCTTTATTTCCTTGATTATATCGGTTGTGGCCAAGCGGAACCTGCAAAAATTGAAATGATTGTCAAAGGTGTAGCTGATGGCTGTGAACAAGCAGGTTGTGCGTTGATCGGTGGAGAAACAGCGGAAATGCCAGGCATGTACGATGTTGAGGAATATGATATTGCCGGATTTGCTGTTGGTGCTTGTGAAAAATCAAACCTGATTACAGGTAAGGATATTAAAGCGGGGGACGTATTAATTGGATTAGCGTCAAACGGTATTCATAGTAACGGTTATTCGCTTGTACGTAAAGTGTTCTTAGAAAAAGCAAAATTAAGCTTGGATGAAAACATTGAAGAGCTTGGATGCACTTTGGGGGAAGAGCTGCTGAAGCCGACAAGAATCTATGTAAAATCGATTCTATCAGCTTTGAAAAAATTTGAAATTAAAGGGATGGCTCATATTACTGGTGGCGGATTCCTTGAGAATATTCCAAGAACCTTCCCGAGCGGTTTAGGTGCAGAAATTAAAGAAGGCAGCTGGAAAATTCCTCCTATATTCTCATTACTAGAAAAGCACGGTGAAATTAAACATGAAGAAATGTTCAACATTTTTAATATGGGCATCGGTATGGTAGTCATTGTTGATAAAGATCAAGTTGATGAAGTGGTTGCGCATTTTAATTCATGTGGGGAAACTGCCACTATCATTGGTGAAATGACCGAAACTGAAGGCATTTCGATTATTTAGGGGGATACGGATGAAAAACATTGCTGTCTTTGCATCCGGGAATGGAAGCAATTTTCAAGCTATTATCGATGCAGTTCAAGACGGGTCCTTAACTGCATCAATTAATCTTCTCGTGTGTGATAAACCAAATGCTTACGCAGTTGAACGGGCAAAAGCGGCAGGAATTGAGTACTTTGCGTTTACTGCTAAGGATTTTTCTGATAAGCAGGCATATGAAACGGAAATTTTAGCAAAGTTAGCAGAGTACAAGATTGATTTAGTCGTATTGGCAGGCTATATGAGACTAATTGGTCCAACTCTACTGTCGGCGTATGAAGGGCGAATTATCAATATTCATCCGTCGCTATTGCCAGCTTTTCCTGGGAAGGATGCAATGGGTCAGGCACTTCGTGCAAAGGTGAAGGTAAGCGGTGTAACGGTACATTATGTTGATGCAGGAATGGATTCCGGTCCGATTATTGCACAAGAAACAGTCGATCTTACTGAGAATGAAACAATTGAAACATTACAAGAAAAGATACATAGAGTGGAGCACCAGTTGTATCCAGCGGTGATACAGATGCTAGTGTCCAAATCGAGGGAGGAAGTAAAAAATGGCTAAAAAGCGCGCGCTTATTAGCGTATCTGATAAGCAGGGGATTACGGAATTTGCAAAAGGTTTAAGTGATTTAGGCTATGAGCTTATTTCAACAGGTGGAACTAAAAAAGCACTTCAAGAAGCGGGAGTTCCTGTAATCGGTGTTAACGATGTAACAGGCTTTCCGGAAATTTTAGAAGGTCGTGTAAAAACATTAAACCCATTGATTCATGGTGGTTTATTAGCTAAATTCGATAACGAAGATCATCAACAACAAATGGAAGCTCACGGCATTAACCCAATTGAGCTTGTTATCGTAAACTTATATCCGTTCCAACAAACAATTGCCAAGCCGGATGTAACGGTTGATGATGCGATTGAAAACATTGATATCGGTGGTCCAACAATGCTACGAGCATCTGCAAAAAACCATCAGTATGTAACAGTTATTGTTGATCCAGAGGATTATCCACGAGTATTAACTGAGTTAAATATGACAGGTGTTGTTCAACCGGCTACTCGTCGTAAATTAGCCGCGAAAGTATTCCGTCATACAGCTAGCTATGATGCAATGATTGCTGAATATATGACTGGATTGTCTGGGGAAGAAAATCCTGAAAAACTAACGGTTACTTATGAATTAAAGCAATCGCTTCGTTACGGAGAAAATCCTCACCAAGAAGCTGCCTTCTACCGTAAGCCACTTGGATCTAATTTCTCAATCGCAAATGCTGAGCAGTTACATGGTAAAGAATTGTCTTACAACAATATTAATGATGCGAATGCAGCTCTACAAATTGTTAAGGAATTCTCTGAGCCAGCAGCAGTAGCTGTGAAGCACATGAATCCATGTGGAGTTGGTACAGGAGCTAATATTTTTGATGCTTATACAAAAGCGTATGAAGCAGATCCAGTATCAATTTTTGGTGGAATTGTTGCTTTGAATCGTGAAGTTGATAAAGCGACTGCTGAAAAGCTTTATGAAATCTTCTTAGAAATAATTATCGCTCCTTCGTTCTCTGAAGAAGCAATTCAAGTCTTAATTGGCAAGAAAAATCTTCGCTTATTAACTATTCCGTTTGGTGAAAAACAAAAACCAGAACGCGTGTTAACATCAGTTGAGGGTGGATTATTAGTTCAAGACCAAGATCGTTATACATTAGATGATGCAAACATTACAGTTCCAACTAAACGCCAACCAACTGAAGAAGAATGGGAAGCTTTAAAGCTAGGTTGGAAAGTAGTAAAGCATGTTAAATCAAATGCAATTGTTGTTGCAAATAGTGAAAAAACGCTTGGAATTGGTGCAGGACAAATGAATCGTGTTGGCTCCGCTAAAATTGCGCTTGAGCAAGCAGGCGAAGCAGCAAAAGGTGCAGGACTAGCTTCTGATGCATTCTTCCCAATGGATGATACCGTTGAAGCAGCAGCTAAAGCAGGAATTACAGCGATTATTCAAACTGGTGGATCCATTCGTGACCAGGATTCTATTAATAAAGCAGATGAATACGGAATTGCAATGGTATTCACTGGCGTACGTCACTTTAAACATTAAAATGAATGTGATTTTTCCATTTAGTTGATTGGAGAGGAGGGCACGGAGACTCCTGCGGGATTAAAGGGCAATGGGGAGACCCCACAGGCGCTTTAGCGCCGAGGAGGCTTGCCGCACCGCCCGCGAACCGTTCGTGCCCGGAACGGAAATCAACGGTAGCCAAACATTAAGAGGAGGCAGAAAACATGAACGTTTTAGTCATCGGCCGTGGTGGCAGAGAACATGCGATTTGCAGAAAAATGAAAGAAAGCTCATTGGTGGAAAAAGTGTTTGTTGCTCCTGGTAATGCTGGAATGACGGACGTTGCAGAGCTTGTTGCGATTGAAGAAAGCAATCAAGATGCATTAGTTAAATTCGCTCAGGAAAACGGAGTTGGCTTAACTTTTGTTGGACCTGAAAATCCGCTACTTGAAGGCGTAGTTGATAAATTTGAAGAAGCAGGCTTAAAGGTGTTCGGACCTCGACAGGTTGCTGCATTAATTGAAGGTAGTAAATCCTTTGCAAAGGATTTAATGCATAAATACAATATTCCTACTGCAGAATATGCTGTTTTCAGCGAATATGAGGCTGCAAAGCAATATGTGGAAAAGCTTGGAGCTCCAATCGTTATTAAAGCTGACGGTCTTGCTGCTGGTAAAGGTGTAGTCGTTGCAATGACAATGGATGAAGCACTTGCAGCGTTAAAAGACATGCTATTGGATGAAAAATTCGGTGACGCTTCAGCAACGGTTGTAGTGGAGGAGTTTTTAGCTGGTGAGGAATTCTCGCTTATGGCATTAGTGAACGGCGATATTGTCGTCCCGCTTGAAATTGCTCAGGACCACAAACGCGCTTATGATGGTGACCAAGGTCCTAATACAGGTGGTATGGGTGCTTATTCGCCGGTACCGCAAATTGGTGCTGATGCTGTACAGACAGCAATTGAAACCATTCTTCACCCAACTGCTCAAGCAATGATAGAAGAAGGCAGAAGCTTTACTGGAATTCTGTATGCAGGCTTGATTTTAACAGATAAAGGTCCAAAGGTTATTGAATTTAATGCACGATTTGGTGATCCTGAAACACAGGTCATTTTACCAAGATTAAAATCAGACCTAGTTGAAGTGCTATTAACATTACTAGATGGTAAAACACCTGAACTTGAGTGGGATGATAACTATTGTATTGGTGTCGTTGTAGCATCAGAAGGTTATCCTGGTGATTACAAGAAGGGTGCAGTTCTTAACGGGCTTACTGATATGAGTGATGAAGTTTATTTGTTCCATGCAGGAACGAAGTTAGATGAAGAAGGACGTTTTGTTACAAATGGTGGACGAGTCCTCCTAGCAGGTGCTAAGGGAAAAGATTTAAAACTCGCCCAACAAAATGTTTATAAGGAATTAGAAAAGCTTACTCGTGAAGGTGTATTTTACCGCAAGGATATTGGTGCGAGAGCAATTGCTAGCGCCCTTTATTAGCCTTTCGTCCATATACGTAGTATAAGGCGATAATGCTTCCAATAAGGGTAATAATAACAAAAGACATATCTGTGATGTATTCATAAAACATGATATCTCTCCTTCATTTAAAGGCTGCCATAACCAATTTGGTTGTAGCAGCCTTTTTTATTTTTGCTGTGATTGTGAATTGCGTACAAGTTATTAAGTCGGATTGTATGGAAGAATTGTCTCTGTATCGATTTCATTGCTTTGTTGTGAATTTTGATTTTCTTGGGTGTCTCCCCAGTTTTCGAACAGGGCTGTAAGTGGGCAATAACGAACAATTCCCTCACCAATCTTCATTGCAGCGACAAATGCTACAATTAAATACGAGTCGCGCCATGGTCGTTTTACCAGCTTAGCGGTGGTCCAAGCTAGAAGTGTAAAGCCGAGGCTAATTCTAATTAATGCGTTCAGTATTCCAATATTAGGTTTTATCGTCATGTGTTTGTCACATCCTTAGTTGAAATTTAACAATTTATTTCCACATTCTTTAGTGCGTTAAATTGCGAAATATGTTAGTATAATAACAATGAAAGGGTTTTCACAAACTCTAGCGCAAGCGTCGGGGGCTCACTTCACAAGCCGCTTGCACTTTCATTGTTTTTGGATATCCCACGTTTTAGGGAGGGAACGGTACTATGGAACAACGTTATCGATGGAAAAATAAACAATTACGTGAGCATGTTTCCGTATTGGATGGAAAATGCGCACCCACTATATTGCTAAAAAACGCTACTTACCTTAATCAGGTTTTCAAGAAATGGATGAAGGCAAATATTTGGATATATGAGGATCGAATTGTATATGTTGGTGATCAATTACCTGAAATGCAATCTAACTGTGAAATTGTTGATTGTAATGGTTATTTAATCGTTCCAGGTTATATAGAACCTCATGCTCATCCTTTCTTATTATATAATCCCCACGCATTAGCGGAATATGCCTGCCAGTTTGGAACAACGACCTTAATCAACGATAATTTAATGCTAGCTGTTAATTTAGCCACAAAGGATGCTATTTCTTTTATAAAAGAAATGAAGGAAATTCCCGCATCGATGTATTGGTGGTGTCGATTTGATGCTCAAACCGAGATTTTAAATGAAAATCGCGTCTTTTCTCAAGCAAATATCAAGAATTGGCTAGAGCAAGATAGTGTCCTGCAGGGTGGAGAACTTACCGGGTGGCCAAAGCTGTTGGATGGCGATGATCTACTTTTGCATTGGATACAGGAAACGAAACGTGGACGTAAAAAAATAGAAGGCCATTTCCCTGGTGCTTCTGAGAAAACTTTAGCTAAGATGATGTTATTAGGGACGGATTGCGATCATGAAGCAATGACGGGGGAAGATGTGTATCGAAGATTGATGCAAGGCTATATGGTCTCGCTACGTCATTCATCGATTCGACCTGACCTGCCTAAATTATTTACGGAGATTCATGAGCGGGGAATTGATTTTTATGACCGCTTTATTTTAACAACGGATGGCGCCTCTGCAAGTTTTTATGAAAAAGGAATTATTGATGAAATGATTCGAATTGCTATTGCTCACGAAGTTCCGGTTATTGATGCCTATAATATGGCTACGGTTAATGTGGCCCGTTATTACGGTATTGACCATGTGCTTGGAAATATTGCAACAGGGCGAATTGCCAATCTAAACTTTTTAACAGATGAGAAAAATCCAACCCCAGTATCTGTTTTGGCAAAGGGTCAATGGATTAAACGAGATGGGAAAGCTGTAAGCCCTTCTTATCAAGTTCACTGGGAAAATCATGGATTAAAACCTCTCAACATTGAATGGGAGCTAACCTCAGATGATATGCAGTTCTCAATGCCATTTGGAATTAAAATGGAGAATTCAGTCATTACAAAGCCTTATTCAATTTATATTGATTGCTCATTGGATGAACTGTCACCGGATCATGATGAATGCTTTTTTATGCTTATTGACCGGAAAGGAAAGTGGAGAATCAACACTTTGATAAAAGGGTTCGCTAATCGCTTATCAGGTTTGGTCAGCTCATTTTCAAATACTGGTGATATTATATTAATTGGGAAAAATAAGCAAGATATGTTTACAGCCTTTAATCGCATGAAGGAAATCGGTGGTGGTATAGTCTGCTGTGAAAAGGGTGTAATTACTCAAGAGATTCCTTTGCAGTTAAAGGGTATCATGTCTGAGAAAAAGGTTGAAGAGTTGATTGTTGAAGAAAATAAGCTGTTTACTTATTTAAAGGGATGCGGTTATCAGTTTGAGGATCCAATTTACTCAATGTTGTTTTTATCTGCGACTCATTTGCCGTATATTAGAGTAACCCAGCAAGGCATGTATGATGTAATGAATAAAATGATACTCTTTCCGACTATAATGCGTTAAAATATAAAAGTAATAAAGTACTAAGAGGATGGGACCATAACCGGATTGAGGTGAGTAAGTTGCTAAAGAGATATCTCACTTTGGCAATGGCTTTTCTCCTTTTATTATCAGGATGTAGCCAAACCAAAGATACCGTAACAGAGCATAAAGGTAAGGAAGTCCAAAACAATCATAAGGAAACAGTAACCATAGCGAATCATTATCCGTTAACTGGAGTGGCAACGAAGGAAGATATCGGTGGACGAGCAGTGGCGGTGATGGTTAATAATCATCCTGATGCAAGGCAGCAATCAGGTTTAGATCAAGCCGATATTGTATATGAGCTGCTGGCAGAAGGAAGCGTCACAAGGTTTCTGGCGATATTCCAAAGTGAAAAGCCGGAGCGAATTGGACCTGTCCGAAGTGCCCGAGAATATTATATTAAATTGGCTAAGGCCTATGACAGCATATATATTGCCCACGGTTACAGTGAAGAGGCAAGAAAAATGCTTGAAAGCGGTTATATCGATCATTTAAATGGCATGCAGTATGATGGCTCGCTTTTTAAAAGGTCATCTGATCGAGTTGCTCCACATAATTCGTATATAACTTATGAAAAAATTATTGAAGGAGCAAATAAAGAAGGCTATTCAATGGAGAAGGCTCCTGAACCATTGACATTCCTAACAAGGGATGAAGTGGAGAAACTTGAGGGTCAAAAAGCAGATAAAGTCACGGTTGCTTATTATAATAATGCTACTTTTACAGCAACTTATGAGTACGATCAACAAATTGGAAAATATAAACGATCTTCAGCGGGAGCTCAAACCGTTAATCACGATACGGATGATCCAGTGCTATTGGATAATATCTTAGTTGTAGAAACTGCACACCAAACGATTGATGATGCAGGTCGTCGTAAAATCGATTTAAGCTCAGGTGGTAAAGCTTATCTGTTGCAAAAAGGTATTATTAGGGAAGTTGAATGGAAAAGTCAGGATGGCAAAATTGTCCCAGCACTTAACGGTACTGTTATTGGTTTAGTTCCTGGTAAAACGTGGATTAATGTAATCCCTTCAAGTCCTGGACTTTCAGGTTCTGTGAAGTTTGAAGCAAATGAATCAGAATGATAAAAGGAGTATTAGAAGATGCAAATTGATAAATTAAGAGGAAGAGAACTTGATCAATTATTTAAAGCGATCTTGGCCCTTGAAAATATTGAAGAGTGCTATCGTTTCTTTGATGATTTATGTACTGTAAATGAAATTCAATCTTTGGCACAACGTCTAGAAGTTGCAAGAATGCTACGTGAGGGTAATACTTACCATAAGATTGAAACTGAAACAGGTGCAAGTACGGCAACAATTTCACGTGTAAAACGTTGTTTGAATTATGGAAATGAAGCATATGAAATGGCCTTAGACCGGGTTAAAGAGCCTGAAGTAGAAAAAAGCCAAGAATAATAAATAGAAGGATGCCAAAGTGAAAATACTTTGGTATTTTTTTGTCGTCTAGCGCCAGCGGCTAGGAGCTCGGGGTCACAAGCCAATCCCTTCCGGAAATCAGGATTTCCTGCAGGGCTCGTCTTGTGCCTGTCGCTCCTGGGCAAGCCGCTTCTGCTTTTGAATTATTTTTTAAATCAAATGAACAAAATGATATAATGGTGAAATGGAAATGAGAATGGAGGCTAGAAGGAATGTACGATGTACGCGAGTGGCGTCATGTGTTTAAACTCGATCCTGATAAAGAGATTTCTGATGAGGCGCTGGAAAAAATCTGTGAATCGGGAACCGATGCGGTAATAGTAGGGGGCACTGATGGCGTGACGCTCGATAAAGTTCTAGATTTGCTAGTTCGCGTCCGTCGTTATCCTGTACCTTGCGGGTTAGAGGTATCTAACATTGATGCAATTTCGCCAGGATTTGATTTATATTTTATCCCAACAGTATTAAATAGCGGTGACACAGAATGGGTCACAGGTCTTCACCACCATGCATTAAAGGAATTTGGTGAATTGCTAAATTGGGATGAAATAATGGTGGAAGGGTATTGTATTTTAAACGAAGAGTGTAAAGCTGCTAAGTTAACAAATGCAAATACTGCGCTTGATTTAGATGATGTTATTGCTTATGCGATGCTAGCTGATAAGATGTTTAATTTGCCGATTTTTTATATGGAATATAGTGGGGCTTATGGAAATCCGGAATGGCTGAAGGAAGTGAAGCCGCATTTAGAGCGGGCGACCTTTTTTTATGGTGGCGGAATTACGTCAGCAGAGCAGGCTAAGGAAATGTCCCAGCACGCGGACGTTATTGTTGTTGGCAATATAGTTTATAAGGATATTAAACAAGCACTGGCAACAGTGACAGCAGTTAAAGGTTAATCAAACGTTTGATTGATTTTAACAAACTAGTTTCAATCTTGGGTAAGAACAATATTAATCAAACGATTGATTAATGCTGTTTAGATACTAAATAACAATATGAGTGGTGAAATAGATGCAATATTTGACTGATCGACTGTTAAACGGGATGAACCCAGAACAGAAAAAAGCTGTCAAAGCAACAGATGGCCCGCTGCTAATCATGGCTGGGGCAGGTAGTGGAAAGACGAGGGTGCTAACGCATCGAATCGCCTATTTAATCGTGGAGAAAAGGGTAAATCCTTATAATATATTAGCGATTACCTTTACTAATAAAGCGGCTAAGGAAATGAAAGAGCGGATTGGAAACTTAATGGGTGGGGCTGCTGAAGAGGTTTGGATTTCAACCTTCCACTCGATGTGCGTGAGAATTCTGCGACGAGATATTGATAGAATTGGTTTTAGCCGCAATTTTACGATTCTAGATACAAGCGACCAGCAGTCGGTAATTAAGGCGATCTTAAAGGAAAAAAATCTTGATCCGAAAAAATACGATCCGCGGGCTTTATTAGGCTCAATCAGCTCAGCAAAGAATGAACTGATAGACCCTGAAACCTATGAGAAAAATGCTGGAGGCTATTTTGAACAGGTTGTAAGCGATGTTTATAAGGAATATCAAAAGCGATTACGGAAAAATAGTTCATTAGATTTCGATGATTTAATTATGCAGACGATTCAACTATTTCAGCGCGTACCGGAAGTGCTTGAGTTTTATCAACGTAAATTTCAATATATTCATGTTGATGAGTACCAAGATACGAACAGAGCGCAATATATGCTTGTAAAGTTACTTGCTGCACGTTTTAAGAATCTATGTGTTGTCGGCGATTCAGACCAATCCATTTATCGCTGGCGCGGGGCGGATATTGCCAATATTTTATCGTTTGAAAAAGATTATCCGAATGCACAGGTTATTCTTTTAGAGCAAAATTACCGTTCGACTCAACGAATTCTACTGGCAGCGAATGAAGTAATTAAAAATAACTTGAATCGAAAGCCGAAGAATCTTTGGACGCAAAATGCAGAAGGAAATAAAATTTCGTATTTCCGTGCCGATAGCGAGCAAGGTGAAGGCCAATTCGTTGCAGGGAAAATTAAGGAACTCGTCGATAGCGGCAAGTATAAACGCTCTGAAATAGCGATTTTATATCGTACCAATGCACAGTCTCGTGTAATTGAGGAAGTTTTATTAAAATCGAATATTGATTACTCAATCGTCGGCGGGATTAAGTTCTATGAGCGGAAAGAAATTAAAGATATTATTTCTTATTTAAAATTAGTGGCTAATCCGGATGACGAAATTTCTTTTGCGCGGGTAATCAATGTTCCGAAGCGGGGAATTGGTTCAAGCTCACTGGATAAGATAGCCAATTTTGCGCAGATGCATGATATCTCCATGTTTGCGGCACTTGATTCGGTTGAACTAATTGGATTAAGCCCAAAGGTTACAAAAGCTGCAGCGGAGTTTCGTGATTTAATTAAAGGCTACTCACAAATGCAGGAGTTTTTATCAGTAACTGAACTAGTTGAGGAGATATTAGACAAATCTGGTTATCGTGAAATGCTAATCGCTGAAAAATCGTTGGAAGCACAAAGCAGACTAGAAAACTTAGACGAGTTACTATCTGTAACAAAAAACTTTGAAGAAGAAAATGAGGACAGAAGCTTAGTTGCGTTCTTGACTGATCTCGCATTAGTAGCAGATATTGATAGCCTTGATGAGGAAGGACAAAAAAAGACTGATACTGTTGTGTTAATGACCTTGCATTCTGCCAAAGGATTGGAATTCCCAGTGGTGTTTCTGATGGGCTTAGAGGAAGGGGTATTTCCACATAGCCGCTCGCTGTTTGAGGAGGCGGAGATGGAGGAGGAGCGTCGCCTTGCGTACGTAGGGATTACTCGGGCAGAGGAGCAATTGTTTATCACTAATGCGCAAATGCGGACTTTGTTTGGTAGAACAAATATGAACCCACCATCTCGATTTATTAAGGAAATTCCGGATGATTTAATTGAAGGAATGGAGCCAGCGCGAAAATCAGCAGGCTTTAGTGGTGGTCGTGGTAATAGTAGTAGTAGTTCATCCTCATTCCAGTCATTTACGAAACAGCAGCCACAGAAAAAAATCGTGATGCGTCCAACTGTTAATGCGACAGCTACAGGTGGAGATGAATTATCTTGGCGTGTAGGTGATAAAGCAGAGCACGGTAAATGGGGAACTGGTACTGTTGTGAGTGTCAAGGGTGAAGGTGACGGGTTAGAATTGGATATTGCTTTTCCGAAGCCAGTAGGAATTAAAAGATTGCTTGCCAAATTTGCACCGATTAAAAAAGCATAAGAAAGGGTTGCATATATGGACCTTCAAACACAAAAAAATCGAATTAGCGAGCTGCATTCATTATTAAACCAATATAATTACGAGTATTACGTTCTGGATACGCCAACAGTACCAGATGCAGAGTATGACCGTTTGATGAAGGAATTAATTGATATTGAAGGACAGTTCCCAGAGTTAAAGACGGCTGATTCGCCTTCCCAGCGCGTAGGTGGCGGAGTATTAGAAGGCTTTGAAAAGGTTGAACATCGTACGCCAATGCTTAGTCTTGGTAATGCCTTTAATGCACAGGACTTGCGGGATTTCGATCGTCGTATTCGCCAAATTGTTGGTGATGATTTTTCGTATGTATGTGAATTGAAAATAGATGGTTTAGCTGTTTCGCTTCGATATCAGGATGGGATCTTTGTTCAAGGGGCAACGCGTGGTGACGGCTCGATTGGCGAGGATATCACTGCAAATTTGAAAACGATTGGCTCAATTCCGCTCAGGCTTAAGGAGCCAGTTAGCCTCGAGGTGCGCGGTGAAGCATTTATGCCAAAACGCTCCTTTGAAGCGCTGAACAAGGTTAAGGCTGAGAAAGGCGAGGAAGCATTTGCTAATCCTAGAAATGCAGCAGCTGGCTCATTGCGACAGCTTGATCCGAAAATCGCCGCATCGCGTAATTTGGATGTATTTTTGTATGGTATTGCTGGTGTTGAACGGGATACCGTCACATCACATAGCGAAGGCTTAAATTGGTTGGATACACTAGGGTTTAAAACGAATAAAGAACGTACTAAATGCCCTAATATTGACAGTGTGATTGATTTTGTAGAAAGCTGGGGCGAAAAACGGCCAAACTTGCCTTATGAAATAGATGGTATTGTTATTAAGGTTGATTCACTCACGCAACAGGATCGTTTAGGAACTACAGCTAAAAGTCCTCGTTGGGCAATCGCATACAAATTCCCGGCCGAAGAGGTTGTCACTACATTAAAGGATATTGAGCTAAATGTGGGCAGAACCGGCGTCATCACCCCGACTGCAATTTTGGAACCGGTTAAGGTTGCAGGGACTACTGTTAGTAGGGCCTCCTTGCACAATGAGGATTTGATTCGTGAAAAGGACATCCGCTTAGGGGATCAAGTAGTTGTCAAAAAAGCGGGTGACATTATTCCAGAAGTAGTTAATGTTTTGGTGGAGCGCCGTACAGGTGAAGAACAGGAATTTAAAATGCCAACACATTGTCCCGAATGTGAGAGTGAACTGGTACGATTTGAAGATGAGGTTGCACTTCGTTGTATAAATCCTAAATGTCCGGCGCAAATTCGTGAAGGACTGATTCATTTTGTATCCCGCGGAGCGATGAATATCGAAGGCTTAGGGGAAAAGGTCATCAGTCAATTATTTGCGGAAAAGCTGATCGTTGATGTTGCTGACATTTACAAATTGCAGCGCGAGCAATTAATTGGATTAGAGCGCATGGGTGAAAAGTCGATTCAAAAATTGCTCAGTGCAATTGAAGCATCTAAGGAGAACTCATTAGAAAAGCTATTGTTTGGTTTGGGAATCCGTCATGTCGGTGCTAAAGCAGCAAAAACATTGGCACAGTATTTCGAAAATATGGACCGTTTAGCGGTTGCAACTGTCGAGGAATTGACGGCAATTAATGAAATTGGCGAAAAGATGGCTGATTCAGTTGTAACTTATTTTAGTAAGGAAGAGGTTCAGGAGCTACTTCAGGAATTAAAGACTGTTTCCGTCAACATGGAATATAAAGGTCCAAAGCTTGTCGCAATGGAAGCTTCTGATTCTTTCTTTGCCGGAAAAACGATCGTGCTAACAGGTAAACTCGAGCAGTTAAACAGAAATGAAGCGAAGGAAAGAATTGAAGCACTCGGCGGCAATGTGGCAGGTAGTGTTAGTAAAAAGACTGACCTTGTGATTGCTGGAGAAGATGCTGGCTCAAAACTGAAGAAGGCTCAGGATTTGGGCATTGAAATATGGAACGAGGAGAGAATGATTGAAGAATTAACCAAGTAAGAGAGGGAAACACATGAAAAGACTAGTAATGATTGCTTTGTCTTTGGTTCTGTTGTTGACTGCTTGCGCTCCTAATTTTAAAAAGGATGACGAAGTAGTTCAAAATAACAAAAATGATTCAAAAGAGAAAGCGATTATTCCAAAATACCAAATTTCTGACCAGTATTATCGAACCATTTTACCATTTAAACCAGGGGAAGCACGTGGATTAGTCGTTAATAACTTAAATACTCGTTATGATATTAATGAGTTTGAGACAGGCTTAATGCGCGTAGCATTGAAAAATTTTAGTCCAGATAAGTATTTTTTCCAGGAAGGTCAATACTTGAAAAAGAAGACGGTAAGCTTATGGTTAAATCGGCAGTTTACACCAGAGCAATTAGCTGCTGAAGGACTTAAGGATACTGAGAATATCGGCTTGAATCCACTTGATGATGGGGTTGGCGACTTAAAAACGCGCAATGAAAAGAGTCCGATATATTTAGCCCATATTTTAGAGCATGACTATTTAACTAAAGATGACAATGGAAATGTTCATCTTGATGGAGTTGTCCTAGGTTTAGCGTTAAATTCTGTGTATTATTACCGAACCGTCCAATTTGGTGATGTGTTTGAACGTAAAATTCCACATGAGGAACTTGAGCGTAAAGGTAAGGAAATTGCATCAGAGGTAGCTAAGCGAATTCGTGGTGTTGAGGGATTGGAAGATGTTCCTGTAACGATTGCGTTGTTTGAGCAAGCAGACAAATCTTCAGTTGTTCCAGGGAATTTCTTTGCATATGCAAATGTACCTAAAGGTAGTAATACGCTTGGAGGTTGGGAGGCAATTGATGAAAAGTATTATTTGTTCCCATCTGAGTCTGCAACGAAAGATCATCGTGATGATGTAACGTTTTTCCAAAACTTCAAGCAGGATGTTGAGGAGTACTTCCCTAATTTTAATGGGGTAATCGGCAAGGCGTTTTATGTTGGGAACCAGCTTCATGAATTGTCTATCAATATTCCAATTCAATTTTACGGAAAAGCAGAAGGTGTTGGTTTCACGCAATATGTGACCGGCTTAGTAATGGAGCATTTCCCAAATTATGTGTCTGTTCAGGTTTCGATTTCATCAGTCAATGGTCCGGAGGCTTTAATTATTCGCAAGGCTGATAAAAATGATCCTATTGTGCACATATATCAGTAGTTTTGAAAAATATATAAGTTAGGGCAAACTTTACGGAGTTTGCCTTTTTTGTGGTTGGGGTTGTGGTTGCTTTTGCGAAGAATGTCTGCCGGCACTAAGCGGACACAGAGTGCCTTATTTGCAGTCAGAAGGCTTCGTTTAGAAGGTTAGCGGACACCCGGCACCTTATTTAGTGAAAATCATGCAATCTAGTCTGCATTATGGGCAAATAGCGGATTCATTGTCCGATTCGACCACAAAGGGACTGGTTTTTGTCCAAATAGCGGCTCCTATGTCCGCTATCGGAATGATGCCAGTGATTTAGCGGACACAGAGTACCTTATTTGTAGTCAAATGCCTTGATTTAAGAATTTAGCGGACACCCGATACCTTATTTAGTGGAAATCATGCAATCTAGTCTGCAATTTGGGCAAATAGCGGATTTATTGTCCGCTTCGACCACAAAGGCACTGTCTTTTGTCCAAATAGCGGCTCCTATGTCCGCAAATTAGCGTTTCCTCATATTATTATTTTAAAATATAAAAAATTATAGCAATATTTGAGCGACTTTTTGAGTAATGATAAAATAGGGGAGAAATCAGCTATAGGAGGCGATAAAATGGTACAACCCTACAAGCACGAGCCTTTTACAGATTTTACCGAAGAGGAAAACCAAAAAGAGTATCTTAAAGGTTTACAAACGGTTAATAGTTATTTAGGATGCGATTACGATTTAGTCATTGGTGGCGAAAAAATTGCGACTGAGGCAAAAATCATATCGTTGAATCCTGCAAACAAGCAGGAGGTTATTGGCAGGGTATCTAAGGCAAATCGTGAACTTGCAGAACGGGCAATGCAGGCAGCAGTTGAAGCATTTAAAACTTGGCGGAAAACAAAGCCTGAAATGCGAGCTGATGTATTGTTTAAAGCAGCAGCCATTTTACGTCGTCGTAAAGCTGAATTTTCAGCACTTCTAACAAAGGAAGCAGGAAAACCATGGCGGGAAGCAGACGCTGATGCTGCGGAAGCGATTGATTTCCTTGAATATTATGGTCGGCAAATGCTACTGCATAAGGATGGTGTGCCAGTCCAGAGCCGACCGAATGAGTTTAATCGTTATGACTATATTCCCTTAGGGGTCGGCATAATTATTTCTCCGTGGAATTTTCCATTAGCTATTATGGCTGGAACTGCGGTGGCAGCGATTGTTGCTGGTAACACGGTGCTTTTGAAACCAGCCTCTGCGACACCAATTGTCGCGGCTAAATTTGTTGAGATTATGGAGGAAGCGGGACTTCCAGCAGGTGTATTGAACTTTGTTCCAGGTAGTGGAGCTGAAGTGGGCGATTATTTAGTCGATCATAAAGACACTCGGTTTATAAGTTTTACTGGGTCGCGTGAAGTTGGTATTCGCATTTATGAACGAGCCTCGAAAGTAAATGATGGACAAATTTGGCTGAAGCGAGTCATTGCGGAAATGGGTGGAAAGGATACAATGGTCGTCGACAGTGAAGCTGATTTAGAACTCGCAGCGCAGTCAATTGTTGCAAGCTCGTTTGGTTTTGCCGGTCAGAAATGTTCTGCTTGTTCAAGGGTAATCGTGGTTGAAGATGTTTATGATCAAGTATTAGAGCGTGTTATCGAGTTGACGAAAGGGCTTACTGTTGCTGACCCAGCATCGATAACAACCTTCATGGGACCAGTGATTGATGAAAATGCTTATCAGAAAATTATGGAATATATAGAAATAGGTAAGCAGGAAGGTAGATTAGTAGCGGGAGGAACAGGCGATAGTTCAAAAGGTTACTTTATTCAACCGACTGTTTTTGCTGACTTAGATCCGAAGGCAAGAATCATGCAAGAGGAGATATTTGGGCCTGTAGTTGGTTTTTCAAAAGCGAAAACGTTTGATGAAGCAATTGAAATGGCAAATAATACGGAATACGGTTTAACCGGAGCCGTAGTAACAAAAAATCGCTATCATATGGAAAAGGCGCGTGAGGATTTTCATGTCGGTAATCTGTACTTTAACAGAGGATGTACAGGTGCGATTGTTGGCTACCAGCCTTTTGGCGGTTTTAATATGTCAGGCACGGATTCAAAAGCGGGTGGACCGGATTATTTATTGCTTCATATGCAGGCAAAAACAACTTCGGAACAATTTTAACGAAGATTTTAAAGACCTTATCTCGACATGAGATGAGGTCTTTGTTTGTATAAGAGCGTGAATTTATGGGGTGAAGCAGAAAATAAATGACTGAAAATTACTTGTCGAAAAATTAAGATTATTTGTCGAAAAACAATTCTGAAAAATCTAAAAAAATAGGTTCCATTTTCAAAAATCCTGTTATATAATACAAACAGATCAAAGATTCACTGTGTTATAACATTTGTAACAGTATCAAACAAAACATTGATAAATAAGTGTTTTCGCTAGTGGACAATCAGTGATCTGTATTATTTGGGAGAGAATTGAGCGATTGCTCAGCCAAGGAAAATTGGCATTGCAGCTTTCGACAAACTCGCTCTAACTAAGTCTTGTTAGATTTCATATTATTCGCATATGAAATCTTAAGATTAATAACTTACTAGGTATTACAAACAAAGGGGTATTTAAAAACAAAGGAGGAAGTATTTCATGACAAACGAAAGAGTAAAGCAACTTCAAGAAAGCTGGGAAATGGATGCACGTTGGAAAGGGATTACACGTCCTTATTCTGCAGAGGAAGTACTAAAACTACGCGGTTCAATCGACATCGAGTACACTCTAGCTCGCCGTGGTTCTGAAAAACTTTGGAAGCTTGTAAACGAAGAAGATTTCGTAAACGCACTAGGTGCATTAACTGGTAACCAAGCGGTTCAACAAGTTAAAGCTGGTCTTAAAGCAATCTACCTAAGCGGATGGCAAGTAGCTGCTGACGCTAACCTTGCTGGTCAAATGTACCCTGACCAAAGCTTATACCCAGCAAACAGTGTTCCTGCTGTTGTTAAGCGTATCAACCAAGCATTACAACGTGCTGACCAAATCACTCATGGCGAAGGCGACAACTCAATCGACTGGTTCGCTCCAATCGTTGCAGATGCTGAAGCTGGTTTCGGTGGTCAATTAAACGTATTCGAATTAATGAAAGGCATGATCGAAGCTGGTGCGTCAGGCGTTCACTTCGAAGACCAACTTTCTTCTGAGAAAAAATGTGGTCACTTAGGCGGTAAAGTATTACTTCCAACTCAAACTGCAGTTAAAAACTTAATCGCTGCACGTCTTGCTGCTGACGTAATGGGAACTCCAACTGTATTAATCGCTCGTACTGATGCAAACGCTGCTGACCTTATCACTAGCGACGTTGATCCATACGATGCACCATTTATCGAAGGCGATCGTACTCCAGAAGGTTTCCACCGTACTAAAGCTGGTATCGACCAAGCAATCGCTCGTGGTTTAGCTTACGCTCCATATGCTGATATGATCTGGTGCGAAACTTCTGAACCAAACCTTGAAGAAGCTCGTCAATTTGCTGAAGCAATCCATGCGAAATTCCCTGGCAAATTGCTTGCTTACAACTGCTCTCCATCATTTAACTGGAAAGCTAAGCTTGACGATGAAACAATTGCTAAATTCCAAATCGAACTTGGCAAAATGGGTTACAAATTCCAATTCGTTACACTTGCAGGTTTCCATGCTCTTAACCACAGCATGTTCAATCTTGCTCTTGGTTACAAAGATCGTGGTATGGCTGCATACTCTGAGCTTCAACAAGCTGAGTTCGCGGCTGAAAAAGACGGTTACACAGCTACTCGTCACCAACGTGAAGTTGGAACAGGCTACTTCGATAGCGTTTCAATGATCGTATCTGGTGGTACTTCTTCAACTACAGCTCTTAAAGGCTCAACTGAAGAAGAGCAATTCCAAGCATCTAAGTAATTCGCTTAATGCTTAATTGTTAATCTAGTTTTTACCTTGTGATTTTTACTCCTATATTTCTCCTATATTGCCCTCTCTTCTGTAATGGAAGAGAGGGATTTTTTTGCTTTAGCACTTTAGTGCAGTGGGGGACTGTCCCCCACTGCACTAAAGTGTTTTTTTCACGTTTTTTGGAATGATACATAAATAGTAGTAGTTTAGTGAGAGGAGGGTGCTGTTTTGGAGCGTTCTAAAGTGGATGAGTATTTGTTGCAAGGAGTTCATGGAGTACCGGAAACAAAACCAGAAGAAAGGCAAAAGTTTTTAACTACTCTTCGTGAGCGTGTAATTGTTGCGTTAACTACGGAGCAGGTAAAGAAAAATGAAGTATTCCCTCAAGTTGAGGAACTAATGAAAGATAAGTATGCAGCCCATCTATTTTTAAATGGACATTTGGATTATAGCTACCTCAGCAAATATATTTCAATTGCAAAAAAGAATGATTTGGAATTCACGATTGTAACCAATAAAGAATACAATTCCGACATTGGTTTAGTAATTGCTGCCGAGACTGCCATTGATAAAGAAAATATTTATATCAAAACAAAAACGCCAATCCAAATCCAACAGCAAGAAGAAAAAGAAGGATTCTTCTCATCCTTTAAAAACTTATTTAATTAAACATCTTCACCAAAGACACTTGTTAAATCAGCAAGTGTCTGTTTTTATTTTTTGAATGAGTAAAAGAATAGTGCTGATTTCACTAAATTGTCTAGCATCAGCGGCTAGCCCTTAATCAGGAAGAGTCTAATCATGATTTTCATGGTAAAATAGGCATTGGATTAATTTGGCGAGACTGGAAACATTGTTGCTTTAATGCGAAAAAGTTTGATATTATCTTATTATTGTGAAACTGTTCGAATAAATTTGGAGGTGACCAAAATGACAAGAATTTCAGAAGATCAAGTGAAGCATGTCGCTCACTTAGCGAGACTTGCGATTACTGAAGAAGAGGCTGTTAAATTTACGAAGCAGCTTGATGCGATTATTACGTTTGCTGAACAATTAAACGAGCTTGATACGGAAAATGTGGAACCAACATCTCACGTTTTAGAGCTTAAAAATGTGTTACGCGAAGATATTCCACAACCAGGACTTCCACGAGAAGAAGTACTGAAAAACGCACCACAGACCCAAGATGGACAAATTAGGGTGCCGGCTATTATCGAGTAAGGAGGGGAAAACAATGAGTTTATTTGATCAATCAATTGCAGATTTACATCAATTATTACATAGAAAAGAATTATCTGTTTCTGATTTAGTGGATCAATCTTTCAAACGTATTAATGAAGTGGAAGATAAGGTTCAAGCATTCTTAACATTAAATGAAGAAAACGCACGGGAAATCGCCAAGACTTTAGATAGCAAGCTTGGTACGGACGAAGCAAAGGGCTTGTTATTTGGGATGCCAATCGGGATTAAGGATAACATTGTCACAAAAAACCTTCGCACAACTTGTGCTAGTAAAATTTTAGAGAATTTCGACCCGATTTACGATGCGACTGTTATGCAAAAGCTTCATGCTGCTGAAACGGTTACAATCGGAAAATTAAACATGGATGAATTTGCAATGGGTTCCTCTACGGAAAACTCTGGCTATCAGCAAACTAAAAATCCATGGAATCTTGAAACTGTACCTGGTGGATCTTCGGGTGGTTCGGCTGCCTCTGTAGCAGCTGGTGAAGTGTTATTCTCATTAGGATCTGACACAGGAGGTTCAATCCGTCAACCAGCAGCGTATTGCGGTGTTGTTGGATTAAAACCAACTTACGGTCGTGTATCCCGCTTCGGTTTAGTTGCGTTCGCATCATCATTGGACCAAATCGGACCTGTGACTAGAACGGTTGAAGATAATGCTTATTTACTTCAAGCGATTTCTGGACATGATTCAATGGACTCAACCTCAGCAAACCTACCAGTGCCAAACTTTGTTGGGGCATTAACTGGTGATATTAAAGGACTGAAAATCGCTGTACCGAAGGAGTATCTTGGTGAGGGCGTGCAGGAAGAGGTCCGCGAATCAGTTTTAGCAGCTTTAAAAGTGCTTGAAGGCCTTGGGGCGACTTGGGAAGAAGTTTCCCTACCACATTCTAAATATGCTTTAGCAACTTATTATTTATTATCATCATCTGAAGCAAGCGCTAACCTATCTCGTTTTGATGGCGTTCGTTACGGTTATCGTACACCAAACGCTGAAAATTTAATTGATATGTACAAGAAAACCCGCGCAGAAGGCTTTGGAGATGAAGTAAAACGCCGGATTATGCTTGGAACATTTGCGTTAAGCTCTGGTTATTATGATGCTTATTATAAGAAAGCACAAAAAGTTAGAACGCTAATTAAGCAAGATTTTGAAAAAGTATTTGAAAAGTACGATGTAATTGTTGGACCAACTACGCCAACTCCAGCCTTTAAATTAGGTGAGAAAACGGCAGACCCATTAACGATGTACGCAAATGATATTTTAACAATCCCAGTGAACCTTGCCGGTGTCCCAGGCATTTCTGTGCCTTGTGGATTCTCAAATGGTCTACCTTTGGGCTTGCAAATCATCGGTAAACATTATGATGAAGCATCCGTATACCGCGTCGCTCATGCATACGAGCAAGCGACCGATTTTCATAAACAAAAACCTGAATTGTAAGGGGTGAGAAAGAATGGAATTTGAAACAGTGATTGGACTCGAAGTCCACGTTGAATTAAAAACAGATTCAAAGATCTTTTCCGCTAGTCCGAACCACTTCGGTGCTGGACCGAATATGAATACAAGCGTAATCGATTTAGGTTATCCTGGAGTATTGCCAGTGTTGAACCGTAAAGTCGTTGACTACGGAATGAAGGCTTGCATGGCGCTAAACTGCCAAATCGCTACTGAAACAAAATTTGACCGTAAAAACTATTTCTATCCTGACAATCCAAAGGCGTACCAAATTTCACAATTTGATAAGCCAATTGGTGAACATGGCTATATTGATATTGAAGTTGATGGCTACAAGAAACGAATCGGAATTACTCGGATTCATTTAGAAGAAGATGCGGGCAAATTAAACCATGGCAAAGGCTATTCACTATGTGACTACAACCGCCAAGGTACACCGCTAATTGAAATCGTATCAGAGCCGGATATCCGTACTCCAAATGAAGCGTATGCATATCTTGAAAAATTAAAATCAATTATTCAATATACTGGTGTTTCAGATTGTAAAATGGAAGAAGGCTCACTGCGTTGCGATGCCAATATTTCGATTCGCCCAGTAGGACAAGAAGAGTTCGGTACTAAAACCGAGTTGAAAAACTTGAACTCGTTTAACTTCGTTCGCAAAGGCTTAGAATACGAAGAAATTCGTCAACGTGAAGTCGTTTCAGCAGGTGGCGTAATCGAACAGGAAACACGTCGTTTTGATGAAGCGACTGGGGCTACTTTACTGATGCGTGTGAAAGAAGGATCTGACGATTATCGTTATTTCCCTGAACCAGACCTTCCAGATATTTATATTGATGAAGCATGGAAAGCTCGTATCCGTGCCGAAATTCCTGAGCTTCCAGATGCACGCATTAAGCGTTATACAGAAGAATTGGGCTTGCCGGAATACGATGCTGCAGTATTAACTGTAACAAAGGAAATGTCCGATTTCTTTGATGCAACGGTTGCAGCAGGTGCCGATGCTAAGCAAGCATCTAACTGGATGATGGGTGAAGTGTCAGCATACTTGAAGGCTGAAAGTAAGGAGCTTGATGAGGTTGCATTAACTCCTGAAGGTCTTTCAGGCTTAATCAAGCTAATTGTTGATGGCACGATTTCTTCAAAAATCGCGAAAACCGTATTTAAGGAATTGATTGAAAACGGTGGAAATGCAGAGGAAATCGTTAAAGCAAAAGGTTTAGTGCAGATTTCTGACGAGGGTGCTTTATTAAAAATTATCGGTGAAGCACTCGATAACAATCCGCAATCCATTGCCGATTTTAAAGATGGTAAGCAAAAAGCAGTTGGCTTCCTAGTTGGTCAAATCATGAAGGCAACAAAAGGACAAGCCAATCCGCAATTGGTGAATAAACTATTAGTAGAAGAAATTAATAAACGTTAAGATTTTGCATGCAAGGACTATCCGAAAAGTGATTTATACTTTTTGGATAGTCCTTTTTACGTTGTTATGACCGCAAACATACATTTAATGTAAGCTTGTCTACGTGCCCAAAACCTAGTTTGAAATGTCAAAACGGTCATGTAAAGCTTGTCTACGTGTCCGAATCCGAGGTTGAAATGTCAAATCGGTCACGTAAAGCCAGTCTATGTGCCTGAATCCGAGGTTGAAATGTCAAATCGGTCACGTAAAGCCAGTCTACGTGCCCGAATCCGAGGCACAAGCACAAAAATGGTCACGTAAAGCCAGTCTATGTGCCCGAATCCGAGGCACAAGCACAAAAATGGTCACGTAAAGCCAGTCTATGTGCCTGAATCCGAGGTTGAAATACAAAAACGGTCACATAAAGCCAGTCTACGTGCCCGAATCCGAGGTTGAAATACAAAAACGGTCACATAAAGCCAGTCTACGTGCCCGAATCCGAGGCACAAGCACAAAAATGGTCACGTAAAGCCAGTCTACGTGCCTGAATCCGAGGTTGAAATACAAAAACGGTCACATAAAGCCAGTCTACGTGCCCGAATCCGAGGCACAAGCACAAAAATGGTCACGTAAAGCCAGTCTACGTGCCCGAATCCGAGGCACAAGCACAAAAATGGTCACGTAAAGCCAGTCTATGTGCCTGAATCCGAGGTTGAAATACAAAAACGGTCACATAAAGCCAGTCTACGTGCCCGAATCCGAGGCACAAGCACAAAAATGGTCACGTAAAGCCAGTCTACGTGCCCGAATCCGAGCACAAGCACAAAAATGGTCACGTAAAGCCAGTCTACGTGCCTAAATCCGAGACACAAACACAAAACCGGGCACATAAAGCCCGACTCTAAGTCCCCAAACTCAAGGTTGAATATAACATTAACGTATCACATAATCCTCAGGTTATTTTTCTTTAGTTAATAAAGCTGTCGTGGCCGCAAAATCTTTATCTATTTCTCCATTAGGCTTATAGGTTAGTAAACTAACAATAATAATCGCGATGGAGCTTAAAATAAAACCAGGAACAATCTCGTAAAGAACCTCACCTAGGCCAATATTTTTCCAAATAATTACCGATGAAGCTCCAACAATCATTCCAAATAAGGCGCCCCATTTGGTCATCTTTTTCCAATATAAGCTAAATAGGATAACTGGTCCGAAGGCTGCTCCAAACCCGGCCCATGCGTAAGCAACCAAATTGAGAATGGAATTGTTTTGATTCCAGGCTAGGATACAAGCGATGATTGATACAAAAAGAACTGCGACTCTGCCCCAGAAAATATAAGCGCGGTCGGGGGCATCCTGACGAATTAAAACTTTGTATAAGTCCTCTACTAGTGCACTTGAGGTAACGATTAATTGTGAGGAAATCGTGCTCATGATTGCTGCCAATACGGCGGCGAGCAGAAACCCTGAAAATAACGGATGAAAGAGGATTTGCCCCAACTCGATGAAGATTGCTTCAGGATTTTCCAATATATATTGCGGATTTTGACCAAAAAAAGCAATCCCAATTAACGCCATGAAAATCGTGCCGAGTAAAGAGAAAATCATCCAGCTCATCCCGATCCTCCGGGCACTTTTCGTTTCTCGAATCGAGGTAATCGCCATGAAACGTACGATAATATGGGGTTGGCCAAAGTAACCGAGTCCCCACGCCATCGCTGAAATAATTCCGATGACGGAAGTCCCTTTAAACCAGTCGAGCAAGTGTGGGTCAATGCTATTAATTGTTTCAATTGTCTCTTGTGGACCACCTGTTTGTAAAATGGCTAAGCCAGGAACTAGAAGGAGAGCAATGACCATCATTAAACCTTGGATAAAATCGGTCCAGCTTACCGCTAAAAATCCGCCGTAGAGTGTATAAAGAACAACAACGGCTGAGACGATAAATAAACCAGTATGATAATTCACATCAAAGGAGTTTACAAAAAATACCGCACCTGAAACCATTCCAGATGAAACATAGAAGGTGAAAAAGATTAGGATAACCACACCAGAAACGATTCTAAGCATTCTAGATTGATCCTTGAAGCGGTTTTCAAGATAGCCTGGAATCGTAATGGAATCATTGGCAACCTGGGTATAGGAACGAAGTCTTGGAGCTACAAGAAGCCAGTTTAAATAAGCACCAATGGTTAGACCAACTGCAATCCATGCATCAGCTAACCCGGTTACATAGATTCCTCCAGGCAAGCCCATTAAGAGCCAACCACTCATGTCTGCGGCGCCTGCGCTTAATGCAGTTACCGCGGGACCTAAGGAACGCCCGCCCAGCATGTAGTCGGTAAGATTCTTTGTTCTATGATAAGCGTACCAGCCAATGAGCAGCATTCCTATCATGTAGATGGTGATTGAAATAAGTTGAATTACTGCATTAGACAATAATTTCCCACCTTTCTTCATTTTGAAAAAATAAATAATTTTTAAATAATATTTTAACATTGGAAAAATAGTCAATTCAATTGCAAAATAAGCTTAATTTTTAATGGATGATGAGGTTGTTTAAATGAATAGTAATAAATTGTATGATTTTTCTTTATATTGGAAAACTAATTTTTCTGTTTAATATAGTAGAAAATGATAAGGAAAGGGTTCGATGGAGTTTTTAATAGCTGAAAAAAATCTTTCGATTAAAGCAAATAAAATATGTCTAAAAACGGACATTGATTGAAAACAATGATAAACTGATTCGTGGTGCTTTGATTAGTTAACACTTGACGAAATCAGTTAGACAGATTATGTTAAATGGTGGTAAAGTCTGAAAATAACTTATTGAAATATTGGTAATAGGATGATGGATATGAAACGAGCTAGGATTATTTATAATCCGACTTCTGGTCGTGAAATCTTTAAAAAGCATTTACCAGAAGTATTGCAAAAACTTGAAAAAGCCGGTTATGAAACTTCCTGCCATGCGACAACTGGTGCTGGTGATGCTACGTTCGCGGCACGTGTGGCTGTGGAGCGACGCTATGATTTAGTTGTTGCCGCAGGTGGAGACGGGACGATTAATGAAGTGGTAAATGGCTTGGCGGAGCAACCGTATCGACCGAAGCTTGGCGTTATACCTGTTGGTACGACGAATGATTTTGCCCGTGCCCTTCATATATCACGTGATATTTTAGAGGCAACCGATATCATTGTTAAAGGGGATACCATCCCTGTTGATATTGGAAGAATAAACGATCGTTATTTTATTAACATTGCCGGTGGCGGCAGAATTACTGAGCTGACATACGAGGTACCAAGCAAGCTGAAAACGATGTTAGGACAGCTCGCTTATTACTTAAAAGGGATGGAAATGCTACCATCTATTAAAGCTTCAAAGGTAAGTATTGAATATGATGGGAAGCTTTTTGAAGGAGAAGTGATGCTCTTTCTTGTAGGTTTAACCAATTCAGTCGGAGGATTTGAAAAACTCTCTCCAGATTCCTCGATTAATGATGGATTATTTACGTTAATCATCATGAAAAAAGCGAACTTAGCGGATTTTATTCGAATTGCCACTTTGGCGGTTCGCGGAGAACATATTAATGATCCACACGTGATTTATACGAAAGCAAATCGAATTAAGGTTCATTCCGACGAAATCGTTCAATTGAATCTAGACGGGGAATTTGGTGGGTTATTGCCTGCTGAATTTGAAAATTTATTCCGCCATTTAGAGGTATTTGTTCCAATTGAAAAAATACGTCCAGAGGATCGCCCGGATCGTTGGGAAAGTTCAAATCAAAATAGTTAAAAGAGTTCGCTCGAATTATGAGCGAGCTCTATTTTTATTTTTATTTTTTTATAAAAAATGTAATATTGAAGTAATGACTAAATACGTTGAATCCGATAGTTTTCCCGTTAATGGGAAATACTGTTGAGAAAAGAAAAGTTTAGATGTTCAGGGGGAAATGTGTAATGAAACGCAAATATCAGGATGACAGCTTTACACTCCATACCGATTTGTATCAAATAAATATGGTTGAAACGTATTGGCGAGATGGTGTACATGATCGCAAGGCGGTCTTTGATTTGTACTTTCGGAAGCTTCCTTTTGGCAATGGTTATGCCGTTTTTGCTGGCTTGGAGCGGGCCATTTCATACATTGAAGACTTTGGGTTCTCTGATGAGGATATTGAATATTTGCAGGAGGAGTGTGGCTATCAGTCAGACTTTCTTGATTATTTAAAAAAGCTCCGGTTTACGGGAACGATACGAGCGATGCAAGAGGGAGAATTAGTGTTTGGAAACGAACCAATTCTTCGAGTTGAGGCACCGCTTGCTGAGGCGCAACTACTAGAAACAGCGCTATTAAACATCATTAATTATCAAACGTTAATTGCGACGAAGGCATCACGGATGAAACAGGTCATTGGCGAGGGGGTCGCGCTTGAATTTGGAACTAGGCGCGCTCAAGAAATGGATGCAGCGCTGTGGGGCACGAGAGCTGCCTATTTAGCCGGATTTGATGCTACCAGCAACGTGCGTGCGGGCAAGCTGTTTGGAATCCCTGTAGCTGGAACACATGCCCACTCAATGGTTCAAGCCTATCGTGATGAGTATATCGCTTTTCATAAATATGCGAAGTCACATAAGGATTGTGTGTTCTTAGTTGATACATATGATACGTTGCGACTTGGAGTTCCGAATGCCATTAAGGTGGCTAAAGAGCTGGGCGAATCTATCAACTTTTCCGCGATTCGTATCGATAGCGGTGACTTGGCGTTTTTATCAAAGAAGGCACGAAAGCAGTTAGATGATGCTGGCTTCACGGATACCAAAATATTTGCTTCAAGCGATCTTGATGAATACACGATTATGAGCTTAAAGGCACAAGGGGCAAAAATCGATAGCTGGGGGGTTGGCACAAAGCTCATTACGGCGTTTGATCAAGCAGCACTCGGGGCTGTTTATAAAATTGTTGCCATCGAGGATGTACACGGAGAAATGCAGGATACGATTAAGGTTTCCTCAAATCCGGAAAAAGTTACGACGCCGGGAATTAAAAAGGTTTATCGAATTATTAATAATACGAATCATCATGCTGAAGGGGATTATATTACGTTAGAGTCAGAGGGAAATCCACAGGATCAACCGCGCCTAAAAATGTTTCACCCTACACATACGTATATCAGTAAGTTCGTTACCAATTTTACCGCGAAGGATTTACATGAAGATATATATGTTAATGGTAAGCTTGTTTATAAGGTACCTTGTCTTGATAGTGCTCGCGCCTATTTGCAGGAAAATTTAGCGATGCTTTGGGATGAATATAAACGGACGATGAATCCTGAGGAATATCCGGTTGATTTAAGTCAGTATTGCTGGAATAATAAAATGCGGAATATTGAAGAGGTACGGGAAAAAGTGAGTGCGATGACTGATTCGGATTCGCTTTAGATGGAAGGAAGAAAAGCATGAGTAAAATAATACCGGTGCAAAAAAATGATTTTGTTGAGGTTGAATTTGAGGATTTAACCCATGAAGGTGCAGGGGTGGCTAAGGTCGATGGCTATCCTTTGTTTGTGGCCAATGCCCTTCCGGGGGAAAAAGCGAAGGTCAAAGTGACGAAAGTCGGGAAAGGCTTTGGATTTGGCCGCTTAATCGAGCTTTATGAAAAAAGTCCATATCGTGTTGAAGCACCTTGCGCTATTTATAAAGAATGTGGGGGCTGTCAGCTGCAGCATTTGAGTTATGAAGGACAAATGGTTGCTAAGGAAAAACAGGTTCGCGAAGTGTTAACGAGAATTGGGAAGCTAGGGAATGTTAAGGTTCACCCAGTTTTAGGGATGAAGGAGCCATGGCATTATCGCAATAAATCTCAAGTGCCAATTGGCGAACATGAGGGCGGATTAATTGGTGGATTTTATCAGCGCCGGACTCACCAAATCATTAATATGGAAACATGTTTAATTCAGCAATCCAAAAATGATGAAGTTGTTCAGCTTGTTAAGGAGATTTGTGGCCGTTTTGGAATTCGTGCTTATAATGAGGTCGCGCATAAAGGGATGTTGCGCCACGTGATGGTGCGATATGGCCTTGTGACTGGTGAAGTGATGGTCGTATTGGTGACCAAAACACGCGAATTGCCAAATCAAGAAAAGCTTGTCGCAGAAATTGTGAAGCAAGTCGATGGATTGACCTCTTTAGTGTTGAATGTAAATCCTAATAAAACGAATGTGATAATGGGTGAGGAGACCCGCGTGCTTTGGGGGCAGGAAGTCATCCATGATTATATTGGGGATATTAAATTTGCCATTTCTCCGCGATCTTTTTACCAGGTTAACCCGGAGCAGACGAAGGTTTTATACGATAAAGCATTGGAGTATGCCGAGCTTAGCGGAGAGGAAACGGTGATTGATGCTTATTGTGGCATCGGGACCATTTCTTTATTTTTAGCGAAACAAGCCCGTAAGGTTTACGGTGTTGAAATCGTTCCAGAAGCGATTGAGGATGCAAGGCGAAATGCGAAGTTAAATGGGATTGTAAATACGGAGTTTGCTGTTGGTGCAGCAGAAAAGGTTATTCCTGATTGGTATGAAGCTGGAATAAGTGCAGATGTTTTGGTTGTCGACCCGCCGCGTAAGGGGTGTGACCAAGCGCTGTTGGAAACGATTCTGGCAATGAAACCGAAGCGGGTTGTTTACGTTTCCTGTAATCCGGCGACATTGGCGCGGGATTTACGGATTTTGGAGGATGGCGGCTATCGAACTATCGAGGTGCAGCCTGTAGATATGTTCCCACAGACCATGCACTGCGAGGCTGTAGCAAAGTTGGATTTTATCGAGGAAGTGTAGAGATGTATTTAACGGTAAAAGAAACAGCAGAATATTTAGATGTGCCTGAGGAAAAAGTAAAGGCGCTGATTCAGCAACGGAAAATTCGGACGCTGTTTGATGGTGAACAGTATTTAATTTATAAAGAGCAGTTCCATACTCATTTTAAACAATTGGAAAATTATAAGCGATTGGTGGAAGAACTTTGGAATGAACCGATTCCTGAGGATTTGGATATTAAGGATGAGGATTAATGGGTCTTGGATCCAATCGAGGAATATTGTGATTTTATCATAGTTTAAAAGAGGAAAAAGGAGCCGCAAATGTGGCTCCTTTTAAATTACATATAGATAGATTGAAAGGAAATGGGCAAGGCTTCCGAGCATGATGAAGATGTGGAAGATTTCGTGAAAGCCCATATATTTTGATTGGAGGAATTTAGGTTTAGTTCCGTAAATGATTCCACCAATTGTATACATAATTCCGCCGATAACTAATAAAGCAAGTCCCATCGATTCTATATTTCCGGCTAGTGGTGAGATAACGAAAATCACCATCCAGCCCATGATTAAATAAAGGGCAGTCGATAGCCAGCGTGGGCAATGGAACCAGACCATTTTAAAAATCACACCGAAAAAGGCAACTCCTGCAACGATTCCAAATAATACCCAGCCTGTTACGCCTTTAAGGGTGATTAAGCAAAAGGGAGTGTAGGTACCGGCAATAAGAATGAAAATCATCGAGTGATCTAGGCGTCTGAGGAAAGCGATAACTTTATCCTTAGCAATAACCATATGGTATGTAGCAGAGGCTGCATAAAGCAGAATCATACTAACTCCAAAAATTGTAACTGCTGTGATTGCTAGAGGTGACCCCGATTTCATTGCGGCTTTAATGACTAAGGCAATCAAGGCCACAAACGATAATATCGCACCTGTTAAATGGGTGAGACCATTGATTGGTTCGCGAATGTAAGCTTGCAAAGCGACTCCTCCTTTTATTGGTTGTTTAATATGCGTGTGTTGTCACGTGGTTTTCATTACTACTTAATATAATATTACTAATATGGAATGTAGTCAATATTTAGTTTGGACAATAAATGAGATATAATGTAAAGGAAATCTATTGATTCGAGGTAAGAACTATGGAAAACCTTAACGAAATTGTGGAAAATTTAGGTCTTGGACAAAATATTGAAATTGACGAAATCCCAAATATTGATCTATATATGGATCAGGTAATCCAGCTTTTCGAGAATAAATATGGAAATACGAAGCGATATAGTAATGAAAAAATATTAACGAAAACGATGATTAATAATTATGCCAAGGGAAAATTATTTTTCCCAATTAAAAATAAAAAATATTCGAAGGAACACATTATCCTGATCAGCTTAATCTATCAATTAAAAGGGTCGCTATCAATTAACGATATTAAGATGACGCTCGAGGGTATAAATGAACAGGCTGAAAGCGGTGATGTGGAGCTTGATTCGTTTTACCAAAGTTATCTTAATCTTTATAACCATGCGGTTGAGGATTTTAAACAATCATTGCCGGCGAGGCTTACTGAAGTTAAAGAGGAAGTAAGTCGACTAAAAGCAGTTGATGTTGAGGGTGATGGTGATGATGAGAAAAGAGACGAGATGCTGGAAAAAACTCTACTCATCTCATCACTAGTTAACATAAGCAATATGTATCGACGTGCAGCCGAAAAACTAGTAGACGAACTCAACCAGCCCCTTTAACGCATTAACGGAGTGGGGGACTGTCCCCCACTCCGTTAATGCGTTAGTGTGGTATAGGGTTTGGTTGGTAATTATTGGCCCCATTTCATGAAAACGGTGAGGGAACAGCAGCTATTAAAGCCGCCGGGTGGCACAGGGGTTGAGAGAATAAATTTTATACCAGTCGGTGTATATTCTGTGTTTACTGGAACAGATAAGCCAATTGATTTAATTAATTGGTCAACCTCGGCTTGTTTTCCTTGCTGTGCAGCTGTCATCATTTTCGTTTCAAACGAGGCCTCCGCTAATTTATCTAATAAGCGGCTTCCTTGCCCCATTAATATTCGAAAGTTTTTTACTGAACTTGAGAACGTTTTTGTGTCAACAGGTGGATAAGTACGAAGATAATGAGGATAGGGTGGATAGTACCCATAATAGCCTGGGATTGTGGGGTAGTAGTAATATGAGTATCCGTACATCGTGAAAAATCTCCCTTCGTATCAATGCCGCAGCTTTTATACAATATGAAGATTAGTAAATATTGGTTCCGAGGTTACGAGGGGGCCGAATCGCTGAAGTTTGATTTTGATATTGCAGATTGTTAGAGTATTATTTAAATATAGATTAGATACATAGAAGGGGAGAGAAATATGGGAGAAAAAAATAAAAAGTTTTGTAAAGAGTCACTTGTGATAAAAACGAGTAGAGTATTTCCGATTGATACGAATAACCACAATACCCTTTATGGTGGTAAGTTGATGTTTTATATTGATGATGTCGCTTCTATTTCTGCAGCACGTCATTCACGGGCTGATACGGTTACTGCTTCGACAGACTCAGTTGACTTTTTAATGCCAATTCGTACGCAGGATTCAGTTTGTCTAACTTCGTATGTTACTTCTGTTGGTAAATCCTCGATGGAGGTATTCGTAAAAGTTGTGGCTGAAGATTTGAAGACTGGGGAACGTCGCCTTGCTGCAACTTCTTTTTTAACTTTTGTTGCCCTTGATCAAAACGGTAAGCCGATGGAAGTGCCAGAGGTAGTACCGCAGTCTGAGGAAGAAATTATGCTACATAGTACTGCTCATCAAAGAATTGCATTGCGGAAAGAGCGTCGTAATCAAAGTAAGGCATTTGCAAGCAAGTTAACTGTTAAACGATTACATGATCAAATGAAATTGGATTAAATGAAATAAACCCTAAAGCACTGAGGTCGCAATTCAGCGAAAACCTCAGTGCTTTTTTGCTCTAAAGCAGTGGGGGACAGTCCCACTAGCGTTGCACGACTTGAAAAATATGTAAAAGTGACTTAATTAATTTCTAAAAAATAAAAAGGCTCCTATTGTAGAAGAGATAGACCATACTTGTTCCCTCATCTTCTACAAAAGGAGCA
>NZ_LR656209.1 GCF_902168435.1 Bacillus marasmi
TGGCCTGTTGGTATTCCTTTTGAGAAAAATCTTGATTGGGATTGAGCTCTTTCCAAGCTTCGTATTCCAATTTCATCTGTTTTCCGTAGAAGTTGTCACCATTGAAGATGTCGTCTAGGCTTATTTCTGGTTTTTCAACTTCTACCGAATTATATGTACCAGCCGTAATATGAACCGTTTCACTAATGCCGAGCCGGTTTTTTGTCGTGTAGTTGGAGATTGATAGATCATGCATCTCCTCTACAAACGCATCGATATCCTTATAAAATCTTTCATCGATTGTCCGGTCAACGATATCGCCTACTTTTCCAGTAAATCGATGCAAGACTTGAAAGTCCTCATATAATGCCTGGTGTTTCGATTTTTGGCTCGTTGGAGAAAAGGACGGGTTTCTTCAAGAGAATATTTTATATTGCCAGATTGCAGGAGGTTGAGGATAGTTTGGTTAAATTTTTTACAAATGATCTTGGATTAGTTACGTCAGCATTCATTAATTCATTCATATAAATTTTACATATAAAAAAGGCCATACATAGAGTAATGGTTCTATGTACTGACCTTTTGCGGTGTTGTATTTTACAATGTAACTCAATAATTACTTTGGTCCCCTTCGAAATTATCAGTAGTGACCATTTAATGCTTACGTTTTTTACAAATGGATTATATTAGGAAAACGCCGGAACCGTCCCTTGTTCCTTTGTGTTTTCCGTAGAAATTGTCACCACTAAAAATATTCTCCAGGTATAAAAACAAAAATTTTTATCGTCAATATTAATTTCTAAATAAAAAACACTCTTTGCCAAAAGGCAAACGAGTGCTTTATTTCG
>NZ_LR656166.1 GCF_902168435.1 Bacillus marasmi
TGCTCCTTTTGTAGAAGATGAGGGAACAAGTATGGTCTATCTCTTCTACAATAGGAGCCTTTTTATTTTTTAGAAATTAATTAAGTCACTTTTACATATTTTTCAAGTCGTGCAACGCTAGTGGGACAGTCCCCCACTGCTTTACTGCGTTAAAAGAGATGGAATGTTGTAAATTTTCTTTGTTTTAATTCCTAGTAAACTAATAGAAATAATGTTGACATGGAATCAAACTGTGTTAAAATTTAAAATATTAAAAGAGAGTTAACAGAGGAATGGAGGAGGAACGCTTGACCGAAAAGCTGACATTCGACAAGTTTGAGGCTTATCCTCAAATTGATATTGTTGAAGATGACCAGACAAAAGGAGCTTTAAACGTTTTAACCTGGGCGTACGAACATTATAATGATGATGAATTAGTGTATGCTTGTAGCTTTGGGATTGAAGGAATTGTGTTAATTGACTTAATCTCAAAGGTAAATGACACTGCTAAAATCGTATTTCTTGACACTGACCTTCACTTTGAAGAAACGTACAAGCTGATTGATGAAGTTAAAAAACGTTATCCCAAGTTAAGAATTGAGCTAAGAAAGCCTAGTTTGACACTTGAGCAGCAAGCAGCAGAATATGGTGATGAGCTTTGGAAGCGCGAGCCAAATAAGTGCTGTGAAATTAGGAAGGTCATTCCACTAAATGACGTTCTATCAGGAACAACCGCTTGGTTGTCTGGACTGAGAAGAGAGCAATCAGAAACCCGCAAAAGCACAAATTTCTTTAATCAAGACAAAAAATTTCAATCAATTAAAATTTGTCCTCTAATTCATTGGACGTGGAAGGATATTTGGAGATACGCTCATAAAAATGATTTACCGTACAATATTTTGCACGACAATGGCTATCCAAGCATTGGTTGCAAACCTTGTACACAGCCAGCCTTCAATGCCGATGATATGCGTTCTGGTCGTTGGACTGGTTCTGGTAAAACAGAGTGTGGTCTTCATTTATAAGGGGTAGCGACCGATGACCTTAACATATTTAGCTGGAGCAATTGCGTTATTTTTTGCGATGAATATTGGAGCAAGTGGCGCTGCTGCTTCAGTCAGTGTTGCCTATGGTTCTGGTGCTATATCCAGTCGTAAAAAAGCACTTCTATTATGCGGCGTGGCTATTTTTGCCGGAGCGTTCATAGGTGGAGCAGAAGTAACGAAAACGATTGGTTCAGGGTTAATTCCACAGTCATTATTGACTGCAAAAGTCGTGCTAATTATTTTATCTTCAGCGGCCTTATCATTATTTATCGCTAATTTGATTGGAATTCCACTTTCAACAAGTGAAATAACGGTTGGATCTGTAGTAGGCGTAGGTGTTGCCTATAAGGCGTTATTTATTGACAATATTTTGGTTATCGTCAGCTTTTGGTTTCTCGTCCCAGCAATCGCCTTTGTCATTGCGATTATTTTGGGTAAGGCAATCAAAAGGTTAGAGATACGATTTCCAAGTCTAAATGGCAGCAAGCACCAGCGAGCACTTTCAATATTTGTTATTGTTGTTGGATTTTTCGAAGCATTTTCAGCCGGTATGAATAATGTTGCAAACGCTGCCGGACCAATGGTCGGTGCGGGATTAATATCCCTTAATACAGGTACAATTGTTGGCGGAATCTTTATCGCGATTGGCGCGATGACACTCGGTGGCCGAGTCTTAGAAACCAATGGGAAAAAGATTACCAAGTTTACTTTGCTTGAAGGTGGCGCTGTATCGGGCACCGGAGCATTTTTGGTTACAGTGGCATCCATTTTTGGTTTACCAGTTCCGCTTACACAAGTAACAAGCACTGCGATCATCGGTATTAGCACCGTGCAAAATGGTGCAAATGCCTTAAAAAAGAATATTATTAGTAAAATTTTAAAAGTATGGATTGTTTCACCGATTCTTTCGTTAGTAATATCCTACGGACTTGTGAAGTTATTCGTCGATAGTGACATCTATTCAATTGTTGTTCTTGTTAGTGTATGCGCAGCAACCCTTGGGATTATTAGTTTAATGAAAACAATTAGGGAGGACTCCCGTACCATTTACGAAGAGGGTGGAGGCATCTAAGTCTTAACCCTACTATTGTGATAAGAATAGTGAAGTATTTTTGTGTATAAATCATACTTAAAATATAGGATTAATAAATCATATAAACTTTATTTGGAGGTATTTTAACATGGCTTTAAGTACACCACATGGCGGAACTTTAATCAATCGTTGGAACCCGGAGTATAACGTTGAAAATATTAGTAAGGAAATTCAAATTGATAATATGGCATTAAGTGACCTAGAGTTGATTGCGACAGGTGCTTATAGCCCAATTGAAGGATTCTTATCTCAAGCGGATTATGAATCAGTTGTTAGCAGCATGAGATTAGCTGATGGCAGTGTTTGGAGTATTCCAATTACACTACCTGTTACAGAAACCCAAGCAAACACAATTGAAATCGGGGAAGAGTATCGACTTGTTTTTCAAAACGAAACCTATGGAGTCATTACTGTTTCTGATAAATTCATACCAAATAAGGAAGTTGAAGCAGAAAATGTTTATCGCACAACTGATTTAGCTCATCCTGGTGTGAAAAAGATGTTTGATCGCGGTAATGTGTACATTGGTGGAAAAATCATTCTTGTAAAACGCTTAGAAAGAGAACAATTCAAAAGCTACTATTTAGACCCAGTTGAAACAAGAGCCATTTTTGAAGAAAAGGGTTGGAACACAGTTGTTGGCTTCCAAACGCGAAATCCAGTGCACCGTGCCCATGAATACATTCAAAAGACAGCTTTGGAAACGGTAGATGGACTTTTCTTAAATCCGCTTGTTGGTGAAACAAAATCTGATGATATTCCTGCGGATGTTCGAATGGAGAGCTATGAAGTACTGCTTGAAAATTATTACCCACAAGACCGTGTCTATTTAGCGGTATTCCCAGCAGCAATGCGTTATGCAGGCCCGCGAGAAGCGATTTTCCATGCGATGGTGCGTAAAAACTACGGCTGCACACATTTCATCGTTGGTCGTGATCATGCTGGTGTCGGTGATTACTACGGAACATATGATGCTCAACTTATCTTTAGCAATTTTACACCAGAAGAGCTTGGCATTAATTTAATGTTCTTCGAGCATAGCTTTTATTGTGCAAAATGCGAAAACATGGCTTCAACAAAAACTTGCCCGCACGGGAAGGAACACCATGCCATTCTTTCTGGTACAAAGGTCCGTGAATTACTAAGAAATGGTGAAATTCCACCAAGTACATTCAGCCGTAAAGAGGTTGTTGAAGTATTAATCAAAGGTTTGCGTCAGCATGCTGTAAAGGCATAATCTAGAATAGGAGGAAAACATTGTGGGAAAAAGTACTAATATTACATGGCATGAGTTATCCTTATCTAAGGAAGCACGACGCAAGCAAAATGGTCACCAAAGCTTCGTGCTATGGTTTACTGGACTTTCGGGTTCAGGTAAATCAACAGTTGCAAATGCTGTTGCACAAAAACTGTTTGAAACAGGTATACGTAATTATGTATTGGATGGAGATAATATTCGCCACGGATTAAATAAGGACTTAGGCTTTTCTGATGAAGATCGGACTGAGAATATTCGCCGTATTGGTGAGGTATCGAAATTATTTGTTGATAGCGGTCAAGTGGTCCTTACTGCATTTATTTCACCATTTATTGCAGATCGTGAATTGGTTCGTAATCTGCTCGAAAAAGAAGAGTTTATTGAGGTTTTTGTGAATTGCCCACTTGAGGAATGTGAAAAACGAGATCCAAAAGGGTTATATGATAAAGCACGAAAAGGTTTGATCCCTGATTTCACGGGAATTCATTCTCCATACGAGGAGCCATTAAGTCCAGAAATTGTTGTGAATACAAGTGAGTCATCTGTGGAAGAATGTGTGGAGCAAATCATTCAATATTTATCTGTTAGAAACGCTATATAATAAGAAACTAAAAAAATGGGGGTGTTCAAATGGAAGCTGTTTTATATATTTGTCACGGGAGTCGTCTAAAAAAAGCGCAAGCTGAAGCAGCTGCCTTTGTTCACCAATGCATGCTCGAGAATTCGTATCGGATTCAGGAATACGGTTTCCTCGAGCTTGCATCCCCTAGTATTGAACAAGCTTATCGTAACTGCGTGGAGAAGGGTGCGACAAAAATTATTGCAGTACCTGTCTTGCTCCTTTCAGCAGGACATGCAAAGCATGATATTCCCTTTGAATTGGAAACACTAAATAAGTTGTTTCCGGAAACGGAAGTGGTGCTGGGTAATCCAATCGGAGTTCATCCGGCAATAAGTGATGTGTTAATTGAAAGAATCAATGAAACACATACTCATATTAGTGAAGATACGATGATTCTATTAGTAGGGAGAGGGAGCAGCGATCCAGATATCAAAAGAGATTTGTACAAAATAGCCAGTCAATTACAGGGAAAAAGTGGCATTTCAAAAGTTGAAACAAGTTTTTTAGTTGGGACGAGTCCAAGCTTTGAGGACGGACTTGAAAAGGCCATAAATAGCTCCTACAACAAAATTATTGTAGTCCCATACATCCTTTTTACAGGTATTTTAATGGGTAAAATTGCAAAAACGATACAGCTTTACAGTAAGGATAACCGGAAGGAAGTCATTCTCTCCAATTATCTTGGCTATCACCCGATTTTGAAAAATATATTATTAGACCGAGTAAAAGAAGCCAATCGAAAAATTGCACATGTCAGAATGTGTTGAAAGCATGTTCCTTATAAAGGGAGCATGCTTTTTTTATAACATGGCATTAATCTCCATCAATAATTTATTAATAATTGAAGAAAATGATAAAGTACAACTTTCTAGAGGCTAATTGGAGGTAGAACCATGCTCAAAAAAATTGTCCTTTCCGTGTTACTAATGTGTATGTCAGCACCTGCATTTTCACAAGCTCAAATAAAAATGTTTAAGGAGCCGCCGTTTGAATTTTATAAGGTTTCCCCAGGGGATTCCTTTTGGTTTATTGCTCAACGCTATGGGTTAGATTATAAGCAATTGATGACGTTAAATCCGAATGTTGATCCAATGAACATGCATGTTGGCGAAATCATTCGCTTAAAGCCTTCAGCAGGAAGTCCGAGTAACTTCCAGGACCAAGTCGTACAATTAGTTAATCAAGAACGGGCTAAGAATGGCCTAGCTCCATTAACTCATCGAGCCGACTTGAAAAACGTCGCACAGAAAAAAGCTGAGGATATGATTAACTCAAATTATTTTTCACATACGAGTCCAAACTATGGGTCGCCATTTGATATGATGAAGACGTTTGGGATTTCGTATGCTAGTGCAGGTGAAAACATTGCTAAAGGGCAAACAACACCGCAGCAAGTCATGAATTCTTGGATGAATTCTTCTGGTCACCGCGCCAATATTCTGAACCGTGATTATAATGCCATTGGTGTCGGTTTTTATCATGGTGCCTGGGTACAAATGTTCATTAAAACAAGATAATAAATCAGCTCAATAACGAAAAATGGTCTGGCATCGCTTCTCCACAAAAATGGATAAAGCGATTCAGGCCTTTTTTTTGCTTTGGAAATGGATAATTGTTGATTTTTGTTCACGTTGATTGTAGCGGAAGGCACGAAGACTCCTATGGGAGTAGCTGGCATTGGAGACCCCACAGGCGCAAAGCTCCGAGGAGAACGAAAAGTGGAAGCGGCTTGCTCAGGAGCGACAGGCATAAGACGAATCGGGCAAGAGACGTTAGTCTCTGGAGTGATTTGGTTTATGCCCCCGAGCTCCTAGCCGCTGGAGATAGACAGTCAGAAAAGCGGAAGCGGCTTGCTCAGGAGCGACAGGCACAAGGCGAGCCGACTAGAAGGTTGTCCTTTAACCTTCTGGGCGGATTGACTTGTGACCCCGAGCTCCTAGCCGATGGAGCTAGACAGGCTCCCAGTTAGCCCCATGAACCGCACGTGTCTGAAGTGGAAATCAACATCCAATTTTTACACAGCCTTGTTTATTGAAGTAAAAAGTGAAAAGGAAAAAGTCAAGCATCTCCCTTTTAAAAATTAAGGTCATTTTTCCCTGCTCTCCGCATAAATTAATTTGGATAAAAAACAATTTAAAATTTTCAAAAAGCAGAGGAGAGCTAATGTGGAAACAAATAAGGTCGAGGAACAATCATTACGCTTCATTAAAACAAAAATACTTATATTATTACTGTTATTGGCCGGCCTTGTTGTCGCCATCCATTATTATCTTAAAAGCCAAATCCAAATTGAAGCACCTAAAGTTGAGCTAGGGCGTAAAGTAATTGTTCAACTCCCAGATGGAAAGGAAATCCAAACCTATGAGAACTTACTTGTGGAAGAGGATGGAAAACTCTATTACGATGGTGAATTTAATACGATCGATATTACAAATGGGATTGTCGTCATCCAAAATTGGGAATAATCCATGTGACAAACGTATAGCCAAGTTCTAGTTCTAATAGCACATTTTTCCTAGTAGTAAGTCGAATTTACTTGAAGTTTACATTAATAATGATAAAATCATTTAGGAGACTATCAAAAAATTTCTTATAACGAACAAAAATATAAATAAAAGTGAAACTTTTCATGGGTTTATTCGTCTAATATATAGTAAGGAAAAAACGACACATTCATGAATTGCTAGCAATCTTCGTTTAAATCCGCAAAAGATTATGTTAATGTAGTATTCATTCAATTAGCTTATATGTAATAATCGAGGTGCAAAAAATGAAAAAGTTTATAAAGTCTCCTAAAACTCTTCTAAGCGGAACACTTTCGTTGTTCTTCTTAGCGGTATTCCTTTTTTGGATAAAGACATACATTGCGTACCAAATTGAATTTGATTTAGGAATAGATAATAGTATACAAAAATTCTTGTTGTTTATTAATCCGTTAAGCTCGACATTATTGTTTTTAGGATTTGCATTGCTATTTAAGAAACGTGGTCAAAATGCAATGCTATTAATAATCAACTTTTTAATGTCATTCCTATTATACGCAAACGTCGTATATTATCGTTTCTTCAGTGATTTCATTACGGTTCCCGTTTTGTTACAGACTAAAACAAATGCAGGACAGCTCGGAGATAGTGTATTGTCGCTTATGTCGTATTGGGATGTATTTTATTTTACTGATACGATTCTATTAATCTTGTTATTAGTCTTTAAACAGGTAAAACCATTAAGTGGTAACAATCGTAGACCAGCTGGTTTTATTTTAGCAGCAGCTGTTATTGTTTTCTTATTCAACTTAGGCTTAGCAGAAAAAGATCGACCAGATTTGTTAACCCGTTCATTTGATAGAAACTATTTGGTTAAGTATCTTGGTGCCTATAACTTTACCATCTATGATATCGTTCAGAATGCTAGGTCATCTAGTCAACGAGCAATGGCAGACAGCAGTGATATAGTAGATGTTGAAAACTATATTAAAGCGAATCACGCCGCACCTAATCCTGAATACTTTGGGAAGGCAGCAGGTAAGAATGTTATCTATATTTCATTGGAATCACTGCAATCCTTTATTATTGACTATAAAATTAATAATTTAGAAGTAACGCCATTCATGAATTCACTTGTTCATAGCGGAGAGGCTTTTTATTTCAATAACCTGTTCCATCAAACTGGACAAGGGAAAACATCTGATGCTGAATTTATGATGGAAACTTCATTATTCCCAATGTCACAGGGCTCTGTCTTTGTCAATAAAGCGCAAAATACGTATCAAGCCATGCCGGGAATTTTGAAAGGAAGCGGCTATACATCTGCAGCATTCCATGGAAACTATAAGACGTTCTGGAACCGCAATGTAATTTATAAAGCATTTGGCTACGATCATTTCTTTGACGCAGAATATTATGATATGAGCGAAGAGAATACAAAGTATTACGGAATGAAGGATATTCCTTTCTTTGAACAATCAATGCCGTTATTAACTAGTCTAAAACAACCATTCTATTCTAAATTTATTATGCTTTCAAACCACTTCCCATTCGGAATGGATGAAGGCGATACGGACTTCCCTAAGGGTGATTTTGGAAATAACGATGTTGTAAATAGCTATTTCCAATCTGCCAATTATATGGATAGAGCCATTGAAATGTTCTTTAATGATTTAAAAGAAGCTGGACTTTATGAAAACTCAATCATTGTCATGTACGGTGACCATTATGGTATTTCAGAGAATCATAATGAAGCTATGGCTGAGGTTATCGGAAAAGAGATTACACCTTTTGAAAGTACACAGCTACAACGTGTACCGGTGTTTATCGTAGCACCAGGCGTTCAAGGTGGAGTAGTAGACGCATACGGTGGTCAAGTCGATGTAATGCCGACAGTTCTTCACTTGTTAGGTATTGATACGAAGGATTATATGCAAATGGGTACAGACTTGCTTTCACCAGCACATCAACAGGTTGTACCATTTAGAAATGGCGACTTTGTAACACCAGAATACACTGTTGTAAGCGGAAAAACCTACAGCAATACGACAGGTGAACAAGTGGATGGTGAAGTAACAAAAGAACTAATCGATCAAGTGAGCACAAAGCTAAGTATTTCTGATGAAATTGTCACGAAGGACTTGCTGCGATTCTACACACCAGAAGGTTTTACACCAATTGACCCAAAGGATTATGAGTACATCAAAGGCAAAGAATCCAAATCTGAGAAATAAATTTATAAGAGAAGCTTAAATTACTTATAAGTAAATTAAGCTTCTCTTTTTGCATTAAAAATACGATTTAGTATAATAAGTATTGATACGTGAAGGGGGGCAACAGAGATGAGTCAATGTAATTTAGATCATTCTCTTGAAGATGTTAAAAAGAAATATGAATCACAGCGTTCATTTTTACCAGATGAGCTCAATCAACCATTTGAACAGTTCTTTCAAAAAGAACACACACAAGAACTACTAAACGAAGTATTTCATCTATTAAAAAAATACGATTTAGCTTCAAAGGATGAACAGCAAAGCCGAAACCAAAAACTAATGTTAATCTTAAAAAATACATAAGGATAAGCCGTAAGGACAATGAAAGCTCAGCTCAAGCATTTTAGGCTTGAACTGAGCTTTTCTGTTGGATGGTAATGGTTTATTACATTAATTGGTCGCTCTCTAAAAATTGGACGAAATCGTGAGCAGTGACAGGCTTACTAAAAATAAAACCTTGGAATTCATCACATGATGTCTTTACTAATTCATCCATTTGTGACTGTGTTTCGATTCCCTCAGCAACGACCTTTTTATTTAATCGCTTTGCCAGATTAATAATTGCATTGGCGATTTCAAAAGTATGAGGTTCCTCATGGATATTTTCAAATATACTTCTATCGATTTTAATCACATCAAAATCATATTTAATTAAATAATTAAAAGCAGAATAGCCAGCTCCGAAGTTATCAAGTGTTATTGATATACCTTGCTTCTTTAAATCCTGAAGAGAGAGGATTGCTTGACCTTCCTTATGAAGTAATACGCCTTCTGTAATCTCAATTTCCAGCCATTTTGGATCGAGTCCTGTCTCATCAAGAATTTGTTTCACCCTTTGGCTGAATTTTGGGTGAATTAATTGCTTTACGGAAATGTTCACGGATACCTTAATTGGGGGTAATCCGATTGATTGCCATCGCTTCAACTGTAAGCAGACATCTTTAATAATCCAATTTCCAAGCGGGATAATAAAGCCTGATTCCTCTGCAAATGGGATAAATTCAGAATGTGAGACTAGTCCTAATTTTGGATGATCCCAGCGGATTAATGCCTCTGCTCCGACAATTTTATTCGTTTTCGTATGGATTCTTGGTTGATACATGACGAAGAGCTGATTCTTTTCGATTGCATAGTTTAAATCATTTTTAATAATAAATGATTTATAACTATTTTGATCCATTGAAGGTATGTACATTTGAAAATGATTCTTGCCGTCATGCTTAGCTTGATACATCGCTACATCCGCATTTTTCACTAAGGTTTTCATATCTTCTCCAGCCATTGGATATGTACTGATTCCGATGCTAGCTGATATATTTAAATGATATTCATCGACTGTGAAAGGTTGATTAATCGCATTAATTAATTTGTCAGCTAAGTCGTTTAACTGATTGAAATCATCTGAGTTTGGCATTACAATCGCAAATTCATCTCCACCGAGCCGAGCCACAAAGGCTTTTCCTTCAAAAAATTGTTGAATGCGCTTTCCTACCTCTGATAATAGCCCATCACCGATGTCATGGCCAAGCGTATCATTAATATGTTTAAAGCCGTCTAAATCGCAAAACCAAACTGAAATCATTGAATCTGTATTCTTGGTTGAAAGGAGTGATTCTTGTAAATAGTGCTCAAAATGTCTCCGATTAGGTAAACCTGTCAAAAAATCAAAATGGGCTAAGTGATTAATTCTATCATTTGCTTCTTTTTGATTGGTAATATCTCGGAAATTAAAAACAATCCCTTTGATATGTGGATCGTCTAAGTAATTTGTAAAAGCAACATCACACCAACGAATTGAACCGCTTTTGTGCTTTATTTTGAGTTGATGTCGAATTGGATCGGTGGGCTGTTTAATGATTTCTTTGAGCATCTTCGACCAAAACGGTAAATCATCGTCCACTAAAAAAGACACAAGATTTGAGCCAATCGTTTCAAAAGAAGGAAAGCCTAAAACCCGTTCGAAAGCCGGATTTAAATAAGTGATTTCCCCATATTGATTGATAATACCTACAATATCGTAGGAGTTATAGGTCAGTGCACTTAGCTGTTTATCTTTTTGAGCAAGCTGAAACTCGATTTCCTTTTTTTCAGTAATATCTTCCTTCAGGGCAACAAACTGGTACGGTACACCATCATTGTTTAACAATGGAGTTATGATTAAGCGGACCCAAATAATCGCTCCATCTTTTCGTTTATTTTTCAAGTCACCTCGCCAGATTTTCCCGGACTTTATCGTGTTCCACATTTCTTGAAAAAATTCTTTTGAATGGTAGTTGGCGTTAAAGATTCGTGTGTGTCCTCCGATTAATTCAGCAGGTGAATATAGCGTTAAATCGAAAATATTTTGATTGCCATAAAGGACATAGCCATTTGCGTCGGTAATGACAACGTTCATTGCTTGGTCAACTGCATAAACGGTTTTTTCATTTATGAGGATTTTTTCTGGATCAAGTTCTTGTGTATGTGCCCAATCATCTTGTCCTGGTTTAATATTGTATTTTACATTCTGGGGATTGATAATGTTGGCTTCGATCATGTTTAGTTCCACATTACTGTTATCAAGTAAACCGTCGTGGTTCATACCATTCTCCTCCGACAAAAAACATTATTCTAATATTCAGTTTACATTAACGAATATTTCATAATGAGATATTATTTTACATTATTATGACCATTCTATGAACATTCTTAACTAAATTAGCGTTTGATTATCTTTTGCGAAGATACTGACATTAAATTTTTATAATGATATAATATGAATGATTTGAAAATCAAAATATCTATGTAGGGGAACTGGTGAGCCAGTTGAGAAATTATCTCGAAGATAATGACCCTTTGAACCTGATCTGGTTAGTGCCAGCGGAGGGAACATATTTTAACAAATATTTGTTGGTATGCGCCCATGCTTTTAGCTAGGCGTTTTTATTTTAGGGATAGTCCATACATACTTTTTTGGTCTTGACGGAGTGAAGAAAGGGGAAAAATCATGAAAAAATGGATGCTATTTTTGGTCGTCGCAATGTTAGTTATGTCGGGTTGCGGTACGAAAAAAGAAGAAGGAAATGATTCAAAAGACAAGGATAAGGGAAAACAGCTAGAAAAAGCAACGGTCGTACTCGATTGGACACCTAATACAAATCATACGGGTTTATACGTCGCGAAAGCAAAAGGCTATTTTGAAGAAGCGGGCTTAGATGTCAAAATCATTATGCCAGGGGAAGCGGGTGCTGACCAGTTAGTCGCTTCAGGAAAAGCTCAGTTTGGTGTCGGTTATCAAGAAGGTGTCACTCAGGCGCGGATTCAAGGGGTACCACTAGTTTCGATTGCCGCTGTCATACAGCATAATACATCTGGTTTTGCATCACCAGCCGCCAAAAATATTAAGTCACCGAAGGATTTTGAAGGAAAATCATATGGAGGCTGGGGTTCACCTGCTGAGAAATCAGTCATTGACTCTTTAATGAAAACTGAAAATGCGGATGTTAACAAAGTTAATATTGTGAATATTGGAGATGCTGACTTTTTTACGGCTATTAAAAGGGATATTGATTTTACCTGGATTTATTATGGATGGACAGGCATTGAAGCGGAGTTACGGGGCGAAAAAATCAATATGATGTATTTGACCGACTACTCGGAAAAACTAGATTATTATACGCCTGTTTTAACAACGAACGAAAAAATGATCGCTAACAATCCTGATGTAGTTAAAGCGTTCATCAAGGCAACATCGAAAGGCTACGAATATGCGATTGAAAATCCCGAAGATGCAGCGAACATCCTTATAAAGGAAGTTCCAGATTTGGATGCTGAACTTGTAAAAGAAAGCCAGAAATGGCTTGCAGCAAAATATAAGGATGATGCTGAGCAGTGGGGTGAACAAAAACTAGAGATTTGGGAAAACTATGCATCATGGATGTTTGAGAACGGATTATTAGAAAAAGAGCTTGATGCAAAAAAAGCGTTTACGAATGATTTTTTGCCAGAATAGGGGGGAGTATGAATGGCTAATGCATTAGTAAGTATTCAAATTATTCCGAAGCCAGCTGATGGTGGAGATGTGATTCCGTACGTTGATGAAGCAATTGCAATCATTCATGAATCTGGTGTGAAATATGAAGTCCACCCGCTAGAAACAACGATGGAAGGTGAACTGACACATTTATTTTCAATCATTGAGAAAATGAATGTGCGGATGATGGAAATAGGCAGTACAAATGTTATTTCACAAATTAAAGTATTATATCAGCCGCAAGGAATTACGATGGATACCTTGACGGAGAAATATCGATGAAGCTTAAATATTTTTTAATAAAAGGTTGGAGACCGGTAGCGGTACTCCTCCTTTTATTCATTTTCTGGGAAATTATAGCAATAAAATATTTAGTGGATGATTGGATTTTGCCAGCACCTTCAAAAATTCTGACTGAAGCATTTGTGGGCTGGAACCAATTTTATCCTGACTTACTGGCAACAGTTTGGATTTCTATTGAAGGTTATGCAATTGGGGTGGCTGTCGGTTTACTGGTAGCGATATTCCTTCATTTGTTGCCTTGGGTACGCGATGCGGTGTATCCGCTCCTGATTCTATCACAAAACGTTCCGATTATTGTACTTGCACCATTGTTAGTGATTTGGTTTGGTTTTGGTCTATTGCCGAAGCTAATTGTGATAACACTTGTTTGCTTCTTCCCAATAACGGTTGCAGCTTTAGATGGATTTAGGCAAGTCCCCCAATCCTACAAGCACTATATGCTTATGGCCGGCGCAACAAGAGGGCAATTATTCTGGAAGCTAGAGTGGCCTTATGCTCTACCTGCGATATTCTCTGGGCTCAAAATATCTGCAACGTATAGTGTGATGGGGGCGGTTATTTCTGAATGGCTAGGTTCTGAAAAAGGTATCGGTGTGTACATGACCTTAGCTTCATCTTCGTTTCGAACAGATAAGGTATTTGTAGCGATATTAGCGATTATGCTCTTAAGCTTACTTTTTTTCCTCGTGATCATCGCTTTGGAAAAATATTTCATTCGCTGGAACGGTAAAGGAGGGAAGAGAGAGTGAGTCATTTAACAATATCTCATGTAAGTAAACGTTTTTCTGCAAATGAGGTTCTAGGAGATCTTAACTTTTCAGTAGGAAAAGAAGAATTTATTTCAATACTTGGTCCATCAGGCAGTGGGAAAAGTACAATTTTTAATTTAATAGGCGGACTATTAACACCAGATTCCGGTGAAATTTGGCTTGAAGGAATTAATATTGTCGGAGCTCGTGGTGCCATAAGTTATATGCCGCAATCACCTAGCTTGCTTCCTTGGCGTACCGTTCTTCAAAATGTCTTATTGGCTGCTGAGATAAAGGGGAAAAAAGATCCAGTCAAAGCGATAGAAATGCTGAATAAGGCTGGATTAGGGGACTACATACATGCACTTCCTGACCAGCTATCAGGTGGAATGCAGCAAAGAGTTGCGTTTATTCGCGCTTTATTAAGTCCACAATCTCTCATTTGCCTTGATGAACCTTTTTCGGCATTAGATGAACTAACCAGGCTGGAAATGCAAAAATGGCTGCTAGCGATTTGGGAGGAATACCGGCGGACAATCATTTTTGTTACCCACTCGATTGAAGAGGCCTTGTTTCTTTCTGATCGAATTATCGTTCTTTCACAAAAACCAGCATCCATTATCGCAGAGTTTCAGGTTCCTTTTAATCGTCCACGCGATGAGAGTCTATTTTTTGATGAAGAATTCTTGAAATGGAAAAGAAAGATATACTACAGACTGGAAAAATAAAGAAAGGCTATCGCGGTTGATAGCCTTTTTGCTTTGTTTATCCCAGTGTCTTAACTTGATCGTTTACTTCGTTGATGGCGATTGCGACATCTTCCACTTCTTTCGTTTGTGTTTCAATGCTAGCTTCGAGCTCGCTTGTCTGCTTACGAACATTTCCAACCTCTAAGGCGATGTCCTGTCCATAACGAGCTTGTTCATTTGTAGCTACCATCATTTGCTGAACCATTTCTTTAATTTTGCTAACATTCTTTACGATTTCCTCAGAAGTAAAGGCCTGTTCCTTCGTTGCATTCGTCACGGAGCTAGTTTGGCTAGTTACATTGCCAACTGCTTCTACAATAGCATGGCCACCTTTTGATTGTTCATTAGTCGCAATTGATATTTGCTGAACCATGTCTTTAGTTGAGGTAATGCCTTTAACAATTTCTTCTGCAGTAATAGATTGTTCTTTCGTTGAATGGGTCATAGCTTCTGATTGGTTTAGTACATTTTTCACAGCTTTTGTAATCAGTTCACTATTTTTTTGTTGTTCTTCTGTTGCTTGAGCGATTTGGTCCATTTCCTCGGTTACTTGAGTAATTCCTTCAGTAATTTTTTCAATTGCTTGCTTTGTCTTATCTGCAAGTTGATTTCCAATCATAACCTTTTGCGCGCCTTCATTGATAGATGTGACAGCAACGGTTGTTTCAGCTTGAATACCTTTAATGAGAAAAGAAATTTCTTTTGTTGCTTGTGCAGAGCGTTCTGCCAGCTTTCTAACTTCCTCAGCAACTACTGAAAATCCTTTTCCATGTTCACCAGCGCGCGCCGCCTCAATTGCAGCATTAAGAGCTAATAGATTGGTTTGATCAGCGATTTCATCGATTACGGCAATAATGCTACCGATTTCTTCAGAGCTTTTGCCAAGGCTTTGCATCACGTCACTTGCATGGTTTATGACTTGAGAAATTTCTTTCATACCATTTAAGGTTTCATTTAGCGATAGGGTACCTTCATGTGCGTCATGCATTACGGAGTTACTTAATTTATTTACGGTTTGAGCTCTTTCATCAACTTGTTTAATAGAATGAATCATTTGTTGGATCGCGTCTGATGCTTGACCTGCAGTGTTAGTTAATCCACGCGCATTTTCACTAACAATTTTAATCGATTGACTCATTTCTTCAATTGCAGCTGAGATTTGCTCAATGCCAGTGCTAGCGCTTCCGGCATTGTCTGCTACTTGTTCAACGGAAGCCATCATTTGCTGGATAGCTGAAGATGTTTCTTCAGCTGAAATTCCAAGCGTACTTGCACTTCCAGCCACTAAAGAAATTGACGCGCTCATTTGTTCAATTGCAGCTGAGATTTCGTCTACACCAGATGCAGTTACATTTGTACTTACCGCAACATGTTGAATCGACTCAACTAATTCAGTAATTGAATGATTGGCATTGTTCATGGATGCGTCAAGCTGCTGTGCGCTTTCGGAAGTTTTATCGATTGATTTTTTGATTTCTGCAACTGATTTATTCGTTTTATCAACATTTTGTGCAAATCGTCTAACCGTTCTTGAAATTAATCGGGTTGTAAAATATGCAATTATCGTACTAAAAATGGAAGCTGTAACGGCAAGAATCAATATTTCATAATTGAACTTATTTGAATCTTTGTAGGAATTAGCCAAGGTCACTTCTGCCTCGTCCTGTGCGGACTTATATAGCTTTTCGAGTGTAGCAGTCCCATTGTTTGAAATAATACTTAATTTGTCTAGCTGTGCCTTGGTTTCATTGTATTGATTTTTCTTGGACTCCGTTAAAAAGAGGTTAAGTTGATTATTGTAATCTACAACTTTTTGGTTCAAATCAGCTAATAGCTGACGATCAGCTTTTGTATAGTTAAGTTTCTCAGCTTCTTTTAAGTTCTTTTTAACCGCGCTAATATCTTTTGAAATTGCTTCTCCAATTTTGTTTTTTTCATTCACGTTCTGCTCAAATGCATGCTTCGTCGTGGATTGACCTATACGTGCAAAATCCTCCTTTAATTCTCCTGTTAGTACAATTTTCGGGACATCTTGCTCTCCGATTGATACGGTCTGGTCTCTAAGGTGATTGACATTGTTGTAGGAAGTGTTCGTAATGACAATAAAGAATAGAATGATAATAATATAACTTCCCATTTGTTTCACATTCATTGACACATTCTTTAGCATAAATGTTATTCTCCTTTTCTAGTTGTGCTGTATGTAAAAATGAGTTTAATATATGAAGACAAACATAATTTTAATATATAGATAATTATTATTGTATTGTTATGACGAAAGTCACACTTTAACGTGACCAAAAGAAATTTCATATGAAATGACAAAAAAACGCCTAAATCACTCAATGATGAATGTTTAGCCGTTTTTACGTTTTGATTAGGTGGTTTGTTTAGGGGAGATTTTTCCTGGGATTGCATGTTCAGTATCGATTTTTTGGTAATTGATATGATCAGGATTTAGCCCATTTCCTAATGAACCATATATCTTTCCTTTTTGAAAATCAATTAAATGTCGTTCTTCTAGATAGATTCTTGGTGTTTTAATTAGCGTAAGCATCGCTTTCCAATATGACATTTCATGATAGCGTTCTGGCCACATCTTTTTGATATGTGCTTGAACTAACGGATAGTATTTTGGATTCATACTTGGAAACATGTGATGCTCAGTGTGTAACGAGAATTGATAATGCAGGACATCAATCCATTTCGGTACAGTTATTGTTAGGCTATTTGCTAACGGATCATTTGTGTCAGTTTGCGGGTTTAAATTGTGATTTGTAGCAATGTAGCTGCTAACAATAAAGTTGGCGATTAAAGCTGGTATGAGATACACGAAGCACCATTTTGCAGGGCCAATGATAAAAGCTAAACCTATCCATGTAACCCACGGTAACAGAAATTGAAACCAAACAGAGCGCCGATTTTCTGGTTTGAATTCCTTAATGAATCGAAGGAACATTCGAGTTGAATGAGTATTAAAATTAATAAATAGAAACAAACAGTAACTGATGGACCGAAAAAGCTTCGGTAGGCGAAACAGTGCCTTTAATATTGGTTTTCGCATAATCACCTCTGCGGTCGACCACGTATCTGGATCTTTCTCCGTATGCTGAGTATGAACATGATGTGTGCTATTGTGCCATTTACGCCAAAGGAGGGGACCGGTTGTAAATGGCCAGAAGCAAATCGCACCAATCATATTCCTCAGCTTGGCGTTTTTAACCACGGACCCATGTAACACTTCATGCCCTAAGAATCCAATTCCGGAAAAGCTAAAACCAATTACGAGCGAAAGTAACATGTTTATCCATATATTGAAATGAAATAAACTAATTGAAATCATACATGTGATAATAATAATTAAATATGCTAGACCTCCAAGCAATCTGGAGGGAACGGGCTGAAAAGCCTCTTTAGGAAGATAAGGAGAAATTCTTGCTGCGTACCAACCAAATGTTTGAAATTCTTTCATGTTAACTCCTTTCAAGATTTTGCATATTTTTATTAAGAAATTGTTCCTCTAATTCCCCAGCGAGCATTGGGACTCCAAACATAAAACCTTGAACTTGATTACAGTTGCGCTCCTTTAAGAATTGTAATTGAGTGGGTTCTTCTACACCTTCGGCAAGAACATTCAATTTAAGATTGTGCGCCAAAGCAATGATCGAACTAATTATTGCTTCATTACCTGCATCTTGCCCAATTTTTTCAATAAATTCACGAGCAATTTTTAAAGTATCAACAGGATAATTCGATAAATAAGAAAGTGAAGAATATCCTGTGCCAAAATCATCAATTGAAATGTTAATACCGATAGCCTTTAAAGCGTTAAGCTTTTGAATGGATAGATGAATATCTTTCATCGCAATACCTTCAGTAATTTCTAAATCTAAATATTTTGGCTTAAGCTCATACTTATGTAATACCTCTTTTACAAGCTCGACAAGATCCTTTTGTCGAAATTGCCGTGGAGATAAATTTACTGCCATTTTTAATGGGAAACCGTTTTGGTGCCATATTTTTGCTTGTTGACAAGCGGTTTTTAATACCCATTCACCAATCGGAACAATCATTCCAGCTTGTTCGGCCACTGGAATAAAATCAACAGGTGAAATCATACCGAGATCAGGGTGGTGCCATCTTAATAGAGCCTCAACCCCAATCATTTTCCCTGTTGGTATATCGAATTGCGGTTGATAAAAAACGGTAAATTCTTTTTTTTCTAAAGCTTTGCGAAGTTCCTTTTCTAGTAGATATTGTTTTGAATAATCATGGTGTTTCTCCTTTGAATATAAGCGGAAATGATTTCTTCCCTGCTCCTTTACAGCATACATAGCGAAATCAGCCTTTTGCAAAAGGTCAGCTGAAGTTTCACCATCAATTGGATAAACAGCTATGCCCATACTTGGTGTTGTAATTACTTCATTGTCATTAATGATGTACGGCTTATTTAAAGAATGGAGGATTTTTGAAGCAATAATCATTACATCCTCAGGCCGGTTAATCCCTTTTAGTAAAATACTGAATTCGTCGCCTCCCTGTCTACATACAGTATCATTTTTGCGAAGTGACGCAACTAATCGCTTGGCCGTTTGCTTGAGAAGTTGATCACCGACATCATGTCCTAAAATGTCATTGATGGTTTTGAATCGATCTAAATCAAGCAACATAATTGCCAGCATTTCTTTATTTCTTTCTGCGTCTGCCAACGCCAGCTGAATAATTTCTGAAAACAAGACACGATTTGGTAAGCCTGTCAATGAATCGTGTAGGGCCATCTGTTTAATTTTTTCTTCATTTATCTTGTTTTCAGTTATATCTTTCCCAATTCCATAAATTCCTACAATTTCATTTTTTACATATATCGGTATATTAGTAAATTGTATGTGACACATTTTTCCTTCTTTATTAATAAAGGAAAGCTCGTATCTTTCTTTACTGCCATTTATCGTTTTTGTAAAATGATTCACAAACACATAGTGATTGTCTCTGTCGGGGATTACGTCAAGAAAAGGCTTCCCGATTAATTCCATTGGGGAAAATCCAACCCAATCGCCCCATGGTGTATTACTACTAATAAAATTTCCTTTAAGGTCTAAGGAAAATACACCGTCAGGATGATGCTCAAATAAGGATTTATACCTTTCTTCATTCAGCGCTAATTCATTTTTTCGTTGCATAAAGGTAAATTGAGAATCTATCCATTTTTTGATCTTCTTAAATATATTCATATGATAATCTCCCTTAAACGCGGGAATGATAGAGCGCTTTATAGAATCAATCGTTCTGAATAAATGAACTAGATTTACAAACAATATTATATCAGAAAATTATTTATTTTAGTACAAATTAGGAAATATGAAGGAGAGCAAGTACTTGGCTTATGGGTTAAGCGTTTTGCACAAAAAAAACTGTCCTCATCCATTTAATGATAGATGAGGACAGCTTTTTGTTATAAAAGAATTAAAAGACGACGACATTTCGACCGCGCGATTGTCCTTGAAGGATTTCAGATAAAGACTTGTTTAAATCTGGAAATGAAATTTCGCGCTTGATAAGCTCTAGTTTTTCTGCTGGGTTCATATCTGTGGCCATTCTATTCCAAACCTTTAGTCTAGTTTCCATTGGGCAGTAAACAGAATCAATGCCTAATAAACTAACTCCTCGCAAGATAAAGGGAAACACAGTGGTTGGTAAATCGGTACCACCAGTTAATCCACTTACTGCAACTGAACCGCCGTATTGAAGTTTGCTCAAAATAGCTGCTAACGTATTTCCGCCAACTGGATCAATTGCTGCAGCCCATAGTTGTTGATCTAATGGTTTTATTTTTTCACCTGTAATTTCCTCACGTGAGAGAATTTCCTTTGCACCAAGGTTCTTTAGAAATTCATGTTCGGTTTGCTTGCCTGTACTTGCTACAACATGGTAGCCGCGTTTTGCGAGAATGGCAACGGCAATGCTGCCAACTCCACCCGTTGCTCCGGTGACTAGTACTTTGCCAGACTCAGGTGTTAAACCGCGATTTTCTAACGCATCAACCGAAAGGGCAGCTGTTAAACCGGCCGTACCAAATATCATCGCATCCTTTAAAGTTAATCCTACAGGTAGTGGTACAATCCAATCACCAGGAATTCTTGCATATTCGCTAAATCCACCAAAGTGAGATACACCGATTTCATAGCTGGTGGCAATCACCTCGTCACCCACTTTAAAACGGGGATCGGTTGAGTGAGCGACCACTCCTGCTAAATCAATGCCAGGAATGAATGGGTAAGAGCGAACAATTTTCCCATTTGGAATACTCGCCAATCCATCCTTGAAATTCACACTGGAATAATGAACTTTAATTAATACATCCCCAGCAGGTAGGTCGTCCGTTGACATTATACGTACCTCGGCCGAGAAATTTTCATCTGATTTATTTACTACAAAAGCCTTAAACGATTTATCCATCTGTTTTTCTCCTTGAAGAATTTATAGTTTAAACGAGCTTTTTAATGAAACAATTAAATTAAAGACTGCTTTATCGCTGGTGAATAGTTTTGGGTCCACATTGAAATAGCCATGACGGAAGAATTGGTATTTGTCGTGTGGTTTAACATCCTTCATGTTTGGCTCAATGAAACCTTGAATGATTTGTTGGGAATTTGGATTCACTAGCTCAAGGAAGGACTTCTCTTCACCAGTTTCCTGTTCTTCCTCATTAGGATCATTATCTAAAATTAACGGCTCATAAAGACGAAATTCAGCTGGGACAGCTTGACTTGCTTCAACCCAATGTAGAGTACCTTTTACTTTTCGTCCTGTGAAGCCAGTGCCACTCTTTGTTTCAGGATCATAAGTGCAACGAAGTTCAATTACGTTTCCTGCTTCATCCTTGACAACTTCTTCACACTTAATGAAATACGCGTGCTTTAAACGGACTTCATTTCCAGGGAAGAGACGGAAATATTTCTTGGGCGGATTTTCCATGAAGTCATCTTGTTCAACGTAAATTTCGCGTGAAAAAGGAATTTTTCTCATTCCCATTTCAGGGACCTCAGGATTGATTTCTGCATCAAGCCACTCAACTTGACCCTCTGGATAATTTGTAATGACCACTTTAAGTGGACGTAGAATTCCCATTGTCCGAGGTGCTTTCAATTTTAAATCCTCACGGACAAAATGTTCAAGCATAGCTGAATCCGCTGTTCCAGAACTTTTTGAAACACCCGTTTCTTTAACGAATTCACGAATTGACTCAGGTGTGTAACCTTTTCTTCTTAAACCAGAAATGGTCGGCATGCGTGGGTCATCCCAGCCATCAACAAATCCTTCATCGACTAGAAGTTTTAGTTTGCGTTTACTCATCACCGTATTTGTAATGTTTAAACGACCAAATTCAGTTTGTTCTGGTTTACTTTCTGTTTCGCATTCTTCGATAACCCAATTATAAAGGGGACGATGGTCCTCAAATTCAGTTGTGCATAGTGAGTGTGTAACACCCTCAATTGCATCTTCGAGCGGATGGGCGAAATCATACATAGGATAAATACACCACTTGTCACCAGTGTTATGGTGTGTAGCGTGAGAGATACGGTATAATACTGGGTCACGTAAATTTAAATTAGGAGAAGTCATATCAATTTTGGCACGAAGAACTTTCTCTCCATTTCCAAATTCACCGTTCTTCATCCGTTCAAATAAGTCTAAATTTTCCTCGACAGAACGATTACGATAAGGACTTTCTTTGCCTGGCTCTGTAAGTGTCCCGCGAAGGCTTCGAATTTCTTCAGCCGACAAATCATCCACATAAGCTTTTCCTTTTTTAATTAATAGCACTGCGCGATTAAACATTTCATCAAAATAGTCAGATGCAAAAAATAAGCCGTCCCATTCATAGCCAAGCCATCTTACGTCTTCTTTTATCGAATCAACATACTCTTGGTCTTCCTTTAAAGGATTTGTGTCGTCAAAACGTAAATTGGTTTTTCCGTTAAATTCATCTGCAAGACCAAAGTTTATTACGATTGATTTTGCATGACCAATATGTAAATATCCGTTTGGCTCTGGAGGGAAGCGGGTAATAACATGATCTCTTTTCCCGGATTCTAAATCTTCTTTAATAATACTCTTGATAAAATTTGAGGAATTATGTTCCAAAAGTAATCAACCTTTCTATATGTACGCTTTTACTTATTTTATATGTATTTTCACTATTTTTCCACTGTCTAATCCAAGCTATTGCATTTATCCCATCTTAACGGACAGTAGTCCTCATACAGATGGAAGTTTCACTTAATAGGATAAACATTGAAAACGAGGGAATATTATCAAAAAACAAACGGAGTCTGGGAATATGAGAAAACTATTAAGACCGAAGCCAATATCAAAGCTCATCGAACCTACAACAGACACATCAACAAAATTTTCAAGTGAGCTAGAATTAAATAAGAAGATATTACAGGATGTTTTCCAACATTGTTCTGATATTGTATTCCGTTCGCTTCGCATCGGAGGACATGAAGCTGTACTTATTTTTATTGAAGGGATTGTAGAAACGAAGGACATTGAGCTACACGGTTTAATGAATTTACAAGATTTTGCTCTCGGTGAACGGATTGAGCTTGAACAGTTAAAAGAAAAAATAGTTTCGATTGCGCAAGTTGATACGACAGATAATTTACAAGATGTGATTAATAAGGTTCTTCTAGGGGAAACGCTGTTGGTAGTTGATGGCATACGAGAAGCATTGGTGTTGAGTGCCAAGGGAGGAATTCGTCGAGGAGTCTCAGAGCCGGAAACGGAAACATCAATTCGTGGACCACGCGAGGGATTTACCGAAAATATACGTGTTAATACTGCTTTGGTACGACAAAAAATCCGTTCTAGTCATCTGAAAATGATTAGCAAAGAGGTGGGGACGGAAACAAAAACCTCTTTGGTGATCCTATATATGGATCACTTAGCTCCTAAGGAGTTGGTTGATGAGGTTCTCAATCGGATTGATCGAATTAAAATAGATGGGATTTTAGAGAGTGGTTATATTGAGGAACTAATCGAAGATAATCCATGGAGTATTTTCCCACAGATACAAAACAGCGAAAGGCCGGATACTGTTGCTGCCAATCTCCTAGAAGGTAGGGTATGCATCTTAATAAATGGTACACCATTTTCGCTCATCTTACCGGCAACATTTTGGATGTTTTTACAGGCTAGTGAAGATTATTATCAACGTTTCCATATTTCATTTTTCTTAAGATGGCTCCGCATCATTCTCATATTTTTGGCATTAGCGTTACCAGCTTTCTATATTGCGATTACGACCTATCATCAAGAAATGATTCCGACGACATTGCTGTATAGTATTGCAGCGAGTCGTGAAGCCATACCGTTTCCAGCTTTTATTGAGGCAATGATTATGGAACTAGCCTTTGAAGCATTACGAGAAGCAGGAGTCCGTCTGCCAAAAGTTATTGGTCAAGCAGTCAGCATTTTGGGTGCTTTGGTAATCGGTTCTGCTGCTGTTGAGGCCGGAATTGTCTCTGCACCGATGGTCATTGTAGTATCACTTACTGGGATTGCTTCATTCACAATTCCGAGGTTTAATATGGCGATCTCGATTCGCTTGCTCCGTTTCCCGATGATGATGCTTGCGGCAGCGTTCGGTTTACTTGGAATTGTGATTGGCTCAATCTTTTTGCTTACCCACCTTTGTAAACTACGCTCATTTGGCGTACCATATTTTTCGCCTGTTGGACCTTTAAAGTGGGATGAATTAAAGGATGTTTTTATTCGTGCACCGTGGTGGGCTTTAGATAAGCGTCCGACTCAGGTGATAAAAGAGAATGTAGTCAGACAAGCATTTGGCCTATTTCCTGGAACAAGTGGAAGTTCAACTAATGATAAAAAGGGGAACGAGTCATGAAGCGGTGGAGGGTGCAATTCACACTGTGGATGAGTGTACTAATATTGTCAGGTTGTTGGGACCGGATCGAGGTCAATGATTTAGCTTTCATAAACGGAACAGGATTTGATTTATTAAAAGAAAATCAAATCCGCGTGTCTGTTCAAGTTCCTCTCCCAAGTGCTTTGGGGGGAGCGGGTTCAAGCGGAGGTGGGGGAGGTACTGGCGGTAACAAACCATACTATATTGATTCAACTGTAGGCAGGAATGTACGAGAAGCCAATGATTTATTACAAGGTAGGATGTCCCGGAAAAATTACTTTGCACATCGTAGAGTGATTGTATTTGGTGAGGAACTGGCACGAGCGGGCTTAAAGAAATCAATGGATGTAATTGTTGAACAGCCTCAATCACGATTAACAACTTTTGTTTTAGTAACGAAGGGTGATGCGATTGATGTACTAAATGCTTCGCCTCATTTGGAGAAGCTCCCTGCTGAAGCAATTCGAGAATTAACGAAGGCGGGTTTTCATCGCGATGTACGTGATATTTTGAACGATTATTCGAGACCTGGTAAGGATCCCGTTATCCCATTGGTTGAGGTGAGTCTTACAAATAATAAAAAAGGACAAAAACAACAAGAAGTCTCAATCAATAAATTAGCTATTTTTAAAGATGATAAATTAAAGTTCATTACTAATAAGAAAGAATCCACAGGAGTTTATTGGTTGCTTGAACAAATGCGTCGGCGTGGTTATACATTTACGATTAAAGATGATGGTGAAATAAATGTCGGCATTATTAAATCGAAGGTTCGTCCTAAGTATAAGCTGAAAAATAATTTGCCAAATTTTACAGTTAATGTGAATGTCTCAGCCACTATGATGCAAAATGAGGCAAATCTAGAAATGAATGACCCAAAAAATTATCGAAAAGTAATAAAAATCATGGAGGAACAGATAAAAAGTGAAATAGAAGCAATTCTTACACACTCCAAATCAGAGGGAATTGATATTTTTGGTTTTGGCTGGTATTTATCAAGGAAGGAAAGTAAATTATGGAAACAAAAATGGGAGAAGAATTGGGACAAGCTGTTAACTGAGCTTGACGTAAAGATTAACGTTGATGCAGAAATTGATGAAGCGATAAATTCAGCTTTAAAAATAAAGGAATGATCATATGTTTGGGACGATTGGGGTCATCATAAGTCTTATTATGTATATCGTTATTTTGAAGAATAGCTCCACCTTAGAGAAAAAACTATGGGTTTTAGTCCTATTCATGGTAATAGCAACAATCGGTGTTTCAATATTGATGGGATTTCACGTTTCTTTAGGAGCAAGTGCAAAATACCTTAATGAAACGGTGGGAAGTTGGACAAAGAGGGTGATTGCCCAATGAGAGAACAAATTTCTTTATTTCAGTATATAGCGTTAATCGTAAATTTCTTAATATCAGGGATTCTGAATACCTTGCCACAAATTATCGCACAAGTTGGAGAACAAAATACATGGATGGCGCCAATCCTTGTTTTTCCAATCATTTCTTTTTTGCTTATTTTTGTGATGGGGAATAGTGATAGAGTCAGAAAGCTCCAAAAATCGTTTCAAGGAAGTGATAAAACAATTTTACAAAAAAGCTTTATTGTGTTGATGGGTTTGTTTTTAGTATTTGTTTATGTAAAAGATTTTCGGGCTATTCTTGATTTTATAACGACAGTATTACTTCCGAATACACCACGAGATGCCATCATGATCATTCTGTCACTTGCATTAATATACATGGCGGTTAGTGGCTTGGAGGTAATAAGTCGCGTTACGGTAATCCAAATCATTATCTTTGGAGGAATCATCCTTCTGCTACCATTTATGCTTTTAAATGAAATTAAACTAGAAAATTTGGAGCCAATCGGTGGTCCAGGCTTTGGTACATCGATGCTAAAGTCTACATTTTTAATGTTTTCCTGGATTGGGGAGGCTATCATCGCCTTAATTCTTTTACTTGATGTTAAATCTCCAGAAAAAATAAAACGTGGAACGGTTTTGGGGATTGGAATTGGCACATTATTATTTGTTATCCTTACATTTTTGGACATCACAGTACTTGGAGTTAATCTTGTTAAAGAAACGACATATCCGAATTTGGCGCTCATTCAACAAATAAATATAACGGATTTTTTGGATCGCCTTGATTTAGTCATTGTAACGGTGTGGCTTCCAACATTTATTGCACGATTGGCCATCACCCTATACGGGATAAACAAGGTATTCGGTCTATTTTTTCAAAATGACGAAGTACCTTTTAATATTGTCATCACTCCTCTGTGCCTGTTACTGGGAATTTTCTCTGTTATACTTTTTAAAAATAATCTCGACCATTTAGAGTACTCTTTTTTTTCGTGGGCCACAGAGGGATTGGTGCTAGAATGTTTGCTCCTTGGCTTATTTTTAATTGTTGGAGTTACAAGTAAATCAAACAAGAAGATGGAAAACTAGGCTAAGGCGGATTTAATATATTCTAATAATTTGAGGTGAACTAAATGATTGATTCAAAAGTGATAGAAACCTTAAAGGAAAAAATCATGGTCATTCCCAATAATGAAAAATCAGTATATCTTGTTGGTCCGATCAATTTACCTGTAAATTTAGATGGTGAAACGAGCATTTTTCAATGGTACTGCTGGTTAAAATGTGAAAATATGGCTGGTCATTTTTGTGGGGATGGCACTTATGATACTGAAAAAATCATTGAAACCTTATCTTCATCAAATTTAGCAGAAATGCAGCAATCAAGTGTATTGATTTATGGAGATTTTGCAGGCGCAGAAGAGGCTTTAATTCGCTTACATAGTATTTGCCATACGGGTGATATTTTTGGAAGCAAACGTTGTGATTGTGGGTTCCAATTAAAGCAAGCGATGAAGATGATTGTCAACCATGGTGCTGGTGCATTATTTTATTTAGCCAATCATGAGGGGAGGGGAATAGGTTTATTTTCAAAGGCGATGGCTTATATTTTACAGGAAAATGGCCTCGATACCGTTGAAGCTAATTTACAGCTAGGATTTGTAGATGACGCCCGAAATTATTTTGATGCCATTCAAGTATTAAAAAAATTAAGAACGAAGCCAGTTACACTCATAACCAACAACCCTCGTAAAATGGACGCGTTAATTAATACGGGTGCAAACGTTGATAAACGAGTGGCGTTATGGGGTGATGTGTCTGAATATAACCGGAAGTACTTAGAAACGAAAATTGTTCGTTCAGGGCATTTGCGGAATCAGGACGATCAAGTCTAAAAAAAGAGAGATTGAAAAAATGATATAGGCTAATCTTTAATCATTTTTTCAATCTCATGTCCATCAAGAACTTTTTCTGAAACCAACTCACAGGATACAATCAATCTTTGTTTATCTGAACGTTCCGGGTGACAAGTAATCAGTGTGACCATTGATTTTTCCTTGATCGGATATATGACTTCAACATTGGAGGGGTCAACGATTTTTTTATCAATCACTTTATAAGTTAATACTTTGTTTTGTGTGTATAACGTCATTTTGTCATTTTTACCCAGTTCGTCTAAACGATTGAAAAACTGTCCGTAAGTAAAGGAGCGGTGGCCGGCAATTGCGAAATTTGTGTTCATTTTGCCAAGTTCATGGGTGGAGGAGCTTGATGGAAGATGTCCAACCGCAAATTTTATTTGTTCTGGTCCAGCTCCTTCTGTCATTGGAGTTTTTAATTCGATTTTTGGAATTTCTAAAATGCCAATCGTATCGCCTTCTTTTGGTGCCACACCTGTTTTTTCATTTGGCGCTGTCTCGGTAAAAGATAATGATGTGTATTCCTCTACTAATTGCTTCTGTTCAAAATATGTCTTTCCTTTTACATAAACAATAAAGATTAACACTGCTATTCCTGTAAAAATAAATAAGTTTCCTAGTTTCTTCATCATTTTCACCACCTTATTAAAAAAAAGGAGGGTGATCAGCCCTCCTGGATGTAAAAATTAATCCTTATTACACAAATGAAAAATTAAACTTGATTAGCAAGCTTTACTTACATTAAATCTTCTTAAAGCGATACCAACGGATAATAACAATGCAGAAAGCATTAATAGAATGCTAGCGTCCATTACAGAACCTGTTTTAGGTAATGTGTTGTCAGCGTTGTCAGTTTTCACTTCATTGTTATTCTTGTTGTTATCGTTTTTAGTATCGTTGTTAGGAGTTTGTTGTTGATCTCCTGGGTTATTGTTGTCGTCACCAGGGTTTTGATTGTCATCACCAGGGTTGTTGTTGTCATCACCAGGGTTGTTGTTGTCATCACCAGGGTTGTTGTTGTCATCACCAGGGTTTTGATTGTCGTCACCAGGGTTTTGATTGTCATCACCAGGGTTTTGGTTGTCATCACCAGGGTTTTGATTGTCGTCACCCGGATTTTGGTTGTCATCACCAGGGTTTTGATTGTCGTCACCGTTTGTTGGGTTTTTAGTATAATTCTCTTCTTCAAGAACACCAATATGTTGATCGCCAATGATTGGAGTGTCTTTAGTATCAACGATTACTAAACCGCCATGTTCCCAAGTGTACTCATCAGTAACAACTTTTTCCTTTTCAATAACACCAACATGAGCATCTCCGATAGGAGTATCCTTTGCATCTACGATTACTACACCAGTATGAGTATATTCATAGTCTTCAGTAATGATTTCTGTTCCTTCAAGAACTCCTGCGTGAAGGTCACCAAGAACTGGTGATTCAACGTCAGCAATTACTAAACCGCCGTGAGTATATTCTACATCTTCAGTTTGATAGTGTTCAAGTTCACCAACACCAGCGTGAACATCACCAACAACTGGAAGGCTTGTATCTACAGTTACTAGTCCACTCTTAGTATGAGTAGCATCTTCAGTAGTAGAGTTATTAGCTTCAATTACACCTACATGAGTATCACCGATTAGTGAATCCTTTAGGTCAACTCCTAGTACACCACCAGAAGTAGTTGTACCATCTTCAGTTACAACTTCTTCTTTCCCAAGAAGATCTAAACCTAAGTTTCCAACGATAGGAAGGTTTAAGTCGACATTAACTAAAGAGCTTTTAGAAAAGCTAGTAACACTTGGGTCAATTCCTTCAGGATTTCCAGTAACAACTGGTGCACTTGTAGGGATAACTGGCGTTTCTAGAGCTGTAGCAGCTACTTCTTCAGTAGCAGCAACTGGTGCTGCAAGTGTTGATAACACGTTTTGTGCTGCAACCTGTTCAACTACAGGAGTAACATTTGTTAATTCTTTTGTTACATCAAGCTCTTCTGCGCCTGCATGACCTCCGAATAATGATAGACCTAAAGCAAATGCTCCAGTATAGACAATACTTTTTAACGATTTAACAACAGTTTGTTTTTTCATGATTATCTCCTTCTTCTTAATTATTTTTATATGGCTAAGAAGAAGGGAGCTATCGGTGGCTGAACTGGTGGAGACTCAGTCCACTGTGTAGACAAGGTTTTTAAAACGCCCTGTGTCTCGTTGTTTTTTGACACTTCAAGGTTATAGCCAAAGATTAGGTCTGCAAATGTTCCTGAACCTCCGCTAAGACCTGCAGTACTTGAAGAAGTGCTGCTGCTTGAAGCAGAAGGAGCGGATACCGCTACAGTGATACCTGTTGAATCGGCTGTTTTTTTGTTTAATTTCTCTATCTCTAATCCTAATTGCGCCGTTTCATCAACATCTTGATATAATACTGAATGATTTCCATCATCTTGTAATGCTTGTAAGAATTCACCAACAGGAGAATTGATTACGTCTAATAAGTCAAGACTTTGACTATCAGTAGAAACGGTATTATCTGCTAAATCAGTTTGTGTAGCATCCTGTTGTGATTGAGATTCATTACCGCCAATCTCTTTTCCTGGAACAGTTTTTCCTGGATCGCTACCTTTTTCACTAGGAGTAGGAGTGCCTGTACCTGGTAATGAAGGACCGATCACGACTGGCGGAATATATTTATCGCCAGGATTCTCGAATTCCCCAACACCAACGTGGACATCACCTACAGGTGAATCCTCTACATCAACGATAACAAGACCTCCTGAAGAAGTTTTACCTTCATCAGTGACGACTTCGTTATACTCACCGACGCCAATGTGTTGATTGCCCAATATGTCGTTATTAACATCAGCTACTATTAATCCTGTATGAATTTCAGTTCGTTCAGGGCTGATTAGTCCGGATACTTCGCCAATACCTGTGTGAATATCACCAATTAATGGAGCACTAACCCCAGCCGATACTATGCTTCCTGCATAGGTCGTAGTGTCGCCTGAAACAGTTTTGCTACTTTCAAGTACGCCAACATTGGTTGTTAATAACGAGTTATTAATACCTAAATTGACAAGGCTTGCACTTGAAGCAAATCCATCTTCTGTAAGATTCTTCGTATTAGAGAGCAATCCGACATTCAAGTTACCTAAAAGTGCTGAATCAGTTACAGCGAGTCCAAGTAATCCAGCTTGAACTGATGATTCACCATTACCAGCTTGAACTGATGGTCCTGAAAATAAATCCAATCCAACGTTACCAAGTGAGCCTAATCCTAGATTAAGATTTAGTAAATTTGAACCGGGTTCAGAAGCATCGATGCTTAATAATGATGTTGGCATACTAGAGTTACTGCTTTGGCCGCCTAACAGATTAATATTTAAGCCTAACAAACCAATACTTAATAACGGCTTTGGTCTTGGTACATCAGTTGATGGTCCTTCGTCAACCGAAGTTACGTTAGTAGGGGTATTAGGAATCACAGAATTTGAAACTGTGTAGGTTGGAGCAGCTTGTGCTTCAGTTTCACGAATAACATTTCCCGATTTGACCTCTTGAGTAACAGCTTGTGAAGTTTCAACTACTGCTGTTTCAACCACTTGAGCTGCGGCGTCCAAATTTTCAGATGTTACTTCAACTTGGTTAGCCTGTTCATTGGTTGAGCTTGACTCTGAATCTGAATCTTTCACCAATAAGCTTCCTAGTCCATCAATAATATTTGTAAGTTTATGTAAGCCTAACAAAGATTGATGAGAAGAATATGAATTTGAATTAGGGATAGAGTCAACGGTTCCTCCTTTTTCTTCAGCTTGTACCATTGAAGGAGCGGTAAAGATAAACAAGGTAGACAAAACGTAAAAAATCCGTTTTTTCATCTTTTTTCACCTCCTCTTCAATTAAATAAAGTTAAATGCCAAAATGTGACATTAATCACTTTGATACAAGTCTAATAAAAAATTTGATAATTTTCAACATAAAAAATTGTTTTAATTTTTTAGTGTGTAAAAGTTTCGTGATTTTCTGCGAAAAATGTTTATATTTGTAAAAAATCTTTAAAATTCAATGAACTGTTTTCATAACAGAGAAATGGTAAAATAAATCATGTTGTACTTGCAGTCTATTATGTTTGGAGATGGTAATCATGAACAATCAAAAAGAAATTAAACTCATCGCATTAGATATGGATGGTACACTGCTAAATGAAAATGGGGAAGTGTCGGCTGCTAATCGAGAAACAATCAAAGCAGCTCAAGCTAAAGGTGTGCATGTTATCTGTAGTACTGGTAGATCGATTATTACTTCGCGTGATTATATAAAGGATTTAAACCTAAGTTCTTACCATATCGCCGTAAATGGAAGCGAAATATGGGATGAAAATGGAGAGCTGATTTTGCGCAAAATGATCGATTGGGAGCATATAAGTTGGATGTACAATCTAGCAAAAGAATATCGTGTGCATTATTGGGCAGCAGCAACCGATCGCGTTTGGCGAAGAGAAATGCCAGACGATATTGAAAATCACACTTGGCTGAAATTTGGATACGAAATTCCAGACGATAATATTCGTGGGCAAATTATTAAACAGCTACAAAACAAGGGAGATTTATTTGAAATAAGTAATTCCAGCCCAATTAATTTAGAGATTAATACAAAAGGTGTAAATAAAGCTTTTGGAGTGGAAGTGGTTTGCCGGCAATTGGGGATTTCTATGGGGGAGGTATTGGCAATCGGTGACAGCTTAAATGATTTGTCGATGATTAAAGCTTGTGGTATCGGGGTAGCGATGGGGAACGCGCAGGATGCTGTGAAAAAGGAAGCAGATTGGATTACCGAAACCAATCGTGAGGATGGAGTGGCAGTAGCCATTCGAAGATGGGTATTGTAGTCATTTAACCAACAGATGTTATTTGTCCTTTTTAACAAGCTTGACGATTCTGTAACCTGGTTTCATTTTTATTTTTTCTGTCCCTGAGTTGGTTTTCACTTGAAAAATCGTGAACTGTTTCGGTTGATAATCTAGGACATCAATTTTAATTACACCTTGTTTGGCAAAGCGTTTCTCAAGTTTTTTTAGCTGCTTATCACGCTTTTCACCAAAGAGAAGGTCGTAAGTGTACATAACTATGATGAGCAAAGGAATTCCAACGATTATCGTATACAGGATAGAGGTTATCATGGCTATTAGAAGTCTTCCTTTCTAAATGATCTCGATTTGTTAACTAGTGCTATATTCTTACCAAAAACTCATAATACTATAAGAAAAAGCAGTAAAAATCCACAATTGGAATTTTACTGCTTTTCTATGTCTAGCTGCAGGCGCCATCGGCTCGAGGTCATAAGCCAATCCGACTAGATGGTTAAAAAGCAAACCCTCTAGTCGGCCCGTCTTATGCTTGTCGCCGATAAACGGGCGCCTTCCGCTTTTCTATTTCTAGCTGCAGTGGCTAGCCCCTCGAACGCTTCGGTCAATCAGTTGAAGTCAAAAAGCCGACTTCAGCTGCTTGACCTCCAGCGTTGGTCGGGGCTGAGCAAGCCACTTCCGCTTTTCTATGTCTAGCTGCAGGCGCCATCGGCTCGAGGTCATAAGCCAATCCGACTAGATGGTTAAAAAGCAAACCTTCTAGTCGGCTCGTCTTATGCTTGTCGCCGATAAACGGGCACCTTCCGCTTTTCTATTTACATATGATGTCCGAATGACATGACCCAGATGGAGCCGGCTACAGTGACAATTGCGATGAAAAAGGCATATGCAATATTGATAACATTGGCTTTTCCATCTTCACCTTCATTCATATGCATGAACATATATAGTTGAAGACCAGCTTGAATTACAGCTAAAGTACCGATTACCCCAATAATCGCTTTAACAGGGAGCGATGTTTTAAATGCTAAAAATACAGCGGCAAATGTTAGTATCAGGGAAGTCAAAAAGCCGATGACGTGATTAATCGGAAAGCCCTTTGCATTTTGTTCCATGTTAAGACACCATCCTTGCTAAATAAACAAATGTAAAAATAAAAATCCAGACAACATCTAGAAAATGCCAATATAAACCAATAATAAACACTTTACGAGCAGTAACTGGAGTTAATCCTCTTTGCAAAAGCTGGATGATAATTAACACTGCCCAACCAATTCCTAAGCTGACATGTAATCCATGTGTTCCTAGGAGGACAAAGAAGCTTGATAGGAAGGCACTTGTTTGCATTGTAGCACCTTCACTCACATAATGAATAAATTCTGTGACTTCCATATAAATAAAACCAGCACCGAGCAGCAATGTTATCACTAACCACGTTAATAAACCTTTAAGGTTAGCTCTGCGCATTTCATAGATTGCTAGACCGCAAGTGAAACTACTCGTAAGCAGAAGAACCGTTTCAATCAGGATATCTTTTAAAATAAAGATATCTTGTGGGGTAGGTCCTCCAGCATGTCGCTCACCTAAAACACCGTATACTGCGAAAAGGGTAGCAAACAGGACGATTTCAGCACCTAAGAAAATCCAAAAACCAAAGATATTTAAGCGATTTTGTTCCGTCTGATATTCTAATGGTAATGTTGCATCAAGCTTAGCTGACATGATTTTTCACCTCTTCATCAACCTTTTTCCATTTGCCCTCAGTTTGGATGATTTCATCGATTTGTACATGGTAGCCATCGTTATAATCGAAGGAACGAGCTATTAGGCATGCGATAATTCCAATAGAGGCAACTGCAGCTGCAATTTTCCACTCAAAAACAAGGAAGAAACCAGCTACTCCAAAGACGACACTCATAATGAATGGCAAGCCAGTATTACTTGGCATGTGGATTTCTTTGTATTCTTTGTCTTCATAATGCATGTCGATATTGTTTTTCTTCATATACCAAAACGCATCGAGTGAATTTACTTCCGGTTGAATCGCAAAGTTGTAATGCTGAACAGGGGAAGCGGTAGCCCATTCAAGCGTGCGTGCATTCCAAGGGTCAGAGGAAATATTGCGATCTGCAAAACGAGCGCTCCAGTAAATGTTATAGACTAAAGCAGCGAATCCAGCAGCAAGGATAACAGAGCCAATCGCTGAAACTAAGAACAATGGTGCGAAGCCTGACTCAGCCGAATAAGTGTAAGCACGGCGGACAGCACCATCAAGACCTAAGAAGAACATTGGCATAAACGTCACATTAAACCCAATTGTGAATAACCAAAAATGCCATTTTCCAATTTTTTCATTTAACATAAAGCCAAACATTTTAGGCCACCAGTAATAAAGCCCAGCAAATACCGCAAATACAACACCAGGAATTAATACGTAGTGGAAGTGGGCAACTAGAAACAGCGTATTATGATATTGATAGTCGGCTGCACCCATCGCAAGCATAACACCCGTAACCCCACCAATTATAAAGCAAGGTACAAATGCTAGTGCCCAAAGCATAGCAGTTGAGAATTGAATCCGTCCTTTTCTCATTGTGAAAAGCCAATTGAAAACCTTAACACCAGTAGGAATCGCAATCATCATCGTAGTTATTGAGAATACAGAGTTAACAGCAGGTCCTGCGCCCATTGTATAGAAATGATGAACCCAAACGAGCATGCTCAAAACAGCAATTGCAACGATCGAAACGACCATTGATTTATAACCATATAAAGTTTTGCGCGAGAATGTTGATATGACTTCAGAAAACATACCAAATGCAGGGAGGACAACGATATATACTTCAGGATGTCCCCATAGCCAAAATAGATTTGCCCAAAGCATATCAAGACCGCCACCAGATAAAGTGAAAAAGTGTGTACCAAAAATACGGTCAAAGGTCATGAGTGCTAATGCAACCGTGAAGATAGGGAATGAAGCAACAATAATAACCGAAGCGATAAATGATGTCCAAGTAAACATCGGCATTCTCATCAAGGTCATGCCTTTTGTTCTCATTTTTAGAATTGTCACAATAAAGTTAATTCCGGTCATTAATGTACCAATACCGGCTATTTGCAAGGCGATTGCATAATAGTTATTTCCAATGCCTGGTGTGAATTCTTTACCGGCCAGTGGGAAATAAGAAGTCCAGCCTGCGTCAGGTGAACCGCCGACTACAAAGGAAATGTTGAAAAGCATCGCTCCGACAAAGAAAAGCCAAAAGCTTAGCGCGTTCAGTTGCGGGAAAGCGACGTCCCGCGCACCAATTTGCAGAGGTATTACCACGTTCATAATTCCGATTAAGAGTGGCATAGCTGCAAACAGTATCATAATAACGCCATGTGTTGTGAAAATTTCGTTATAGTGCTGAGCATCTAAAAATTGCATATCGGGACGTGAAGTTTGGGCCTTCATTAATAGCCCATCAACTCCACCGCGGAAAAACATTAAGACGCCAGAAAGGATATACATAATCCCGATTTTTTTATGGTCTACAGTCGTAATCCATTCTGTCCATAACCAGCGCCATTTTTTAAAATAAGTAACACCAGCAACAATTCCAACCATTGATAGTAAAATCGAAATCTGGGATCCAATAATTAACGGATCACCATTCAGCATGAAAAATTCCTTCCAATTAATGTCCATGCTGTACACCTCCATCATCGTGGTTCATATCATGTTTCTCAGAGCTTTCAGATTCATCTTCTTCTTTAAAAATTTCACCTTGGTAACCATGTGTTTTATAGAGCTCTGGGTTTGTGTAGGTTTTAGAGTCCATTTCAGCGTGGTTAACCCATTCTAAATGCGTATTTGAATAAGTAAGTCTACCTAAATGAGTCGGCTCTAATAATTCTTCATATTTCTTTTCTGTAAGCTTAGGAGCAGTTTTTTTAACGTCCTTCACCCAGTTTTCGAAATCTATTTCTGTTTGCGCCAGAACCTCAAATTCCATTTCAGCGTAGCCACGACCATTAAAATTTGTGTTTCTGCCAAAGTAAGAGCCAGGATGATCAGCGACAACGTACATTTGCGTTTCCATTTTATTCATTGTGTATTTTTGACCTGCAAGGGCAGGAATCCAAAATGATTGCATTGTTCCGGCTGAGGTCAATTTAAATTGAACAGGGCGATCTTCGGGTATATTTACGTAGTTTACTGTTTCAATGCCTTGTTCAGGGTAACTAAAAATCCATTTCCAATCAGCAGAAGTAACATGAACGATAAGGGGCTCTTTTTCTTCATATCCTTCTGGTACCTTTTCGAGAGCATAGATGGTTTTTACAGTAGGAATTGTTAAGGCGATCACAATAAGAATGGGTATTGCGGTCCAAATAATTTCGAGAAGGGTACTGCCGTGTTCCTCAGGGGGCTCATAATCCTTGTTTTCTGGCTTCTCTCGATATTTCCAAACAATGTACCCAAATAGACCAAAAACAACAACAACGACGAGTAACATAAATATTAGTGACCAGTTGATTAAATCTAAAATGCTTCGTGCGACTGGACCCTGTGGGTCAAATACGACCATTTTAGAATCACATCCACTTAGTAGCAACAAGGATGTGATGGTAAGGAATGCAATGAATATCAGTTTGGGGGCTTTCATTTTGTTTCTCCTTTCATTAATGTAAAGTAGTTATTTTTAAATTTTAAATATTAAATAAAAATTATTATTACTGAATAATAACTATTAACACTATACGTACGATGATAACATAAAAAACCAGGCAATAAAGGAGGAAAAGTGAACAAAGTTTGACTAATTTGTGACAAAGGTCACAAATGACAAACTTGGAAATTTGGAATAATGTTGCAGTGGTGATAAAACAGGAAAAAGATGAGGAATGATAACAAAAAGGTAACCTAGGACACTCAAAATGCATTATAATTTTCTCTATAAAAATAAACCTGGGAGAGGATTTTACAAGTGGATAATTGGACTGATACAATATTAGGTTTCTTTGATATAAATTGGGAAACTGTAAAGGACTATTTCGTTTCATTAATCATGACAGGAATTATCTCCTATATAATCATACGACTGCTCCGTTTTTTTCTTTATCAGTTTTTTAAAAGGACCAATATTATTGATGAGAAAAAAGAAAGTACAATTTTAAGTGTTGTACGAAACACTGCGAACTATGTTTTGTTTTTTTTAGTTCTTTTTGCGGCAATTCAACCGTTTGTTGGTAACTTAAAAGATTTCATCATGGCAGGGGGGATTATTGCCGCGGTTGTTGGTTTTGGTGCTCAAAAGGTCATAAATGATTTGTTAAGCGGTATGTTTATTATTTTTGAGCGAACGATTCAAAAAGGAGATTTTATTCAGATTAATGAAGAGCAAGAGGGCGGAACTGTTGAGGAATTAGGCTTTAGGGTAGTCAAAATACGATTAATAAATGGGAAGCTAGTGACCGTTTCCAATGGTGAAATTCGTAAGCTTGTGAATGGTTCAGTTGAAATGAGGCGCGTGTTTGAAAGTGTTATTGTCTCATTTAACGAAAACCCACGAAAGGTAAAAGAGTTGTTGCAAGCAGTTTGTGATGAGTTAAATGAAAAACACCAGGACTTTTTGTTAGTTGATCAAGTGACGGGAACCTATCGTGAGCCCTATCAATTATATGGTCTGCACTCATTGGACGCGAGTCCGATTGGGTATAAATTTACGATTACGGCGACTGTAAAGGATGTCAATTACTTGTTGGTAGCACGGGAAGCGAAGGAATTGCTTGCACAAAAAATGTATGATCATCGAATTTTAATGCCGGCTCAGCTAATAACAATGCAACAACACGAACGAGAAACTTCTTATATAAAGTGAAACTACCATCAGTGGGTTTTTCTTCAACCCCACTGATGGTTAGTTGAACTAACCGGACCTCTATGGGCAGTTTATCCCCCACCAATCTTCTTTGTATACTCATAATCTTGAGGTGGGGGTATTACTGCCCGTTAAGGCGGGATAAAATAAAAAAGCTGCAAAATTGCAGCTTTTTTATTTTATGATACTTTTTCGACATCTTGGACAAAGGCTTTTTGAGGTCTAAACTCGCCTTCCCATTTGGAGATAACCGCTGCTGATAACGAATTTCCAACAACGTTAACGGCCGTCCTTCCCATGTCAAGAATCCGGTCAATACCCGCAATAAAGGCAAGTCCTTCTACAGGAATGCCGACCGTTCCAAGCGTTGCCAATAAGACTACAAATGAAACGCCTGGTACGCCCGCAATCCCTTTTGATGTAAGCATTAACACTAACATAAGCGTAATTTGATCTATGATCGACATATCAATTCCGTACATTTGCGCAATAAATATTGCTGCTAATGCCTGGTACAATGTTGAGCCATCAAGATTAAAAGAATATCCTGTAGGAATTACGAAAGAGGTAATTGATTTTGGACAACCGAATTTTTCCATCTTTTCTATTAATTTTGGAAGGACCGTTTCAGAACTTGCTGTACTAAATGAGAGAATTAATTCATCTTTTAACATTCTAATCATGCTAAAGAAGGGAATTCCATGCAATTTTGCAATACCACCCAGTACGACAAAAACAAAAAACAACATTGTTCCATAAACAACAATAATAAGTTTTCCAAGGGGAATAAGTGATGTGACGCCGAATTTAGATACAGTTACACCAATTAAAGCAAAAACGCCAAACGGTGCAAACTTCATAATTTGGTTCGTAACGTAAAACATTGCATCAGCTGTGCCTCGGAAGAAATTCAACACAGGCTTTCCTTTTTCACCAACGGCAGCAATTCCAATTCCGAAAAAGACAGAAAAGAAGATGATTGCAAGCATGTCGCCGTCCATTAGTGATTGAAAAATATTTGTTGGGACAATATTTACAAAAGTATCCATAAAACTGTGTTGGGCTGTAGTTTCTGTCGTTTCGACATATTTGGTAATATCGGTTTTCGTTAGCTCACCCATATCAATGCCTTTTCCGGGCTGAAAAATATTTGCGGCCAATAAACCAACTATAATGGCAATGGTTGTTACAATTTCGAAATAAAGAAGTGTTTTGCCACCAAGTTTTCCGAGCTTTTTCATGTCACCCGTTCCAGCAACACCAACAATTAGACTTGCAACTACGATTGGAATTACAATCATCTTTATCAGTCGGAGGAAAATATCGCCGATTGGCTGTAAATAGGTTTGTACCGCAGGATTACCGTAAAAAGCTGCCCCTACCGCAATACCCAATATTAGTCCAATGAAAATTTGAATGGCTAATCCATATTTTTTCAACTAATCACTTCCTTTTATATGTTTGATTTTATTATTCTACAAAAATATATCCTATCAGAAAATAGTTGTTTTTCAAATGCAAGAATTGGCAAAAACGGCTAGACAAATAAATAAAATTATTCAGAACAAATAGGTAGTTGGCGCAATTCTAACTAATTGTAAATAAATCTTCATATGTTTTTGTATAATTTAAGAATATTTAAAAACTATCGTAAGAATAATTTTTCAAATTTTATAATTTAAATTGAAAAGTATTGTCAAAAAAAATTATTTAGTTTAGGAGGAGCCACTTATTTGAAATCTAGGGGAAATTATTTAATTAATGAACACACTGTTTGTATTGAAGGTAGGAATGACGAGCAAAATCAACCATACTCATGTGTAATAGAAGGAGACCAAAGTTTTGTCGTAAACATGAGTCCTGTGGAAATCATTGATTATAGTCTGCAATACTATTGCTCTAGCCTAAAAGGAGCCTGTGAAGGATCAAAGTCAGTTTTGGGAAATATAAGCATGCTTCCACTCGTTATTTATGCACCATTGGATCTCTATTGGTTTCCATGCTTTTCTCCTTATCGTTCAGACTGTACTTGGTTTGCATTAAGGAATATCCGAAACTATGAAGCGTTAGATCAAAAGACAACGATTGTACATATGAAATATGGCCATACAATTTGCTTAGCAATGAAGCGGGATCGTTTTGAAAGAAAATGGCAAAGGGCTACACATCTTCGTTACATAACTGAAGCGCGTATCGAAAAGGCTTCAACGATAAATTTTGAATAGATTAAAGGTATAAAATAGCAAAGGTCAAGATTTTTTGATATTGCCTTAATTAACGTATAAAGGAATAATAATCTGAGGAAAATCTGGTCCCTGACTGGATTTTCTTTTTTCTAAAATCGACACATGTTGTAAAAAAGATATATCGTAATAATGTTAATATTGTTTGTAAATGGTGAAAATATAGTAAACCGAATTGGTGAGGTGATGTGAATGAACAAAATAAAAGATGTATGGGATAACCTCAATGGATCTTATTACAGTGAATTAGCAGATTTTAAATTTGCCTTAGACCAATCCTCCATACTGGCCATCACTGACCAAAAAGGAATTATTAAATACGCAAATGACAAATTTTGTGAGATATCGAAATATTCCAAAGAAGAATTGCTCGGTCAGGATCACCGTATCATAAACTCGGGATTGCATTCAAAACAGTTCTTTCAAAACTTATGGAAAACAATCAGTAGCGGTCACGTTTGGAAGGGTGAGATTAGAAATCGAGCAAAAGATGGTCGGTTGTATTGGGTACATACAACAATCGTTCCGTTTCTAAATGACGAAGGGAAGCCTTATCAATATGTTGTAATTAGAACGGATATAACTGAGCAGAAAAAAGCAGAAGAAGAATTGAAAATCGCCTTTGAAAACGATTTTCGTACAACCGTCAAACACCTCCAAAATGCATTATTCAAACTACGTAAAAATGATCAGGGAAAGATTGTTTATACTTTTTTTGAAGGAAAACTAACAGAAAAGTTCGGGATGACTACTGAAAATGTTGCAAATAAAACACCTGATGAATTATTTGGTAATGAATTAGGTGATAACTTAGTGGGGAATTTTGAAAAAGCATTTCTTGGACAACCAAGTACTTTTGAATATAAAAGCCAAACAAACGATTTTTTTGTAGAGCTTTCCCCAATTGAAAAATCAGGTGTAATCATTGAAGTAGTTGGAACGGTAACAGATATTACCGACCTAAAAAAAACACAGGAAACAAACGAGTATTTAGCTTTTCACGATGCACTTACAGGTTTACCTAATCGCAGATCGCTAGTAAAACAACTAAAATCTTTCATTCTATCTAATCGGAATATCTGTCAAAATATAGCATTGCTTTATTTGGATTTTGACCGTTTTAAATATATTAATGACACATTCGGCCATCCATTTGGTGATAAAGTGTTAAAGGAGATATCTGGAAGATTTGGGCAAACCTTAAGTGAAAATGCAATACTATATCGGATGGGTGGAGATCAATTCGCCATATTACAAACGCATATAGAGGATAAAAATGAAGTGCTTTTGACTGCCAGAAATTTATTGGAAAGAGCGAAAATGCCTGTTATAATCGAAGAATATGAATTGTTCCTAACGGCAAGTATCGGCATTAGCTTTTTTCCAGATGATTGCAGCACTGCTGAAAAACTGATCTTAAATGCTGGATTGGCATTGAATCGGGCAAAGGATAATAAGCGAGATCATTTCGAACTTTATCAGCCAGAATGGGATGGATTGAATAAAAAAAATATCATATTTGAAAATAAGCTACGTAAAGCGATAAAGGAACAGCATTTTGAATTGTATTATCAACCGATTTATGAGTTGAAAACTAACACTATTGTTGGAGCCGAGGCGCTTATTAGATGGCATGAACCAGGTAGAGGACTCGTTTCTCCGTTAGAATTTATCCCGATTGCAGAAGAGACTGGTCTTATTATTCCAATAGGTGAATGGGTTATTAATGAAGCGTGTAAGCAAAATAAACAATGGCAGACTGGCGGGTATTCACCGTTAATACTTGGAATCAACCTTTCAGTTCGTCAATTCCTTGGGGATAATTTAATTGGAGTAATTGAAAACGCGTTAATAGAAAATGCATTAGATCCAAAATATTTTAATATAGAAATTACTGAAAGCATGACTATCCAAAATATTGAGGGTTACATGGAAAAACTAGTCAGACTGAAAGAAATTGGATTAAGTTTATCATTAGATGACTTTGGAACAGGCTATTCATCTTTAAGCTATTTAAAGAATATTCCAGTTGATTATTTAAAAATAGACCGATCTTTTATTAAAGATTTGGAACATAGTCCTCAAGATGCCGAAATTGTAAAGGGGATTATCGGGATAGCACATAGCTTACAATTAATTGTAATTGCTGAAGGTGTTGAGACGATAGCGCAAGCCGAGATTTTAACATCACTTAACTGCGATGAAACCCAAGGCTATTATTTTTCTAAACCATTGCCAGCTGTGGAATTTGAGCAGCTATTAAAACTCCAAAATTAAATTGAACAAAGGACTGGCTCATATCAGAGACAGTCCTTTGTTCATGACACTGGATTCGATACCTCTTGGTTTTTATTTTTCTGAAATTTAGACCGTGCAAAATCAACGAATAATAGCAGAAGCGGTATAACCAAGCCAAGAATGAAGGTAAACGGTGTCCAAACATGAATAATAAAGTCGTGAAAATATATGATATTTGGATAAAAAGTTATTGAAAATGCTTGAACAAAGAAGGCAAGGGGGAAAGTCAATATTTTATAATTATTTAATCGCAATGTTTGCGCGATACTTAAAGTGCATGCAAAGAAGGATACAACCGTTTTTAAAAAAAGCGTAATAAAAATTAACCCTCCAGAAATTACCTCAATCCTTTGAATAAAATTACCAATATCTATTTTTTGAGCTAACATAAAAGGGGCAAAGTTTAACCGAGACGTGGTATCTGCACCAAGCACTGATATAGATAAAGTGGTTATGACAATAATGATAATGCCGCCGATTATGGTTGAGATGACAAAATTCCAAGTGAATTTTTTTCGTTCATTTACAAATGGTGTAATCATTAGAAAAATAATGATATTTAAATAGGGAGCACCGAGAATGTCAAACGTCCCATGGAAAACTGGAGCCATCCCATTTTCTAAAACGGGAGTTAAATTATCGATTTCTATATGGGGTAAAAGGAAGAGCACCGCAAATAGTACAAATAAAATGATATGAGGAAAGAGCATTTCTGATGTTCTTCCAATTGGTTCTAATCCCAACTTTACGGCCATGATGATGGTTAGTAAAAATAATATTTCAATCGCCTGTATCGGTGTTTCGGGTAATATATGAGTCGTAATTAAATCGCCCACCACCCGAAGAAATGTAGTGGTTAATAATAAAAAAAACAGGAAATAAAGAATTGATATCGGGATTCCTAGCCATTTACCTAAAATTTTTTCAATCGTTTGGGGTAAGGTTAAGCTAGGGTATCGTTCAGCTAACACACCATTAATATAAGCAATTAATACGCCAATACCTAGTGCCAGAATTGCAGATAGCCAGCCGTCCTGTTTAGCGGTTATAGTGACAGTGGATGGCACAGTTATGATAGATGTACCGATTATATAGGTAATGATCAGGACAGATAGTTGCAAATTAGAAATTTTTCCATGTTCAATCATGATACTACCTCCTTTCTTACGCTAACATTCTTTCAATCCACAAACTGATAGGTTTAAATACTACAATGAGCCAATCGACTGGATTGGGAATCTTAACTCTTAAAGCCGATAATATTCCAAGAACCGTTCCGTTGACTAAGAAAAAGCAAAACACAAAAAGTTCTTTGTATGCTTTTTCTTTTTTTAGTTTTGGGACTTCAAAAAGTGCTATTACTAGACTTGTTAAGACAATGCCGGCTGAAGGTATCAAATTGTTACTCTCCCTGTATTTTGTTAGTGTAAGATTCGTTTGAAACACCTGTACGTCTAATGTTAAAAGTGGAATCGACGCTTACTTCTAGTTCTTGGAAATGCTCATCCCAATTATTTTTAAGTTTTTTCCATGCTTTTGGATCTGCTCGATGGATGACTTCGCCAAATCCATAAATATCGACACCGAGTTCTTGGGCTTTTTTTATGGAAGAAGTTATGATGTCCTCATTTACCATATTTACTGCTTTTTCTAGTTTTTTAATGGATTCAGGGTTTGTTAGATTAATTCTACAGGCAACCTCTCCAATATTGGCCTCTGCATTGATTTTAATATCTATATTTGGCTTCCCGTTGATTACTTTCCCGGATACCTTTGACTTCGAACGAACAATCTCAATCACGAGGCTTTTACCATCAGGACAGGGTATATCACCAACTGTATTCGTTACATTGTCAGTAATATAATTCAATCCTTTACTTTCTTTTTCATTAAGCCAGCCAACTAGCTTATCTGTTTTGAAAACAGCAATGTTTTTATACTGGAGGCGAGCGTATGGTTCAATTCTTGTTACATTATCCATAGTAGCTGCCTTATCAACATTTCCCTTTATCGTAATACCCGTTAAGACAGCATTCTTTCCTGCAGCGGTTATGTCCGCGATTAGTTCATCCATTTGCACTGCGACAGTAGGAGCCCAAGCTGATTCTGATGATTCTAATGAAGCATGTAGCTTGTTAGCAGGAATTTTTTCAAGTGATGTAAGATTTTCAAGAACATCTTTTGCTTTTATGTCCTTTGACACGACAATATAAAAGTCCTTACGAAATTCCGGGTCCCTCGTTAACATTTCCAGTGGTTTACTAATCCCTTCCTTGGCCAGCTCCTCTCCGACCACGAGCATTTGAAGATGAGAGAAATAAAGTTTACGTGGACTGATGGTTGTCATTCTTCGTATAGCTTCAAAAATATATTGACCTTTTTCTGAATATGTTGTGACAGGGGTGCGTCCACTTCCACCTTTTTGAGAAGCAACTTCACTAGGCTCTACAACTTGAGCTGTAATCTCATATCCTGCATCACCTTTATCGATAGACATGGCTACTACTAAGGCGAGCTCGTTTAATTCTCGACGGTTCCAGCATCCTGTAAGAATGAGGAGACAAGGAATAAAAATCAGGAAAAATAATATGTTTTTCATTCATTTCGTCCCTTTCCTTCGAACTCAAACCTTTAATGTTTTTGCCGTTTTAGGTTGTTTTGATTGATTAAACGTGGTCGTGACAGCATTTTCCAATGTGGAAATCTTAATAATGTATCGCGCTGATCCTCTAAAATAAATGGTCCAAATGGGGACATGTAAGGAATGCCAAATGATCTTAAGCTATTTAAATGTAGTAGAAGTGCCAAAAGACCAAGTGTAATTCCATATAACCCGAAGGATGCCGCTAACCCCATCATTCCAAATCGAAGCATCCGAACAGAAATTGCCATATTATAGGCCGGAAATACGAAATTAGCTATGGCTGTAATGGATACCACGATGACCATTGAGGCTGAAACAATCCCCGCTTCAACAGCCGCCTGTCCCAAGACCAATGCGCCAACGATGGATACAGCTTGCCCAACTGCTCTCGGCATTCTAATTCCAGCTTCTCGCAAAATTTCAAAGGTTACTTCCATCATGATTGCTTCAACAAAAGCAGGAAATGGAACACCTTCACGTTGAGCCGCCAAGCTAATTAGTAATGGCGTTGGCAGCATTTCTTGATGATAGGTAGTGACAGCTATGTAGAAGGAAGGTCCAATTAATGCGATTAAAAAACAAGTAATTCGCAGAATTCTTAAAAGCGTTGCAATATCGGCGCGTTGATAATAATCCTCTGCGACTTGAAAGCTTTGGATAAACAGAGATGGTACAATGAGGACAAATGGAGTACCATCAACAACGATGGCGACACGGCCTTCTAACAGACAGCCTGCCACTACATCTGGACGTTCTGTATTATAAATGGTTGGAAAAGGTGTATAGGTTTCATCCTGTATCAATTCCTCGATATATCCGCTTTCTAAAATTCCGTCAATATCAATCCTATCTAAGCGACGATGTACTTCTTCGACAATACTATCGGTGACAATTCCTTTTATGTACATCACTGCCACATTTGTTTTTGTCACTTTACCAATCTTTTTCTGCTCGCAAAGAAGATTAGCATCGTTTATTTTTCTTCTAATTAGTGCTGTGTTAGTCCGGAAATTTTCAGAAAAACCTTCTCGTGGACCTCGAACAACGGTTTGAGAGGCTGGTTCGGTAACGCCGCGGTCTTCCCAACCGAGCGTTGATGCTGAAATCGCCATTTTGTTTCCATCGATAATAATTACGGTATTCCCTGTTAAAACGGCATTATTAAGCTCGTGAAAGTCCGGTATTTCCTTAATATCACCAATTGTTAATTTGCTTTTTTCAAACCATCTCAAAATATTATTAGATTCCAGTGTGTGATTTGCTAGCACTTCATCGAACGGCTCATTCATCAGCGGGTCCAGGATGAAATGCTGTATCATATTCGAATCGGCTAGGCCGTCAGTATAAATAATCGCTGCATTGAGCTTGTTTTCTTGACCAATTTTGAATTCCCGAATAATAACATCTTTACTTTTTTCAAAGGTACTGCGAATGATTTGTATGTCATAATCGAAATCACCTGTAATTTGCAAAGCAACAGAAAGTTCCTTTGATCGTGAGGGTTTCTCTTGATTTTTTAATTTAATATTTTTACGGATTCTACGAAATGTTCGCATTCAAGCTAAGTCCTTTCACAACATCTATAATGTTAGCAGTTCCCACTATTCACCTTTTTCATGCTAAAATATTGGTTAAAAAACAAAGCTTACCAATTTGCTTGTAAGAAATAGTAGAAAAAGCTTGAAAGATGTCAAAATTATGATATTGTATAAAATAATTAAATAAATCAATCATTTCACACTGGGGGTGCCGGGCAATGGCCGGCTGAGATAAAGATCCAATATCTTTGACCCTTAAACTTGATCTGGGTAATACCAGCGTAGGGAAGTGTATTCATTCTTGTATACATAAACAGATTCCTTTTGCTGGAGTCTGTTTTTCTGATAGTATAGGAATTTATAAAATTTTACGTTGTGAATAACTTTTTCAACGTTAAATTAGTCCAGCTACAGCGCCTAGGGGCTCGGGGTCACAAGTCAATCCCTTCCGGAAATCAGGATTTCCTGCAGGGCTCGCCTTGTGCCTGTCGCCCCTGAGCAAGGTGCTTGCGCTTTTGTTCCTTCAATGCAGATTTAGTTTGCCTCCCAGTGTGTAGATACTGGGAGGTTATTTTTTTGAGAAAAACTCAGAAGTTAACACTAACTGCAATGCTGATTGCAATTGGAACATTGACTAGTCATGTGTTTTTTATTCCATTAGGGGTTGTAAAGGTGTTTCCGATGCAACATTTTATTAATGTTTTGTCAGCTGTGCTATTAGGGCCATATTATGCAGTGGCACAAGCTTTGTCTGTATCGTTATTACGAAATATTATGGGGACTGGTTCGGTATTTGCTTTTCCAGGGAGCATAGTTGGTGCGTTCCTAGCCGCTTACTTATATAAAAAATCTGGTAAAGTATTGCTCGCTTATGCTGGGGAAGTGGTTGGTACAGGCATTATTGGCGCTATATTGTGCTACCCGATTTCAATTCTTTTTCTTGGCAAGGAAGCAACTTTATTCGGTTTTATTCCTGCATTTATTATTAGTTCTTTCGCAGGAGCTACAATTGGGTATGTCATATTGAAGGTATTTATGAAAAATCCTGCGGCAGCTCGGAAAATAGCTGAGGCAAACTTGAATCAAAGAAGTTAATGTTTATGAAATGTTGTAACAATAAGGAGGAAAAACGTCAATGAATACAACCATTAACCCTGATTTAGAAAAGTTAATTGGTCAGGTCGATGTACGACAAAATGAATTGATAGAGTTAGTCAAAGCGCTTATTTCTTATAAAACACCTGCTCCTCCGGCACGAAATACGGCCCAGGCGCAGCAGTTTATTGCCAATTATTTAGAAAAACTAGGATTTTCCATTGATATGTGGGATGTGTATCACAATGACCCAAACGTGGTTGGGACCTTAACTGGAAGTGTCCCAGATAAATATCAGAGCTTAATTATTAACGGTCATGTCGATGTTGCGGAAGTTAGTGAAGATGAAGAGTGGGAAGTTGATCCGTTTACTCCAATTGTAAAAAATGGAGCCATAATTGGTAGGGGAGCGGCAGACATGAAGGGTGGTCTTGCCGGTGCGTTATTTGCGATTAAAATATTGCGTGATGCAGGTGTGGACTTGCCGGGTAATCTATTATTTCAATCGGTAATAGGTGAAGAAGTAGGAGAAGCGGGGACTTTGCAGTGCTGTGAACGTGGATATAATGCTGATTTTGCTGTCGTTGTCGATACGAGTGATCTTCAGATTCAAGGTCAGGGTGGAGTCATCACTGGATGGATTACGGTAAAAAGTAAGCAAACCTATCACGATGCGACGCGGAGAAATATGATTCATGCCGGTGGAGGCTTAGTTGCTGCAAGTGCAATCGAAAAAATGATGAAAATTATTACAGGATTACAGGAATTGGAGCGACACTGGTCGATTACAAAAAGCTATCCAGGCTTCCCGCCAGGTACAAATACGATTAATCCTGCGGTGATTGAAGGTGGAAGACACGCAGCATTTATTGCCGATGAATGTCGTTTATGGATTACTGTTCATTACTATCCAAATGAACATCATGAGCAAATTACAAAAGAAATCGAAGAGCATATTATACAGGTTGCAAATGCTGACCTGTGGTTGAGAGAAAATCCGCCTACATTTAAGTGGGGTGGAACTTCAATGATTGAAGATCGTGGTGAAATTTTTCCTTCATTAGAATTAGATCCAAGTCACGCAGGTGTGCAATTGTTGGCCCATTCACATCAAGCAGTCACAAAAGCTCCTGCCAAGCTGGATGTATCGCCATCGGTCACTGATGGAGGTTGGTTTGGTGTTGCGGGTATTCCTGCTGCGATATATGGTCCTGGGGATTTAGACAATGCGCATCGTATGAATGAGCAGGTTTCGATTGAACAATTACTAGACTTCACAAAGGTAATGGTGAAATTCATTTATCAATGGTGCCATACAGAAAAAGAGGAGAAGAATGATGAAATTTAGTGAACGATTATACGAAAAATTACAACATATTTGGCGGAAAAATCATGCACATCCGTTTGTCAAAGGAATGGGGGACGGTAGCTTAGACCCACAGAAATTCCGGTTTTATATGATTCAAGACTATGTATATTTAATTGATTATGCAAAATTATTTGCGTTAGGTGCGGTAAAAGCTACAGATGTGGCAACAATGGCTAAATTTGCTAGATTACTAGATTCTACTTTACATGAAGAAATGGCGCTCCATCGTAGCTATGCTGAAAAATTCGGCATCAGTGAATCTGAATTGGAGACAGCAAAGCCTTCACCCATCACATTAGCTTACTCTCACTATATGCTTCATGTGGCCAATAATGGAACACTGTCAGAGCTAGTCGCAGCATTATTACCGTGCATGTGGAGTTACTGGGAAATTGGCAAGGAATTAAGTGGAAATCCAGGTGCTAGTGAACACGAGTTGTATGGTGAATGGATAAAAAATTACGCATCAGATGAATTCGGCACACTTGCACTATGGTGCATTGACTTACTCGATGAACTTACTGTTGGAAAACCTGAGCAGGAACTGGCGCGTTTAGAAGAGATTTTTCTTAACACAACTCGTTATGAGTATATGTTTTGGGATATGGCATGGAATGAAGCGATGTGGCCAACAGATGAACAGTAATCTCGCAGTTGAGTTTGCGAATGTGACATTCCGATATAAACAACAACAATCTAACATGGACCAAAGCCCGATATTGAAGGATTTTAATCTTCAAATCAACAACAATGAATTTGTCAGTATTATCGGACCGAGTGGATGTGGGAAAAGTACATTATTTCGAATTATCACCGGACTTGAAGAACCCGAACAGGGTAACGTACTAATCAATGGTCAGACGTACCAATCGCGTCTTGGTCAAGTCGGTTATATGCCACAGCAAGACTTACTTATGCCATGGCGAACAATACTTGAAAATGCGAAACTCCCGCTTGAATTAAAGGGAATGAAAAAGGAGTATGCTGAATCCTTGGTGCTGCCACTGTTTGAAGAATTTGGTTTAAATGGTGTCCAGGATAAATATCCTAGTGATTTATCAGGTGGAATGAAGCAAAGGGTTTCATTTTTACGAACAAATCTCACAGGGAGTAATGTCCTACTCTTGGATGAACCGTTTAGTGCGCTAGATGCTATTACTAGATTAAGCATGCAGGAATGGCTCCTAGCACAGTGGGAGAAAAGGAAAAAAACAGTGCTTTTTATTACGCATGATGTTGATGAAGCGTTATTCCTATCAGATCGAATCCTGATTTTTACGGAAACTCCAGTTGCAAGTTTACGAGAAATCGTGGTGCCGATAAATCGCCAACGCTCGCTTCATGATTTACATAGTCCAGAAATGATTGATTTGAAGCAAAATCTTATTGAACAGCTTCGATTGAAGGTGGCGCTATGAAGTCGCAGAACCACTTTATGGCTCCTGTATTGTTGGTGCTTGTGCTCGGAATGGGTTGGGAAATCGGCGCGCGTATCATCGCCATGCCATTTATTTTGCCGGCACCAACAGAAATTGCCAGTAAGCTTTGGGAGCTCCGAACGACACTCCTGCTCGAGCATTTACCCGCAACGTTAATGATCGTATTGATAGGACTTTTGATATCAATTGTTTTAGGTGTTGGGTTGGCGATATCGATGCACGCAAGTAAAACAGTCCAGCGGGCTTTTTACCCACTAATGATCGTCTCACAAACGATTCCGACAATTGCCCTAGCACCAATCTTCGTGCTGTGGTTTGGTTATTCGATTTGGAGCAAGGTGGTCGTGACGGTTTTGATTACCTTTTTCCCGATTGTGGTGAATACGTTTGACGGATTGCGGTCGAGCAATAAGGAATTGCGGGAATTGATGCTGACAATGGGGGCGAAGAAAAAGGACATTTTCCTAAAGCTCGATATTCCTTCAGCACTGCCATTCTTTTATTCTGGCTTGAAGGTGGCGTTTCCGTTAAGCGTCATTGGCGCAGCGATTGGTGAATGGCTCGGTGCTCAAGCAGGTCTTGGTTATTTTAGTAGAAGGATGATGACGCAGTTTGATGGCGCAGGAGTATTCGCACCGATTATTCTCCTGTCATTACTTGGAATTGTTTTGTTTTTATTGGTTATTTTGATGGAAAAAAGAACATTTAGATGGAGGAAATAGAATGAAAAAGTGGATTTTAGCGTGTATTAGCGTCATGCTTGCTTTCGTTATGACAGCTTGTGGAGCGAAGCAGCAAGAAGGTGTGTCGAAGGATGAAAAATCAGAGGACCTATCTCAAATTGATATCATGTTAGATTGGTATCCAAATGCGGTTCATAGCTTCTTATACGTTGCAGAGGAAAAGGGATATTTTAAAGAGGAAGGCGTAAAAGTAAACATTCAGTTTCCGGCGAATCCAACAGATCCATTGAATTTGGCAGCTGCCGGGAAAATTACAATTGGTCTTTATTATCAGCCAGATGTCATTATGGCTCGTACTAATGAAGATATTCCAGTAAAATCAATCGGAGCAATCGTCCGTTCGCCATTAAATTCAGCGGTTTTCTTAAAGGATAGCTCGATTCATTCTCCAAAGGATTTAGAAGGGAAAACGGTCGGGTATCCAGGCACGCCATTAAATGAAGTATATCTTGCAGAAATGATTAAGCACGATGGTGGAAATCCCGATAAAGTGAAATTGGTGGATGTTGGTTTTGAGCTTGTATCGACTCTTGCTACGAAAAAGACAGACGCTGTGATTGGGGCTTATGTAAATCACGAAGTTCCTATCTTAAATGCGAAAGGAAGTAAAGTTGATTATTTTGATCCAACACAATACGGGGTGCCAAGTTATTACGAATTAGTTGCGGTTACTGGTGATAAAACTTGGGAAAAAGAACAAGCTGAGATTAAAGCGTTTTGGCGCGCAGCTTCAAAAGGCTATGAGTTTATGAAGAAAAACCCGGATGAGGCATTGGCGATTCTCTTGAAATATCAAGACGAAACGAACTATCCTTTAGATGAAAAAATTGAAAAGGAAAGCTTAGAAATACTGTTACCAAAAATGGAATCAGAAGCGGGCTTTGGAAGTCAAACCGAAGAGTCTTGGCAGGAAACTGCGAATTGGTTTAAGGATAAAGGTTTGCTTAATAAAACAGCCCAGATCGATGGCATGTTTGTGAACCTGGTAGAATAATAATGAATATAAGGCTCCAATGTTTATGTAGCTGATATTATCGATAATCATACTCCGACATGTTGGTTTGAAAAATAGATAATGGAGGCTGACTGCATGATGGATGAGCGTACGTTCAGAAAGGCAATGGGAAAATTCGCAACAGGCGTAACGGTGATTACAACTGAGGCTGAGGGTGTTATTCATGGAATGACAGCAAATGCATTTATGTCCGTATCATTATCACCGATGTTAGTAGTCGTGTCCATTGGTGGAAGAGCGCAGATGCTCTCGAAAATAAAGCAGAGCCAAAAGTTCGCAGTGAATATTTTGGCTGCTGATCAGCAGGAGCTTTCGATGATTTTTGCCGGCCAAATCAAGGATAAACGAGATGTCGAGTTTAGCAGGTTAGCTGATTTACCAGTCATTGATGGGGCGCTAGCACAGGTGGTTTGCGAGGTTGTTAACGAGCACGTCGAGGGCGATCACACACTATTTATTGGTAAGGTGATTGATCTATTTGTTCAAGAAGAAGGGGAGCCACTTCTTTACGTCAACGGGCAATATCGTTAGAGGTGTTTGAGGGCAAAGGGGTTTACCCACTTATGTGCCCTAAAATCTAGAATAACATTAAAAGAGGGTACTTAGGAGTTTGCTAAGTGCCCTGTTTTTCTACGCATATTGAAAACAGGGCACTAAGAGAGGTAATAAGTGCCCTATTTTTAATGCTAAATCGAAAAAAGGAAACTTGTACTAATCAAGCTACATTAATCCACTATTACTCCTCACTATTCTTTTCATCGTGAGGAGGATGGGCGCCGGGATACTGACGAGGAAGATCCTCGTGTAAATTCCGATTCTCATAAGTAAATGCGCTATAATATTGCTGCCCTTTTTCCCAAGGCGTCGATTTATTTTCGACGGGTTCACTAACTCCAGTCGGTGACCCATATGGCCCCTCTGGAAATTCTTCAGCGGTTAGAAATTCTTGCTGTTTTTCAACATTCTTAAAATCCGAATAATTCTTTTCTTTAGCCATTCAGGCAACCTCCAGCTCTGATAGTGTTAAGCTTAAACGAGTGCGATTTAAGGTGTTTTTTGCTAATATAGCCTTATCATGTCTCTAAATGAAGTGAAGTATGTAGTCATGGCCGAAGACAAACCTCGGAAAAATTCCTAAAGAGAGTTGTGGTAGTGTTGTGTTTAATATTATTTGCCTATAAAGTACATCCGAAATATAAACTGATTGTTGCAGCAAATCGTGATGAGTTTTACGAAAGACCGACTGCACCCGTCCATTATTGGGAGGATCATCCCGAGATACTGGCTGGTCGGGATTTAAAGCAAATGGGAACATGGATGGGGATTACGAAATCTGGTCATTTTTCAGCATTAACCAATTATCGTAATCCCAGAGAAAAGACAGAAGGGAAACGTTCACGTGGGGAACTTGTTGGGAAATTCCTTATAGAACAGAGTTCTGCGGAGAACTATTTAAGAGAAGTAGCGGAATATAAAGAAATGTATCCTAGTTTTAATTTGCTTGTGGGGGATACAAATGAGTTGTTTTACTACTCTAATATTGAGGATATCGTAAAAAGATTAGCTCCAGGAGTATACGGCTTAAGTAATCATTTGTTGGATACGGAATGGCCGAAAGTAAGGCTTGGTAAGGCAGGTTTGCAGAAAATAATCAAGTTAGGGTCGAACGATTTTGACGAGGAACTTTTTGCGCTGTTGCAAAATGCAGAACAAGCTTGTGAGCAAGAACTGCCGAAAACAGGGGTTTCTTTGGAGTGGGAGAGGGTTCTCTCGTCGATGTTTATCCAGTCAGAGAATTACGGGACAAGGAGCTCAACAGTCCTAAAAATGACCGAATCAGAAATATTTTTTAAAGAAAGAGTTTATTCAAATGATGGAACTCAAACGCGAGAGTATGAGTTGCCAATCAGATAAAAAAATCCAATTCCTCATTAGGAATTGGATTTTTGCATAAATTAAGCTGATTGCGTTGCGGCATCGTATTCAGCTGTAAGATTATTAATAATCTCTTGGACTGGAAGAATATCGTGAATTTCTGTCACACGTGCACCGGCAAATACTAATCCGTGCTCAACATCTCCACCTACAGAAGTAAGAAGTGAGTCAAGTGTACAGAAGCGATGTGAGCAGCTCTTTAAACAATCGATACATTTTTTAATACGAACCTTTTTATTATCACTAATTGAATCTGTAAACTGATTGATTAATGCGCGGCCTTGATAGCCAACAGTTGTTTTAACAAGAACGATATCATCTTCACACGCATCAACATAGCGTTGCTTGAAGACGTCTGGTGCATCACACTCAACTGAGGCAACGAAGCGGGTACCCATTTGGACACCAGAAGCGCCCATATCGAGTGCTTTTTTAATATCTGCTCCAGTTAGAATACCGCCAGCTGCGATTACAGGAATCTTAACTGCTTCAACTACTTCTGGAAGAATATCAAACATTGGACGGTCGGTTCCTAAGTGACCTCCTGCTTCAAAGCCTTCAACCACGACTGCAGCAGCACCAAGTTTTTCTGAAATTCTTGCAAGTTTACCAGATGCAACGATTGAGAGAACCGGAATTCCTGCTTCACGACCCCAAGCATACATATCCCTGGAAATACCTGCTCCAGAAATAATAAAATCTACTTTTTCTTCGATTGCTGCTTTCATTTTATCTGCAAAATCGTTCATTGCGAACAATACATTCACACCTATATATCCTTGCCCATTTGTCAGTTCACGAGCACGTCTAATATGGTAGCGCATTTCTTCAATGGAGATGCCTGTACCGGAAATAATCCCGATTCCGCCTGCGTTGGATACCGCAGCAGATAATCCACTTAATGAAATGCCAATGCCCATACCACCCTGCATAATTGGAACCTTTGGCGTCATATGTCCTATTTTTAGTTGTGGAAAGTTCAACATAATACCCCTTTTCAAAAAAAATAATTGGTAAACTTCCTTCGAACATTGCTGATTTCAACTCAAAAGCAAGCTCCAACTATTACCAGGTACTAAAACTTGGTAACATTTTTATTATACCATAAAACGACACTGAATTCGTTTTATCGAAAAAAATTTTGTGAGGAAATTGAGGCAGTTATGAAAACGATTTCTTTTCTCGTTAACTATATTGCTCGAGTTGATTATAAAATTTTTTTACAAAATCAAAAAAAACTTTCTCTGAAGGTGCAAGCTCTCGCTTCTTTGGAACAATTAAACCGACGGATCGTCTTACTTTAGGTGTTGAAATCGGTATTTTTACAGTTAAAGGAGGTGTAGCATCAAATATGGTGCTTTCCGGAAGAAGAGCCACTCCCATTCCAGCTGAAACAAGGCCTTTTATGGCATCCAGATCCTCCCCAATTGTAGAGGCGTGAGGAACGAATCCAGCCTGTTTACAGGAATCGATGACAATACGGTGCAGAATCATTCCCTCTGGAAATAACACAAAATCATCATGACATAATTCATTTAAGCGTAGTTTTTGGCGCTTGGCGAGCCGGTGGTTGATTGGTAGAAGAGCAGAAATACTTTCCGAAAAAAGTATATGTCCCTCTATATCTGTATCCTCCAATGGTACCGGACCCAAAAAAGCGATATCAATGTCTCTATTTTTTACCGAATCTATTAAGAAACGGTAAGAGCCCTGTCTTAATTGGAAGCTGACATTTTCAAAGTTTTCTTTAAAAGCAGAAATAACCGTAGGCAAAAAGTGACTGGCTAAACTGGTTGGAAATCCAATTTTGATTGTTCCCCGTTCAGGGTCTAAATATTCATCTATCTGTTTTTTCGCATAATCAATTGATTTTAATGCAGTTTCAGCATGTTCTAAAAAAAGCCTCCCAGCCGGTGTCAACTTTACATTTCGACCTTCCTTTTCGAATAATTGGACCCCAAGCTCTGTTTCTAAATTTGTAATTTGCCTACTAATAGCGGACTGTGCAATATGTAGAAATTGGGCAGCTTCTGACACGTGTTCCCGATTTGCGACTTCACAAAAATAGCGTAATTGTCGAACTTCCATTACTTCCACTCCTTTATATATATCGTTTTGAGAATGATTTTATCGAAATTATATATTGTTAATATCGATTTTAACAGATAGTATTGTTTTAGGAAACAAAAAGTGAAACGGGGGAGAAAAAATGTCATTTAATCAACTTCCATCTGCAACTGGCCTCTACCGACCGGAGTTTGAACACGATGCATGTGGAATCGGTCTATATGCAAATGTGAAAGGGAAAGCTTCGCACGATATTGTCAAAAAGGGATTGCAAATGCTCTGTAAGTTGGATCACCGCGGTGGTCAAGGTAGTGATCCGCTTACTGGAGATGGCGCGGGAATAATGGTTCAAATCCCAGATGAATTTTTTAGGAGAGAATGTCCGGAGCTTAAATTACCTAAAAAGGGCAGCTACGGAGTCGGAATGATATTTTTTACGAATGATTTACAATCTCGAAATGAGATAGAAGATTATATAAATAATCTAGTTGTTTTTGAGGGGCAGACCATACTTGGTTGGAGAGATGTGCCTGTAAATGTCGAAAAACTTGGAACTGTCGGAAAACAGAGTCAACCAGTTATTCGTCAAGTGTTTATTGGAGCTAATCCAGAGCTTACCGAGAGATTAGCATTTGAACGAAAATTATATGTAATTCGTAAGCAAGTTGAATTTTTTGCACAAGAAAAGGACTCTCGCTTATATTTCGCCAGCCTTTCATCACAAACGATCGTTTATAAAGGCTTGTTAACGCCAGATCAGGTTGATGAGTTTTATTTAGACTTAAAGGATGAGTTATTTGTATCAGCCTTTTCACTAGTACATTCCCGGTTCAGCACGAATACATTTCCGAGCTGGGAAAGAGCTCATCCAAACCGCTATTTAATTCATAATGGTGAGATTAATACATTAAGAGGAAATATCAACTGGATGAAAGCCCGTGAACAACAATTTGTATCTGAAGCGTTTGGCAAGGACTTGCATAAGGTGCTTCCTGTATTAGATACAACCGGTAGTGATTCGTCCATGTTGGATAATGCATTCGAATTCTTCGTGCTCGCTGGTCGTTCTCCAGCTCACACAGCAATGATGTTGATTCCAGAGCCTTGGACTGAAAACCCACATATTTCAGATGAAAAAAGAGCTTTTTACCAATATCACAGCTCACTTATGGAGCCTTGGGATGGACCGACGGCCATTTCATTTACAAATGGAAAACAAATCGGGGCTATTTTGGATCGGAACGGTCTTCGTCCTGCACGTTATTATGTGACGAAGGATGATTATATTATTCTATCATCTGAGGTTGGCGTTATTGATGTAGAAGAAAGTAATATCCTTTATAAAGATCGTTTAAGCCCAGGTAAGATGCTGTTAATCGACTTAGAGCAAGGTCGAATCATTTCCGATGAGGAAATAAAAGCTGAAATGGCCAATACCGAAACCTATCAAGAGTGGCTTGATAACAACCTAGTAAAATTAAACGGTGAGTTGAAGGAAACCAATCTTGAGCCACTTCCAGACTTAAGAGTTCGTAAAAAAGCATTCGGCTATACGCATGAGGATATTAATAAGTATTTAATACCAGTTGTAACTGAAGGTAAAGATCCGCTTGGTTCAATGGGAACAGATACACCACTTGCGGTTTTATCGGAACGTCCACAATCATTATTTAATTATTTTAAACAATCATTTGCGCAGGTTACTAATCCGCCGATTGATGCGATTCGTGAGCATATTGTAACATCGACGATGACGTTATTGGGGGCTGAAGGGAATCTCCTCCATCCAAATGAAGAAAATGCTCGCCGCATTGAGCTTGATACATTTGTACTTTCAAATAATCAACTCACACAGATTAAAGAGGGTGTAACGGATTATTTCGTTAGTAGGACCATCGAAACCTTATTTACGGAAAGCTTAGAACAACGCTTGGTTGAAATTTGCGAAGAAGCAGAGCAGGCAATTGTGGATGGCGTGAACCTCCTTATTCTTTCAGACCGAAATCTGGACGAACAAAAGGTGGCAATTCCAGTATTGTTAGCTGCAAGTGCGATTCATCAGCACCTTGTTCATCGCGGAAGCCGTACACAAACTAGCATCCTTGTAGAATCTGGTGAGGCTAGGGAAGTTCATCATTTTGCAGCATTGATTGGCTACGGTGTAGATGCCATTAATCCTTATCTTGTTTTTGAGGTTTATAAAAAAGCGATTGCAGATGGAGTTCTAGAACTTAACTATCAAGACGCAGTGGATAAATATATGAAGGCAATAACTGAAGGTGTTGTAAAGGTTATGTCTAAAATGGGGATTTCCACTGTTCAAAGCTATCGTGGGGCCCAAATTTTTGAAGCTGTTGGTTTAGGTGCCAACTTGATTAATCATTATTTTAATGGAACTGCATCGCAAATTGGTGGGATTGAAATGGATGTTGTCGCAAAGGAAGCGCTGCTACGACATCAAGACGCTTATGGTGCTTCTGTTGATGACACGCTTGATTCCGGCAGTGAATTCCAATGGAGAAAAAATGGGGAATTCCATGCTTTTAATCCAAGCACTATTCATACTTTACAATTATCGACTCGAAAGAATGATTATCAAACCTATAAAAAATTCTCTAATGCTGCAAATGAAGAACGAATGGGCTTTTTGCGTAATATGTTTTCATTTAATGAAAATCGTCAGCCTGTGCCAGTTGAAGAGGTTGAATCGGTAGAATCGATTTTACGTCGATTTAAAACAGGAGCCATGTCATTCGGCTCAATCAGCCAAGAAGCTCATGAGGCTTTGGCCATTGCAATGAACCGGATTGGAGCAAAAAGCAATAGCGGTGAAGGTGGCGAAAATCCAGCTCGCTATATTCCTGATGCTAATGGGGATTCCCGTCGCAGTGCTATCAAGCAAATTGCTTCTGGTCGCTTTGGAGTCAAAAGTCATTATCTTGTAAATGCTGATGAACTACAAATTAAAATGGCACAAGGTGCAAAGCCTGGAGAAGGCGGACAGCTTCCAGGAAATAAAGTTTATCCTTGGGTTGCAGAGGTTCGCGGTTCAACTCCAGGAGTAGGATTAATTTCACCGCCACCACATCACGATATTTATTCTATTGAAGATTTAGCGCAGTTAATTCATGATATGAAAAATGCTAATCGCAACGCACGAGTTAGCGTGAAGCTTGTTTCAAAAGCTGGTGTAGGAACAATTGCAGCTGGAGTTGCAAAGGGTGCAGCAGATGTCATAGTTATTAGTGGTTATGATGGTGGAACCGGGGCATCACCGAAAACAAGTATTAAACATACTGGTATGCCTTGGGAGCTTGGGTTAGCTGAAGCTCATCAAACTCTGATGCTTAATGGCTTGCGTAATCGTGTTGTCTTAGAAACCGATGGTAAGCTTATGACGGGTCGTGATGTAGTACTGGCGGCGCTTTTAGGTGCTGAAGAATTTGGCTTTGCAACAGCACCACTTGTTGTACTTGGATGTGTAATGATGCGCGCTTGTCATTTAGATACTTGCCCAGTTGGGGTTGCCACTCAAAATCCGGAATTGCGAAGAAAATTCGTTGGCGACCCAGATTATATCGTAAATTACTTTACGTTTGTTGCTCAAGAGGTAAGAGAAATGATGGCAGAGCTTGGTTTTAGAACGGTTGAAGACATGGTTGGTCGAACTGATATGTTAACGGTAAGTGATCGTGCTCAAAATCATTGGAAGGCAAAACACCTTGATTTATCAGCATTGTTGCAGAAACCAGAAGGTCCTCGTACCTTTAGCTCTCCGCAAGATCATAAAATTGAGAAATCCTTGGATATGCGTGAGATTTTGCCGGTTGTTCAAACAGCGGTTGTAAACAAAACTAAGATTGATGCAGCTTTTAACATTACCAATATTGATCGAGTTGTAGGAACAATTGTTGGAAGTGAAATCTCGAAGAAATATGGGGAAGCGGGACTCCCTGAAGATAGTATTACGCTACGCTTTACCGGTTCAGCGGGCCAAAGCTTTGGCGCATTCATTCCGAACGGCATGACGATGTATTTAACTGGAGATGCGAACGATTATATTGGTAAAGGTTTATCTGGTGGTAAAATTATCGTTACTTCAAAACCTGAACTAGCCCTTGACTCAGCAAATAATGTCATTGCCGGAAATATTGCTTTGTACGGTGCAACAAGTGGAGAAGCATACATTAATGGTCTTGCTGGAGAACGTTTTTGTGTTCGAAACAGTGGTGCTGATGCGGTTGTTGAAGGTGTGGGGGACCATGGTTGTGAATATATGACGGGTGGCCGTGCTGTTGTGCTTGGTCCAGTTGGTAAAAACTTTGCAGCAGGTATGTCGGGTGGTATTGCTTACTTATTATCCGAAAATCATGAAGAAACGAAGAAGCTTTGTAACGATGAGATGATTGAATTTGAAACTTTAATAGATAAAAACGAAATTAATGAAGTCAGACAATTAGTTCTCAAGCACCATCAATATACAGGTAGCCCACTGGCAAATCTAGTGTTGAATCAGTGGGGTGATTTTGAAGGGAAGTTCCTTAAAGTCATTCCGAAAGATTACAAGCGCATGATGGCGCAAATTGAGGAACAAAAGGCAAGTGGATTATCGAACGAAGAGGCAGTAATGAAAGCATTTGAAGCAAATGTAATTGAACAAAAAGCCCCTTCAGCAAAAAAAGAATTACTAGAAACAGTAGGAAACTAAGGAAGGGGAGAGGAAGATGGGAAAAGCAACCGGATTTATGGAATATGTGCGTGAAGAAGCAAAGGAACGCAATCCGAGAACACGTCTAAATGATTGGAAAGAATACTCTGCGCCTTTCTCCGATGACACATTGAAAAGACAGGGTGCCCGCTGCATGGATTGCGGGACTCCTTTCTGTCACATGGGTATGGAGCTAAACGGATTCACCTCAGGGTGCCCGCTGCACAATTTAATTCCTGAGTGGAATGACCTAGTTTATCGAGGAAGATGGCAGGAAGCATTAGAACGTTTGAGCAAAACCAATAATTTCCCTGAGTTTACTGGAAGAGTTTGTCCTGCGCCATGCGAAGGCTCATGTACCGTTAATTTAACAGATGAACCTGCTGTCGCAATTAAAAATATTGAACGTGCTATCATTGATAAAGGTTTCTCGGAAGGCTGGATTACACCGAGAATACCAGCGGTACGTACAGGTAAAAAAGTAGCCGTAATTGGATCTGGTCCAGCGGGACTCGCTGCTGCAGATCAATTAAATCAAGCAGGTCATAGTGTCACCGTGTATGAAAAGGATGATCGCTTTGGCGGTTTACTCATGTACGGTATTCCAAATATGAAGCTCGATAAAGGTGTCGTTGAGCGCCGTGTTGATTTATTAGCACAGGAAGAAATTTCGTTTGCACCAAATGTTGAAGTGGGCAAAGATATCACAGCCGCAGAACTTCAAGCACAATACGATGCAGTGATTTTGGCGATTGGTGCCCAAAAGCAACGTGACCTAGTTTTGGAAGGTCGTTCAGCTGATGGTATCCATTTTGCGATGGATTACCTAACTCAAGCAACGAAGAGCTTATTAGGTACAAAATTGGAAGATGAACCATTTATCAGTGCAGAAGGCAAGGACGTCATAGTCATTGGTGGTGGGGATACTGGTGCTGACTGTATGGCCACTGCGCTTCGCCAAGGCTGTAATAGTGTTGTCCAATTTGGTAAGCATCCTCAGCTTCCAGGTTCTCGTAATGCAGATAACATGTGGCCTGAACAACCGCAAGTATTTACTATCGACTATGCCCATAAAGAGGCGGAAGCGGCATTCGGCGGGGATCCTCGCCAATATTGTATCCAAACAAAGAAAATTGTCGCAGATGAATTTGGTCACGTAAAAGAATTGCATACGATTCAGATGGAAAAATCCTTTGACGAAAACGGTAAAGCAGTATTCACTGAGCTTCCTGGAACTGAAAAGGTTTGGCCTGCACAGCTCGTGTTAATTGCAATCGGCTTTGAAGGACCAGAACAGCAATTGCTTTCTCAGTTTGAATTAGAAACTGTTAACAATAAAGTTAAAGCAGAATACGGTAAGTTTACGACAAATGTTGAAGGTGTTTTTGCTGCTGGTGATGTTCGTCGTGGTCAAAGTTTAATTGTTTGGGCGATAAATGAAGGCCGAGAAGTAGCGCGCGAAGTTGATCGTTATTTAATGGGAAGTTCTAATTTACCTTAAAACCATTTCTGAACGAAGCTGGGATAGAACTAAATTGTCCGCTATTAAAACTGAATGATTTTCATGTAGGTATGAAAATGAATAAACGGAAAATTTCCGCTTATTGAATGTAAGGGAGGCTAATTGAGGTGAAATAAGAGGAGAATTTCCGCTTAACTACTCTCAAAAAGATAAAATCCAGTGATTTTTATGAAATAAGCGGAAAAACTCCTTTTATTCTTAGGAAAAAACCCATATTTCCCAAAATAAGCGGAATTCTTCCCCTTATATCAAGGTTATCAACATTTGGTTAACAGATCCACATGAAAAAATTTGGCAGATCAATGTAATTCCCAGTCATTTCAGGGTAGTGGTATTGTAAAAAGAAAAAAACTCGAACTATTAGGAAATTCTAAGTAGAATTTCGCATAATAGTTCGTTTTTTTGTTTTGCTGATATACTCATTACCCAGCTTCGTTTCTTTAGAATATATTTAATTATCGGGACAAGTATCCACTCCTCAATTCTTCCTATTTCATATAGTAATGTATAACGAGATTAGGAGGTGGATGGATATGGAAGAAAGACAATTCTTTGGTGGTTTCGGCGGCTCTGGGGGCTACGGTGGCTATCACCATGGACATGGAGGCTATTATCCAGGGCACGGCTATCACCATGGTCATGGTGGCTATTATCCAGGACATGGCTATCATCATGGACACGGAGGCTACTATCCAGGACACGGCTATCACCATGGACATGGCAGCTATTATCCAGGTCATGGGCATCATGGACATGGATATTGGGGCTATAATCGAGATGGTCAAAAAGAATCCTAATAGATTAGGTTCTTTTTTAACTTTTTATCAAAGCTACTATAGTAGCTTTTCAAAATGTTGATTCAATTATAGAAACCCTTGAAATGAATGCTACTATCTACCGTTTCGAATAGTAGAAGGTGGCATTCATTTTTATTTTTTTGGAAAAAAATTAACTTATAGTCAATGATTAATGTAATCACTTATAATGGAGTAAGCAAAGAAACTCATACATATAGGTGGAATAATGAAAATATTAATAGTGATGCTCGGTGGCTTTTTAGGTAGTATCAGTCGTTTTGGTTTAGGGGAGTGGTTGTCGACAACTAATGGCTTTCCAACTGGTACTTTTGTCATAAATATCCTTGGTTGTTTCGTGCTCGGTTGGCTTCTAACCCTTGCGACAATTAACAAGAATATTCCTGCAAATATTGTGTTGTTAACTGGTACTGGATTTCTCGGCTCATTTACTACTTTCTCTACTTTTTCAGTCGAAACGATTTATTTAGTTGAATCTGGACATCGTTTGCTGGCAGTCCTTTATGTATTAGGTTCAATTCTAATTGGACTTTTGTGTTCCTTTTTAGGCTGGAAAACTGCCATCATGAGTAGCAGGGCAGGTGGTGAATCCAAATGATTTGGTTGATTGGTTTAGGTGGTTCCTTTGGGGCAGCACTTAGGTATTTTATCGGATTACAATTCCAAAGTCGGCTAAAACTAAAGCGTCCATTTCCGCTTCATACATGGCTGATTAATATTAGCGGCTCATTTCTATTAGGTGTCCTGGCAAAACTCCATTTAGAGCATCAACTTTACGATTGGGTATGGTATTTTGCTGGAGTAGGATTTTGTGGGGCATTTACTACTTTTTCGACGTTTGGTTTTGAGACCGTAACTTTGATTCAAAATCGTCATATTGGATTGGCTATCGTTTACGTTAGTACATCTATTATCTTGGGTGTCGGAGCAGCGCTGTTAGGTTACCTAATATAAAATATAAAAGCTGGACACTTGATGAATTTTAGTGACCAGCTTTTTTATAATCTTGGTTAGGAAATTATCAATTTTAACGCTGTGGATAAGTTTCACAACGTTAAACACGTCCAGCGCAAGCGGCCTAGGGGCTCGGGATCACAAGCTTGTCAAGTGAATGGGCTAGGAGCGATGGTCTAAGCCAAATCCCTCCAGAGATTATCATCTCTTGCGTGATTCGTCTTACGCCCGTCGCTCCTGAACGAGCCACTTTCACCTTTCCTACAATCCCTTCCGGAAATCAGGATTTCCTGCAGGGCGGACCTTTTCTGTCGCCCCTGATCAAGGCGCTTGCGCTTTTGTTCTTACCTTGGGAAAACTTCTCCTTCATCAACATTTTCAGAAACGATTGCTCCGGCACGGATGACTGCTCCTTTTCCAATCGATACGCTTTCCATAATGACTGCATTTGGACCGACAATAACGTGATCACTAATGACTACAGGTGATGCGTCTGGAGAGGAGATAACCCCTTTAATCACCACTCCGGCCCCAATGTGACAGCTCTTCCCTATTTGGGCCCCACCGCCAATGACAGCATTCATGTCAATCATCGTTTTTTCACCTATCGTTGCACCAATATTGATACAGGCTCCCATCATAATGACAGCATCATCCTGAATCGTTACTCCCTCGCGAATAATGGCTCCAGGTTCAATTCTCGCATTGATATCCAACGTATCTAATAAATTAATCAATGAATTGCGCCGATCGTTTTCGATATGGTATTTTTCAACCACATCGGAATGAGCTTCAAGAACCCGCTTAATCACTTCCCAGTCACCGATGACGACTCCACCTTCGCCCATATTGATGACTTCACACTCGCTCCCAAAATCGATTGCATTGAGACAACCTTGTATAAAGGCTTTCACCAATGTCTTTTTTTTCGATGAGTTTAATAAATTGACAATTTCGTTATTCTTCATTTACATTCATCTCTTTCATAATTTCTGATACGAGTTCGTACGAGCGTAGTCTTGCTCGATGATCGTAAATTTGTGCATTAACGATAATTTCATCTGCACCTGTTTCATTAAGAAAAGCTTGTAGTCTTGCTTTCACTGTTTCCCTACCGCCAATGATCGAAGTCGCTAACCGCTCATGAAGGAGATTTTTCTCAGCTTCAGTGGTGATTTCGTTCATATTTTTAATAGGTGGGGCAAGCTTTCCTGGAGAATTGCGAATCAGTTGAATAAATTGCTGTTGCATGGAACTGGCTAGAAAGTGGGCCTCTTCATCACTGCCTGCTGCAATAATATTTACACCGACCATAGCATAGGGTGCTTCAAGAATTTCAGATGGTTGGAAGTTATTACGATATAATTCCAATGCAGGAATTGTATATTCTGGAGAGAAATGGCTGGCAAAGGAAAACGGTAATCCTAGCTGCCCAGCTAATCTAGCGCTATAACCGCTTGAACCTAATAGCCATATCGGAATATTTAATCCTTCACCAGGGATGGCTCTAACAACTGAACGGTTGTTAGCTCTGAAATAACCACGCAGTTCTGCTAATTGCTGTTTAAAATCATCATGCTGAAGGTTTCGTCTTAAAGCATGTGCCGTTAATTGATCTGTTCCAGGTGCACGTCCGATTCCTAGGTCAATACGACCAGGAAATAATGATTCTAGCGTTCCAAATTGTTCGGCAATGACAAGGCTTGCGTGGTTTGGCAGCATGATTCCTCCTGAACCCACTCGAATCGTGTCCGTACCATTCGCAACATGTCCTATTACAACAGCTGTAGCTGAGCTGGCAATGCCAGGCATATTGTGGTGCTCTGCTAGCCAATATCGATTATAACCCCATTTTTCTGCATGTTGGGCTAAATCCAATGTGTTTTTTAATGCATCTGAGGCCGTGCTTCCTTCTACAATTGGAGCGAGGTCCAAAACTGAAAAAGGTAGCGTTATATGTGACTTGTTATGTTGAGAAAATGATTGACCCATTGTTTTCAGCTTCTTTCTAGATGAAATAATAAATATAAGCTTTATTTTAACCAACAGGATGGTTCTAACAAAAAGAAATGCTCAAAACGCAATAGATAAAATTTGAAAATCTGTAAAATAAGTAGGAAAAATTCCAGCAGTTGTAATTGACTCCTACGTAGTATTTATGTAATATAAGACCATAAGCTACGTTGTTCGTGACGATAATAAAGTTTTAACCTTTATACTTGGTTAGGGAGTTTAACATCGCTATCTAACCGACAAGCCTTCGTCTATATGACAAGGAGGACATGCGGATTAGGTATCTGAAAACACCCACTTTGAGGAGTGGTGGTTTAAAACTTTCTTAATAAAGTTACGGCAAAGGTGGCTTGTAACTTAATAAAATATAAACCAGATTCCGGTTATAGGAATCTGGTTTTTTGTGTTTCCTGGTATTTAGTTTTTCATTGCTCCAGTCCAGACCTCAAACCTTGGTTTAATAATGGTTTTTCCAGCATGGAATTCTCCAGGCTGATAAATGATGGTATAGGTGAGATTATTCCACGATGTGAAGCCTGTCTTGGAGGTTGTCTGATAATAAGCTGGACGCCATGTGCCGGTGTTTAGATAAAGCTGTTCTTTATCTTTATCAATGATGTTAATCGCTTTCTGGAGTGGCTGGTGTGTATGTCCGTATAGCAAGTATTGGTAATCCTTCGCTTCATTGTTAAAATCCTTCACTGCGCCGTCAAGGTAATGATCGGTGGTAAACAAATTTCTTACATATTTAGATTTTTCCCATAGTGATAGCTGCCATTTGAAACTATTCATATTAAAGGTTCTTAAAATTGAGATGAGCATTTGGACGATATCAGCTTGATCCATGGGATTCCACAATAAGTCGTTTTGCCTAATCCACCGCTTAACAAAATCAAGCTTTACAAACTCTTCACCAACCTCCTGAAACGCTAAATTGATTTTTTCCTTAACATCCTTGTCGTATTTCGTGCTGTGCTCAACTTGATAAAACAACCAATGAATAATCGCGGTTAATGGACGAATATCAAATAGATTACGGAAATGATCACAAATTACTTGCTGATTTTCGGATGAAAGTTGGGTGCCATTTAGATGTTTTTGGATTGAGATGGGTAGTTTTGAGGCGATTTCTGCGGCGATGACATCACCGATGGGTGTTTCATCATAAGAACCGGTGAAATTAAAGGAGTCATATTCATGGCCATGCCGTGCAAAAACTCCATGCTGTTTATCTTTGAAAATAGAGGAAAACTTTTCATTTTTTGATAAATTATCTAAGCCAAGGCTATTAGTTACACGGTCACGAAGGGATGCATATAGATTGCATAAGCGATCATGGTTTCCTGGAATATAAACAACTTCTGGTTTGATTGGAAACCCTAAGTCTTTCCAATTTTTACAGGAAATAATGTCAATAATCTCTGAGTTTTCCTTAACGATATTATCGAATATTTCACATGCCAGCTTTTCGGTTTTATCTGAGGGATTTCCCCATGGACGATCCTCGACCGTTATTGTGTCAACGATTTTTCCATCTTGTTTTTTGATAAACCAAGTTTCCGTCCGAACGAGATCGAATATATCTCCTAGTAGAACAATTTTTAGGACTTTTGAATTAGAACTTCCACCGACGCCTGCATCCTGTGCTTGAATCGCAATTTCCTTAAAGATATCTCTAAAGGTTTCTACGCCTAAATAATGCTTACCTGCAGTTCCATCCATTAAATGTAAATCACTAATAAAAACAATCATGAAATACCTCCTTTACGTAAAAATGGCATATAATAAAACTTTCTACCTAGTATATGAATGAGACTTTTGGTAAAGTATGCGATAGTTAAAAAATTAGGCAGCGTTAATGCACAGCGTTGTTTTTTGGCAAGTTGATTGGAGCGGAAATCAACATCCAAATTTTACACAGCTAAAATATAAAAATGACAGTGATGGAGAGAAAATGATATAGCAGCTAATTAAAAATATGAATACATATATTGTAACTTGACAAAAGTAAGCCGTATAATTGACTTTTATCGATGTTTTTTCGTTCGGTTGTATACGATTTGGGAGGTCCACATGAAGAAGCTTTTATTAATTGCAACAGGCGGTACAATTGCTTCAATCGAAGGAGAGGAAGGGCTAGTCCCTGGGTTATCAGCTGAGGAACTGCTCCAATACTTTCAAGATACAGAAAAAAATATAGATGTGTCCTGTAAAATATTAATGAATCGTGATAGCACGAATATGCAGCCTGAACACTGGGTTTCTATGGCTGAAACAATCACGCAAAATTATTCACAATATGATGGGTTTATCATTACTCATGGTACGGATACGTTGGGCTATACTTCAGCGGGATTATCATATATGCTCCAGGGCTTAAGTAAGCCAGTTGTGATTACCGGCTCACAGGTCCCGATTAGTTTTAAAAAAACAGATGCAAAGAAAAATCTGAATGATGCTGTTCGGTTTGCATGTGAAGATGTTGGGGGAGTGTTTGTAGTCTTTGATGGGCGCGTCATCATTGGCACGAGAGCAGTCAAAATGCGAACGAAGAGCTTTGACGCCTTCGAAAGTATCAATCATCCCTATGTTGCAACTATTTCTGAAAATAAAATTCAATACGTTTGGAAGCCTACTTCATCTTTAAAGGAATTAACGGTGAATACGAAACTATGCCCAGATGTTTTTTTGCTAAAGCTATATCCTGGCACAAAACCGGAAATTTTTGATTTTATTAAAGCGCATTATAAAGGAATCATAATCGAAAGCTTCGGTAATGGAGGAGTCCCGTTTGAGGAAAGAAGTCTCCTTCCGAAAATAAAAGATTTAACGGAAAGTGGCATCGCTGTTTTGATTTCAACTCAATGTCTGGAAGAAGGTCATGATCTTTACTTGTATGAGGTGGGACGAAAGGTTGCTCAATACAATGTGATTGTATCCGGTGATATGAATACAGAAGCGATTGTAGCAAAGCTTATGTGGGCACTTGGACAGACCGAGGATCAACAAGAGATAAAATATATTATCGAAACACCAATTGCCAGGGACCTCTCAATTGATTGGGGGAAGGAAGATAAACATTCGTGATGCTATTGGAAAAAATATATTATGTACGGACTGTCCAAATCTGATTCAGTGGACAGTCCATTATTTTTTAGGAAAATAGTAACATATTTACAGTTTTAAAATGGTTAATCAATTATTGATAGACCTGAGGGATTAGGAAAGAATAAAATGGATATTGGGATAATATAAGGAGGGAATGGGAATGAATAAAGTGCTGTTGAAAGAGGAACATCAATTGCTTTTTAATGAAGCAAGGGAGTTTGTAACAGTTTGCTATCAAGAATTGGGTAAAACAGAGGAAAAAATCCAACTAAGATTAGTGGAAATAGAAAAACAAATACATAATCAAGGTTTTTATGAACATACATATGAAGAGCTAGAGCATGGCGCACGAATGGCATGGCGCAACAGTAATCGCTGTATCGGCAGATTATTCTGGGAAAGTTTACATATTATCGATAAACGCGAATTAGAAACAGAGGAAGAAATTCGGGATGCGATATTCGAACATATTGATTTTGCCACAAATAATGGGAAAATCAGACCAGCGATTACGATTTTTAAGCCGAAGATGAACAATGAGGTTCAGGTTAAGCTTTGGAATCATCAAATCATTCGCTATGCTGGATATGAAACTGATAAAGGTATTATCGGTGATTCGCATTCCTTACCCTTTACGAAGATGTGCCAAAAACTTGGCTGGGAAGGGGAGGGAACCCATTTTGATTTGCTACCATTAGTAATTCAAGTAAAGGACCATCAGCCTAAGTGGTATCCACTTCCAAAGGAGAAGGTATTGGAGGTTGACATTCATCATCCACAATATGAATGGTTTGCCGATTTAGGCTTGAAATGGTATGGTGTCCCAATTGTTGCTCAGTTGCGATTAGAAATCGGTGGAATTCATTATACTGCAGCACCTTTTAATGGCTGGTATATGGAAACAGAAATTGGTGCACGAAATTTCGCAGATGACTATCGATATAATATGTTGCCGAAGATTGCGACTTTGATGGGCTTGGATATTAATACGAATACCTCATTATGGAAGGACCGCGCATTAGTAGAATTAAATCAAGCCATTATCCATTCCTATAAGGAAGCTGGAGTCAGTATGGTTGATCATCATACAGCTGCACAGCAGTTTAAGCTGTTTGAGGAGAAGGAAGCAGCATGTGGCAGAGAGGTAACGGGAAATTGGGTCTGGCTGATTCCTCCGGTTTCACCTGCAACTACGCATATATTCCATAAACCTTTTAATAACCAATTAAATAAACCGAATTTCTTCTATCAAAATAGTTTATTTGAATATTAAAATAAAAATCACCATTCCACGCTGAATGGTGATTTTCTTGTCATAAAATTGAAGATTTTACTGTCGATTATAAGTAGGTCGAAAGTCCTTTTTATATTTTGTTTGTAAATATATTACAGTGGAACTAGAACAAATGTACAAATTTTCTGAAAATAAACAATATTTCTCTGAATGATATTGACAAAAACCCACAAAAAGATATAATTTGAAATATCAAAAAATTCTAAAAAGGGAGATTTGCAGAAAATAGTAGTTTGCCGTTGTATTCAGCGATGACATGCTTTTGTTAAACAACAAAGAGTAAACGCTTTCTTGTCTAACAAAAACATATCAAAAAAGATCAAAATAACGAAAACGCTTTCTATGCAAGCCCGCGGGGGAGGGAAGCTACTAGTATTAATTTGATACAGGTTGAATACTAAACATTTCATCAATGAATTGCCTGCAGATAGGGATATTGGCAGTTCTTGTATTACACACCATAAAGTAGATTCAAACTGTGAAAAAGTAGTTAACCTATCTGTTTTATCTATTATTTTTTATTTGAAGTAGGGGGAAGTAAGAAATGGAAAACAATACACAAAACGTAAAAGTTCAGGTAGCAGATCCTTCTGCGCTTGGAATGTTCGGTCTTGCAATGGTAACGCTTGTCGCTTCATCACAAAAATTAGGGATTACTGAAGGTCTTTCATTCATTATTCCTTGGGCATTTTTCTTAGGTGGTATCGCACAATTATTCGCTTGTGTACAAGATGCTAAACACAATAACGTTTTTGGACAAACTGCTTTTGGTGCATATGGTCTTTTCTGGATTGGTGTTGGAACTTCATGGTTAATTCAAATGGGCGTATTTGGTGAAGAACTTGCAGCTCAAGTCGATCCTAAGCAACTTGCATTTGCATTTATTGGCTACTTATTTTTAAGTCTTTTCTTGACTGTTGGTGCTATGGAAACAAACATGGTTCTATTCTCAATCTTTGTATTAATTGATGTATTGTTTGTTGGACTTATTCTTTCAACTTTTGGTATCGCTCCAGAATTAGCACATGATGTAGCAGCTGTTTCTGAGTTATTAATTTCTTTAATTGGATTCTATGGTGCGGGTGCGAACGTATTAAACAATCACTTTGGTCGCGTTGTATGCCCTGTAGGTAAGCCATTTGGAATCTTCAAACCACAAGCAAAAATGAAACTTGCGAAAAACGCTTAATAACATTCATCCAAACCCGATTGACGGAAGGTATCAAAAATCCGTTAATCGGGTTTTTTCATTTTGGGCTTAATGTTAGCGGACAACCAAGCCCTTATTTATGCTAAATACAGGGACAACGAGGCGTTAGCGGACATAGAATCCGCTATTTGCCCAAAAAACGGTCCAATCACTAAAATTTCTACTAAATAAGGTCCCTAATGTCCGCAAAGCTTTGAAATACAGTATCTTTGTCACAAATAACGTACTCAGTGTCCGCTAAAATCAGACGAATCATTCGTTTTGGACAAGCAATCCTTTTTTAAAAATAAGGTAGTTGAGATAATTCAATGGATTAAAAGAATAGTATAGGATAAAAGGAACGATAGCTCTTCCCAATAGAAAAGGAGTGGTTCGGTGGGAGCAGATGAGAAGTATCTTGTTTTTGTATATGGAACACTAAGGCGCCATGAATCCAACCATCATTTATTAAAAGAGGCGTGCTGCCTTGCCCAGCAAGCTTGGACGAAAGGCATCTTGTATGATACTGGTTTAGGATACCCAGCGTTGAAGGATTCGAATGATGGAGTTGTTTATGGTGAATTATACGAGATCGATTTTCAGCAACTTAAAGCGATTGATGAGCTTGAAGATTATCTGGGTCCTGGGCAAAACAATCTATACAACAGAGATAGTCAAACTGTTTCAACTGATAAGGGTGATTTTGAGGCGTTTGTATACAGCATCCATCCTGACCAAGAAGGTATCCTAAAGCAAATCATTCCGTTAGGGGACTGGACTATTTACAATAGCCTTAAACAGCATCCAACTTTCCTTTATTTTGCTTATGGTAGCTGTATGGATGATGAGAGATTTGTCAGTGCTGGAGTTGATCGTTATTTTTTGAACATTGTTGGTTCAGGTGTTCTTGAAGGCTACACACTCGGCTACACGAGACGAGTATCAGATGGAGGTCGCGCTGATATCGTGGAATCAGGTGGAATCGTCGAAGGGGTATTGTACGAAGTAGCAGAACCAGGACTCGCTTATCTCTATCGCCGTGAAGGGGTAAAATACAAATCCTATCGTCCTGCGCTAATAGATGTCAAAGTGAATGGTCTCCTGTTGAAAAATGTATTGACATTTATTGTCGTAAACAAAAAACCTGATACAGCACCTCCACTTTGCTATGCCGAAGAAATCATTCGAGGTGGCACCCGCCATCTCAGCCAAGAGTATGTCGAAAAGCTAAAACAGCAGCTAAAGGTCCAATTCAACATAGTCCTTTAAAAAAGTAATAATACTAAGTGACTATTAAAACACAAACGAAATAGGTAATAAGTATAATATTTTTAATATTGTTAAAAAATGGTTTACAACACTTATGTAGTTGTTTATAGTTAAGCCGAACATATTAAAAAATAAAAACTAGGGGTGTCCAATAAGTTGGGCTGAGAGAGGAACACGGTGAAGTTCCTTAACCCTCAGGACCTGATCTGGTTCATACCAGCGTGGGGAAGTTAGCATTGATTAGTGGTGTCGATTTTGACATGACTGCTATTATACTAACATCACCGGGTCTTAAATTAGACCCGGTTTTTTCATGCTGAAAATGAAATGGTTCTTGTCCTTTATTAAAAAAGGAGAGATTTTTGTGGAAAAGCAATCAATTAATGAAATGAACCTAGACATTCTGTCAAATTTTTCAGGGAGCAGGAAGGTATATGTGGAGGGTTCCAGACCTGATATACAGGTCCCTATGCGTGAAATTCTATTAAGTCCAACCTCAAGTAAAGTAGGGGAAATCGAAAATTCGCCAATAACAGTATATGATACGAGTGGTCCGTATACAGATGCAGGATATACTTCAGATATTCGTTATGGATTGCCACCATTACGGAGAGCATGGATTAATGAACGCGGCGATGTCTGTGAGTACGGAGGCCGTTCTGTAAATCCAGAGGATAATGGCTACAAAACGAAAGGTGATATGATTAATCCCGAAGCTTATCCTGGTTTAAAAAGAAAGCCATTACGAGCCCTTGATGGGAAAAATGTGACACAATTACATTATGCTCGCAAAGGGATGATCACACCAGAAATGGAATTCATTGCGATTAGAGAAAATGTTGAGCCGGAATATGTTCGAAAAGAAGTTGCAAGTGGACGCGCCATCATACCAGCAAATATCAATCATCCTGAAAGTGAACCGATGATTATTGGACGAAACTTTCATGTGAAAATCAATGCGAATATCGGAAATTCTGCTGTAAGTTCTTCGATTGAAGAAGAAGTCGAAAAAATGAGATGGGCAACTCGCTGGGGCGCGGATACGTTGATGGATTTATCAACGGGCAAAGATATTCATACAACTCGAGAATGGATTATCCGCAATTGTCCTGTGCCAGTTGGAACAGTACCTATTTATCAAGCGCTTGAAAAGGTAAATGGGATTGCAGAAAATCTGACTTGGGAGGTTTTCCGAGATACGTTAATTGAACAAGCCGAGCAAGGTGTAGATTATTTTACAATACACGCTGGAGTGTTATTACGGTACATTCCATTAACGGTTAATCGAGTGACAGGGATTGTTTCTCGTGGGGGATCGATTATGGCACAATGGTGTTTAGCACATCATCAAGAGAATTTTCTATATACCCATTTTGAAGAAATCTGTGAGATTTTGAAGGTATACGATATTGCCTTTTCATTAGGGGACGGGTTGCGACCTGGATCAATTGCGGACGCTAATGATGAGGCGCAATTTGCTGAATTAGAGACTCTTGGTGAGTTGACCAAAATCGCTTGGAAGCATGATGTTCAAGTAATGATTGAAGGACCTGGTCATGTTCCGATGCACCTAATTAAGGAAAATGTTGATAAGCAAATGGAGGTATGTGGAGAAGCTCCATTTTATACGTTAGGGCCATTAACGACTGATATCGCACCCGGTTATGATCATATAACATCAGCGATAGGAGCGGCAATGATTGGCTGGTTTGGAACGGCCATGCTCTGTTACGTGACACCAAAGGAGCATCTTGGGTTACCAAATAAAGAAGATGTTCGTGTCGGTGTAATTACCTATAAAATTGCTGCACATGCTGCGGATTTGGCTAAAGGTCATCCAGGTGCAAGAAAGCGTGATGATGCTCTGTCAAAAGCAAGATTTGAATTTCGTTGGCGTGATCAATTTAATTTAGCGCTAGATCCGGAACGAGCAATGGAATACCATGATGAAACGCTGCCTGCTGAAGGGGCAAAAACCGCCCATTTTTGCTCTATGTGTGGTCCGAAATTTTGTAGCATGAGAATTTCACATGATATCCGAGACCTTGCGGAACTGAAAGACAGCAGTTACGATAAACTTATTGATAAAGGCATGAAAGAAAAAGCGGTCCAATTCCGAGAAAATGGCGGAAACCTTTATCAAAAATAAACCTAGATGGTGTGATTTTAGGGAGTGTAATAGTGAAGGAAAAAATACAAGAGACGCTTAGCCAAATTGAACAATCTTACGAGGTGAAAATCATCCTTGCCGTCGAATCTGGAAGCAGGTCCTGGGGCATTCCATCGGAATCTAGCGACTATGATGTTCGTTTTCTATATGTGCCTAGAAAAGAATGGTATTTTTCAATCGAAGAAAAGCGTGATGTTATTGATTTTCCTGTAGACAATAGGATCGATTTGCATGGGTGGGAGCTTCGGAAGGCGCTTAGGCTACTAAATAAAAACAATCCACATTTGCTGGAATGGCTTCATTCGTCGATCATCTATTTTCAGGATGAGCAATGCATATCCGCTCTGCGTGAGATTGCACAGTCTGCCTTTTCCTCCAAGTCAGCATTGTTTCATTATATCAATATGGCAAAACGCAATCATCTTGAATTTTTACAAGGACATGAGGTAAAGATTAAGAAGTATTTTTATGTAATACGCCCAATTTTAGCCTGTTTATGGATTGAGAAACACAAGTGCTATCCACCGCTTGATTTCCAGGAATTAGTTCAAGGAACTTTAGCATCTTGTGCGATTAAAGAGTCGATATTATCCTTAATTCAACAGAAAAGGGCTGGTGTTGAAAGCGGGACAACTATTCAATTTACAGAACTTCATCATTACATGCAATTAGAAATCGAAAGAATTTCAAATTATGCTAAATCACTAGCTGAGGAGCACGTAAACCTTATTCCGCAGTTGGATGTTGTCTTTAGAGAGTTATTACAATACGTCTGGGAACTAGATGAAGTTCGGACCGAAACACGGATTTCTCCGAGGTGAAAATAAAAAAGAGCAGCGACTTGCTGCTCTTTTGGCATGAATTGATGGGATTATTTCTCAAGATTTAAATCAGTTGCAGGGATTGGAATAACTTTTCCACCAATTTGTACATGAATTGTATCGTTAAAGATGGCTTTGACAAATCCTTTTAAAGTTACTGATGAATCTACTGAGATTTTCTTGTTGTTTTCTGGTTTTTTAGCCATATTCTTCAACACCTTTCAGAGTTTATAAGATTAAAAAATTGGAAAAATTATTAAGCTAAGTTTATAAAATAATTGTACTCAATGAATTGGACTTTTTGCAAAGAAAAAGTACTAATTATATTCATATTTTTAGCTGGTAATAAATATGATAATTTCCATCTTAGTTTTGGGTGAATTTTCATCTTGCATTTAAGGAAAGCCGATGATATATTAATTAGGCGATGAGCTAATTTGCATAAGTCAATAGACATGCTGCAAGGCTAAACGTATGAATGTGGTCATACGGTCTATTGCCGCAAACGCATAAAAAAGCGTCTGTTTTCGAACAGGCGCTTTTTTTCATGGAGTAAATCAATAATTCGCACCACTAGGCGGTTTGTGAATACAATTTAAAGATACCTTAAACAACCGTTTAATGGAGGAGAGTATGAAAAATCAACCTGGCAGTGGTGCTGCATGGGTTGCAGCGGTTGGAACAGTTATGTCTGCAGTTGGGAGTACCCCTTTTAAAAAGATAGATAAAGAACTACTAAGTGCGCTAAATTTATGGGGAAATGTTTTACAAGCAGCCGGAAATGCGATACAGGCTGATCAGGAACCGGAGATAACCCTTTCGAAAATAGGGAATCAAATTCAGGCTACTGGAAATGTTACGGTAGTTTCTGGAATGGTAATTGATTTTGAAAAAGAAACTCAAGAAAAATTAATTATTACAGGGAATTGGTTTCAAGCTACAGGTGGTCTTATGGCAGTAGCAGATGATATTGAAAACAATCCTCCAGGAGAACAGCTTGATCCAAATGTTGGTTTAGATATCATTGGGAATTTGCTTCAATCTATTGGAAATTCAATGCAAGCTATAGGTGGAATTGAAGAACTAAAAGGGAATGAACAAACTGGTGAATCTATCGATGTTCTTGGGAGTTGGATACAGGCAGTTGGCTCTGTCCTAACAGCGTTAGCAGCAACACCCCAAAAAGCTTAACAATATATCCATAATACTAAAGTTTTTTGTGTGTTTCTCCATTTATACTTATATTAAATCTATTCAATTGAGGAGAAACATCTAATGAAAAACCTACAGCTCAGAATGCTTCTATTACTTACTACTCTCAGTATCGGTTTATTAGGCTGTTCTACTGAAAGTGATGTACCAGCCCCAACAAAAAACTCAAAACAACAATCAACAGAAACGCAAACTAAAACCATTAAACCAGAGGAGCTTTATGCGAGTTTAAAGAATCATTCACAAATGATGCCTCTAGGAGATATTCCGATTCCAGAAGATAATCCAATGACAGAGGAAGTGCTAAAATTAGGGCAAACCTTATTCTTTGATCCGCGATTATCTGGAAACAATCAAGTAAGCTGTGCCACCTGTCATGACCCAAACATGGGGTATGGCGACGATCGTCCTACTTTTAAAGCGTATGATGGTAGCGATGGGGCGCGAAATAGTCCTACTGTAATAAATTCTGGATATTATTCTGTGAATTTTTGGGATGGGCGGGCCGCTTCTCTTGAGGAGCAAGCACTAGGGCCAATCGAAAATCCAAACGAAATGAACCAAAAACTATCCGACTTAGTTCCAGAGCTAAAAGTAGTTGAGGGCTATAAAACATTGTTTTTAGCAGCCTTTCCCGATGGGATAACAGAACAAAATATCGCAAAGGCTCTAGCTGCTTTCCAAAGACAAATTGTCGTGAAGGATACACCATATGACCGTTTCTTAGAAGGAGATATGAATGCGTTGACTCAAGAGGAGTTGCGTGGTCTTAAGCTATTTACCGGCAAAGCATTTTGCTTTACTTGTCACAATGGTGAAAATTTATCTGATAATCAATATTACAATATTGGCTTGAACACGGAGGACAAAGGTCGTTTTGAAATCACGAAAGATGAGGCTGATATTGGTCGAATCAGAACTGCTAGTCTTTATGGTATTACTCATACAGCACCGTATATGCATAATGGAAGCATTGCAACCTTAGAGGAAGTAATCGAGTTCTATGATCGTGGTGGTGATGGTCATCCTAATACGAGCTTCTTCATGAAGCAATTTATGCAACCGCTCGGATTAACTAAAGCAGAAAAGGCGGACCTACTAGCTTTCTTAAAATCATTAGGGGGAGAGGTGCCTTTGTATGCAGCACCTGAACTTCCTGGTTTATAATAGTAATCAAAATGGAGCTGAGGAATATTCCTCAGCTCTTTTCCATTAACAAATACTTTGAATCAATTCAATTGAGTTATTTTTGGGAGAATTAACAAGGGAGCTTACTTGATATGCCTCCATTAATTCAGGTTCCAGTGGCTTTAGTAGTTGGGTAAGCTGTGAAATGTCTCCAATTGTTGGGTCAAGCCAAATTTTCTCGTCATCAGGTTTTAGTATGACTGGCATTCTGTCATGAATATCCTTCATCAATTCATTTGGTGAGGTGGTAATGACGGTGCAAGTAAAAACCGACTTACCTTCAGGTGATTTCCAATGCTCCCACAATCCGGCCATCCCAAACAAATTATTGTTTTTTAACTTGATCCTCATCGGTGTTTTTGACTTGTCATCATGTTTTTTCCACTCATAAAAGCTATCAGCAATGACGAGGCAACGTTTTTTTTGAAACGGAACCTTAAAGCTCGGTTTTTCCAAAAGCGTTTCAGATCTCGCATTGATCATTTTATAGCCAATCGCCATATCCTTTGCCCATGGTGGTATTAATCCCCAGCGTAAATAGCCCATTTTATTAATCGAGCCGTTATTAATAATCGCTAGAACTGACTGCGAAGGTGCTACGTTGTAGTTTGGAAGGTAGGTATCCTCATCCAGAAATTCCTCAATATCGAATCGATTCAATATTTCCTCTAACGTAGCCGTTAATGTGAATCTACCGCACATACCATCACCTCTTTGTACTTATATTACCAGAATCGGTTGGGGTTCTTCAAAGGACCATATTTACTCCTTTGAAAGCATAAGCTAATAGTACTACCTGGATAGGGAATAGTGCAAAAGGAGTGTGCGATGAAAAAAACATGGTTATTGGGGTTTGGGTTTTTTAGCATTAGTATTGGTTGGGCCTTGTATAACGGCTTTGTGCCTTTTTTTCTAGATGATTATTTAACTAGTACAGCGCTCATAGGATTTCTAATGACGTTGGATAATTATGTAGCCTTGTTTCTGCAACCATATATTGGTCATATGAGCGACCGCACGAATACAAAGTTCGGTAAACGGATGCCATTTTTATTAGTTGGAATTCCAGTTGCAGCTTTATTCTTTGCGCTAATTCCGTTTCATAGCCAACTTTTGACGTTAATCATTTTTATGGTCTGTATGAATTTATCGATGGCTATTTTTCGTTCGCCAACGATTGCGTTAATGCCAGACATAACCGTAGAGCATGATCGTGCAAAAGCCAATGGAATCATCAATTTTATGGGTGGTTGCGGAGCTATTTTAGCCTTTAGCATCGGTTCATTCTTATTTAAGATGAATGAAACCCTTCCATTTTTGGCGGTTGCAGCCATTTTTTTAATTGCATTATGGATTATTTTTAAAAATATTAATGAAAAACGAGATGCGATTGAATATACGGTCCAAACTACAACAAATAAAATTCCTTACATGAAAGAATTAAATCCTGCCACCATATTTTTACTTCTCGCCATCTTTTTTTGGTTCATAGCTATCCAAGGAATGGAGGCACTTTTCACACTTTATGGAGTCAAAGAGCTTGGTTTAACTGAAAGTTCCTCTGCATTCTCGTTAGCCTTTTTCTCGTTAAGTTTTGTCCTATCTTCGATTCCATGTGGACATTATGGGGCGAAGTATGGGATGAAAAAAATGATTATGATTGGAATAGTTGGTTTAATAGGCGTTTTTCTAGTCTTGAATTGGGTGAAAACCGTTCTTGCGTTACGGTTAATATTATTAATCGGCGGGGTATTTTGGGCTTGTATTAACATAAATGCTTATCCATTTATCGTGAAGACAGGCAGTGAGCAAAGCTTTGGAACTAGAACGGGTCTATATTATTTAGTTTCATCTCTATCCGCAATCATTTCTCCGCCGATGCTTGGACTACTAATTGATTACTGGGGGTTTGGCATCTTATTTTTTGCAGCAGCAATCAGTATGCTGATAGCCTTGGTATTTATGACAATAGTAAAATCAGATTCAGAAATGCCTCATCATACTAACTTTCTCAATATTGAAGGTTAGGGGATGACAGATGCAAGAAATTTTTTACCGAATTTATAGCATTTCAAATTGCTTCAAAAAGAGTATCAATTCTTAAATAATTTGACATTCTTTTTGAAGCAATGTAGCTTAATAAAACATAACAAAACGCCTAAAAGGAAATCATAATTGTACTTGTTTAAGGCGGTGAAGAGATGGAGTTTTTGAAAGATACTCTGATTGTTTATGGAAGGATAGTCACTATACTCCCACTCTTATTATTAGTGACCCTTTTTATGGGGAAAAGATCCATTGGCGAATTACCCATATTTGATTTTTTGGTTATATTAACGCTTGGGTCTGTAGTAGGTGCAGATATTGCGGATCCTAAAATTGAACACATACATACAGCAACAGCAATTATTGGTATTGCAATACTTCAGAAAGTCATTTCATATTTAAATCTTAGATTTAGAAAGATTGGAAATGCACTAACTTTTGAGCCAACTATTGTGATTATAGATGGTGTTTTAATGGTTAACAACTTACGAAAAATACGTTATTCATTAGATAATATCCTTCAGATGCTTAGGGAGAAAGAGGTTTTTGATATCTCGATAATTAAGTTAGGAATTATAGAGGCAAACGGAAAGATTTCTGTATATAAACATGCAAATCAATCTCCAGTAATACGTGATGATTTGGGGTTGGAAATGAACAGGGATAATATGCCATATCCAATAATTATTGAAGGGGAAATTGACTATGAAACCCTAATCGAGCTAGGTACAAACGTATCATGGCTTATGGAACAACTCAACAATAAAGGAATAAACGATGTGGAAGAAATATTTTTTGCGTCATTGACTAAGGACCTAAAGCTTCATCTTTCTCCATTAAATGATGAAACACCACAGTATATAAAACATTAGAAGCTTTGCCAAATTAAAAGTTTACTGTTTACAAAAATGCACCGCAATAGAGCGGTGCATTTTATGTGGTATGTCTGCATAGACAGTGGAACTGGCTTGAATAGTTCCCTCTATTTTGTAATGATGATTGGCCCGTTTTTAGTAATAATGATTGTGTGCTCGTATTGGGCTACATAGCTATTTTCGGTTACAAAAGTCCAGCCATCATCTAATTGATAAACTTCTTCTTCTTGAGTGGAAATAAATGGTTCGAAAGCGATGACCATACCATCTCTCAACAATTCATTATCAAATGGATCGTAATAATTAAGAATATGATCAGGTGCTTCGTGTATGGTACGGCCAATTCCGTGGCCTGTAAGATTCATAATGACAGTTAAACCATGGTTTTTCGCCGTTTGGTGTACAGCTTTACCAATGCCGCTTTTCTTGGCACCAGGTCTGATTTTTTTTAATCCAGCTTCAAAAGCTTCCTGCGCCACGTCGCAAATTTTCGTTAAAACCTCATCGCCTTTACCAACAACAAAGGAAATGCCTGTATCAGCAAAATAGCCATTTTTTGATCCAGAGACATCTATATTTACAAGATCACCTTCATTTATGACGCGATTTCCAGGAATTCCGTGAGCAACTTCTTCGTTTACACTTATGCAAGTATATCCTGGAAAATCATATTCGCCTTTTGGTGCGGAAATGGCACCAGCACGATCAAATAATTCTCCAGCAAGCTCATCCAATTCTTTAGTTGTTACGCCTGGAATACATTTTCTAACTAACTCATCGCGAATTTCAGCGACAATTTTTCCAATTTCTTTTAAAGCGTTAATGTCCGCTTCTGTTTTTGCAATCATATTAATCCCGCCTATATTTTAGATTCATTTCATAGTATACCACTTTTTGTCTAAAACGTTTTTCCTGATTTATTTTTTAAATAATTCTTGATGTTCGCATAAAAAAAGAAGCTGGGACAGAACTAAATGATTCTATGTTAAAGTTCATAGGTGATTTTCAGGAAGGTATGAGAAAAAATAAGCGGAGAATTTCCCGTTATTGTATGTAAGGGGAGCTAATTGATTTGAAATAAGAGGAGAATTTCCGCTTAACTGCTCCCAAAAAGACAAAATACAGTGATTTTTATGAAATAAGGGGAAAAACTCCTGTTATTTATAGGGAAATATGGGTATTACCCAAAATAAGCGGAATTCTTCCGCTTATTTTTAAACACAAGTAAATCAACATTCGGGTTATCAGACTCCCGTGCAAAAAAAATTGCACACAGTTATTTCATGGTAGTGCCTATTTAAAAAAACCGAACTATTAGGAAATTCTAAGTAAGAATGTCACAAAACAGTTCGGTTTTTTGTTTAGCTGAAATACTTATGTCCCAGCCTCTTTTAGAAAACGTTATGAGTCTACGGGTACCGGTGGCTTTTTCCGAGAATTTAAAAACTTAACGATGTTTAAAACAATTGTTTTTACAACTGCATAGGTTGGAATGGCAAGTACCATCCCAAGGATACCGGCGAGGTTACCGGCTGCTAGTAATAATATAATAATTGTTGCTGGATGAGTATCCAAGCTTTTTCCAAGAATCAGCGGAGAAAGGACGTTGCCTTCAATCTGTTGCGCAATGACAATGACGAGTAGGACGAGCAAGGCCTTTGTCGGAGAGTCAAATAATGCAACGATAACCGCTGGCGTACCCCCAAGAATCGGTCCGACATAAGGAATAATATTCGTCACAGCGACAATTAAGGCTAGAATGAGCGCATATTTCAAATCAATAATCATATAACCGATAAACGACAGCGTTCCGACTGCAAGCGCAACGGTCACTTGGCCTTGAATATATGCGGATAAAGTTTCTCCCGTTTCCTTTAACACAACTAATCCTTCATCTCGGTATGATACAGGTAGAAATTTGGTCAAGCTTTCCGGAAATTTATGTCCATCCTTAAACATATAGAAGAGAAGGAAAGGCACAGTAACCAAAATGACAGTGATATTTGCGATAACGCCTACGATGCTGGTAATACTTGTGGTAATACGATTCGGAAGAGTATTCGCAAATTGAATCAGCTTATCTTCAACTGTTTCAAGCAGGTCGCTTTGCTCATCGATCACCCATTGATATTGGCTAGAATGAGCCATGTCATCAAAGAAATCTAAAGTTTTGTCTGCATACCTCGGAAGATCATTTGCTAAAGCTGTAAACTGTTTTGACACCGCAGGGACTAAGTTCCCGATAGCCAGTACTGTTAACCCAGTAAAAGCTAGATAAATAAACAGTATCGCAAGGATTTTCGGGACTTTTTTTCTAGTTAAGAAAGTAACTACAGGATTAAGAAGAAAATAAAGAAACCCTGTAATTAATATCGGGAAAAAGACGGTTGAAAAGAAAATTCCGATTGGTTGAAATAAAAACGATATTTTCGTTGAAACAAATATAATGGTTAATATGAGCAGGATTTGGACTAACCAATACTGCAATTTATTTTTTGTCTGCAAAGTATGTACCTCTGTTTCGTAAGATTATTACCATTAAGTATAACAAATCATAGAATTGTAGAAAATGAGTAATATTAGTCAAGATTTCGAATTGTTTTTTTGGTAAAATGAAGGTAGGCATTATTATGAATACTTGTTATTTTCTTATCCTCAATAAAAGGAGGCAAAATAAATGAGTATCGGCATTGCTATGATTGGGTTAACTTATTTCTTTGTCCTCGTGATGGGGTATTTATATACGGTTTACAATAATGAAAATAAAGAAAAAAGCCAAATGATTATCAATAAGGCTTATCAATATGCCTATAGTATTCTTCTCTTTGGAATACTCATTGTGTTAGCGCTTGTATTTTTACCACATATTACTTTAGACCCGCTAACAACGAGCTATTTAATTCTTGCCTGTAAATTTGTTTCAGTGCTGACCCTTGCTGGATGTATATTTATTTTTAGTAAGAGAACGCAAAAGCGAAGAATTTCAAAATAAAATAATGAAAAAAACGAGTCAAGTCAACTTTTCAAAGATGATTTGGCTCGTTTTTTTGTTTATAAATTTACGGAGGTGTTATGCGCCTTCTTTTGTTTGTTTTACTTTTTTCTTTACATCCCATTTGAAGATTTTATTGAGTAATAGATAAATAGCTTTTGATTCTTTTGTGAGTAGTGGGCCGATTATCGAAAGAACCAAAACGTAAACAGCTGTAAATGGTTTTAAGACTGGCATTAATCCTGCCGTAATTCCGAGATTAGCAACGATGATTGAAAATTCCCCTCTGGAGACAATCGTCAAGCCGATATTGGAGGAGGCTTTGTGAGATAATCCGGCCTTTCGACCAGATATGAGTCCAGCGACAAAATTTCCAACAACAGTGAGCACGACAGCACCTAAGGCAAGCCAGACTGCGCCACCTAAGCTAAATGGATCGATGCTAAGACCAAAACTAAAGAAAAACATTGCTCCGAAGAAATCACGAAATGGGACGACTAGCTTTTCGATTCGGTCCCGATGCTCAGTTTCAGAAAAGACTAATCCCAGTAGTAAGGCGCCAATCGCCTCAGCAACATGGATCATTTCTGAGAATCCCGATATGAAAAACAAAGCTGCAAAAATGACGATAATAAAAATTTCATTGGATTTTATATTTAATAGTTTATTAAGTAGTGGTGCACCTTTTCTTGCAATGATAAAAAATAGAATCATATAGGCGAGGGAGATGAGAACGGATGTGATTGTGCCGACGATTGAGGCAGAACCATTTAATAAAAGTCCTGACATGACTGACAAAAATAATGCAAGGAAGATATCATCGAATAGGATGATTCCTAAAATTAATTCCGTTTCTGCATTGGCAGTTCGCTTTAGATCAACCAACACTTTGGCGACAATGGCACTAGATGAAACACTGAGCAGTCCGGCAATGATTAATGTTTCCATAATTGGAAAACCTGTAATGAATCCATAAAGTAAACCTAGGAGAAAATTCATCGAGACGTATATACTTCCACCAATAACAATTGAACGGCCTGATCTCACTAATTTTCCAACTGAAAATTCTAGACCAAGATAGAAAAGTAAAAACAAAACCCCAATACGTCCAAAGAAATCAATAATCTCTGAGCTCTTAATAAAGGTGAGGTCGATAATTCCAATTTGGGGAGCGTGCGGTCCAACGGCCATTCCTAACAGGATGAGAAAGGGGATAATCGAAAATCTTAGTTTGCTAGCAAGAACCGCTGCCATCCCGACTAAGACAAGAGCTGTACCTACTTCAAATACTAAATGATTAGCCATTCGCTTCACCCATCCCTTCGCGCAAGTAAATCTTTAATAATTACTTTGATTTGATTTCGATGACCAGAAACAACGAGTGTATCGCCTGCTTCGAGTAAAGTCTCAGGTCCAGGTGTATTAATTTTTTGATTGTTCTTTTTGATGATTGCGACAATCGTGATATGGTAATTTTCCCGAATCTTGAGGTCGCCGATGGATTGATTTACGGCTTTTGCTCCGTTTTGAATTTTATACCACTCGATTACTAAATCATCAAATGCAATCTCAATCGTTTCCAATGCTTTAGGACTATAAGTCATACCGCCAATAATCCCTGCAATTTGTCTAGCCTCAGTGTCAGATAAAGTGGTGCTGGCAATTGCCTCCTCATGATCATTTTGATCGAAATAGTAAAGATCTCTTCGACCATCATCATGGATAATGATAACCATCTTCTCTTGATTTTTTGTAATTACTTCGAATTTTTTTCCGATTCCTGGAAGTTCGATTTCACGAATTTTCATTTCAGTTCCTCCTATTCATGTTGGTCATGGATTAAGCGGATGAAATCATAAGTTAACGTCAATTTCTGTTCGGATTTTTTCATCCTTTGAAATACCAAGGTATTTAAGCGTTTCGGAAGGTGTAGAATGATGAAATTGCTTTTGCAGGAGCGAAATCGCAATCCCTCGTTTATAGGCATGAAAGCCAAAAGTTTTACGCATTGAATTAGTCCCGATTTTTCCAGAAATCCCAGCTTCAACAGCAGCCTGGTGAATAATTCGATAGGCTTGTTGTCGTGAAATAGGCTCACCGGTCTTTGCTGATTTGAATAAAAAGTCGTCATTATTCAAATGCTGGGAATGTACAAAATCAGTGATTGCTTTTTTGACTTTTTGATTTAAATAAATTTCTTGAGCCTTTTCTTTATAAGGGATTAGAATGAAATCTTTAACACAGCCATCATCCATTAAATCCCTCACAGATAGACTCAATAATTCATTAATCTTAAGCCCCGTATTAATTCCGAAAACAAACAGAACATAATCTCTTTCTGAATGCCTCTTTAAATAGCGCTTCATTGCTTGGATTTCCTTGATATCTCTTAGAGCTTCAACGTATTCCATTGTAATATATCCCCTTAATTCATGTTACACAATCATATTATAACATATGATTATGTAACATGTGAGTTATTTGTTAAGTATTTCACAATTATGCGAGAAAATTCATTCATTTGTGTTTGCTGATGGTAATCAAGATGCGTTATGATTTGATTATTATTATTTGACATTCAAAGGAGTCATTTTTAGGTGCGGATTTCAAAGGTTAAACCAGATATAGATACGATTTGTCATTATTTTGACGAACAGCATCAGTTCCATACAACAATATTGGTTTATTTTTTCCATCAACAGCAACAATTACGGGCGCAATTGATTTTTCCGTTTAACCGTAATGGGAATTTTACGATTGAAAAAATTGAAGTCTTCCATCATGAACAATGGAATGATAAGAAAGGCAATGTTGAACAGTATGGTAGCGCATTAGCCAAACATGTCATGGTTATGCTTTTAGGGAATAATATTATTGCGGTGGAACAGATTGCTAAACAGAGTCTTGAAGAAAGCTTTCAGCAGTTCGTGCGATTATTAACCCAAAAATTAATTGATTTGTTAAAGGGTAAGCTGCGATTGGAATGTGAGATAAATTCGGATTTTTTATGCATTCTTACCCGTGTTTCGATAAATGATGAGGTCGTGGTTGGAAAAATCGCTACTAATGTTCATTTTTCAAATCTAGTTCAAATAGAAGAGCTTGCAGAACAATTAGCAGCCAAATATGCTACTGAGATTCTCGTGAATGTTGACAAGTTTCAAGAAATCCAAGCTGAAATTGGTGAAGACCAAACGGTTTATGTTACCACGATTCCTTTGATCAATCCGGTATCTGAGGATGGAGCCCTTGCTATGTCACTTGAAGTCGGCATTCAGTCAATTGGTTATTGTAAAAAATGCAATAAGCAGCTTTCTAGTCCAATGGGTTCAAACATAAAAATTAATCCATTAAGAATAGAGAATCATCAGGATGATCTGTTGATTTTAACCGTTGGGAGTACCCTTCAATGTGACCAATGTGAGCGTTATGTTAAAAAAGAAAAAATTACGATGTGGGAGCATCATTCTAATCAGCTTTTAGCCAAGAAGGATATCGAGAAATTAGTTGAGCTTGGGCAGATGAATAAGCATCAGTACATACAATCACTTTTAGAAGCTGCGGTTGAGCATTACGACTATTTCCATGTACGAGCCCAGCCTTTTTGGAATGCGTTTTCTTATCTTGCTATAGCCAAATGGGAACAATTTTGCCGAGAATTAACTAGAATTGAGCTTTTGGAAGGACTAAGAGTCTTTTCAGACGATGTTCCTTCGGACGCTTCTAAGGAAAGCTTGTTGAGTCGAGTAGCTAAACTAGTGAAAACGGAGGCTGATAAACAATCATTTTGGCGGGCAGCCAATGAAAAAGTGATTGAACATTATTTGCGCATTACGGTTTTTGGCTGGGAGCTTGATAAGGAAATTAGGATTATTGGTGATAAGCGGGCCGAGTTTATTTTTCAATATTTACCTTGTCCTGACCTACTTAAACCATTTATTGAGAAGTATTCAGCGTACTTTACTAATGGTGCTAGTGCAGAAGATAACAGGCTCCATAGCACACTTGAGAAACAGCAGTCGCAAATTCGTCAGCTGCAGCAGGAGAATGGGCAATTATCGGAAAAATTGGGCAGTGCCTACGCCCGTATTGATGAATTGGAAATTGCGGCATTTATGGTTGAACAGGAAAATAGAAATCAGTATGATTTGCGGAAAATTCACCAGTTGAAGGGGTTGATAGCTGAGCTTAAGGAAGAACTAGCAAGGCTGTCAGTTCATGAGCCAAATAATGTAGCTATTATTGAAGAAGATGGAGTAGAGTTAACTGAGGTTTCTGAGGAAGAAAACATCATTTCACTTGAAAATGAGTTTAGCGGAAAAACTATCTTAATTTTAGGCGGATATCGTGCAAAAAAAATAACAGGGGAGATCCCATATGAGATCATTACTCATGATGCTCGCTTGTTAGACCCTGTGTTTTATGACATGTTAAAGTCTGCTGACATTATTGTTGTACTCACTCGCTTTATTTCGCACCGAGCGATGTGGGAGGCGAAGGAGTTTGCTATCCTCGAGGATAAGGAGATTTACTATTCTTCGTTTACTAATTTTCAAAGGATTCTTCGTGAGATTGCAGGTAAGAAATTGGGTGGATAATTGAAATATCCAATAAAATAGGGTTTTACGGTGTGATTCGGTCAAAAGCTCAAACCGAAAACTTCACCGCAAAACCCTTGATAAGCCTCAAGTTGCTGAAAATCATCAAGCAGAGTCACTATGGGAGCTCAGGAGCCTCAAAAATCGGTGGCTCTCCACCGAGCACTTTAAGAAAAGCTAATAGATCGGCTTTTTCACCATCAGTCAACCCAATTGGTGACATAAAATTTTTTAAATAAAAGCTTTTATTACGATCCTCGTCCCCACCTTTATCATAATAATCGATCACATCTTCTAAGGTCGCGATACTACCATTATGCATATATGGGGCAGTGTGCGTGATGCCGTAAAGTCCAGATGTTCGGAATTTTCCCATATCACCGGCTTTTTTCGTTAAGGCATAAAGTCCCTCATCTTTTGATTCAAGTCCGACATTATAAAAATTGTTATCGGTAAGGTTAGGACCATTATGACAGGTTGAGCACATTGCTTTTCCAGCAAATAAATCTAAGCCGCGCAATTCTTTCTGTGTTAAAGCTTCTGTATTTCCTTCCATGAACTGATCATACCGAGTATCTTCAACCACAATCTGTCTTTCGAAGGCAGCTAGAGCTTTTGCAATATTATCAATTGTAATCCCATCGGGAAATGCTGCCGAAAAAGCTATTTGATAACCTTCAATACCCTTTAACTCATCTACTAAAGCATTGAGGTTCTGATTCATCTCATTCGGATTTTCAATCGGACCAAGTGCCTGCTCTTCCAAGGATTTTGCACGACCATCCCAAAAATTTACTTTATAGTAGCCGGAATTAATAATTGTTGGACTGTTTCTAGCCCCATCTTCACCATTAATCATCTCAAACTTTGGTTTACCATCTCCATAGCCTTTTTCTGGCTCATGACACGTTGCACAGCTCCGATCATTGGCCCCGGAAAGACGCGAGTCAAAGAAAAGCTGGTTACCCAACTTTACAATTTCAGGAGACATTGGGTTATCTTCAGGGATTGGAATCTTACCTAAAGCAGTCAGAGAGCTATCATTTTTAAGAGTCTGGTAGAGTTTTACTGGGTCTATTTCTTCTTTTGACTCTTCTTTGTCAGAACAAGCTGAAAGAGTAAAGATCACGAATACTAGTGCAAAAATCATACTTGCCTGTTTCATAAAAACTAGCCTCGCTTTCAAAAAATATTGTCAAAACAAATATTTTCATAATATAATTATAATTTTAATAATTAGAAAATTACACCAAGAATTTGACTAATTTATAAACAATGCAAAATATATTCTGAAAAAGTATTTGATACCCTTATTTTAATAAAGTTCACAGAAAAATTGAACATACTAAAAAATAGTAGTTGACAAAACATGCGTTTTTTAGCATTATTAAATTCATAAAACCAATGAGTTTACTTGGTATTACATTGAGGTGAGTAAACATGTATTTAACAATTGATGGAATTGAAAAGACTTTTATTAATGATAAAAAGGAAAAAGTAAAAGTACTTGATGGTATAAATTTAGAAGTTGAAAAAGGGAGCTTTGTTTCGATAGTAGGCCCATCAGGATGTGGGAAATCCACATTATTATACTTAATCGCAGGACTTGATCAGGCAGATAAAGGAGAAATTCGCATTTTGGACAAAAATGTAACAAAGCCTGGACCAGATCGTGTGGTTGTGTTTCAAGAGGCTGGTTTGTTTCCGTGGTTAACGGTTCTTGAAAATGTTACATATGGTCTTAAACTTAAAAACTTGCCAAAAGATGAAGCAAAGGCCAAAGCACTTGAGGTACTTAAAATGGTTCATTTAAGTAAATATGTGAATTCCTATCCGCATCAGCTTTCTGGGGGAATGAAACAACGGGTTGCAATTGCAAGAGCACTTGTAATGGAGCCAGATATTTTATTAATGGACGAACCATTTTCTGCATTAGATGAACAAACTAGAATGGTACTTCACAAAGAGTTATTGGAAATTTGGCGGAAAACAAAGGTGACGATTTTCTTCGTAACTCATAACATTCGTGAAGCAGTGCTACTTTCAGAAAAGGTTGTCGTGTTTGCGACTCGCCCAGGAAAAATAAAAGAAACGGTTCATATTAGAACGATGCAGGATGGCATAATGCCTGATAGTGTGACCTTAAATAAAGAGCAAAGAATCCTAACAATTTTACAGGAAGAAATAGAGAAGGTATTGAAGGAGGAGATGGGCGATGACTACAGCTTTAAGACGGATCATATTCATCGCGGTGATAGCGATAATATGGGAAGTTACATCTAGAACTTCCAGCCTACCAGATTTTATGTTTCCAAGCTTAACTCAAGTGTTTGAAACATTATATAACGGCCTCATTAGCGGACAAATCACCGCTGCGGTAGGAAAAAGTATCGGACGGATTTTAATTGGTTTTTCAATTGCTATTATCCTCGGACTTATTATGGGTTATTTTATTTGGCGCTATAAATTGGTCGAAGATACATTAGGGTTTCTTGTAACAGCACTCCAATCCATTCCAAGTATTGTCTGGTTCCCGCTTGCGATTATCTGGTTTGGACTAAATGATTTTTCAATCCTGTTTATCGTTACAATTGGTGCGACATGGACGATGACTACAAACGCAACAAGTGGTTTTAAAAATGTTCCGCCACTCTATCAGCGAGTAGCGAAGGTATATGGTTCTACAGGTTTTCATTTTATCAGAACTGTCATATTACCAGCATCAGTGCCGCAGCTCATTTCCGGACTACGAGTCGCATGGGCATTCTCATGGCGGGCATTGATGGCAGGTGAACTACTTGGCGGCGGTGGAGGTCTTGGTCAATTATTAGAAATGGGCCGTTCATTAGGACAGATGGATCTAGTCCTGTCGGTTATGTTTATCATCGCTATCATTGGTACATTGGTTGATAATGTTGTCTTTACCCGTTTAGAACGCAACGTTCAAACAAAATGGGGCGTAAAACGTTAATATTTTTATTTAAAAAAGGAGAAGAGACTATGTTGAAAAAATCTTGGGTTTACGTTTTGATTTCAGCACTATTAATTGGAGTATTAGCAGGTTGCGGTGCAGCCGATGAAACGAAAGAAAACAATGCAAGCAGTGACGGTGAAAAGAAAACCGTAAAAATTGGCTACTTTCCAAACTTAACGCATATTGCCACAATCGTAGCACTCGAAAAAGGCTATTTTAAAGAATCCTTTGGTGAAAATGTAACAATTGAAACAAAAACGGTAACAAACGGTGGTTTATTTATGGAAGCAATGGCTACAAAAGCAATTGATGTCGGCACAGTCGGTCCTGGTCCGTTATTAAATTTCTATGTGAAAAATAAAGAATATCATATTATTTCAGGAGCAGTTAATGGCGGGGCAGTGTTAGTAGCTAGAGACGGAGCAGGCATTAAAGAATTAAAAGACTTTGATGGTAAAAAAGTAGCGATTCCTGTTGTCGGAAGCACACAAGATGTTATGCTGAGAAAAGCGCTTAAGGATGCAGGTTTAAAAGCGAAAACTAGCGGAGGAACTGTTGATTTATTTGCAGCAGCACCAGCGGATACCGCTACATTATTCGTACAAAAATCAGTTGATGGAGCAGCAACTCAAGAGCCTTGGGGCTATGTTTTAGAAAACCAAGCTAACGGTAAATTAATTCTAGATTGGGACGAGTTTGCTTGGGGTAAAGAATCAACAAACACAGTTGTCGCAGCACGCAATGATTTCTTGAAAAAAACGGATTTAACGAAATCCTATTTAGAAGCTCATAAAAAAGCAGTTGAATTTATCAAAGAAAATCCTGAAGAAGCACAAGAGGTTGTTATCGCGCATCTAAAAGAGTTAACGGGTAAAGAATTAAATAAAGATGAAGTTAAAGCAGCATTCTCTCGTCTTGAAGTGACGACTGAGGTGAACGAAAAGGTTATTCAAGAAATGGCTGACATTAGTAAGGAAGCTGGATATATTCCAAGCAATAAAATTGATGGTATGATTGACCTAAGTATTTTAAAAGATGTTTCAAAATAATAAATCGTTAAAACAGAAGGCTAAAGAGTGATTCTTTAGCCTTTTTCCTTTTTGCCAGGAGAAATCTCTTGTTGAGTGTTGGCTTTGTATTTATTACGAAATTAAGAACTAAAAAGGAAATGTTGTTAAAATTTTTTTGTAAGCGTTAAAATTTTATTGGAATATTATTATGTCTGTGTTATTCTACAACAAGTGAGAATGATATTTCGAAATAACATCTGGTATATCAATCTCGAAGGCTTCAAAAATTTTTTTAATCTATATGTAATCGTTTTCAATGGAGTGATGATGAATATGGAAGTCGACGATAATACTCAAATTTTTGATCATGCTATTCGGACAGCAGATATGCTGGTAACAATGTTTGGCAGTAACTGTGAAGTGGTGGTTCATGATTTTAAAAACTTAAAAAAATCATTAATTCACATAGCGGGAAACGTTACAGGAAGAAAAATTGGTTCACCATCTACAGACTTAATACTATCTGAACTGAAGAAAAACCCAGCGGACATTGAGGATATTCCTAATTATAAAACTCAATCCCAAAAAGGGAATATGATGAAATCATCTACTGTTTTTCTTCGGGATAGAAAACAGAGCGTTATTGGTGCGCTTTGCATTAATTACGACGTTACACAAATGATGTTATTTTCAGCAGATATGGAGCAATTCCTTTCGTTTGATAGTAATCATCATATGAAATCTGAGAACTTCTATTCAACAGTTCAAGATGTCATTCAAGATATGGTCGACCAAGTATTATTAAAGTTTAAAAAGGCGCCAGCAACCTTGAGTCTAGACGAAAAGATCGAATGTGTAGGAATGCTAGAGGAAAAAGGAGCTTTTTTAATAAAAGGTTCAACAGAATATCTAGCATCAGTTCTAGGAGTTTCCAAGTTTACAATCTATAACTATCTCAATAAGATTAGGGCTCAGAACGAATATCACTTAGAAAACCAAGTAAAAACATAGTTAAACAAAGAATTGTACTAACATACAGGGAGAGACATCATGGAGATTATTAAAGGTACCGCACTACTATTATTGGTTTTAGGATTATTTTCATTATTTAGCTATAAAGCACCAAAAGGAATGAAGGCAATGGCTGCTCTTGCGGGTGCCGCTTGTGCAGCTTTCCTCGTTGAAGCGTTTCAATTGTTTGTAGGTGGAGATTTATTAGGAATCAAATTTCTTGGAGAAGTAGGGACTGCCGCGGGTAGTATGGGCGGTGTTGCAGCAGCAGCTTTAGTTGCACTCGCAGTTGGAGTTTCTCCAGTATATGCATTATTACTTGGAGTGAGCTGTGCTGGACTTGGACTTCTACCAGGATTTATCGCAGGTTATTTAGTGGCATTTCTAGTGAAACTCATCGAAAAGAAAGTCCCAGGTGGACTTGACCTAATCGTTATTATTATTTTCTGTGCCCCATTAGTACGTTTTATCGGGGAATTAATGGTACCAGTAGTAAATGCAACATTGCTTAATATCGGAGGAATTATTACCGAAACAGCTAATAGTAATCCAATCTTAATGGGAATCATTTTAGGTGGAGTTATTACTGTCGTAGCCACTGCACCGCTTAGCTCAATGGCGTTAACAGCCATGCTTGGTTTAACAGGTATGCCAATGGCGGTTGGTGCTTTGGCTGTATTCGGATCTTCCTTCATGAACTATGTTTTATTTGATCGTATGAAGTTTGGTGATAGAAGGACGACAATCTCTGTAGCGATTGAACCATTAACTCAAGCGCACATCATTTCAGCCAATCCGATTCCTGTTTATGTAACGAACTTTATTGGTGGAGCAGGTGCTGGTGTCGTGATTGCTTTATCAGGTTTGATAAATAACGCAACAGGTACGGCTACTCCGATTGCTGGATTAGCTGTAATGTACGGGTTTAACGACCCAATGAAGGTAACACTTGTGGCTTTAGCATGTGCAGCAATTGGTTTAGCAAGTGGATTCTTAGGTTCTATTATCTTTAAAAACTATAAGATTAAAACGGTTGATCAATTAAATCAGATTGAAAGCGAAAAAGAAGAATTATTAGCAAGTTAATTTAGCGATTTCTCATAATATATTAAAAAATAACAAAACTGGGCAGTTGTCCAATCCTTACCATTTCGATTGTGATTCGATTCGAAAATCGTAAGGGGAGGGGAACTGCCTGTCAATTTTGAAAAGTATGGGTTTATTACCCTTTCATATATAAGGAGTGTTTGCGATGATGAAATATCGGTCTGCTTTTGACATCATTGGTCCGGTGATGATTGGACCATCTAGTTCACATACAGCTGGTGCAGCTCGAATTGGTCGAATTGCACGTACATTATTTGAAAAACAGCCGAATAAGGCGGTCATTTCATTATATGGTTCCTTTGCCAAAACATATAAAGGCCATGGGACAGACTTAGCTCTAGTTGCTGGTCTATTAGATTTTGATACATTTGATGAAAGAATTCCAAACTCGTTAGAAATTGCAGAAATGGTTGGAATGGAAGTGGTTTTTCGGGAGGAAAAGGCCGTTCCTGAACATCCGAATACTGTGAAAATCAACCTATCTGATGATGATTCGGAAATTGAAATCATTGGGATTTCGATTGGTGGCGGAACGATTGAAATTACGGAAATTAATTCATTTAAGCTTAAATTATCTGGTGACCCAGCCATCCTCGTCATTCATCGTGATCGATATGGCATTGTAAGCTCTGTTACAACAGTTCTATCTCAATATAAAATAAACATCGGTCATATGGAAGTTTCTCGTAAAGAAAAAGGTGAAATGGCGATCATGGTGATTGAGGTTGACCAAAAAATTGAGGATGACGTAATGAATGAGCTGAAAATGCTTGAAGACGTAAAGCGAGTCATCCGCATGGTCGAATAACAACGAGGGAAACAACAAACATCGATACTAGTTATCAAACTAGTTACACATAATCAAGGCATCAGGAGGACACATCATGTTTCGAAATGTAGCAGAACTTGTTAAGTTAGCCCAATTAGATAGAGTGAAAATCGCTGAAATTATGATTAGGCAGGAAATTGAAATATCAGGACTTTCACGGGACGAAATTATTTCAAAGATGGATTTTAATTTAACCGTTATGGAGGAAGCAGTCGAGCGAGGCTTAAAGGGAGTTCAATCAAGGACAGGCTTAACTGGCGGTGATGCCGTTTTACTGCAAAACTACATTAATAGTGGAAAATCATTATCTGGAACGCTTTTATTGGATGCGGTCAGTAAAGCAGTCGCCACAAATGAAGTGAACGCTGCAATGGGGACAGTCTGCGCTACTCCGACAGCTGGGTCGGCTGGGGTCGTTCCAGGTACATTATTTGCGGTAAAGAATCAGTTGAATCCAACACGATATGAGATGATTGAATTTTTATTTACAGCAGCAGCATTCGGTTTTGTTGTCGCTAATAATGCTTCTATTTCAGGGGCAGCCGGGGGGTGTCAAGCAGAAGTAGGCTCGGCTGCCGGAATGGCCGCGGCTGCAATTGTTGAAATGGCAGGTGGCACACCGCAACAATCAGCAGAAGCAATGGCAATTACTTTAAAGAATATGCTTGGATTAGTATGTGATCCTGTTGCTGGCCTTGTAGAAGTGCCCTGCGTGAAGCGAAATGCCATGGGGGCTTCCAATGCATTGACAGCAGCCGATATGGCTTTAGCTGGAATCACCAGCAGAATCCCGTGTGATGAAGTCATCAGCGCGATGTATGAAATTGGTCAGTCAATGCCAGCGGCTTTAAGGGAAACCGCTGAAGGGGGACTTGCTGCAACTCCAACTGGACGTAAGCTTGAAGCAGAAATTTTTGGTACACCAAAACCAAGATTGGTTGATTACCTTGTGACGAATTGAGAAGATTTTCATGGAGTGGATATTCTTATTGAATATCCACTCTTTTTTATTATGAAAAATAGTGAGTAAGTAGGGGATGCTATTTGGTATATTATCTTGCAGGATTAAAACATCTTTAAAAGTCGAAGCGACTCACTTCTTAAAAAACTTCTCATAATAAAAAACAAAAGGGGAGATTTATTTTGATACCTTCATTTTTTATAGCCCACGGAGCACCGTTGCTAGCAATCGAGAAGAATGATTATACACAGTTTTTACAAAAGCTTGGAAAAATATTGCCACGTCCAAAGGCAATCGTGCTGTTTACGGCCCATTGGACATCAGGAACTCAAATGGTTAGTAATGTAGACGAGTATGAAACGATTCATGATTTTTATGGCTTTCCAGAAGAGATGTACAAAATCAAATATCCTGCCACCGGTGACGCAACGCTGGCGAATGAAATTGAGGCGCTATTGTCTCGACACGGAATTCCTTGTGACATAGATTCGAAAAGGGGCCTCGATCATGGAGCATGGGTCGTGCTCAGTATGCTTTATCCTGATGGGGATATACCGGTCATATCCATGTCGGTTGCCCCTAATTTATCTCCTAGTGAGCAGTACAAAATCGGAAAATCGTTGGCTGACATAAGAGCAAAGGATGTTTTAGTTATTGCTAGTGGGGGTACCGTTCATAATTTACGCGCCGTACGATTTGGAGAGGAAAATCATATTGACGAGTGGGCTGAGGAGTTTGAAGATTGGCTTGAACAGCATGTAAAAGTGTGGGATTTACCTTCTTTATTTCAATACCAATCGCTAGCACCCCATGCACAGCATGCTGTCCCTCCGCACGGGGTGGAGCATTTTATCCCGCTTTTCTATGCGATGGGAGCAGCAGATTCTAATCGAAATGCAAAATTGTTACATCGGAGCTATCGCTATGGAAATCTTAGTCATAGTGTTTGGCAATTTGGGTGATGAAATCATAAGATTTTAAGTTTATACTATTCTTATAGGTTAAAGGTGATTTAACTGTGGGAGGAGAGAATAGTATGAATAATAAGATCGATTCAACTGAATATGGTCCGTATTTTGCCACTTACGTTAAACGTGTCCCTGAAGGTGAAATTATCGAAATTCTATCATCACAATTAAAGGAAACACTTAAACTGATTCAAGGGCTAAATGAAGATCAAGCCATGTATCGCTACCAGGTTGGAAAGTGGAGTGTGAAGGAAGTAATCGGTCATATGACGGATACGGAGAGAATCATGGCCTATCGTTTAATGTCTATTGCTCGTGGAGAAACAGCATCTCTTCCTGGTTTTGATGAGCAAAGTTATGTGGAACATGCCAATTTTGATCAAATAACTTTAAATGAACTTGGTGAGAATTTTAAAACGGTTCGGGAATCGACGATACAGCTTTTAAAAACATTACCAGAAAGTGCTTGGCACAATAGCGGGTCAGCCAACGGAACTCAGGTAACTGTTCGGGCCCTAGCATACATTATTGCCGGTCACGAAATTCATCATCGCAGCATTATTAATGAAAGATATATTTCAGGGTGAACAAGTAATATTTTTTATCAACTATGTAATGGTCTTGTATAGGCAAGTGAATATGCCTAACAAGACCATTTTTTCTTAAGCGCTTGGATAAAAATTTTTACGTTCTTTTTTTCTTCAAGGATGGGTGAGTATACATAGGATAGAGTCCGGTTAAAGCTTTGGTTATTAAGCTTCAAACTTTTTAAATAGCCTTGCTGGAGATCCCTTTGAATAACGCTACCTGATAATAAAGAGATACCGAGACCGTTAATTAATGTTTCTTTTATTCCTTGGGTACTGCTAATCGTAAGCAACGACTTTACCTTTAATCCATTTGATCGAATCACATGGGAAAGATAATCACGTGTGCCAGAGCCTGATTCTCTTGTTAACCAAACTTGATTTTGCAAATCCTCAATGGTCACCTCAGATTTACTTGCTAAGTAATGTTGGTTTGACGTGACCAGGAATAATTCATCTTTCATAAATGGTTGAACATTCAAGCTGGATTCGTTCGTTTGCCCCTCAATCAATCCGATATCCACCTGATACGTTTTAACAAACTGCACAATTTCTTCTGTGTTGCCGATGATGACTCGAAGTTCAAGCTCAGGGTATGTGGTTTGGATATCAATTAATAACGATGGTAAAATGTACTCACCAATTGTGAAGCTTGCTCCAATTTTTAACTCACCTTTGATTGCATGATGATGCTCCAAAATATCCTGCTTTGTTTGTTCGTAAATAGTAATCATTTGCTTGGCGCGATCGTATAATAGTTCCCCGGTTGGCGTGATTTTTAGTGCCTTTGGGGAACGTTGAACTAATTGAGTTTGAAATTCCTTCTCTAAATTTTTGATATGAAGGCTAACGCTTGGCTGAGACATCAGCAGTATTTCTGCTGTTTTCGTGAAATTTTTAATCTCCACGAGCGTTACAAATGTCTTTAATGCATCATAAAACAAGATTATCCCACCTAACGATTAGTATTTTTAATGGTTTCGATTAATTATATTTATTTTACTAATGTGAGTAATTACGGTAAAGTTTAAATCATGAAATTCTTAGAAAAATCATTAAAATACCGAAAATTTTATCGAAAGTTGTGTGTTTTTTACAATTTTTAATAAAACCTACTTGAAATATCGGAATAATATAGATAATATTAAATTATCAAATTATTTAACGATTCATCGATGACCGCGTAATGAAAACTTGAAAATGACACACGATAACGTTATATACCAATGTGAGGTGGATTTTTTTGCAATTGCAAGTATTGAACAGTCCGTTTAATCAGGAGCAGGCAGAGCTCCTAAATCGTATTCTGCCAACACTAACTGATTCTCAAAAGGTTTGGTTAAGTGGCTATTTAGCTGCATCCGTTAATACCACTGTTTCTGCAACATCGGAAAATGTAATGGTGGGAGCAGCTCAAGTAAAATCAGAAACAGTAGCCGCACCAGTTTCAAAAGAAGTGACCGTTCTATTCGGTTCTCAAACTGGTAATGCACAGCGGGTGGCTGAAAAAGCTGGTAAGACTCTAGAAAGCCAAGGTTTTAAAGTCACTGTTTCATCTATGGCTGATATTAAACCAAACAATTTAAAGAAGGTTAAAAACCTATTAGTTGTAGTAAGTACGAACGGAGAAGGTGAACCACCAGATAACGCTCTTTCCTTTCACGAATTCCTTCATGGGAAGCGTGCTCCAAAATTAGATGACCTTCAGTTCTCGGTTTTAGCACTTGGTGATAGTTCGTATGAATTCTTCTGTCAAACTGGAAAAGAGTTCGATGTTCGACTTGCTGAGCTTGGCGGTACACGCCTATACCCACGGTTTGATTGCGATCTTGATTTTGAAGGACCAGCAGCCGAGTGGCTACAAGGTGTTATTGGCAGTCTAAGTGAAGTAAAGGGAGAAGTTGCTCCTCAAGCTCAAACAACGGCTACAGCTCCAGTTGGAGCAGCGTCTGGAACAACTGAAAGTGCGTATTCACGTACCAACCCTTTTTATGCGGAAGTCTTAGAAAACTTGAACTTGAATGGGCGCGGATCTGATAAGGAAACTCGTCATTTAGAGCTTTCATTGGAAGGTTCCGGTCTAACATATCAACCTGGAGATAGCCTAGGTGTTTACCCTGAAAATAATCCAGAGTTGGTTCAAGCCCTACTTGAAGAATTAAAATGGAACCCAGAAGAAACAGTGTCTATTAATAAGAATGGTGATGTTTCTACACTAAAAGAAGCATTTACGAAGCATGTGGAAATTACATTGTTAAATAAATCTCTTCTATTAAAAGCTTCTGAATTAACCGCTAATGAGGATTTAAAACGCTTATTAGCAAGTGATAAAGAGACCATTAATGCCTATACAAGCGGTCGTGATTTGCTTGATTTAGTTCGTGATTTCGGACCTTGGAATATTTCGGCACAGGATTTCGTTTCAATTTTAAGAAAATTGCCTCCTCGTCTATATTCGATTTCTAGCAGTATTGCAGCAAATCCGGATGAAGTACATTTGACAATTGGAGCAGTTCGCTATGAAGCTCATGGTCGTGAGCGCAAAGGTGTATGTTCGACCTTAATCGCTGATCGTCTAGAGCCAGGAGATAAATTACCAATCTTTATTCAGCAAAATCCAAACTTTAAGCTTCCAGCAAATCCAACTGCACCTATCATTATGGTTGGTCCAGGAACAGGAGTTGCCCCATTCCGATCCTTCATGCAGGAGCGTGAAGAAACAGGAGCAGAAGGAAAATCATGGATGATTTTTGGAGATCGTCATTTCGTTACCGACTTCCTTTACCAAACAGAATGGCAAAAATGGGTTAAGGACGGTGTGTTAACAAAAATGGACGTAGCATTTTCTCGAGATACAGCTGAGAAAGTATATGTTCAACATCGCTTGATAGAAAATAGCAGCGAAGTATTTGCTTGGCTCGAAGAGGGAGCTCATGTGTATGTATGTGGCGACAAAGATCATATGGCACGAGACGTACAAAACACACTGATCGACATTATTGAAGCTGAAGGCGGTTTGAGCCGTGAAAAAGCTGAAGAGTACCTAGCTGACATGAAAAAACAAAAACGATATCAACGTGACGTATATTGATTTTTGTCTGGAAGGAGTAATAACGAGATGGTTAATAAAGTATTAAAAGCGCCAGATGGCCCCCCTAGTGATGTTGAGGGTATAAAAGATAGAAGTAATTATTTGCGTGGAACCCTTAAGGAAGTGATGCTTGACCGTTTAAGCGCTGGGATTCCTGAGGATGATAACCGCTTAATGAAGCATCATGGTAGTTATTTACAAGATGACCGTGATGTGCGCAACGAACGTGCGAAGCAAAAGCTCGAACCTGCTTATCAATTCATGCTTCGTGTCCGTTTACCAGGAGGCGTTGCAACTCCTAATCAATGGTTGGTAATGGATGAGCTTGCTGAAAAATACGGGAATGGAACCTTGAAGCTAACAACACGTGAAACATTTCAAATGCACGGAATCTTAAAATGGAACATGAAAAGCACGATTCAAGAGATTAACGGTGCCCTAATGGATACGATTGCTGCTTGCGGTGACGTAAACCGTAATGTGATGTGTGCCTCAAATCCGTATCAATCTGAAATTCATGCTGAGGTGTACGAATGGTCTAAAAAGTTGTCAAATGATTTACTACCTCGTACAAGAGCTTATCATGAGATTTGGCTTGATGAAGAAAAAGTTGCAGGTACACCTGAGATTGAAGAAGTAGAGCCAATGTATGGACCGCTTTACTTACCACGTAAATTTAAAATTGGAATCGCGGTTCCACCTTCTAATGATATCGATGTCTTTTCACAAGATTTAGGATTCATTGCAATCGTTGAAGACGGAAAGCTAGTTGGTTTTAACGTAAGTATCGGCGGCGGTATGGGAATGACCCACGGTGATACCGCAACATACCCGCAGTTAGGAAAAGTAATCGGGTTTGTTAAGCCTAATCAACTTTATGACGTAGCGGAAAAAACAATCACGATTCAACGTGACTATGGTAATCGTTCTGTTCGTAAAAATGCCCGCTTTAAATATACGGTCGATCGTTTAGGTCTTGAGAATGTGAAAGCAGAATTAGAACACCGCCTTGGCTGGAGTCTTGAAGAAGCAAGGTCGTTCCAATTTGATTCTAACGGTGATCGTTATGGTTGGGTGAAGGGTATTCAAGGAAAATGGCATTTTACATTATTTATTCAAGGCGGTCGTGTCGCAGATTTTGAAGATTACAAGTTAAAAACTGGTTTACGTGAAATTGCGAAGGTACATACAGGTGACTTCCATTTGACCTCTAATCAAAATGTGATTATTGCTAATGTATCAAGCCAGAAAAAGAAGAAAATTAACGAGTTAATCGAAAAGTTTGGCTTAACAGATGGTAAGCATTATTCTGCACTGCGCCGCAGCTCAATCGCTTGCGTATCATTACCGACTTGCGGATTGGCAATGGCTGAAGCAGAACGTTATTTACCAACATTAATTGATAAAATTGAAGAAATCGTTGATGAAAACGGTTTGAACGATAAAGAAATTACGATTCGTATGACAGGTTGCCCAAATGGCTGCGCCCGTCACGCACTAGGTGAAATTGGCTTCATCGGTAAAGGACCAGGAAAATACAATATGTATCTTGGTGCAGCCCATGATGGAAGCCGCCTCAGCAAAATGTACCGTGAGAACATCGGTGAAGCTGAGATTCTAAGCGAATTACGCCAAATTTTACCTCGCTATGCGAAGGAACGCCAAGAAGGCGAGCATTTTGGTGATTTTGTCATCCGTGCTGAAATCGTCAAAGCAACAACAGATGGTACGAATTTTCATGATTAATAATGTTTGAAGAAGAAGTGTCTCAGCCTTTAATATGGCTGGGGCATTTTTGTTTTAGCCGATGTCATATGAAACAAAACTTCAAGTGAAAATAGGAGAAATGTGTCATAGAGGACTTCAATGAAACAATGCCCAAGGAAAAATAGGAGAAGTGTGTCATAGGAGACTTCATTGAAACAAAATTCCAAGAAAAATAAGGAGAAATGTGTCATGGGAGACTTCAATGAAACAAATCAACGAGAAAAATAAGGAGAAGTGTGTCATAGAGGACTTCAATGAAACAAAACTCCAAGAAAAATAAGGAGAAGTGTGTCATGGGAGACTTCAATGAAACAAATCAACGAGAAAAATAAGGAGAAATGTGTCATGGAGGCCACTGATGCGACAAATTTTCGGAAAAAGAAAATGTAGTTTAGCATGAAGAGTTCGATGATACATAAAAAGGGTTTTATTGTAGAACAATACCATATGCCATGTGAATATTGGTTGATTTTTACAATAGGGGTTGTAGCGATGGAATTAAATCTTAAAGGGAAAAATGCGTTGGTGATTGCGTCGAGTCAAGGATTGGGAAAAGCAGTTGCTGAAGCGCTAGTGGTTGAAGGGGCAAATGTTGTCATCACCAGCCGCGATGAGGTCAAACTCCAACAGGTTCAGGAGGAATTAACAAGGGTAAATAAAGGACATGTCGTGTTTTTTAAGGCGGATATTACAAAGCAGGAGGATATCCAAAGCTTAGTAAGATTTACGGTGGAAACGTTTGGGAGCATTGATATCCTCGTGAATAATGCCGGCGGACCACCAGGTGGAAAATTTGAGGAAATTACTGACGACCAATGGCAAGGTGCATTTGAATTAAATTTATTAAGCTATATTCGATTGATTCGTGAAGTATTGCCTGAAATGAAGCAGCAAGGAGGCAGAATTATTAATATCGCATCGACCTCAATTAAACAGCCGATACCAGGCTTGATTCTCTCAAACACATTCAGATTGGGGATTGTCGGTCTCACGAAAACATTAGCTGTTGAATTAGCACCGTACAACATTCTTATTAATACGGTTGCACCTGGGCGAATTTCAACTGCAAGAACCCAGCATTTAGATCGATTGAACGCTGAACGGCAAGGCATCACACTTGAAGAGGCCACTGCACAATCGAAGAGGACGATCCCGCTTGGTAGGTATGGTACACCAGAGGAATTTGCAAAAGTGGTTACTTTCCTCGTTTCCGACGCGAGCACGTATATGACGGGCAGCTCGTTCATGGTTGATGGTGGGATGGTAACAGCGATTTAAGTTAGGGATTCGAGAGGACACAGAATACCTTAATTGTTTGAAAAATCCTTTATTTTGATGATTTGCGGACACCAGGGACCTTAATTAGTCGTAATCATGAAAATTTGACGGGACTTTGGGCAAATAGAGGATTCAATGTCCGCATCCCCCTCGAAAATACAGTAATTCGCACAAATAAGGGATTGGATGTCCGCTAAATATTGTTCATCGAATTAAGCGGACACCAAGTACCCTAATCGCAACAAAAATCCTGTATCTTGGAGATTTGCGGACACCAGAGACCTTATTTAGTCAAAATCATGAAAGTTTGACAGGAGTTTGGCAAATAGAGGATTCAATGTCCGCATCCCCCTCGAAAATACTGGTATTTGCACAAATAAGGGATTGAATGTCCGCTAATGAAAACAATAGATTAATAGAGTAATTTGCTGCCAGTTTCGCGGAATGAAGTGTCTGCTAACATATCAAGATTGGACTGCCCAGCATAGTGGCTAACGACTGAAACACTGCAGTTCTCAAGTTTTGGATATTGACTTAGCTTGTAGGCTTGCATTAAGTAATTACCAATCGTGACGCCATGAGAAAATATGAGAATATTTCCACCATCATCATGGTGGCGTGTGATTACATCATCAATGGCGGCTTTTGTTCGAGCAAAGACCTCCATAAAAGTTTCACCTTGTGGAGCTGCGAGATGTAAATCTTCCAAGCTAAATATGCGTTTTAGGAGTTCGCCGTCGTCGCCCTTAATCTCTGGAATGACTTGACTTTCAAAAACACCAAAGCACATTTCTTTTAGGCGGGGGTCGGTTGTGAGTGGAATGTCTCTTGTATCTATTACATGTTTCGCCGTGCTGATTACCCGAGGGCTGTCACTTGCGTAGGCTGCTTTAAAATGAATATGCTCAAGCCCGCGTCCAACTGCTTTTGCCTGCATGATTCCATTTTCAGTTAATGGAGAGTCGGCGTGACCTTGTAATCGTTTTTCTACATTAAATTTCGTTTGACCATGACGAACAAAATAAAGTTTAACCGGCTTCTTTGGCAAACATGAACACCTCTTTATTTTTAAAAAATATAAAGTCTATTATAATATGAAAAATTATTCTGTTCCACCATTTGAGATTTTTACGGAAAATATGCACAATAAATGAACAGAAAGTACAAACATTAGGCTATTTATCCAATCACGGACATTGTCCTATGAATATCTTTAAATAAGGAGGCGATGCCATATGAGTGTGAGAAAAGTGAAGCTTTCACAACTCCAACAAGAGGGTAAGGAGTATTTGCGAAAACAAAGGCTTCTTAGAGAAAGCCAACAGAAAAAAGAGAATCAGATAAATGAAGATGAGCAGCAAGTATCATCAATTCAGGAACCGTTAGCGGAGGAGCAACCACAAACAACGATACAGGAGCAAACAATACAAAACGTTCAGAGCAGTCCACTACCACCCAATCAACAGCAACTTGTGCAAAACGTTCAGAGCAGTCCACCACCACCAAAACAACAGCAGCTTGTGCAAAACGTTCAAAGCAGTCCACCACCACCAAAACAACAGCAGATTGTCCGAAACATCCAAAGCAAACAAGCGGAAATAATCCAGGAGCATGTTGTCCAAAGTAAGCCGACAGCTCCCGAGCAGGAGTCGGTAGCACAAAGTCAACCTAACCAAACAAAGCAACAAATCCCACCTGTTCAACAAACAACGCCAGCATCGCGAACTCAATCAAGGGTTACCGGAAATAAAATTCAAAGAAAAGTAACAAATCAAAAAGAAATATTTCATAATCAGCAGCCTCAGGAGCCTAATCCGATTTCCATCAAGAAAAGTGAACCTGCTCCACCGAAACAACAACTCATCACAAATCCACAGCTCATCACAAAACAGCAGCTTATCACAAATCAATCAGCACCAGTCACACCGAATGAACCAGTTGTGCATGAACAACCAATACCTGCAAGTGAAGAAGAGTTGTCTAACTCTACAAATCAGCCGGTGCTAGCAAGTAAAACGACGATTTATGAGAATTATATATTGCCGGTTGAGGAAGAAATATCTGAAGAACAATTGCAGGTTGAAGAGGAAAATAGCCTGCTTAAAAAAGATTTACATGAATTGAATGAGGCGGGTAGTGTTATTTATAAAATACCCGTATTTTTCAGTCATCAAGATCTAAAAACGATCGGTCCGCCTGATGCTTCACCGCTTTCAGAAAACCAGCAATTTGTTATCCGGATGTTTAAGGAAATAAAAAATGTCATTCTTTTCCCAAGAACATTGCCAAATACAGAACAATTTCCTGATGCGAGAATCGATCATATTCGGACAATTGTTCAGGAGAGCTATGGTACTGTCGCTGTGCTTGTTGAACCAACAGAAACAACATTTGGAGAACCATATAATCCATATTCTCAATTTGAACCGGCAATGGCGTACAACAACAATCACCCTTTACTATTAGTTATTCAGGATAGCATGTCACAAAAAGCTGGTGGAGTGTGGGGGAGCACGCGTACAGTTGTACCATTCAGTCCGCTTGTTTGGCATTCTAAGTCAATGAGTGTGGATGAGTTCTTTGAGAGTTTAAAATGGAAGGAAGCGCTATTTAACTGGGCAAGTCAAGTCCGCAATCACTATTTTACCCAAACAGGTCAAAAAAGATAAATGGGAAATCTTATTAATAAAAAAAATACAAGCTAACCGGTCATAATACTGGTTAGCTTATTGTTGCTCTGGTTGGAACGATGGACACCCGAGGTTCATAAACTAGTGTCATAAGCAAAAAAGGGTGATTACGATGCATCAAAACAATCATTATTTTGATACGGGAATAAGAGATCATGGATACAAGCAGCAAGAAACAAACTCAAAAAAAAGTGGCCACTATCAAATGACGGTTCGTGGGAATGGTGAAGTTGCAGTCAGGCCAGATCAAGCAAAATTAACCGTTGGAGTCGTGACGGAAAATCAAAATCTCGAAGATGCCCAGAGAGAAAATGCATTGTTGTCAAATCGGGTTATTCAGGCAATTAAACAGCACGGGATTGAGGACCGTTTTATTAAAACTAGTCATTATTCGATTCAGCCACTATATGATTATGTCGGTGGAAAATCAGTATTTCGAACTTATCAAGTCGATCATCAAATCGAGGTGACGGTGAGAGATATACGTAAAGTTGGGTTAATTTATGAAGTTGCGATTAAGAACGGTGCAAACCGAGGCGGAAACGTTCAATTTATTGTTTCTAATCCGGACATCTATTATCGACAAGCGTTAAGAAAGGCCGTCCTAAATGCATCGGAAAAGGCAGAAGAAATTGCAAGAACGATTGGAGCAGTAATAAACAAGCTACCAATTCGCGTTGTTGAAGAACTGGAGCAGCCAAATCGACCCATTCCATTTTCTACATATAAATTAGCTGCAGCAACAGTCCAGGAAGCACCACCGATTCAACAAGGCGAATTCACAATTGATGCACAGGTGACGAGTACGTATCAATATCTACATCGCTATGCTTGATTGTTGTTAAGCATTAGCGATGTTTTTTACATAATGCATGCTTTTTGAAGATTTCAAAATGTTTCAAATTAATCCAACTAATTAAGGCGGATAAACCGGATTTGTTTGAAAATTTTTCACATAAAGGATTCCCAAGCCCAATTTTTTTGTATATAATAAACATATTAAAATAATAGTATCTATCTTCGGGGCAGGGTGTAATTCCCGACCGACGGTGTTGAGAAGAAATTCTCTAAGCCCGTGAGCCTTTTTAAGGCAGGATTTGGTGAGATTCCAAAGCCGACAGTAAAGTCTGGATGGGAGAAGATGGAGGTTTAGTGGCGTTTATACAGTTTTAGACGTTTATTAAGCATACCTTCAAAATGAATTCTCCCTCAAGTTGATGCAACTTGAGGTTTTTTAATGGAATGAAAGTTTGGTAGCTTAATAACTAAATTCTCCCTTCTAGGAATGATAGATCCTTGTTGGAGGAGAAAAATGATGAAGAAAAACAAAGTAAGAGGATTAGTTTCAATTGCCATGCTGAGCAGTATCGCGTACATTTTAATGTTCCTAAATTTTCCGGTACCACCTTTTCCAGCATTTTTGAAAATTGATTTTAGTGATGTTCCTGCGTTGATTGGAGCAATCGTCCTTGGTCCTATGGCCGGCGTCTTAATCGAATTAATGAAAAACGTATTGGATTATTTTATTAAAGGTAGTGAAACCGGCGTTCCTGTTGGTCATATTGCTAATTTCTTAGCCGGAATTTTATATATTTTACCAACTTATTATGTTTATAATAAGCTAAAGTCGAAAAAGGGCATGACAGTTGCGCTCGTACTAGGAACAACGATTATGGCAGTTGTGATGAGTGTCTTAAACTATTTAATTATTTTACCAGCTTACACATTCTTCCTTAACATGCCAGCAATGAGTGGCCCAGAAGTGAAAGAGTATATCGTGGCCGGAATTCTGCCATTTAACTTAATTAAAGGCGTTGCGATGTCCGTTCTATTCATGATTCTCTTTACAAAGTTAGGAACTTGGTTGAACAAGCAAGCAGCAAGCTTCCGTTTGAACTAAAATAAAAAAGAACGAGGCTGTCCCTAAGTTTAAACTTTTGGGACAGCCTCTTTTATGTTTTTTTCCGGACACTGAGTCCACTATTAAGATAAAAAAGGCCGATTTGAACATATTTCCGGACATTGAGAATGTTATTTGTTATAAAAATCATGATAATAACGATCATCAAGCTAAATTAGGGATTACATGTCCGATAAGATAAGAAAATCGTAATTTTTAACAAAATAGCGGTATGTATGTCCACCTAATCACGCCTCTGATTCACCCTATTCCACAAGAATATGCTCCATGCCTTTTCCAATCTCTATCGGCTTTCCGATGCTATCATCTGCGGTAGCTTTGTATATTTCTACAAAATCAGCACGGTTTTTCCCTCCAAATACCTTTATTCCGGGTCCAGCATTAAGAAAATTCCTCATCACAATCTGATTCAATACGATATTTCTAGCTCGATACTGAATCGCACATAGCGGGTTTCCCTGAAAATCAGAGGTTGAGTCACCTACAATCGACATCCTATTAATTACCACATTTCGATAAGCGGAAATAACTAATGCTCGAGGTGTAGAATCTTTATATAAATGGGAATAGCATGGTGCAATTGACACAAGCTGTGTCGCGAGAATATTAAATGCCGATTTTGATTGGGCATCATCATGCTTGTGATGTCCTATATGCCTAAAATTGTATGAACGGTTATCATGAACTGAAATATGCCCGACAATTTGCACATTAGATGCAGCCGAGGAGTTTCCATGAGCTTTGATTTCCACTCCACCAAAACAACGAGCAGTAGAGTTGTGAACGAGTAAAACATTTCGGGAACCATCATCAATTTCTATACCGTTTGAGTTGGAAAAGCCCTTCTGATGAGCGCGGCCGCTAGGGTCACACATATGACAATGTGAAATGTATAGGTAATCACTATGATGTGTGGTGATTCCATCGTCACCAAATCCATATCCGGTTAAACCGTCAAGCCAAACGTAGCTGCTGCTGCCACGAGCGCGATAGCCATCGCCACCGTAATTATACTTAGTGGCTGAAATATCAAAGCAATGCAAACCAGGATTGATAGCCTCTACATCCTTGACCCAGCCATAGGTGACATTCGCGAAAGTGAGGCAGCTTGAAGCATTGCCGCCTGAGTTTGTTTTTTCGCTAGAATCAAGTCTTTCAACATTCCAATCCAAACTCATACAGCCAACATAGATATGATGATTCCCAAGCCATTGCTGCGTATTCGTAATGAGCTGCGTTGCTTTTGGGGAAGAATCGTGTAGCTTTATGGTCGTCACACCTTTACCAGCACCAACCAATATCGTCCAGGAGGGAAGCTGTATGCTTTTCACGCTGAAAATTCCTTCTGGTACGATTACTTTTACTCGTCCTTTTCCAATTGCTTTTTTAAAAGCAGCTGTATTATCCGTTTTACCATCACCAATTGCGCCAAAATCAACTACATTCACTTCTGCTTCGATTTTTCCTAATAAAGTTTGATACTCAGAATTCAAAGTATCCATCCAATCGGGAACGATTCTTCCTCGTTTGTCAATTTTGGTAGAAGTTCGTTCAAGAACAGCAGAAGGCTTAGCGTTAAGACGCCACAATCCCTCAGTGATTCGTTGTTTAATTGGAAGCGCGAATTCCGGTGATGGGGGGCTTTTCACTGGGGAAATAGAAACATTTTGGGAAGTAATTTTAGCGAAGAATTCTTCCGTTTCACACAAAGCTGTATCTAAATCAGAACAGTGATTAAAATATTGGCTAATAAGCTGTTCGTTATTTTCGGGGTTATGAGTTTTTGTTAACATTAACCCCTCATTCTCTTTAGGCATTATTTTTCTTCCTTCTTTTTAAATCGTTCTAATACTCGCTCTTTATAGTAGGCAGATGCAGGGCTAGCCATCGTTCTCCGCTTTTTTAGCAAGGCATCAAGGCGCAATTGTTTTTCGCTTTTTTCTTGTTTAAGCCGGTCTCTGTCCGCATCGTCCTGACTGGCATCAATAAGCTGATCGATGGTCATCAGTTCTTGTCTCAATGCATCATATTCCTCAATCATATTTGCATTTTTTAAAAGTGAATAAGCCATCCGAAGCTCTTCTGGAATATGGGAATGATCATCCAATTTCAAAGGTTTACCTATACCGGGCAGATTGTCAAATTCCCCATTTTCCATAGCGCGGCGAATTTTATCTTGTGCAATTATTGAAAACATATCCATAAATCACCAACTCCTTCCTATAGTATAACGATTCTGAGTATTTTTTGCTCCATTGATGAGGGGATTACCTATTAAAATATCCGATAATGGTTAAATTGATTAATATTGATTCGCTCATCGAGCTTGATAAGAACCGATTTGAAAAATGCCATTACATGGAGGTTACTATGAATGAAGTAGAAATGATTTTAACTATTATCGTCATAAATATTACATACGTTTCCCTTTTTACAATACGTCTTTTGTTTGTCATGAAGGGACAGAATATTTTAGCTTCGATCATCAGTGTTTTTGAAGTTGCCATTTATCTTATTGGGTTGAACATCGTTTTGGATAATATCGATAAAATACAGAACTTAGTTGCCTATTGCCTTGGTTGGGGGAGCGGTGTATATCTTGGAAGTAAGATTGAGCAGTGGCTAGCATTGGGTTACGTGACGATACAAATTGTTATAGATAAAAATGATGTTGAGGTTCCATTTATATTAAGGGAAAAGGGATTTGGTGTCACGAGCTGGGAAGCTGAGGGTAGAGATGGAAATCGCTTGGTGATGCAAGTATTGGCTAAGCGAAGCAATGAAAAGAGATTACTAAAGATTATTGAAAATAGGGTACCAAAAGCATTCGTCGTCTCGTATGAACCAAGATATTTCCGAGGTGGATTCTGGACAAAAAAATTACTGTAAGTGCAAAAACTTACCCTGATTAATGTGGAGATAAAAATGATAAGGTGGTCTTTATCCAATCGACCGCCTTTTTTTAGAGGAAATGAGGCAAATATATCGTCTATCGGTTATGGTATTATGTTGATGTAACTTATGATGGGGGAGAACAAGATGTATAAAATTGCCTTAGTTGAAGATGATCCCGAATTAAGATTAATCATCTCTAAAATGTTGCTGCGATATCAATATGAGGTGGTTGTGATAAAGGAATTCAATAACGTAGTCGAGCAGCTAATCGAAATTAGTCCAGATGTGATTCTTCTCGATATTAATCTACCGTATTTAGACGGTTTTCATGTTTGCAGAGCAATGAGGAAGAAAAGCAGTGTCCCAATTATTATAACGTCAGCTCGAAGTACCGATGCGGATCAAATACTAGGAGTGGAGTTAGGGGCAGATGATTATGTGGTTAAGCCCTTTAGCGTTGAAGTGCTTCAGTCAAAAATCAAAGCCTGTATCCGTAGAGCCTATGGCAGCTTTCAGACAGAAAAAACCAATCAAATTATCGGTGATTTTCAGCTAGATTTTAATACGTTTACTGTAACGTATCAGAACAAGCGAAATGAACTGACGAAAAATGAGTTTAAGATATTAAAGTATTTATCGGAAAGACCGAGTGTCATTGTGCCACGTGAAGATTTATTAACTGAGCTGTGGGATGATGTCGCGTTCGTTGATAACAATACCCTTAATGTTAACATTTCTAGAATAAAAACGAAGCTGGCTGTCATCGGCCTTAATGAAGCTATTCACACAAAGAGGGGCTATGGTTATCAATTTGTCCCGTATTGGTTGGAGCTCCAAAATGAATAGACGGATTTTCGTTGATTTTTTGAAGGATCAATTATTCTTTACACTAACATACTATGGTGGTGCTTCGCTTGTTATCGTTTTTTATACACTAGAAATAGGCGAAAAGCTGGAATACTTCTATCCGATTTTACTGGTAAGTTTCGTTTATCTTTTATTTATTTGTGAGCGGGCAGTTCGATATTGGCGATATTGCCACTTATTAGACAGTTTCCAAGCTGGAATTGGCGATAGAAAGCCTCGTGTTAATACCTTAACAAATGAACAACAGCGAGCGTTTGCCACGATTAGCAGATTAGAAAAAGAGGCCTTAACTAGTCTTAATGGGCTTGAGATGCAAAATGACCATAGACATAAGGTGATCTCACAAATTATCCATAATATTAAAACGCCGACATCAGTGATTGATTTACTAATCCAAAATAGTAAACAGGATGGTCAACTAACGATCGAGGTGCTTGAAAAAATAAATAAGGAAAATCGCCTAATTAATGAAAACCTCAATAGTGTACTAAGCTACTTACGTCTAGATTATTTTCAACAGGATTTTTCGATTGAGGAAACAAATCTAGTAAAAGAGCTCCGCGAAATGATTAATAAAAAGAAGGATCAGTTCATTCAAAATGGTGTATTTCCGAAGCTATGCGTTTCCGAGAAAAATGTATCAATTTTAACAGATAAAAAATGGAACAGATTACTAATTGAACAAATCATTTCGAATGCGATAAAGTACACAGCCATACAAGAAAGTGAAAGAATCGTTAAGTTTCGGATTTGCCAAGAAGAGAATACGATTCAATTAATCATTGAAGACAATGGTATAGGCATTTCACCTTATGAAATAAAAAGGGTATTTGAGCCATTTTTTACAGGTGAGAACGGTCGGAAGACGCGAAATGCCACCGGAATCGGTTTATTTATCGCAAAAAAAATCGCCGATTCGCTTCACCATAAGTTGTCGATATCCTCGATACAGGGAATGGGCACCACCGTGGCGATTACATACCCAATGAAACATCATGATAACTAGTAAAAGACAATAGTTTTCCTTACAAAATTGTAATGTTACTGTAAGTTAGCGTAATTGTAACATCGTTCTTGCCTTACTATAATAGCCTTACATTCAGAAACGTGTAGGAGGTAACCATGAGTATCATTAAGGCAAGTAACATCAAAAAAGTATACGGCGGCGGTAAGGATTTTGCCGAAACAATCGCCTTACATAATATTAATCTTGAACTTGAAGCAGGGGAGTTCACGGCGATTATGGGACCATCGGGGAGCGGGAAATCCTCATTGTTGAAAATATTAAGTGGTTTTGATCAAGCTACATCAGGAGATATTTTTATCGATGGGAAAAGTCTTGGTAGGATGACAGGGGACGAACTGTCCATATTTCGACGTTCGCATATAGGTTATATTTTTCAAGAATTCAATCTGCTCGACAGCTTAACCATCCAAGAAAATATCATGCTACCGATGATCTTAAATCGGGAAAAGAACGCTGTGATGAACAAAAAGGCCGAACAATTGATGGAGCTCTTAAACATTACTAGTTTGAAAAATAAATATCCCTATCAGGTGTCAGGAGGACAGCAACAACGCACCGCAGTTTGCCGAGCGTTGATCAATGACACTTCAGTCATTTTTGCTGACGAGCCAACCGGGAACTTGGATTCAAAATCCTCAAAGGCTGTTTTAGAATGCTTGAAAAAGACGAGCGAACAACTTGGTACGACAATATTGTTGGTCACTCATGACCCGTTTGCTGCGAGCTACAGTGATAAAGTTTTGTTTTTAAAGGACGGTGTCATCCGGACACAACTTTACAAAAAGGAATCACAAGATTTGTTTGCTAAGCAGATTCTCGATCATTTGGCGCTGCTGGAGGAAGATGATTATGACCTATAATCAATTCATCTTCAAATCGATGCTGTTTAATTATCGAAAATACTTAGGCTATTTTTTCTGTGTCACTTTTTCGATGACCGTATTTTTCCTGTTTTCAGCGATTTGGTTTGTCCCTGATTTTTCAGAGCAAGCTTCATCCGGGACAAGACAAATTGTCCAAATTGGTGGTATTATTTCGGTTATTTTTTCGTTGTTTTTAATTACTTATTCTTATCAACACTTTTTCAAAAGTCGCACAAAGGAAGTGGGGATATTGCTCTCGTACGGCATGCTCCATCGCGACTTAAAGCAAATGATAACATTAGAGAATACGGTAGTTTTTCTTTTATCATTGATATTTGCTTATATTTGTGGCGGGATTTTTTCGAGGCTATTTTTCATTTTAACTACAGCGATATTAGGTCTTGATGAGATTAGCTTTTCACTCACCTACAAGAGCTTTGTTTATACAGCGCTCATGTTTCTACCTCTTTATTTGCTTATTGTCTTGATGACGATAGTAAAAATCAAGAAGGTTAGTCTGACGTCGTTGCTCAAAGAAAGTCAAGTCGTGGAAATGAAGCAAAAAGGGAACAAGCTTATAGCAGTTATTGGCTTTGTGATTATGGTAGGTTCATTAGTGTTTTTGTATGATTACACTAGTGATTTTGCTAATGTGGCCTCAATGAAGAAGGCCATTTTAGTGTCGCTCCTGTTTTGCGTTTTCGGAATGTATCTTTTCCTCAGTCATTTAATCAGTCTTTTATACCGTTATTGGAATAATCGTAAGTCAGTATTTCTGCGAAATATTTTGCCTTTGTCTGAATTTGCCAATCGGTTTTCGCAAAATCGTTCGATTATGTTTATGGTCAGTATGCTTTGTATGGGTATTGTGTTTTTTTCGACGCTCTCCTACACGCTTTATCAGCAAAGCCCTGCTCTTGCCGATGAGGAACAATGGTTTGATGTGATTGTTAAGGATATTGAGGCTGTTGGATTAACAAATATGATGGATATTGAAAAAATTACAAAGAAATCGATGGTAAAGCCTTCGGAAAAACATAAATTACACGTGGTTTATGTGGAAGCGCCAGAGATAAACCATACATCATGGCGCACGAATAAAACAGTAATGACAAGTTCGGTTTCAGAATTTAATAAGATATTTTCTGCTCGCTTTAAAGTTGCGACTGGCGCAGCCATTGTTGTCGATTTTAATCAATCGGGTGAAGGGGATATCAAGTATTTTAGCAAAAATATTACCTTAATAAGTGATGATGAAGCTTATCAGTTTGTGCATCAAAAAACGGTGCAAAAAAAGCTGTTTGATCGCTACGTCTTTGCCCAGCCCGTCTTAGTAATCTTAAACGATGAGGATTATAAGGATTTATCCGCTACTGTCACACCTGCTTCAGTTGGTAGTATTGAAATGTTTAAGTTTAACAATTGGCACCAAAGTGGTGATTTTGTTGCAGGCTTGCAGGAGGAAATGGAAGCCGCACAGTCTAAGTTGACTGATAGTGAGAAGCTTGCTGTTAAATCGATTACGGAGCAACAGATTATGCCGTTTGCTGTTCATTCGAAGTATGATCGATATGTTCATATGAAACAGGTTGCCGGCTTTGCTCTATTTATCATGTCTTTTATCAGTGTGTTATTCTTGTTGACCGTTTGCGTTGTGCTTTACTTCAAGATTTTTACGGATCAAGAAGGGGACATTCGCAAAGTTCAACTGCTGCACACGATCGGTATTACGACCGGAGAAGTTAAGAGCTACTTGTATAGTAAAATTAAACTTGTGATGGTCCTGCCAACCATGCTTGGGGGCTTGATGGGCTTAGTGTTAACAGTAGCCATCAATATGCAAAATGTAACAGAGATGGAAATGGCAAATAGTACGATTTTTTCCAATGGCTTAAAGATTTGTGCGTTATTATTGCTTTTTTTCGTCGTATATTATCAATGGCTAAAATTGAAATATCGCCGCGCTATTGTAGGATAGAAGTGGAGCTTAGAGCTTAGGACTAAAAACGGTCCTAAGCTTTTTCGTTACTTCGTGTATTAAAAATATGATGGAGGAAAATTTAAAAGGGTTAAGATTCGTGTCGAAAGGGTTTGAAGTGATGAGAATTCGGTTTGGCTATGTAGCAAATGCCTTAGGTTTATGGGACGCTAGTCCTTCGAAATCATTAACCTTTGCAAGATATTCCACACTTTCTGAGGATGAACGATTAAATAAACTACATGAGGTCACAAAGGATAATCTTGAGCACACAAAGCGGATTCTCCATTATAACATTGCACACGAAATCCAATTGTATCGATTCTCAAGCTCGCTCGTGCCTTTAGCGACTCATCCCGAAGTAGCTTGGGATTTTGTGACGCCATTTAAGGCAGAGTGGGCGGAGCTCGGAAGGCTTGTTACGGAATTTGGGATTCGTCCAAGCTTTCATCCTAATCAGTTTACTCTTTTTACCAGTCCTCGTCATGATGTGACGAATAACGCTATAAAGGATATGGAGTTTCATTTTCGAATGCTTGAAGCAATGGGTGTTGTCGATCATGCCGTAATCAATATCCATATAGGTGGAGCTTATGGTGATAAAAATGAGACATTATTGCGTTTTCATCAAAATATTGCCGGGCTACCAAAACAGATTAAACAGATCACATCACTTGAAAATGATGATAAAACGTATAATGTAAAGGAAACATTAGTGGCATGCGAACAGGAAGGGATGCGGATGGTGCTTGACTATCATCACCATCTCGCAAATCTTTCCGAAGAGGAGCTTGATGCTTCTTTATTGGAGAGGATATTTATGACATGGCAACGGTCAGGACTTGTGCCTAAAGTGCATATTTCTTCACCTAAGTCAGAATCCGCGTTCCGGTCACATGCGGATTTTGTGGATTTGGAATTTGTGCTACCTTTTTTGAAAACGGCTAAAGCGCTAAATCAAGATTTTGACATTATGATTGAAGCGAAGCAGAAGAATCTAGCGATGCACAAACTTGTTGAAGATATTTCATCGATTCGGGGCGTGAAAAGGATTGGTAGCTCAGAGGTGGAATGGTAGGTCTATGTAAAAATTCAAATACAAATTTCTAGTTGGTTGCTATTCATTACCCTAGCGGGGGTTTTTGTCCTTTAGATGGTGTGAATAGCGCCTAATCATTACTCTAGTGGGGATTTTTGTCCTCTAGCTGGTGTGAATAGCACATAATCAATACCCTAGAATAGATTTATGTCGTCTAGCTGGTGTGAATAGCACTTAATCATTACTCTAAGTAAGTTTTTTGTCCTCTAGCTGGTGTGAATAGCGCCTAATCATTACTCTAGTGGGGATTTTTGTCCTCTAGCTGGTGTGAATAGCACTTAATCATTACTCTAAGTAAGTTTTTTGTCCTCTAGCTGGTGTGAATAGCACTTAATCATTACTCTAAGTAAGTTTTTTGTCCTCTAGCTGGTGTGAATAGCACTTAATCATTACTCTAGAATAGATTTATGTCGTCTAGCTGGTGTGAATAGCACAAATTTTGTTGCTTTACAACAAAACCTAGTGCTCAAAAAGTGGCACTAGGTAAATCCAAATACACCATTAGAATATGACTATGTAAAAAAACTCCATTCTCTACTTCAACCTAAACGTACTCCCATCCAAAATTTCCACATCATCACGTTCTTTCAATTGCTCCATTAAGACGAATAGAGCTTCATCCTTTTTTTTCGCTTCAATCATACAATCAATTTGTGGGACGCTACCTGATATTTCTTTTAAAAAATGAAAAAACATCTCGATATCAACATAATCGGAATGATGGCGGAATTCCTGCTCACTTTTCGGACTGGAGATATGCATTTTGATTGGAAGAGGAGAATCCCTCCAAGTACCAACGACTCGATCCCAATTATTAACCCAATCAGGTTCACGATGATAGGCGAGATGGTGATGATAATCAAACACTAATGGAATTTCCAGCTTTTCGCATAAATACAAGCTATCCTCTAAACTAAACGAGGTGTCATCGTTCTCGAGCATGATCATTTTTTGGATTGAGCGAGGGACATCCATCCAGTTATCAACAAATCGTTCTAACGACATTTCGGTTTCTTTATAATTCCCACCAACATGCATCACGCATCGGTGGCTAGTGTCGATTTTCATTGCTTTTAATAAGCGATAATGCAGCTTTAAGGTTTCAATCGAATTTTTGAAAATATGCTCTTGAGGCGAATTGATTAGAACAAAGTGGTCGGGATGGAAATCAACTCTCATATCATGTTTCTTAACAAATGCCCCTAATTCCAAAAGTGCTTCACGCAGGGGTTTAAGATAGTCCCAATCCAATAGTTCTTCATGATTGGCAAGCGGAATGAGCCGGGAAGTTAATCGATAAAAATGAATCTCTGAAGCTGCGTTGTGCTTTAATAGGCGCAAAGTATTTTGTAGATTCGATATAGTAATTCGTTCCAGCTTGCGAAGAGCAGCAGGCCGGTCATCGATTTTTTGAAATTGGGTAAAAGTCATGGTTTGCGATGGAGAGGCGTTCTTCACTTCCATACTCATAGCCACATAGCCGAGCCGTACTATTGTCATTTTTTTACCTCAGTTCAACAGCATGAGCAGTCTTTAAGGAGCTGCTCATGCTGAATTAATTTAGCAATTTTCTGTTTTAAAGTGATGAAGCGGGGGTGGAATTAACCAACCTTTTTCTTTGTTAAGCCGGAGAGCCTTCGCACCAATTGCAGCTTTTTGAACATGGAACTGACCAAACATTAAGGCAATGTCTTCACGTATTGCTTGGCCAATTATTGCGCTACAGGCGACCAATCCTGAGGCGATATCTCCAGATAATTTAGCGGCAATTTCATTGTCAAGGAAACGCGCACCGACTGGAATATCTTCAAGACATGCTTCAGGTCGTTCAGGTGGTGTAGGTGGAAGCCCGATTCCATTTGCTTTTAATAATTCCTCCACTTGTTTTCTTTCCTGCTCGCATTGTTGGATCGATTCTTCAAGTAACTTTTTCAGGTCTATGTCACCTGCATGATTAATCATCGTTTGATAAGCTGCCTTCATGCCATTACCAACATGTAAAAATGACCAGAGGCTAAACACTTCGCCATAGTGCATCGGTTCGTCTTTTGGATTTCCGCTTAAAATTCCCATTGTCATCCTCCTCATGAAATTCATTTTTTGTGCCACCTTTCTTAAAACGCACAAAGATAGCATGTCCATTTCTAAAATTGGCATGCCCAATATAGTTAAGACATCAAACTGTTTCGTTGAATGAAATATTTCTCACGTGGTAAAGTGTATTATGTGGGGTTTTTACCAAAAAAATATGGTTTACTCGGAGTATTGAGAGGAAGGGTGGAAAGGCATGAAGTATGTAGCACTGGTTGGAAGTCTAAGAAGAGGCTCATATAATTTACAGTTAACGAAAACCATTCAGGATCGTTATCGTGGAAACTTTGATTTAGAGATTCTCGATATCGGAGTTTTACCGCATTATGATCAAGATGTAGAAAATGATGCACCAGAAATCGTAAAAACATTTAAGAATAAAGTATTTGAAGCTGATGGGGTAATAATTGTGACCCCAGAGTATAATTGGTCGATACCTGGTGTGCTGAAGAACGCAATGGATTGGTTATCACGTGTCGATAAGGTACTCGTAAATAAACCGGTAATGATTGCAGGGGTTTCAGTTGGGATATTAGGAACTATTCGAGCCCAGCTTCATTTACGGCAAGTATTAGCAAGTCCTGGATTACAAGCCAAAGTTTTGCCAGCAGCTGGGAATGAAGTACTGGTGAATTTGGCCTCAGGTAAATTTGACGAAACTAAAGAACTGTTAACTGATGAAGGGACTTTACAGCATCTAGATGGTGTCGTAAAACGATTTATTGAATTTGTAGGAGAAGGTTTTAAATAAAAACATTATTTTGACAAAATAAAATTGTGTACATATATCTGATTTTACTGTATTCTAAAAATTATTAATATAATATATGCACACGATGATGGGTTATAAGTAGTCTTTTAATTTATGTTTCAGAGAGCTAGTGGCTGGTGTGAACTAGTACAGATGTAAAGATGAATTTCGGACCTGGAGTATCTTTTTCGACCTAAGATTCGGGTAGGGAAAGACGGGTTGTCTCGATATTGACAAATGAAGTGGAGAATTAATTCTCAATTAGGGTGGTACCGCGATTAATTAAGTCGTCCCTACGTTTAGGCGTAGCGACGACTTTTTTTATTGTCAATTCTATATACATTTTAGTGGAATCAACTTGGGATAACTAAATTATTGATTAAATGTGGGTTGATTTTGGAAGGAGCTTATAGTTTGAAAAACACTGAACAATGGTCATCGAAGATTGGATTTATTATGGCAGCAGCAGGCTCAGCGATTGGATTGGGAGCAATCTGGAAGTTCCCATACATCGCAGGTATCAGTGGAGGAGGGGCATTCTTTTTTGTTTTTGTATTATTTACCATATTTTTAGGTCTTCCGCTTCTCATCGCTGAGTTTGTCGTTGGACGGAAAACACAGAAAAATGCCGTAGAAGCATATCAAGAACTTGCCCCAGGGACAAAGTGGCATTTGATAGGTTATTTAGGAATCATAACATGTTTTATTTTACTTTCGTTTTACAGTGTGATTGGTGGATGGATTATTAGCTATATTTGGAAAACAGTAACTGGACAGCTTAATGGTTTGTCACAAGAGCAATTTGGTGAATTATTCGGTACCACAATCCAAGACCCATTTGGGGTATTAATTGTGCAAGGGCTTTTTATGTTCATAACCATTTTTGTTGTCGCCAAGGGAGTCCAAAAAGGTATCGAAAAAACAAGCGAAATCATGATGCCAATCCTGTTTATCCTGTTTATAGCATTGATTATTCGTTCCTTAACTTTAGATGGGGCTATGGCTGGAGTCAGTTTTTTATTCAAGCCTGATTTTGGTCAAATAACGCCGGAAACGATTTTGTTTGCATTAGGACAATCATTCTTTGCCTTAAGTGTCGGTGTATCTGTAATGGTTACTTACAGCTCTTATTTGTCAAAGCAGGAAAGCTTGTTACGTTCAGCAGTGTCAATTGTCGGTTTGAACTTATTTATTATTCTTTTAGCAGGCTTGGCCATTTTTCCTGCAGTGTTTTCTTTTGGTTTGAAACCAGATGCTGGGCCAGTTTTACTGTTTAATGTATTGCCGGTAGTATTTAATCAAATGCCTCTTGGAATGGTTTTCTTTGTTGCATTCTTAGTGTTATTTTTATTTGCAGCGCTCACTTCAGCGTTCTCGATGCTGGAGATAATCGTGTCCGTGATTGCAAAAGGGGATGTGCAGAAACGTGCTAAGTGGGCTTGGATTATCGGAATCGCGATTTTCCTTTTTGGAATACCATCAGCTTTGTCCTTTGGCGTATTAAGTGATGTCTCAATTTTTGGAAAATCAATATTTGATGCAGCCGATTATTTAGTTAGTAATGTGTTAATGCCGATTGGTGCGTTGTTGATTTCGATTTTTGTACCTAGGAAAATTAAGAAATCATCCTTGTATACTGAGCTTTCACTAGGTGGTGGCTTTCCGCTAGGACTGTTTAATATTTGGTATTTTTTAATTCGCTATATTGCACCAATTGCGATCTTAATTGTAAGTTACCATGTCATACGCGGATAAACGTTTTTTGAAAAATATTAATGAAAAAAGCGCCTCATTCTCAAAAATAGGAGAAATGAGGCGCTTTATTGTAACAATTAATCTTCCATTGTCGATAAGTCGCCAGTTGGAAGTCCAAGCTCCCAAGCTTTCAATACGCGACGCATGATTTTTCCGGAACGAGTTTTTGGAATAGACTCACGGATTTCGAATAAACGTGGTGCAGCGTGTGCAGCAAGTTTTGTTTTAACAAAATTACGGATTTCAGTTAGCAATTCTTCACTTTCAACATAACCTTCTCGTAAAGTGATAAACGCTTTAATAATTTCACCACGAACTGGGTCAGGTACGCCAATTACGCCGGCTTCTGCAACAGCAGGGTGTTCAACTAGCTTGCTTTCAACCTCAAATGGTCCGACACGTTCGCCGGAAGTGTTGATAACATCATCGACACGACCTTCGAACCAGAAATAGCCATCCTCATCCTTATATGCAGAATCTCCAGAAATAAACCAACCATTAAGGAAATATTGCTCATAACGCTCTGGATTATTCCAAACAGTACGAACCATTGCAGGCCATGTTGGTTTAATCGCAAGGTTACCCATATGATTTGGAGGAAGTTCATTTCCGTGATCATCGATGATGCTAAGGTTAATACCTGGTAGTGGTTTACCCATTGACCCTGGACGGATTGGGTTGCAGCGGAAATTCGCACAAATGGAAGAACCTGTTTCAGTCATCCACCAGTTGTCATGTATGCGTAAGTTCAATGTTTCAAGTCCCCAACGAATAACTTCAGGGTTTAATGGTTCTCCAGCAGATAATACATGACGAAGCTTCGAGATATCGTATTTTTTCGGCAGTTCATTACCACCGCTCATAAGCAAACGGAAAGCAGTAGGGGCACTAAACCAAACAGTTACGCCATACTTTTCTAAAGTTTGGAACCATTCATCAGCATCAAAACGTCCACCCCTGAGAACGTTTGTAACACCGTTTAACCATGGTGACCACATTCCTGCAGATGTTCCAGTTACCCAGCCAGGGTCAGCAGTACACCAGTAAACATCATTTTCCTTTAAATCATAAACATATTTTCCTGCTAAGTATTGGTGAACCATTGCATCATGAACCTGAAGAACACCTTTAGGTTTTCCAGTTGAACCTGAAGTGTAAATTAAAAGCATTCCATCTTCGCGGTCAACCCACTCGATTACATATTCATCTGAGCTTGTAATTAAATCTTGGAAGAGGATTTGATTATCAGCTGTTTTTTCTTCTGCACCTACTAAAATGATGTGCTCAAGTTCCGGTAACTCAGCAACAGGAATACGCTTTAATAATTCAGGTGTTGTAACAACAGCTTTCGCACCGCTATCTAAAAGACGATCTTTAACTGCTTCCTCCATAAATGCTTCGAACATTGGACCAGCGATAGCACCGATTCTGATAATTCCAAGCATTGCTACATATAACTCAGGGCTTCGTGGCATGAAAATAAAGACACGATCACCTTTTTCGACACCATTTGAACGCAAACCATTGGCAAATCTACATGAAAGCGTTCTCAAATCTTTAAAGGTATATTCTTCATTACGACTGTTATCACTATAAATGAATGCTTTTTTATCGCCATTTCCTTCATCGACATGACGATCAATTGCTTCATATATCATATTAACTTTGCCAGTTTGAGACCAAGTGAACTGTTGCTCAACATTTTTCCAGTCCATCTCTTTAACTGTCTGATCATAATTTTGTAAGTTTGCATTTGGGTCAATTGTTTCGATTCCTACTACGCCTAAAGTTCTTTCCATTAATTATCCCCCTAAAAATAAAAATATAAATTATGTTATAAAACAGATTATAATGTAAAACAGTATACTATAACAACAATTATTTTTAAATTTTCAAAAAATTTTTTATTTTTTGTCGAGGGAAGACTCTTCCATCAATGTAAGGGCTTCCAAAAATGTTAATGAAAAACGTAGACATAAAGTCATTTTAAAATCATGAATCAGACGTGTTTGGGCAATTTATGAAAGTACGTGATTTAATAAAATAAACAAAGTTCCACGTACCAAATTGACCTAATCGGAGGGATTCTTTTATGAAAATTCTTGTCGTAAAAGGTAACAACCGTCCAGCATCTGAAGGTATATCAAGCAGAATGTATGAAACGTTCATGGAGACATTGAATAAAGCTAAAGGATTAGATGTAACGACCTACGATGTGTTTGCAGAGGATATGCCCTATTTAGGTCAAGATTTATTTACTGCCATGGGAAAACAACAAAGCGGTGGAGAATTGTCCGATATTGAACAAAGGATCTTAAAAGCAAAACAAAAGGCAATGGATGCATTGTCAGCGGCCGATATTGTTGTGTTTGCCTTCCCATTGTGGAATTTGACGATTCCTGCAAAGCTGCAAACGTTCATTGACTATGTATATGCTGCTGGATTTGCATTTAAATATGACGCAGAGGGGAATCTCATTTCCTTAATGACAGATAAAAAGGCAATATTCTTAAATGCTCGTGGTGGGATTTATTCAACACCTGATACGGCGCCGATGGAAATGGCTGTGAATTATATGCGCAACGTATTTGGTGGTGTTTTTGGAATGGAAATAATCGATGAAGTCATCATCGAGGGTCATAATGCAATGCCGGATAAAGCTCAAGAAATAATCGAAAACGGTTTGAAGCGAGTGACAGAGGTTGCCAACCAGCTTGCGTTACAACCTGTCTAAATTATAAGCGAAAAGAAAGCGTTCATGGAGTGCAATTGTACCTATGAATGCTTTTTTTTTCATGATAAACATTACATACAAAAAGTTGAAATTTCCCATAGAAATTATAATGCAACATGGGTAGTATAGGATATCGATTCTTATTTTTCTGAAATTATAATATAATGGTATTAAGGAGGTGTTTCGGATGCCTCAACTTGTTTTTTTCATCGGAATCGTGTTTATTCTATTGTTTTTCTTTTGTATGATTAACTATAAAAATAGAACTGCTTCATATTTTTCTTTGACATGTCTTTCTATAGCAATATTTAATATCGGATATGGATTGGAATTGATTTCTCAAACACCTGGGAAGTTGGAATTTGCAATCATGGTTCAAATCTTTGGTCTTATTTTTATTTCTCCCATTTGGGCATTGGCCTCTTATGAATTCTATTATAATCGGAACAGTGCCTTTCTCACAAAATTTATGATCTTTATTATACCGATGATAACCCTCGTCATTTCCGCAACAAATGATTACCATCATTTATACTATACGAACTATTTCATCAGTGAATACAATTCATATACAATGGCTCAAATTATTAAAGGGCCTTGGTATTACCTGTTTATCGTTTATACATACAGTGTTTTTATATATGGGATTGGATTATTTTTCAAATTATGGAGGAAGTCATCCTTTGGAATAAAAACACCAGAGTTTTTGATTGTACTTGGATCGCTTTTTCCAGGAATAGCTTACTGTTTATATGCATTAGGAGTTTTGCCCATTCCTTATGACTTTACGACCTTGGGCTTTGCGTTGTTTGCATTAGCCTTTTCGGTCGCCTTATTTAAGTTTGACTTTTTAAAGCTCAAAGAAGTTGCTCGTGAGTTTGTTTTTGATGAGGTGAACGAAGGCATTATTGTGGTTGATAATAACAATCGAATAATCGATTTTAATCGGTCTGCTCAAAAGATGTTTGCTTGGTTGATTCCTAATCATCTAGGTATGAGCTTGCTTGAGTTTGAAGAAGGAAGATTGATAGGGGTTAATACAAAGGAAAAATTCAAAGTGAATATTAAATGCTGTAATAAAACAAGACATGTTGGTTTTACGGTGACACCAGTTCTTTCCAATCAAAAATACGTTGGTAAAATCTTAATATTTCAGGATATTACCGAACAAGTTGTGGCAATGGAGGAGTTAAAGAAGATAGCGACCCATGATACATTAAGTGGAGTCTATAATCGCAGGAAACTGATGAATGAGGGGGAAAAGGAGTTTTATCGGGCTCAACGGTATCAAACTCATCTCTCAGCGTTAATGCTTGATATTGATTACTTTAAGAAAATTAATGATACGTACGGTCATCTAGCTGGGGATATGGTAATTAAATGCCTTGCTAGTCAATGCCAATTGAATATCCGTCAATCAGATATCATCGGTCGATATGGGGGAGAGGAATTTTTAATACTTGCACCAAACACAGACATCAATCAGACGTTTAAGCTTGCCGAGGATTTGAGAAAGATTGTTGAAGATATGGAGATTGAATACAATGATCAAAGAATTAAGGTCAAAGTGAGCATCGGTGTAGCTTCAACACAGGGGTCATTGAAGAAACGAAGCCTAACTGAACTAATCAATGAATCAGATAAAGCCTTATATGAAGCCAAAAATAGCGGTAGAAATAGGGTTTGTACTTTCAATCAACCGAAGTTATCTACTAAGGAAAAAGGTTCTTAGTGACAGGGGTCATTTAAACCTTTTTCCATCTAGTGAATGAGGATGTCGAAGAATAACCGTTTTTACATCTTATATTTGAATAATAATCGGCAGAATCATAGGCTTACGCTTTGTTTGCTTAAATAAATATTGTCCAATTGTTTTTTTGATGTTTTGCTTCATTACATTCCATTGGCGCACGTTATCATCAAGTAATTCATTGATCGAACGTTTGACCAAATCGTTTATTTCTCGAATTAAGTTTTCAGATTCCTTAACATAAACAAATCCTCGTGTGATGGTATCTGGTCCTTGAATGATTCGGAAATCTCGTTTGCTTAAAGTCAAAACGATAACGACCATTCCGTCCTCGGAAAGCTGCTTTCGGTCACGCATGACTACTTCTCCGACGTCTCCGACACTGAATCCATCTACGTATACATCTCCGGCAGGAACGCTTCTTGTTTGAACTGCATTATTGTTCACGACATCAACGACATCACCATTTTTAATAATGAAAGTATTCCCACGTTCAACGCCTACAGACTCGGCTAACAGTCGGTGGTGATGGAGCATTCGGTATTCACCGTGAATTGGAATGAAATAGGTAGGCTTTAACAATGTTAGCATCAGTTTTAAATCCTCCTGATAGCCGTGACCAGATACATGCATTCCAGTTGAACTACCTGAACCATATATAACGTTAGCACCGAGTTGGTATAGGTTATCGATAACGCGAGAAACATCCTTCTCATTGCCTGGAATCGGTGAGGCGGCCATGATGACGGTATCGCCTGGATAAATCACAGCATCACGAAAGTTCCCAGTTGCAAGTCTCGCGAGTGCAGCATTCGGTTCACCTTGACTGCCTGTACAAAGAACAACGATTTTTTCAGGAGCGAAATTTTCAATTTCAGATGCTTCAATAAGCATACCATCTGGAATATCGATATAGCCCCGTTCCATTGCAACATCAACAACATTAATCATACTCCGTCCTAGCAAAGCGAGCTTCCGATTTGTTTTGATCGCAGCATGAACGACCTGTTGGACGCGATTAATATTAGAGGCAAAGGTTGAGATGAAAATTTTTCCAGTTGCCTTCATAAATGCGGTATCCATGTGGTTTGCGACCATTTTTTCTGATGGAGTTAGTCCGGGTCTTTCGGCATTTGTACTTTCTGAAATTAATACTAAAACACCTTTTTGGCCAATCTCAGCCATTTTATGAATATCAGAATACTGATTGTTCTCTGGTGTGAAATCAAATTTAAAATCACCAGTGTGAACCACATTACCTTCAGGAGTATGAAAAACAATCCCGAGACAGTCAGGGATGCTATGGCTGACTTTAAAAAACGAGACGTCAATCTGACCAAGATTAAGCTTTGCGTTTGAATCAATTTGAATTAATTTAGTATCACGTAGCAAACGATGCTCTTCAAGCTTTAATTCAATCAGCCCTAATGTAAATCGAGTTGCGTAAATAGGGATTTGGAATTTTTTAATGAGGAAAGGCACCCCACCAATATGGTCCTCATGTCCATGGGTTACAATTAGGGCGCGAATTTTATCGCGATTTTCCTCTAAATACGCCATATCAGGTATAATTAAGTCAATACCCAACAGACTTTCATCGGGGAATTTACCGCCACAATCAACGATTAATATATCATCGGCGAATTGAATGATGTACATGTTTTTGCCGATTTCATTAATACCGCCTAAAGCCATGATGGATAAGGTGTTTTCTATGGTTGTCACTGTTAGTCCTCCCAATTTCAATTAAATATGTATAGTATTCCCAAAAGGAAAGTAATTATTTGTTAAAATATGGTAGTTTATCAGACGAGGAGGTACTGAATGAAAATTTTCGATGCATCCAATGTTGCAAAAAAGATAGATGATGTGGTGATTCTGACAAATCTTACATTTTCGATTACAAATGGAGAACGAATTGCGATTACAGGACAAAATGGTTCTGGAAAAAGCAGTTTGTTAAAGTTGATTGGTGGGATTTATGAAGAAACGAGCGGAGATATTATCCGTGGCCAATTAAAGGTTGCGTATGTACCTGAACACTTTCCAGAAACCATTCGGTTCAAATTATATGAGTATTTAATGTTAATCGGAAAAATGTCAGGATGCTCGAAATCCGAGATATTTGATACGATCATGCACTTTTCAACGCATTTTGGAATTTCTAATTTTTTAACAACACCATTAAAAAAATGCTCCAAGGGCACGAAGCAAAAGGCAGGAATCATTCAAGCTTTATTGATTGAGCCTAAGCTGCTTTTGCTAGATGAACCATTAACAGGCTTAGATCATGATTCACAAATAGAATTGATGCAACAGCTGTCTAAGCTACCTAGTGAAACAACGATTATTTTTACCGCACATGATTCTCTGTTAATTGACAAGCTAGCAAAGAGGATCATAAGGGTCGATGGCGGTCAAATCATTTCAGATACATATAAGCAGCAAAAAGAGAGATCCATGTTAATCAAGGCGCGAATCGCTTCAAAAGAAGTGTTAGTAGATCTTCCGTCCATTCAACAAGAATTTCTAGGTGATGATTTAGTAGAGATTATTGCTTCTGAATATGAATCTGATCAAACGATACGAGTTTTGCTAGAGCGAGGCTGCTCGATTCAAGAAGTCAAGGAAATGAGGTAGGATGATGATCGCTTTTATACGATATCAGTTGATTAGCTTTATTCGTTCGTTAAAATTCATCCCACCTACCACTCTTTTTCTGGCATGGGTGTTTATTTTGTATGCTTATAATAATGCACCAATACTAAGCAGCTATGGCGTTTCTTCGATAGGTTTATACGTGACGATGACCTGGATGGCAATGGCGATTTTCTCAATAGAGGAGGACAGTGAGAAGCACATGTTGTTCTTCCAATTAGGAAGCAAGCTGAACTTTTTGCTAGGAAAATGGCTAACATTACTCATTATGATGATTCCATTACTTTTGTATGGAATGCTATATCCGATTTTGGGCCATCTTTTTAAAGGAAATTTGACTCCTGCAGTTATCGCATTGTCTATTTTTAGCCATCTTGTATTTCAGGCTTTAGGTATTTTAGTAGGAACATTGTTTTCAGTAACTAAGCTTTCAATTAAAAAATATGGTTGGCTTACTGCAGTACTAGTGATTGTTGTCTCATTGGCTCAGGCGGCAATGCTTGAAAGTCTTCCTTTATTAAAATGGTTGATGTGGATTTTTCCACCAGTGTTTAAAGTGATCAATCATATGGAAGGGGAAGACAAGATTGTATTATTAGATTCCCTAAGCTTTGATATTGCTTTTGTGGTGGGATATATTATTGTTGCTATTATAGTAATTATTTTTCTTTTTAAAAAGAAAGAAAGATGATGCGCGTGATACATCATGCTTACACTTTCAATAATCATGAAAAAGGTGCTGGGATAGAACTTAAAATCGAGTGATTAAAGTTTAGTGTTGATTTTTATGTAGGTAAGAGAATAAATAAGGGGAGAATTTCCCTTTATTGTATTTAAGGGGGGCTAATTGAGCTGAAATAAGCAGAGATATTCCGCTTAACTACTCCTAAGAAGACAAAATCCAGTGATTTTTATGAAATAAGCGGAAAAACTCCCTTTATACTTAGCAAAAAAACCATCTTTCTCAAAATAAGCGGAATTCTTCCACTTATTTTCAAACACAAGGAAATCAACATACACGTTAACAGACCCAATAGCAAAAAGTTTTGCACATCAATGTAATCAACAGTTTATTTCAGGGGAGTGTTTAAACAAAAATCGAACTATTGGGAAATTCAAAGTAAGAATTTCGCAACATAGTTCGATTTTTTTAGCTGAAATACTCATGTTCCAGACTCTACGTATTCGTGACTGCATTTCTCATTAAAATGCACCTGATCCGCCACCACCGCCACCAGTACCACCACCGCCGCCGCCACTGCTGCTTGATCCACTAGTAGTTGAAAGAGTTGTATCATTGGCAGAATGAAAGGAGGATGATGCTGTTGAGCCAAAATAGACCATTGTCGCCATTTTAACATGATCATTATCATAATAGGAATTCCGATTTGGAAGCTCGAAGGATTCAATCATCTTCTTACTGTTGTTCATAAATTTCTTCGCTTTAATGCCAATTGCATAAATGTAAATTCGCATTTTATCATCTTCACTTAGATCCGACCATTCTTCCAATTGCGTTTCTCTTAATCGTTTCTTTAGATGATTCCATTCCTCGCTAATCGTTAAACCCGTCCAGGTTTTAGGGTTATAGGTTAAGGCATATACAATGGTAGTGATAAATAAGAAAAGTGCTGCCGCAAACCATCCCAATAGGTCATTTGCTGGAAACAAAAATAAAAATGGTGCTAAGACCAAACTGGATAAGGCCACGACCCAGCGATAGCCTTTTTTATGTTCATATAGTTCATGATCTTTTAATTCATCTTTTACGGCTTGGAACCATTTTGTTTGACTAGATTGATATTTTTGATGATTATTCTTGAATTTCGTGTAAGCTGACAAATCATCAAAGCTAAAGGAACCATTTTTGCCAATTTTATTGAACAAAAACTGTAGGAGCATTTCCTCATGCTTTAATAATGATTTGCGATTATCACTTAATTTAAAGGTCTTTTCATCAATTTGAACAATTGCGCCTTTTCTTACGAGGTCCATCATCGCTGCAGCCATTGTTTCCGCTGGATAGTATGCACCGTTCGTATAAACGATTGTCGCCGGCAGACTCATCGTTTGCTTTGGAATACGTGAAGTCTGTTCTAGCTCTCGTTTTACCGCAGCTCGATTAAAGCGGGCTCTCATCCAAGTTGTAATCATTAGGAAAAATAAACCGAGTGCATATACAGGAACAAGGATTACAGCAAGCTTGGCAAGATCATCTCTCTTCTCCGCATCTGCTTTTAGCTCATCGATTTGAGCCTGCTTTGCTTTTAAGATTTCATCCTTCATCAGTTTATCACCAGCTATTGCTGCATGTGGGAAGAGTTTAGCATCATAAGCAACGCGGATATCACCATTTTCACCACTTGGAACTTCACCTAGTTCAAATATGACAGACCCACTATCAAGGATTTCTTCAGTATTAAATGCTTCATCATAACCAAATGCTATCACATCACTCGTTTTAGAAGGAGGATGAACCGTAATGCTGAGATTTTCGTAGGTTGATTCATTCCTGTCATCAAAGAAGGGCCAGTAAAATTCTGCAACATCAGAGTACACATCAACCCCATTTGTGATGGTATACATTAATTCAATCGTAATGGTCTCATCTTCACCTTTCCGATGGATTTTGAATAAATCCTCGTCTTTTTCAACCCGTAACGATTTTCCATTCTCAGTAGCTTTAAGCGTAGAAATCGTTGTGCCTTGCTTAGGGATGATTTCTCTAGTAATTCCGTTAAATTCACCATCAAAGTGATACGTAAAGATTTCCTTTACATGAACATTGCCATCGTCTCTTAAGAATGCATCCATTTTCGCGTTAGTGATTGAAAATTCAACTGCTAGTCCTTTGCTTGGAAAAAGAAAAAAGACAAAGATTAAGCCTAAACAAAGAATAATAGAATTTTGCCAGCTCCGTTTCATCTTCTGCACCTACCTTTATAAATTTTTACGATATACATGGCAAAAGGTTTCATCATAAACAATATGTATATTTTTATGATACTATAATTGGGAAATTAAAACAGGCGAGCATATATATGCTCACCTGTTCGTACTACAATGCGATATGATTTACTTATTGAATATTCGACATTTGAGTCAAAGTTGGCACGCGTAAGAGCCGTTTTAACCAATAGGTTTTTAGTTTGAATAAATACATCAGTCTAAAACCTAAATGTCTTAAGTCATGGAATAAGACAAATAGAATATTCAAGCAGATCCCTCCACATTGAAGTTTAGTGTTTTTGAAGTAAACACTAACAATAGTATTGTTTCATTTTCGGTAAAATACCCATATCTCATCAGCATTGGACAAGAAAAGAATTGGAAAAATTGGTTGAATATATTAGAATAGACAGGAATGAAATGGGGGGAAATGTGAAGATGTCAAATTTACCAAATTGTCCAAAATGTAATTCAGAATATACATACGAGGATGGAAGTCTATTAGTCTGCCCGGAATGCGCTCATGAGTGGAATCCAGCAGAAGCGGCTGAAGGCAATGACGATGTAAAAGTGATTAAAGATGCAAACGGAAACGTCCTTCAAGATGGCGATACAGTTACTGTCATAAAAGACCTTAAGGTGAAGGGAAGTTCTACTCCGTTAAAGCAAGGAACGAAAGTGAAAAACATTCGTTTAGTTGATGGTGACCATAACATTGATTGTAAAATCGACGGTTTTGGTGCGATGAGCTTAAAATCTGAATTTGTGAAAAAGATATAGGAAAAATTTATACAAAAGCGCCCTCGCGAAGAGGTGCGCTTTTGTTAGTCTAGGCGCTCGGGGTCACAAGCTTGTCTAGTGAAAGAGGCTAGGAGCGATGGTCTAAGCCAAATCCCTCCAAAGATTATCATCTCTTGCGTGATTCGTCTTACGCCCATCGCTCCTGAACGAGCCACTTTCACTTTTCCTACAATCCCTTCCGGAAATCAGGATTTCCTGCAGGGCGGACCGTGCCTGTCGCCCCTGAGCAAGGTGCTTCCGCTTTTGTTCATTATGCGTTTAAGTCTTGGATCCCTGGACTGTGCTCATTAGGCATATCGGGAAGAACCGGAACTGGATGACCTTGCGGAGGCGGAACCACTTTTAATTCACCATCAGCACGGCTCGGTGATTCGCCTTGGAAGATTTGACCCATCAACGTTTCATCTAATCTAAAGTTAAACTGGGCATTATTAAAGCCCATTTCAACGTATTTTCGGCATTCAGGATATTTATTGATATCGTAATTTGGTACAGGGAAAAGCTTGCCCCAGTTAACGCCTAGCTGTTCCAAAGCTTTAGCAAATGCGTTTTGATGTGCGTTATCACGAACGATTAAAAAGGCTAATGTTTCACGGAAGGTTTTATTGGAACTCATCTCGTAAATCCTTGTTTTTTGTAAAACGCCTGTTGACTCTAAAACGACATTATCTAATAAATCACTAATTAAATTTCCATGACTATATACATAATTTCCCTGCCAAGGAAGACCAGAAGCATCAACTGGAAGAGAGCTTTGTGCTCCCATTATGTAGTGATGCGGGTTTGCTCCCTGTGTTGCGATTTCCAATGGGGCACCATTATTTCCTTGTGAGCCAACGACTTCTTCACCAGATCCATTTAACAAAGAGTTAATAGTTGTTTGCACTAACTCAACATGACTAATTTCTTCTAGAAAAATCCCTCTAATTAAATCACGAAATTGCTTTTGATTGCCGCGGAAGTTTGAACTTTGAAAGAAAAATTGCATCATCGTCCGCATTTCACCAAATCGACCACCCAAGGTTTCTTGGAGCACCTTAGCAGCTCCTGGATCCGGTTTATCTGGAACAATCATATTAATTAAATCTTCTCGGTAAAAATACAAATGAATTCCTCCTAAAAAATGAAATAACACATGTATTATGCGGTCAACAAAATAATCTTATTCGAACGGTAATTGCTCGACAGTCACGAGTCGACCATTTAACAGCATATGTTATAAGCAGGTTTAGCGAAGACAGGAGGGAAAAGTATGTATCCATATTATTCATACGGACCATATGCACATCAATACTTAAACTATCCGGTTCAAGCCCTACCATATTGGGGTGCTCAAGCTCCAATATATGGATATAGTGTGGAATATAATGATGATTGGTATTCTGAGGATGATTATGATGACTGGTATCGGCAAAAACCAATAAGAGGTCAGGCGACTTGGACAGAAGGGGGAGCGGTGACGAAATGCGGGATTCCATGGTCAAGAAACCGGTTCATGACAGCAGCCGTTGGTGTGAATACTCCGTATCGTTGCGGTCAATCGTTAAAAATTAGGAATCTTTCCATACCAGGAGGAAGAGAAATAATCGTCACAGTTGTCGACAGAGTTGCTGGATATCCTGCCAACAGAATTAATCTTCATCGCCGAGCCTTTGAAGCACTCGGTGCAAACCCAAGTCTAGGTGTAATCAATATTGAAATTATTCCATCACCAGAACTTGAACAGGAAAAATGGGGGAAATACCTATTAGAGGTAACTCAGACTGCTTATCCAGGCTATAACATAATCGATTATCGTTCTGTAGGAAAACAACAGCTTTCACCGCAACAAACAAAAGAAACCTTCGAATTTACCTTACAATCTCCTCGTGAAAGACTAAAAGTCCGTGGGAACGTAATTTATAATCCAACTACTGACCGGGTCGTATCATTTGACTTGGTGGAGGTTTAATTTCATAAAAGTAACCTATAAGCGACACAGGAAAAGACGTATGTATTGGCATACGTCTTTTTTATTGTTTATTTCAGTCGGGAGATTTTTGGTTAAGCATTCAGTCTGATAAATAGACGGAGAAATTCCGCTTATTGAAAAATTTTCAATGGAAATGGTTTTTTTAAGCGGAGAAATTCCTCTTATTGACTCGAAAATTGCAAATATGTGGAATTTTCGCTTGTATAAGCGGAAAATCTCCCGTTATTTCCCTCGAAACGAGCTCCAAACTGCATTTAACAGGAAAAATTCCGCTTATTTTTTTGATTCACTTGACCAAATAACTAAACACTGATATGGTTATATACATAAGTATATAACCGTTGAACCATATAACTGAAAAACTGATATTCGAAAGCGTACAAGCGGAGGTGAAATGAATGAGTAAGCTTTTTGATGATAATAAGCCAATTTTTTTGCAAGTTCGAGAAAAAATTGAAGACCAGATCGTGAACAATCAACTAAAGGAGGGCGAACAAGCACCTTCCACCAATCAACTTGTTAATTTTTATAAAATCAATCATGTTACCGTCTCGAAAGGTGTTAATCAGTTAGTCGATGAAGGAATTCTCTATAAAAAGCGGGGAATTGGAATGTTCGTTGCAGAAGGAGCGAAGGAAAAATTGATCCAAAAAAGAAAAGCGGCTTTTGTAGAAGACTATATAGTTAGTTTAGTAAGGGAAGCTAATAAATTAGGTATCTCGCTAGATGAAATGATTGAACTAATTAAAAAGGTACAAGGGAGTGACAATCAATGAGAAACGATATCGAACTTAATAATCTGTCCTTAACATATAAACACTTTGAAGCATTAAAGAATATCTCTTTTAAATTAGATGGTGGAAAAATTTACGGCTTGATTGGCCGAAATGGGGCTGGTAAGACTTCGCTATTGTCATTACTTGCTTCCTTTAGAGAACCGACTTCAGGGTCAATCAAAATCGCAGGTAAAACCCCATTTGAAAATCCTGATATCATGCAAATTGTTTCATTTATATATGAAAAAGATTACAAAGAAGAAACAGAAAAAGTAAAGGGTATGCTTGAGGTTAGTGAGCGATATCGCCCAAATTATGATGCAGAGTATGCGCATCACTTGATTCAACGTTTTAAACTGCCTCTTGATAAACCGGTGGCTGAACTATCAAAAGGAATGAAGTCTGCATTAGACGTTACAATCGGCCTAGCAAGTCGATCACCGATTACCATTTTTGATGAGGCCTATATTGGGATGGATGCGCCGACAAGGGAAATATTTTACCAGGAGTTATTAGAGGATCAAGGCAATCATCCAAGGACGATTATCATGTCCACCCACCTTGTATCAGAAATGGAATATCTGTTTGATGAAGTGATTATGATTGACAAAGGTAAACTAGTCCTTCACGAAGATTACGATTCTGTTGTATCGAAGGGGGCATCGATTACAGGTTCACTAGATGCTGTGGATGCTTTTGTGGCTGGAATGGAGAAGTTGAGTGAACAACGATTGGGGAATACAAAGGCGGTTATGGTCTATGGGGAAATCAGTAACCAACAAAGATTGAATGCGGAACTTCAAGGGCTAGAGGTTGGTACGCTCACTCTTCAAGATTTATTTATTCACTTAACAAAGGAGGATGATGCGTAATGAGTAAGAAGGCGGTATATCCAAAAGTTGCGTTTGATATGGGGGCTATCCAAGCTGGATGGACGATATGGTTTCTAGGGATTATTACGATTATCCATATTGTAAAGGCAATCGTTTCGATTAAAATGGGTGGAAACCACGAAGGCTTTTTTGTTTCTTCATTTGTATCGTCAAATATATATATGTTCATAATCGGAATTATTGGGCTTTATGCATTTTTGCCCTTTTTTGTAAAAAACGGAGTGACGAGGAAAGATTATTTCATTGGTTCGATTTTCGTAGGAATTGGACTTTCTGTATCCATCGTTTTATACTCTTTGGTGCTATCAGGTATAGAAACTGCAGTGATAAAAATGGCTAATTTGCCGATTAATATTGATAATTCAGGTGCAGATGTTTTTTCGAAAGATGAAGATGACATCCTAATAGCAAAGATAGTTAAAATGATAGTTGTATCACCTTTCGTAGGATTAGAAGATAATTGGTTCTTGTCACTAATCTTAACCAGTTTAAATTTAATTTCTTCATATGTGATGGGTGGCTTCATTGCTGCAGGCTATTACCGTTATGGCTGGATAGCTGGATTTGGCTTTATCGGTATGTCCATCCTCCTGATGATAATCTGGGATTTGATTTGGGGCAGTGAACTTGGGGAACCTTTAGCTAGTTTGCTTGGTGTGGGTTCGTTTGATTTTCCGACAATCGTCTCCATCCTAGGGTCGGTGGCAATAATAAGTCTTGTACTATGGATGATTCGTAGGGTAACACGTAGAGTTGTTATTAAGCTATAGATTAGTTAAGTGCATTTTTTAATAGAAAAGTGATTTACCAAGGCATCATCCATTGGGTGGTGTCTTTTTTTGGATAAAAAATCCTCATGAAAGGGGATGAAAGTAGAAAATGAGCAAACATTAATACTATGTGTTGTATCGGCAAGATTTGCCAATTTCCATCTATTAAGTAAGAAATTCAAATACATTTGTGGTTAAGGAGGATTTACTGGTGGAAGAAAATTCAAAAACCAGTCAGACTTCAAGAGATAAACAATCAATCTCACACGATGCTATTCAGGCTGATATTTGTTCGCTAATTTACCAGCATTATCCTGATACCATTTTTACATTAGATAAAACGGGAAACTTTATCTTCGTAAATGAAAAAGCAGAAGACATAATCGGTTATAAACCACATGAAATAACAGGGCACTTTCTTCAGTTAATTAAAGATGAGTATAAAGACATAGCAAATCATTATTTTCAACAAGCCTTATTAGGAGAGACAAGTAATTTTTTCTGTGAAGTTATCCATAAAAATAAACAAACGGTTTACTTAAATCTGACTGACATTCCGTTAACCATTAATGGTGAAATAGTCGGTGTCTTTGGTTTCGCAAGGGATTTGATGGAGCTATACCAAAAGGAAGCAGAGTTATTGAGAATTACAAATAGCTTAAATTTAGCGCAGGAGGTAGCCAACATTGGGAGCTGGGATTATGATGTCGAAACCGACCTAATCTATTGCTCAGAAGCTTTGTACAAAATAGTAGGTATAGAGCATATTGAAGGAATTTTTCCAAGGTATGGAAATCTTCTGGAAATGGTTCATCCTGAAGACCGAAAAAGAGTAGATAATCAATTTGAACTTTCGAAAAAATACGGAACTGAAATGGATATCAAATATCGGATTGTTACGCCAGAGCAATCAATCTTAACCGTATATGTTAGAGCAGAAGCAAAAAAAGACAAAATGGACAAGGTCACACGTATCATTGGTGTCCTGTTTGATATTTCAGAGCGCATTAAGACTGAAAACCGTTTAATTGAAAGCGAACAAAAATTTGAAATGATAGCAAAAAATCTGGATGTTGGAATATGGTCAATGGACTTGCTACGAAACGAGGTAGTTTATGTATCTCCTGCCGTTGAAATCATTACAGGATATCCAATATCCAAACTCTTATCAGGAATAAAAAACTGGCAAAATCTAATACATCCTGATGACCTACTAAATTATCTTGAAAATCAGCGCAGGTTGTCAGAAGGTAATATGATTCTTCATCAATATCGAATCATTCATGCAGATGGATCAGTAAGATGGATCGAAGACAAGACGTTCCCCATTTCAAATTCTAAAGGGAAATTAATTAGGCTAGATGGGATTATCCAAGATATTACTATGAGAAAAAGTAATGAGGAAAAAATACAATTTCTTGCTTACCACGACTATCTCACCGGATTACCAAATCGAAGAATGTTTGAAAAAAGTCTTGAGAAATTGATTGATACCTACAACGTAACTAATGAACGATTTGCACTGTTATATTTGGATTTAGACCGTTTTAAGTTTGTAAATGACACGTTAGGCCATGAAATAGGGGATCAACTGCTCATTAAGGTTTCCGAACGATTGAAGATGTTTGCTGGCCATGAAAATGTGTTCAGGATGGGTGGAGATGAATTCACCATTCTACAAAGTAATATTGGAGTAAAAGACCCAAATGCATTTGGAATAGAAATTATTAGAGAAATCGAAAAACCTTTTAACGTACATGGCTATGATATTCATATATCAACTAGCGTAGGGATTAGTATATTTCCGGACGATGGAGACACGATAAAAAAATTACTTATGAATTCAGATGTTGCTTTATATAAAGCAAAGGAATTAGGAAAAAATAATGTTCAGTTGTTTACAAAAGGTATAGACAGTTCAAAAAATACATTTACTTTGGAAAACGAATTACGAAAAGCGATTCAAAACGACGAGTTTGTGCTACATTATCAACCAAGGGTCGATACCTTATCAGGGGATATTGTTGGTGCAGAGGCGTTAATACGCTGGAATCATCCTGCTCGTGGGTTAGTATCACCAAATGAGTTTATCCCACAAGCGGAGCAAACTGGACTAATTAATGATATTAGTATATGGGTGATGAAAAATGTTTGTAAGCAGCTAAAAGCGTGGAAGGAAAAAAACTATCCACTAGTTCCTATTTCAATCAATCTTTCTGCAAAAACATTGATGAGAGTAAATTTAGCACAAACAATAATCGATAACCTCAACGTGTATAATATCTCTCCAAAATTAATTGAAATTGAAATTACCGAAGAATCATTAATGAACAATGAGGAATGTGCTTATCCTACTATTCAGCAATTAAGAGAAATGGGAATTAAGTTTGCGATAGATGACTTTGGAACAGGTTATTCCTCGATTGGATATTTGAAAAGATTCCCTGTTGATATCATAAAAATTGACCGATCATTTATAAACAACTTTCTTGAAGATAAAGAGGATTCAATAATTGTGCAATCAATCATTTTATTAGCAAAAGGTTTTAACTTGAAAATCGTAGCAGAAGGTGTAGAAACGAAAACCCAATGGGAAGTTCTTCAAGCTTTATTTTGCCATTATCTGCAAGGATATTTATTTAGTAAGCCTGTGCCACCTAATCAGTTTATTAGGTTATTACTATCTAAAAATGAAACTGAAGAAACCTAATTCCGAGAATGAGAATTGGTTTCTTCAGTTTTTTGTTATTTCATAAAAGTTTTTCTGCGGAAAAGTAATAATCTAACAGTACCAAAAAACAAATTAGATAAAAAAACCTATAAAATATAGTTGACAGGTAGGAATTATTGGTATTAAAATTTGAATTAATTAAAAAATTAAAACAATTAAATTGGAAAGCTGATCGGACAACCGAAGGAGTTCCGCGATGATAAAAAAGATTGTTTATGATGGAGGATTAATATGAAAAAGTTAATCGTATTTGCATTTATTGGCTTTTTGGCACAATTGATTGATGGGGCACTTGGCATGGCTTATGGTGTTACATCTTCGTCATTGTTGCTGGCATTTAGTATTGCCCCTGCCGTCGCAAGCGCTTCTGTCCATTTATCAGAGGTTGTTACGACAGCTGCTTCAGGAGTTTCTCATATAAAGTTTGGAAATGTTGATAAAAAAATAGTTTATAAGTTAATCATACCCGGTTCTGTTGGTGCATTTTTAGGTGCTACATTTTTGAGTAATATTCCAGGTGAGATAGCAAAACCATATGTATCGATTTTTCTATTATTATTAGGTGTTTACGTTTTATTTCGCTTTTTATTTAATTACAAACCAGCGGTCAACAATGGCCAGTCACCATTAACGAAGAAACAAGCAATTCCACTTGGATTTATTGCAGGTTTTATGGATGCCACTGGTGGTGGTGGTTGGGGACCGATTGCTACACCAGTCTTATTAAGCAAAAATGGAATGGATGCTCGTAAAGTGGTGGGTACGGTTGATACAAGTGAATTTGCCATCGCCGTGTCAGCTTCAGTTGGTTTCTTTATTTCACTTGGCTGGTCTGACGTGAATTGGTTTTGGGTAATTGCCTTAGTTATTGGTGGTGTTATAGCCGCACCAATCGCAGCCTGGTTTGTCCAAAAAGTCCATCCGCAGCTTATGGGAGTACTAGTTGGAGGTTTTATTATCTTTGTAAACTCAAGAACGCTATTAATAACTTGGATTGAAAATAGTTCTGTATACCCTTATTTATACTCATTTCTTTTAATCAGTTGGTTTATCGCTATCGTGTTTACGTTTATTAAAATCTCAGGAAAGAAGTTCACCTTGTTAAAAACTATCGTCCACAAAAATACGGGAAATGTTGCAGATTAATGTAAAAAACTACTAAAAAATGAACAATTGCTTACGGTTAAAAGTCGACTGAATTAGTCGACTTTAGAGAGAGAGGTAAATCATGAAGATATCAAGTCGTGGAGAGTATGCGCTTAGAGCTTTAATCGTGTTGGGTCAGCATCGAGGTAGTGTAATGAAGATTGAAGAAATCTCAAAAAAAACCTTGGTGACCGTAAATTACCTTGAAAAAATATTACTTCAGTTAAAAAAGCAAAAGCTTGTTACGAGTAAACGTGGAATAAGTGGTGGATATCTCCTTCTAAAGGAGCCCAGTGAGATTATTATTGGCGAAGTTGTTCGTAACATTGAAGGACCATTATCACCAATGGGGTGTGCTTCAATAACAAAGTATGAGCCTTGTGAGCTGGAGGAAGGATGCTTATTAAAGCCACTTTGGTCACTAGTTAGAGACACAATTGCTTTTGTACTTGAGCAGACAACGCTTGAAGACCTGCTCGAAAACCGGGTTAGATTATTGAAAGGAGAGGATTTTGTTGTCTTCAAAAAATAAAAAAATCGACCAAGAAGTTATCGATAAAATTGTAAGTTTTTTAGAAAATATTGAATATGGTACGATCCAAATTACGGTTCATGACTCTCAGGTAACTCAAATTGAAAAAGGGGAAAAATATCGATTTTCCTTAAAAAAGGCAGCAAACAAGTAACTAGATTAATTTTATTCTTAAATCATACTAATCCTATTAATTAACTATAAAATAAAAAATTGGGGGAATTAACATGACAAATGAAAGAAAACAAAGCTTAGAAACCATTGCTATTCACGGTGGTCAAAAACCAGATTCAGCTACGAATTCTCGGGCAGTACCAATTTATCAAACCTCATCGTTTGTGTTCAATGACAGCGATCATGCGGCGAATCTATTTAACTTAAGTGAAGCTGGAAATATCTACAGCCGAATTATGAACCCTACTTCTGATGTATTTGAACAAAGGGTTGCCCAATTAGAAGGCGGAATTGGAGCACTTGCTGTTTCGTCTGGCCAAGCAGCAACTACATTTGCCATTATCAATATTGCTTCCTCTGGTGATGAAATTGTTTCATCAAGTAGTTTATATGGTGGTACCTACAATTTATTTTCTGCTACATTTGCGAAATTTGGGATTAAGGTGCATTTCGTAGATCCAGAGAACCCAGAAAATTTCCGCAAGGCGATTACTCCTAAGACAAAAGCAATCTATGCAGAATCTGTTGGAAACCCTAAAGGTGATGTTCTGGATATCCAAGCCGTAGCAGAAATTGCTCATGAGAATGGTATCCCGCTTATTATTGACAACACTGTGCCAAGCCCATATTTATTACGCCCGATTGAATTTGGTGCAGATATTGTGGTCCATTCTGCGACTAAATTTATTGGCGGTCATGGAACAACTATCGGTGGCGTAATTGTTGACAGTGGGAAATTTGACTGGGCTAAAAGCGGAAAATTTCCAGGCTTAACTGAGCCAGATCCAACTTATCACGGTGTAGTTTATACAGAAGCTGTCGGTGAAGCAGCATATATCATTAAGGCGCGTGTTCAACTACTTCGCGACCTAGGTGCAACATTATCACCCTTTAATTCATTCTTATTACTTCAAGGGTTAGAGACTCTACATTTACGTCTCGAGCGTCATAGTGAAAATGCATTAAAAACTGCTCAATTTTTAGAGCAGCATGAAGCGGTAGAATGGGTAAGCTATCCAGGTTTACCAAGTCATCCTTCTTACACTAAAGCACAAAAATATTTGCCGAAAGGCCAGGGCGCAATTTTAACCTTTGGCGTAAAGGGAGGGAAAGAGGCAGCTAAGAAGGTAATTGATTCGATTCAATTATTCTCACATTTGGCGAATATTGGAGATTCAAAATCACTTATCATTCATCCAGCTAGTACAACTCACCAACAGCTATCAGAAACTGAGCAAAAATCAACTGGAGTTACACCAGAATTAATCCGTTTATCGATTGGAACAGAAGCAATTGACGATATTCTAGAGGATTTAGATTTCGCTTTAAAAGCAAGTCAACAAGCAAAAGAAGATGTGGAAATAAATCAGTAGTTTGTATTGATTTTTAGCATTCTAAGCTTTTAAAATAGTGCTGACTAGAACACTAGAGGCCCTCTGTTTTAAGATGTACGAATCTTAAATAGAGGGTCATTTTTGTTTCCGCACAAAGTAAATAAACAATAATCAATATCTATTTTAGGAGAGATGATCATGGGTAAAATCTTTCAGAATGCTTTGGAAAATAGACGAAAAAAATTGATAGATAAGCTAATTGCCTTTAATGTTTTTAAAAAGGAAGATAAACATCTGTTTGAACTAACACTAACAGAATTGGAACAGGAATATCGGCAATTTAATTCTAACGTTCATCCGCATGGTGAATACGGATCCATTCAATTTACTAGTCAAAAGTCTAATCAGTAAGGAAAATGGAGGTGGCATGATGGGAACAAAAAACAATCATTTTACAAAGAAAACTAAAATACAGTCAGTTGATTTCCATTCAAGCAAGTATTTGAACTTGCCCGATTTGCAGTTTTTTAACTGGTGCAATCAAATCTATGGTATCAACCGTGGTGTGTATAATACGATTGATCAATGGTTGTTTGATTTTGGCATGATATCTATATATAGTCGGAGAATAAATTTACTGGCATTTTTAGATAGTATTGGGCAGGATAGTCAAGAAAAGGAACGTCACAAATTGATCCGATTCGGTCCAGGGGGATTAACGAGTAGATTAAATGAGTTTGTGAATCAGCTGAGTGGATCTGGTAAAGTCATACCATTAATAAAACGCTCATAAAGATATTTTTTTGAATATTAATACAACTAATAAGGTCGGAATAGTATAGAATATGGTACGATTTCAAATGTATAAAGGAGGAGTTTTTTTATGAAGTCACTGTTAATTATTGGAGGCGATCATCTAGGGAAAATTACACAAAAGCTTGAAAGCGAAGGTTTCAAGGAAGTCATTCATATCAATGGTAGAAAAACACAGATGGTTCGAAAGGATATACCTAGTCATGTCAACTTAATTCTCGTGTTAACAGACTTTATTAATCACAACCTATCCACTGCGATAAAACGGAAGGCGCAAGAAAAGGGAATTCCGATTCGTTTTTCAAAACGCTCTTGGAGTTCTATATACGGAGAAATTCAAAATCTATCAGCATAGGGGGGACTGAAAATTACTCAGTCCCCAGTGATTTGCGATAATAACCAAAAGCAGCTTCAATATCGAAACCGTTATTTCGATACAAACGAAAGGCTGTTTGATTATTGCCTTCCACCTCTAACATAATGTTTTTAATACCTTGTTGCTGAAGCTCATGTATTAAAACTGACAATAATTCCTTACCAAGGCCTTTACCTTGAAATTCCGGTAATATTCCTAAACCATATAGGCAGGCTTCACTGTCTTCGAGGAAAACTCCACCAAGTCCAACTGGCTTACCATGAAGGCTTGCGATGTATTGAGTCCTTTGCTTTGAGTCAAGACCTTTAACAATCATGCTTTTGGCATCCTCATATTCATCTTCGAAAATGTCTTGGCTTAGTCTAATCAAGGCTTCAAGATCAGATAATGAAGCTTTTTGCACAGAGATTTGACGGGTTTGATTATGGGTAGTATTCATTGAGGTCTCACTTGCATACCTCAGTAAATACTCTGTAAAATCAAGCTCAGCTCCAAGCTTTTTCACCAATTCAAGCCCAGACTTTGATTGTGCTTCACATACAAACAACAGAGCCTTTAGCTTGAATTTAGCAAGTTCGGTGGTTGCATGATGAAGTAATTTGCTGAAATATCCTTTTCTTCTAAACTCGGGCAAGGTATAAGCTGATATTTCAGCTTCCTCTGCTGTAGGCATGAAGATGGTTAAGAGGCTCACTAATTTGCTATTTTCAAAGTATAAGAAAATATTGTGCATTTCAGGTGCATAATTAATTGAAGAATCAAGGGTAATGTTCCCTTTTAATTGGTCAAAGCTTTTACATTTGGATTCAATATCACGTATTTGATTCTCTATTTCTTTAGTTAATTTGTTGTAGGATTTGATAGACAATCCGGCACCTCCAATATTACGATAGGTCAATTTTCATTTTTAAATCAAATAGTAGTTCGCGCCAACGGCCTGCAAGCTCGGGTACATCTAATATCTTTTGAATAGCCTCACTGGTCGGTGCTTTTTCGTGAAAATATAGCTGGTGAATCTCGGCGACAGAAATTGCGTTTGGAAGGGAAGAAAGTTTGGTTATTTGTGATTCGGTTGTGATCCTGCCTTCTTTCATTACTCGGAAAAAATAACCAGTATAACCAGTTTCAATAATTTTCTTCAATAAGCGAGGATTTTCGTTTCTTATATTAATGGTTGCACATGGATATCTCCCTTGTGAGACTTGAAGAATTGCATCACCCATTTGAAAAATATCCCCAATAAAAACTTGATCCTCTTTCATATTAGTTGCCGTCACATTTTCACCAAATGCTGATTGAGTTAACTCTAATCCAAATTCCTTTTCCCAGTATGTATAGTGTTCATATGGATAAAAGCAAACGACGCGATCTTTACCCCCATGATAATCATGGTTTGCGACATCATCACCAGAAATAATATTCTTTTCTACATAAAACTCAGTCGCTGATTCCTTCCAAATACCAGAATGATATTCTGCACTATTGTAGGTTCTTGTTTTTGGTAGTCCTTTAGATAAAAAGATGATTTGACTATTCTGCAAAATGATTCTCCCCTTGATGAATAAAATTCTATGTTTTTATTTTACTATAACTTCAGCGAAGCTTTCTTGGCAATCTTCAGCAACTTTACACCATTATACGAATATGCTATATTGTATTTGAAATCTCTATGTATAAAGGGAGTATGTTTTATGTTAGGTGTCGTTCTTAACTAATCCAATAATTGGATAATGTCATTCCTATCAGATTTTGTTCAATTTTCAGTTGAATGAAGTCTTATTTATCTATGGAATGCAGTTAAGAACAATGGTCAAACCGAGCATACTATCCTTAGCCGATTGTAGCTGTGTACCTTTGTGTAAACGGCTTTTTATTTTGGCTAATATTAGTTTAAATGCACAAATCCTTGCGTGTTTATTTTACCACGGGATTTTTAGGCCGCGTTGACATTGTTCAACGCGGCTATTTTTATTTTTTGGAGGAGAAAATCATGAATAATCATACATTTAAAGTTTTGGAATTTAGCAAAATTAAAGAACATATCGCGAGTTATGCTCTAACACCAGCGGGAAAGGCGAAGGTGCTAGAATTAATGCCTTCAACAAACCTAAAACAAATCGAAGCTTGGCTCGATGAGGTATCAGAAGCTGTGGATATAATGAAAATCTCAACGAGTGTTCCTGTTCACGGCTTGGATGGAATGGAACTATTACTAAAGAGCTTGAATAAAGGTGTCGCACTGCGACCTGAACAGTTATCGAAGCTAGCCGACTTTCTAGATTGCTGCGGTAAAATGCGCAGGTTTATGAAGGATAAACAATATGTTGCTCCGCGCGTTTCCAGTTATATTTTTTCAACAGAAGAATTACCAAAACTAGAAGAAGAAATTGTCCGTTGCATCCGAAATGGCGGAGTAGATGATTACGCAAGTAAAGAACTATTAAAAATAAGAAAACAAATCTCAATCCAAGAAGATAGACTGAAAGAAAAGCTCCAACAAATGGTTCGCTCTGGAAAACTGAAGTCTTACTTACAGGAGCATGTGGTAAGTCAACGGGACGGTAGATATGTCATACCAGTCAAAAAGGAATATCGAAACAAAGTGAAAGGAGCGGTTCTTGATACATCTGCTTCTGGCTCCACCTTATTTATTGAACCAGAAGAAATCGCAGCGTACCAAGAGCAGCTAAGCTGGATCAAGGCAGAGGAAGATGCTGAAGTTCAAAAAATCCTATTCTTTCTCACTGGTTTAGTGGAAGAAAATGAACAGCAAATCAGATTAGCCGTTGAAACGATGGTTCATTATGATGTTCTATTTGCAAAGGCAAAATACTGCATCTCCATAGATGGAATGAAACCAGAAATCAACGAGGCACATTACTATAATCTGAAAAATGCGCGGCATCCATTACTAGGTTCACAAGCAGTACCGATTTCGTTTGAATTAGGAAATCAGGAAAATGCTTTGGTTATTACTGGACCCAATACTGGAGGGAAAACTGTAACGATTAAAACGGTTGGACTGTTGACAATGATGGTTCAAGCTGGACTTCATATTCCGGTCGGAGAGGGAAGTTCAGTTGCTGTATATCAAAACATTCTTGTTGATATCGGTGATGGACAAAGTATTACAGAGAATTTAAGCACATTCAGCTCGCGTATTGTTAATATTATTGAGATTTTAAAAGAAACAAATGATCGTACGTTAGTCCTTTTGGATGAGCTTGGTTCGGGTACAGACCCAGGTGAAGGGATGGGATTGGCAACTGCCATACTCGAACAATTGTATGCAAAAGGAGCAACATTGCTTGCTACGACTCATTATAGTGAAATAAAGGAATTTGCCGAAACGCAAGCAGGTTTTATTAATGGTTCGATGGAATTTGACTTAGCAACGTTACGACCAACCTATAAGTTGAATATCGGCAAGGGTGGCGAAAGTCAGGCATTCGCGATTGCATTAAAGCTTGGGATTCATCCAAAATTAATTGAACGTGCCCATGAAATCACTTATAAAGAACGTAAAACTTATCAGGATGAGGAGTTGGATTCGGTAACTAAGCGGGAAAGAGAAAAGCAAATCATCGTTAACAAGCATCAGCAAAGAGTGAAGAAACAACCATCTCCCAAGCAAATGATAACAATTTTTCAACAGGGTGATAATGTGGTGATTTCACCAGCAAATGTGTTTGGTATTGTCTATAAAGGACCAGATGAACAGGGGAATTATATTGTTCAAGTAAAGGGAGAAAAAGCGACCTATAACCATAAAAGACTAACGCTCCATATTGCCGCTAGTGAATTATATCCTGAAGATTACGATTTTGATATTATTTTTGAAAGTGTAGAAAATAGGAAGAAAAAACATCTATTATCTCGCAAGCACGTCGAAGGAATCGAGATTGTACATGAAGAATAAATAATTCAAAAAAACCTTAACAAATAGAAAATTAAAATACTTTCAGTAAGGTAAAATTATTTTTACCTTACTGAGTTTAATACTTGAAAAATGGAATACTATGGATACACATCAGTAAGTTTATTAAGAAAAGGCATAATTCAAAACAAACTGTTGAACAAATGCTTAATAATGATTTAGGTGTGGATAATCTGAGTGAGGACCTTGCAATGTTAATATTTCAGGGATTGAAGGAATAGGAAGATGCAGTGAAGTATTTGGTCCTATCATTTGTTTTTTTAATTGTGTTAATTCTGTTTTCCTATGGGGAGTAGGTAGCATACGAAAAAGAATGATCAAAAGCGGATGAAAAAAATCTCTCAATTCTATCAATTATTTAAACGTACTTTATTAAAAGACACCTTCTTTAGAAAGAAGGTGTCTTTTTGTGCAGGGGGAATATTTTTTCGACAAAAAATAAAACTAACAATAATAAATTAATAATAAAAGATAAATATTTATTGAAAAACGATAAATATCCTGTTAATATCAAAAATGAAAATAATCTTGTGAGGTGCTTTTTATGAAACGTGGATCAACATTGTTTTTAAGGATGGCTGTATTTCTTATAGGAACCCCAGTTCTTGCTTTGTGTGTGTTTGGAGTGCCGTGGCTTTTAAAAAACCCAGTAAATCCGGATTTTGCGCATATTTTATATCCCATTGTTGTTGGTTTTTTTGTATCAGTGTTTCCGTTTTTTGGTGCATTATATCAGGCTTTTAAGCTTTTAAGCTATATTGACAATAACCAAGCCTTCTCTGACTTATCTGTTAATGCACTGAAGAAAATTATGTACTGTGCAATAACAATCAGTAGCTTGTATGTGTTAATTTTGCCATTTGTTTTTATGTTGGCAGAGGTAGACGATGCACCTGGCCTAATAATTATTGGAATGGTTCCAGTTTTTGCTTCAATGGTAATCGCAGTCTTTGCTGCTCTTCTTAGAAGACTCCTAAAAGAAGCGATTGATATCAAGTCAGAAAATGATTTAACGGTCTAGGGGTGAGAACATGGCGATTATTATAAATATTGATGTTATGTTAGCGAAGCGGAAAATGAGCGTAACAGAACTTACAGATAGGGTTGGAATTACAATGTCTAACCTCTCTATCTTGAAAAATGGAAAGGCGAAAGCGATTAGATTTTCAACATTAGAGGCCATTTGTAAAGCGTTAGAGTGTCAACCTGGGGATATTTTAGAATACCAAAGTGACGATGATATTGAAGGAACATAAAAGTGAAATTTTCCTAAAAATAAAAACGGAAGAAACGTGAAGTTTATCGATAAAGGAGGGCATGTATGAATAACAAACCTGTCATCAGCTTGATGAATGTGACCAAACGAATTGGCCGGAACACGATTATCGATGATCTTACATTTGAAGTACCACAAGGCGAAATATTCGGTTTTCTCGGTCCAAATGGTGCCGGTAAAACAACAACAATACGGATGATTGTTGGACTGATGTCGATCACGGAAGGACAAATACTGATTAAGGGGAAAAATATCAAAACTGAATTCGAACAAGCGATTCGTCACGTCGGCGCTATCGTGGAAAGTCCGGAAATGTACAAATATCTGAGCGGGTACCATAATCTGATTCATTATGCGCGGATGGTTCCAGGGGTAACCAAGGAACGAATCGACGAAGTGGTGTCGCTTGTGAAGCTGGAAAACCGCATTCATGACAAAGTCAAAAAGTACTCGCTCGGCATGCGTCAACGACTTGGGGTAGCCCAAGCTCTATTGCATCGGCCGTCTCTGTTAATTCTCGATGAACCCACGAACGGTCTGGACCCTGCAGGGATTCGCGAGCTGCGTGACTATTTGCGACATTTGACCCATACAGAGGGAATTACGGTTGTTGTCTCGAGCCATTTGTTATCCGAAATGGAACTCATGTGTGACCGAGTTGCCATCCTCCAGCAGGGCAAATTGGTCGATGTGATGCCAATTGAACGTTTAACCCACGGTAATGATCAAGCTCAAACGTATCAAATCAAAGCGAAGCCACTGGAACTAGCGTTATCGACCATCAAGCAGATGGAAGAAGTTCTGGAGGTCAAACTGACTCAAGATGCTCACATAGAGGTTACCACTAGGGAAGAACGAATCCCAGACATTCTTGTAGAACTGATGCAGAACAATATTCGTATTTACGGCGTCCAAATGGTCTTACAATCTCTGGAGGAACGATTCTTGGAAATTACGGGGGCTGGGCAAATTGGTTAATCTAGTACTTAATGAAAATATGAAAATTTACCGACGGGTGCGTACTTGGATCTTGGTTGGACTTATGGTCGCTTTAGTGCTGTTTATCAACATCATCGAATGGAATGAAGATGGAAAAAAAGCGCAGGGTGATGGTTGGCGGGTAAAACTTCAGCAAGATAATCAGCGGTATAGTGAAATTCTGAAGCAACCGAATTTAGGTAAAGATGATCAAACGTTCTACGAACAACAAATTGTCATTAATAACTATCACTTAGAGCAAAATATTCGTTCGACGGACGGCACGATGTGGGATGGGGTGAACGGTTCGGCTAATCTGATGATTGTGATTACGATTTTTACCATCATCATTGCTGGAGATAGTTTAGCGGGTGAGTTTTCATCCGGCACGATTAAACTGCTGCTGATTCGGCCAGCTAGCCGAATCAAAATTCTGGTCTCCAAGTATATCTCATTTCTGATGTTTGGCATGTTGTTGTTATTCATACTGTTTATCATATCAGTCGTGATTAATGGAATCTTATACGGCTTTGAATACATGGATCTACCGTTGATTAGTATGACAACGGATGGACAAATCCTCGAAAGGAATATGGTCCTAAATCTTTGGAAGACGTATATGCTTAACAGTATATCCACGGTCATGTACGTAACTTTGGCCTTTATGATTTCGTCAGCTTTCAGAAGCAGCGCGATGGCAATCGGCTTTTCGATAGGAACCTTATTTGCAGGTAATATTGTACTCGAGGCACTCCACCGATTTGATTGGAGTAAATATCTATTATTCGCTAATACCGATCTTACACAGTATTTGACTGAGCGACCTTACCAAGAAGATATGACCTTGTCATTTTCTATCGGTGTGCTTGTAGTCTATTTCCTTGTGTTCAATCTTATTTCTTGGCTCATTTTTACACGTAGGGACGTGGCGGCTTAAACTATACCGACATACGGAGGTAAATTAGAATGTATGATTTCGCGATATTTGCGGTGGAAGGAGCCGTTTTTTTAATTAGAAGAAAAATTTCGATGAACTTCGGCAATCAACTTAACCTAGCCCTGCCTTCGCAAAGTCGGAGAAAATCATGAGAGCAATAAAACAACTCTTGCTTTTCGGTTGGGAACAGGCACTATCGTGTGTGTTTCCTGTCGTAATTTTTGCCAGTTTAGCACTTACAAAAATGATGACTTTCCCTTTATTGCCACGCTACGATTGGCTACTAATGATCTGTCTCTTAATGCAATGGTGGATGTTACGTTCTGGGCTAGAAACACGAGATGAACTAAAGGTTATCACATTGTTCCACCTTATCGGGCTAGCGCTTGAGCTTTTCAAAGTACATATGGGCTCCTGGTCATATCCAGAGGACGCATATTTCAAGATATCGGGAGTACCTTTGTATAGCGGATTCATGTATGCAAGTGTAGCAAGTTATCTTTGCCAAGCCTGGAGAAGACTTCAGGTTGAATTGATTAAGTGGCCACCGTTTTTTGTTGTAGTAGCTCTTGCAACAGCAATTTATTTGAATTTTTTCACCCACCATTATTGGATTGATGTACGGTGGTGGCTATCTGGCCTTGTAATTATAGTCTTTTGGCAAACGAGAGTAACATACGAGGTTAATAGAGTGCGTTACCAAATGCCGCTCACACTATCTTTTGTACTCATCGGATTTTTTATTTGGGTTGCCGAGAATATTGCAACATTTTTTGGAGCATGGGAATATCCTAACCAAGCCGATGCATGGAGTCTCGTCCATCTAGGAAAGGTAAGTTCTTGGCTCTTATTGGTAATTGTTAGTTTCCTAATAGTAGCGACTTTAAAGCTGGTTAAGGGAGTATCTTCCACTAAAGTCGACCATCAATATATCGGGAGGGGGATAGACAATGTCGATGAAAATTCCTTTTTTGAAAAATAAGCAATCGAAAGAATCCTTCCATTTTTCGGAGGATAATATACCTAACCATATCGCAATCATTATGGACGGAAATGGCAGGTGGGCCTTGAAGCGAGGCATGCCGAGATTTGCAGGACATAAGGAAGGTTTATCAACTGTTGTAAAAATTGTTAAGGCTGCTGTAGAATGCAAGGTGAAAGTTTTAACGCTGTACACATTTTCTACGGAAAACTGGAAACGCCCAAAGCCTGAGAGAGACTTTATATTGAGACTTCCCAAAGAGTTTCTACATGTTTATCTCCCAGAGCTAATGTCCAATAATGTTCGCATAGAAGTAATCGGAGATATAGAGAATCTTCCTGACCATACACGTGAAGCTGTCCAGTATGCAATCAACAAGACACGAGATAATGACGGACTTCAACTGAATATGGCGCTCAACTACGGAAGCAGACTCGAGATTTTGGATGCTATGAAAGAGATGCTAAAGGATATCAAAGATGAAAAATTATCTCTTGATGAGCTTGATGAACAGCGGTTTTCAGGATACCTGTATACAGCTGGTATGCCAGAACCTGACTTGCTCATTCGGACAGGTGGGGAAAAACGCTTAAGTAATTTTCTTTTATGGCAGCTGGCCTATACGGAATTTTGGTTTACAGATGTGTTGTGGCCTGATTTTTCCGAGGAGGATTTTTTCCATGCTTTGCAAGAATACCTGCAACGAAAGCGGCGATATGGTGGAATATGAATGGTTACCAAATCAAAAGTTCCATAGTTAAAAGCTAAGAAGCTGGGACAGAACTAAATTGTTCGCTATTAAAACCAAATGATTTTTATGTAGGACTATATTAGAGTTCAGTGTTGATTTTCATGTAGGTATGAGAATCTAAATAAGAGTAGAATTTCCCCTTATTGTATGTAAATGGGGCTAAATGAGCTGAAATAAGGGGAGATTTTCCGCTTAACGACTCCCCAAAAGACAAAATCAATTGATTTTTATGAAATAAGCGGAAAAACTCCCGTTATTATAAGGGAAATATGGGTCTTTTCCAAAATAAGCGTAATTCTTCCGCTTATTTTCAAACAGAAGGAAATCAACATCTGGGTTACAGACCTACAGGCAAAAAAATTTGCACTCAATGTGTGATCGACATTTAATTCAGGGTAGCTCAAAATCGAACTATCATGCGAAATTCTAAGTTAGAATTTCGCGTGATAGTTCGGTTTTTTGTTTAGCTGAAATATTTATGTCCCAGCCTCTTTATTTAAATAGGAATGATATAATAGGTTATTATTCACATGTTTTTTACAATTAAGATATATGGTATACGATTGAGGAGGAGAAAATATGGCTAATAAATTTTGTCCAATATGTGGCGAAGAAAATAAATGTGAAGCAGGTGCAGGGGAACATGGTAGCTGCTGGTGCAATAAAGAAACTTTTCCTAAAGGTGTATTTGAGTTAGTACCAGAAGAGAGCAGAAATAAACATTGTATTTGTAAAAGTTGTTTAAGTAAATATAAGGAACAAATTGAAAATATATAAATAATTATAAGAAAAAAGTGTAATACCATTTGCTATTTTATAATATGTCTGTTAACCTTAGGTAGAGTTATTTTTGTTCTTTTTTCAGATTGAGAATATATTTTGTTTTTCGTCTAAGGTATTTGAGCAAGGATAGTTACACTATGTGTGGAAACACACACCAGGAGGCAACAATTATGGAACAAGGTAAAGTAAAATGGTTTAATGCAGAAAAAGGTTTTGGATTCATCGAGCGTGAAGCAGGAGAAGACGTATTCGTACATTTCTCAGCAATCCAAGGCGAAGGTTTCAAATCTTTAGACGAAGGTCAAAGTGTAACTTTTGAAATTGAGCAAGGTCAACGTGGACCACAAGCTACAAACGTTCAAAAAGCTTAATAATGTTAAGTGTCAGACCCTTAATTAAGGGTCTGTTTTTTTATTTGCTTATTTTTTTGTTAACTAAAATTGATTTCACCACCTGTTGTCCAATGACAAGAGGCTTATAGACAGAAGGAAAGCCCCATTCAATAAATGAATAGAGCTTTGCAACTACATGAACTACAATGAGTAATAGTATAAACGGTAGGATAAGTATAGCACAGTATGATTAGAATCCCTAATATTACTTGAGAATATATTTTTCACAGGAACTATTGAGGGTGTTTTACTTATTTTGTTCAAGATGAATTTCCTTCACTCTTCCGATCTGTCCATCTGTAAGTCGGACTTTGATGCCGTGGGGGTGGGTGCCCGATTTAGTAAGAATATCTTTCACTATTCCTCTAGTAAGTTTGCCGTTTTTTTGATCCTTTTTTAAAACAATATCAACAGTTATACCTGGAAATATGTCATTTCGATTTTGTCCGTTCATTAGACGCCCATTTTTCTACGTGTATTACTTGTTTTTTTCGTTAGCTGACTTTTCATTTTCTTAGTTGAAAGGTCGTTATTTGATTTGCCTTTACTACCCGAAATCTGGTTCTTTTTGTTCTCAAGTTGCTGCTTCATAGCTTCTTGTAAGCTGATTTTCTTTTTCGGTGCTTGTGGTTCATTATTCTCAGTCATAGGATAAACCCCTTTTTTATATGATGTTAGTTCAGTATAATCTAGTTTGTACATATGTCAAAGAAAAGCAAGGGCAATCCGAAAGGAAAATAATGCTGTTTTATGATAAATATGTAAATGATTGATCTGGAGAAAAACCGCAGATTATTGAGGTATTTTCCATTATTAATTGACTAAATTTTCAGAATTATATATGATTTTGGTAGAATCTGTGAAAATGGTTCTATTACATATGGCAAACGCAAGGGGGATAACATGACAATACAATTTTTACAAAAAGAAGAATCGTTCCGGTTTTTTGATAGTAATGGAAATGAAATTGAGCGCAAAACAGTAATTCGTTTTGATCCTTTAACTGGAGAATCTTCACGGATTGTACCAGATGGGGGATTAAAACTTACGCCTCCAGATTATACAGAACTTGGTCGGCAAACAAGTGGGTCAAAGTGCCCGTTTTGTGCTGAAAATCTCTTAAAAATGACACCTGTTTTTCCTAGTGAGATTGCGGAAGAGGGCAGAATTTTTCAAGGAGTAGCTACTTTATTTCCAAATTTATTCCCTTATAGTAAGCATAATGGAGTCATTACTTTTTCCGGACAGCATTATGTTCGTTTGGAAGAATTCTCAGCACAAATGATTAAAGATGTGTTTTTAGCTGCACAGCAATATATAGAAAAGGTCCAGGAGAACGATAAGGAAGCTCAATTTGCTTCAATTAACTGGAACTATCTTCCTAATTCTGGTGGAAGTATACTCCATCCTCATATTCAGGTGCTCATTTCTGATTCGCCAACGAATCATCAAGCGTTGATTAATGCGAAACTGAAGGAGAAAGCTTTCCAAAATGATTATTATGCATCTTTGTATGAAACAGAGAAATCAACTGGTGACCGCTGGATTGGTGAAAAAGGCAATGTGGGGTGGCTGCACGCATTTGCGCCTAAAGGACATAATGATTATATGGCTATTTTCCGTGGTAAAGCTACGATCCAAGATATCACTGAGTCTGATTGGCTTGATTTTGCGGAAGGACTAACAAGTATTTTTGGTGCCTTGAATGAACAAGGCTATGCGAGCTTTAATATGGCATTAAATCTATCATTTAATCAGGAGAATCCAAGCTCCATTGCTGCCCGGTTGATTCCAAGATTCTCATTCGGGGTGCTGGATACTAGCGATGCTAACTTTTTTCATACTTTACATGGAGAACCGTTAAGTTATAAAGTACCCGAGGAAGTTGCTGGTATTGCAAGGAAGTATTTTGAAAAGTAGGATATACCTTGGAAAAATGAGGCTGGGACAAAAGTATTTCGGCTAAACTAAAATCGAACTGTTATGCTAAATTCTAACTTAGAATTTAACATGATTGTTCGGTTTTTTCTTTTTAGAATGAGTATCTATTCACCCGAATGTTGATTTTCCATAATTGGTCTAATTAAAGATGGATTTTGAGTGGGATTTTGAAATTTTGCTAGGTATTAGATGAAAAATGCGGTATTTTTTTATAAAACGTGACTGGTTTGGGTTGAATCCACATCATTTTTGTAAAAAAATCATCGTTTTTGTTTATAACATATTAATTTTTCATGGTTTCACTTTATTTGGGGAAAATTATTTGCACAACTTTTTTGTGATATGCACATGAAATAGTGGATATGCTTCATTTGAAAAAATATATGATACAACTTTTTGGATATATGCACGACTTTTAAAATATATGCACAACTTTTGATAGACTCCGCATATATATGCACAGGAAAACTCGGATATGCACACAAATATAATTTATGAACACATTTAACATTATATGCACAACCCTAAAATTAGGTGCCATTTAGGTGCCTGTCACCTCCCGAATTTTCTTTACCACAATAGAAAAGAGGCATGGACAAAACCCGGTTTGGATACAAAAAAGCCTGTGAAATTTTTACGAAGGATAAAATTTCACAGGCTTTGCCTTTTTCATGTATAGAAGCTAGTTTTGTCCCAGCCTCATTCTTTACATGAACCCGAAAAGAGGAAGTAAAAAAATCGTAAGTTCATACATCATTAATGCAAAAGCTGTCGCAGTTTTTCTGCATTGCGTCGGCTTGTATTAATAACATCCTCCGCCAATTTCCTGCTTTCCGGATCTAAATCACCCTTAACAAGCTCTTCTGAATATTGAACGCCATAATTTTCAAAGCCATTAATCGCATCCTCAATAATATCTGATGTGTCATTCGGAAGTGTAACTTTATGCATAAAGCTATGCATCGAGCCAGTGACACCTTCGTCATCAGCGGGTACGCCGCCAAGATTTTGGATTCGTTCGGCAATAATTTGAGCGTTAAGTTTAGTATCTTGCTGCATCGATTGAAATTCTCTCTTTAATTCTTGATCCTCAACTTTTTGGATATAATGTTCTAAAGAACGAATTCCCATAAAGGCTCCACGCAATAACGTATTTAATTCTTCTATTACAATTTTTTGATTCAAATTGGTCAACCTCCCATCTTATTATGAGGAAATTCATATGAAATATTCGTGAAAGAATGATAAAGAAGCAGGGGTTATGGACAATGTTCTTGTATATTGAACACAGGAACAAAGTGCTAGAGACAAGGTGGTGTCGTGAGTTGAAGGTTGAAGCATTGACGAGGGATAAAATAAAGGCATTTGTGATGTATTGCAGAAAGCATCGGAATGAGGTGGATGATTCTTTTTTATATGATAAAGACCTGGAAAATTTCACTCCAAACAGTGAAAATCCAACATATATTACGACCAATCAAAGGGATAGAATCGTAGCAACCGCTTCGCTGATAATGAATGATTATTATCGTAGGGGAAAGCAGGGGAGGTTTCGAATCTTTCATTCTGAAATTGATGATGTAACATACTACAAAAATCTTTTTCAAAAACTACTTGAAGATATCTCAGATTTAGACAATCTCTTTATCTATGTTCCAACAAATAATATCCATTTGATGAATGCCATGCCTCAATTGAAATTTCATAAGGAAAGATATGCATTTTTGTTAATAAGAGACGTTTTACCAATAGTAGAGTCAAATTTACCACCTCATTATCACTTTGAAACACATAAACTTGGAAAAGATGAGCAAATTTGGTGCGATATTAGAAATAGAGCCTTTGCCGAACTTAAAGGAAGTCAAACTCCAATTACTGAAGAAATGGTCGTGAAATTACATTCGCAAGACGATTTTATTACAGGTGGAATGAGAATTCTTTACCATCATGATAGGCCAGTGGGACTGGTTAGGGGTTCCCGAGATGAATACGAGGGAGCACCAATTATGAATATCGGTCCCCTTGCATTGATTACTGAATATCAAGGGAGAGGCCTTGGTCGTGAACTCATTATAGAAGCATTGCGGATTGCTAAAGAAAACAACTATCATCGTACGGTATTGTCTGTGAATGGAGAGAACGAAAGGGCAAAGGCACTTTACTTAAAAGAAGGGTTTAAAGAGGTCGAATCAGTGGTTTGCTATCAATATTATATAAAAAAATGATTATTTGGAAGTCGTGATTTATATCTTAGCAAACATTTATTAAATTTGTGTTGCAAAGGTGTCTTTTGTTTTTTCACAAAAGGCACCTTATTTATTGTCATTTTTAAAAATTTTAATTGATAATGATTATCAATATCATTATAATGAAGTTGAAAATAAAATGATTCACACGGGAGAGATGAATATGACAAACCTAATTCTTGTATTTGCAAGCATGACTGGAAACACTGAGGAAATCGCACAATTGGTTGGTAAAGGAGTAAAGGAGGCTGGTGTCAATTTAACAATACGTGAATTACCTGCCGGTGAACCGAAGGAACTAGAGCAATATGATGGTATTCTCCTAGGGTCATATACATATGGCGATGGAGAGCTTGCAGACGAATTTTTGGATTTCTATGATGACATGGATGGTTTGAACTTGGATGGAAAAATGGCTGCAGTGTTTGGTTCAGGTGATACAGCCTACGAGCAATTTTGTGTAGCGGTTGATATCCTCACCGAAAAATTGCAAGAGCTTGGGGCAACGATTGTGCAGGAAGGTTTGAAAATTGAACTTTCACCTGAGGATGAAGAGCTTTGTATTAATTTTGGGAAAAGCTTTGCTGAAAAAGTAAAAGAAGTAAAAGCAATTATTTAAAGAATTTTTAGCTTGGGCCATCCATAAAATGTTCAACAAGGGTACCATTTTACTCCTATACTAACGAGCAATAAATCCTGATCCTTTTAAAAGACTGAGATTAATTGGAAAGGGGGATGCAAATAATCCCTCTAAGAATGGATAACCTTTGAGAGGGAAGGAGTGTATGAATGGGAACGTTTCTAGGTGCAACATCAGTGACAAAATTAAGCAATGGCGCTTTTATCATTGCCGCTGATCACGAGGGTATCTTTGTAAAGCGGAAGGATGAATGGGTCAAAACTCTAGACCTAACAAAGGAAAGAATCCTAGATTTAAAAAGTACAGATCAAACCGTTTATGGTGTGGGTGATAACGGGTTATTCATTAAGAGTACGAATGGCGGAGTAACTTGGACAATGAAACGATTCCACACCCAATGCTCGATGTGGAGCGTGTGCTGCAATGATGCTGGGCTTGTTGTAACCCATTCTGATAAATCTTTGTTTCTATCTCGAAATTTTGGTGAATCATGGCAAAGAATTGAGCCGTTTTCTTTTTGTAAGTATCCTCCAGCTATTCGTTCAGTTTGCCTACATGAAGACCAATTATTTATCGGTACAAAAATACATTTTTCAAATGGAGGAATATGGAGATTACATCTTAAAACTGGAGAAATTCGCAAAATTAGAAAAGAGAAAAACAGCATGATTGCCTCAATGGAAGTTAATGAAGATACTCTTCTCGCGGCTTGTGGTTCTTGTCGTGGAAAAAGCGGTAAGATCATTTTCTGCGAGCTATCACAGCTCATTGGGAAGGAAATACCAACATGGAAGACATGTATCAGTGAAAAAAGTGAGGCCTGCTATTTGGATTTATCATGGAGTGATAATGTTCTTTATACAACTTCAGCAAAAAATAAACATGGGATTGGAACCATCTCCAGAGTGTTTCTAAATGAGAAGAGAGTAGTTCCGTTTGGTGAGGTAAAAGGGCATGGTTGGAGAATAGTCAACAGAGAAGAAGAGTACGTTGTTGCGGGTCTATATGAATCTTATCATTACAAAAAGTTACTGCACTAATTAATTGAAAAACAATGTTGCGGACGTTGCTTAAATCAGCGTCCGTATTTTATAGGAACAAATTAATAAATTATTGGAAAAATATAAATTCCTACTTGACTCATGGGAATAATTTGGTTAATATTCAAGTATGGTTTTATTATAATTAAAGCTGACTGGATCACCAGAGGCTCTCGAACGCAAGTGATTGTACTTGCGTTCGAGAGCTTTTTGTTTTTACCTAACATAATCAATAAAAAGGAGTGCTTATTACATGGTAAATCTTGAGAGAGAAAAGCTTGATCACATTTTACAGCTAATAAAAAATATAGACTATGGATCAATTTCAATTATTGTTCATGATGGTCAAGTTACACAAATCGATAGTACAAGAAAGAAACGTTTTGCGGTTGAGAAGAAAAAGCTGAGAACTGGTAATTATTAATATTTCATTTATAAAAAAGAAGCTTCTTACCGCAAAACCCATGTAAATTTATTGGAATACCATATTTTTTATTAAAGGGGAGAAATAAATGTCAAATATTATTATCATTTCTGGAAGTCCATCAAGTGTTTCGAGGGCATCAACGATTGCCGAATATATTGGTGAGCTTTTAAATAAAAATGGTCATAAAACACAACATCTCAAAGTTCGCGACCTACCATCTGAGGATTTATTACATGCTAATTTCAATAGTCCATCAATTATTGAGGCAGTAAATTCAGTAGTCAATGCTGATGCAGTGGTCGTGGTAAGTCCTGTTTATAAGGCTAGCTATACGGGGGTTTTGAAAACATTTTTCGATTTACTTCCTGAAAAAGCACTGTCAAAGAAACCGATATTACCAATATTAAATGGAGGGACTACAGCTCATTTATTAGCTTTAGAATATGCACTTAAGCCGCTATTTTCAGTATTAGGAGCAACAGAAATTCTAAATGGAGTGTTCATTGGGGATTCCCAAGTTAAGTATTCTGAAGCTGGTGTCGTATTTGAGGATATTGAAATTGAAAACCGATTACAGAGTAATGTAAATGAATTAGTCCAAATTATTAATAAACTCTCGATTGCATCATTAAATTAATATTATCAAAGCATGCAGGGTTCGAAGTGTAATTCGAATCCCTGTTTTATTATTTTACTGATATTTCGTTACACGTTTATACATATGTGAAAGACCATGGTTGTTTTTTTATCGCATTAAAACTATTTCGATATATTAAACATTTTATGATAACAGTTGACACTTTGCCTATTCGGTCATATTCTTAAGTTGAATATATGGTTTCTTTCTTTTTTGAAAGGAGAAAGTTTGAATGGCAGCATTGTATATCAGCATAGTGATCATTGCGGTTTATTTGTTATCTAGATACCTGCCCGTTAATGGAATTCAAAATGTGAAATGGACAGAGATTAATCTAGATGAGGTTACAATTCTTGATGTTAGAGATTTTAATGAGTCATATAAATCTTCATTACATGGTGCAGTCAACATTCCAGTTGCTTATCTTAATAGAAGCCTAAAGGAACTGCCTTTAAAGGAAATCCATCTTGTAGCAGCATCAACGCTGGAGAAAAACATTAGTGCACGCCTGTTAAGAAAGAAGGGTTATAGAGTTAGTAGTTATACTCTTTTACCTACTAATTATAGTTCACCGAAAGAAAATGGTATTGAAATCGAAACCTCATGATGAAAAATGAGGTTTTTTTATTAGTAAAATTTGTAAAGGGTTGTGGGGATAAATGATTAGTGCGGCCTTACATGGAGCAATTCTAGCTTTAGGGTTGATACTTCCTCTAGGAGTTCAAAATGTATTTGTGTTTAATCAAGGTGCAACTCAGCCCAAGTTCACTTCAGCACTCCCTGTGATTATTACTGCAGCAATGTGTGACACAATATTAATTTTGCTTGCTGTAAAGGGTGTATCTGTCATTGTATTTGGGGTATATTGGTTTAAGCAAGTATTAATGATATTTGGGATTTTGTTCCTCATCTATATGGGTTTTGTCACTTGGAGAAGTGTTTCAGATGAATTTTCATCAATGGAACATAGAAGAGTGTTACCGTTAAGAAAACAAGTTGCCTTTGCAGCATCGGTCTCCTTACTAAATCCTCACGCGATCATGGATACGATTGGGGTCATTGGAACAAGCTCTCTTTCTTATTCAGGATTAGAGCGTTTTTCCTTTTCGATATCCTGTATGGCGATTTCGTGGATATGGTTTTTTTGTTTGGCCTTTGCTGGACGACAGATTGGGAGATTGAGCCATTCGACTAGTTTTATCTCATACCTTAATAAAATTTCAGCAGTTATTATATGGGGAGTGGCAGTCTACCTTATGTTTTCTTTTAAATAGCAGTTTTGCCATAATTAAAGGAAGTGGAAAATGTTGAGTAATCAAATCATTAGTAAGAACCTTGATATAAAAGACTTACATGCAGATTGTGAAAAGTGCTTTGGTTTGTGCTGTGTTGCCCTGCCATATGCGAAATCAGCTGATTTTGCCTTTAATAAATCAGGAGGAACACCCTGTCGTAATTTAGGACCTGACAATCGTTGTGGTATTCATCAGGACTTAAGGGAAAAAGGATTCCGTGGTTGTGCAGTTTATGAATGCTTTGGCGCGGGTCAAAAAGTCTCGCAGTATACATATAACGGACTGGACTGGCGCGAAAATCCTAAAATTCAAAACGAAATGTTTGAGGTTTTTCCAATAATGCAGCAGATGCACGAGATGCTTTCATATTTATATGAAGCTATACAACGTAAAGAGGCAAAGCCTATTTTTGGAGTGTTGCAGACTGCATTAGATGAAACTGAAGCGTTGACGAAGCTCACGGCAGCAGAAATCCTCAATCATGATGTAGCAGGACATAGAAGACATATTAATGAATTATTGCTACAAACTAGCGAATTAGTTAGAGGGAGTGTAAAGTCTGTCAGAGTAAAAGGTAAGTTGAAAATCGGTAGGGGTAGTGATTTAATCGGTGCAAAGCTTAATGGGGTAGATTTACGCGGTGCAAATTTAAGAGGCGCATTGCTGATTGCGGCCGATCTTCGCAACACAGATATGAGAACTACAGATCTAATAGGAGCAGATTTACGAGATGCAAACTTAAGTGGGGCTAATCTCGTTGGTAGTATTTTTCTTACCCAAGCCCAACTGAATTCCGCAATGGGAAGTGTGGACACTAAATTACCCCCTACTTTAACCATACCGAAGCATTGGAAGTAGTTATCCTTTAATTCAGCAAATGTAAACCATACAAAACCAAAGGTTTTTGTATGGTTTTTGTTTTTTAGCGATTGACATTAATCAAACAGACTTAGAAAAATATCCACTATGTGGGGGTCAAATTGAGTCCCTTTGTTTTCCCAAATTTCACTTAAAATATAGTTCAAATCGTAATCTCCTCGGTATACTCTTTTGGATGACATTGCATCAAAAGCATCAGCTACAGCCGTAATCCGTGCCAATAAGGGAATCTCGTCGCCCTTTAAACCATAAGGATAGCCTTTACCATCATAGCGCTCATGGTGGTAGAGGATGATATCTAAAACTCCGCTATTTTTAAAGTGAGAAACGTGCTTAATCATATCAAAGCCAATCACTGGATGTTTTTTTACAATTGTATATTCCTCGGGAGTTAATTTACCAGGTTTGTTCAAGAGTGATTCAGGAATTCCAATCTTTCCGATATCATGGAGTAAACAGCCAATTTCAATTGAATCAATCATGCTTTTATCAACCATCATCGCATTTGCGATTTTCACAGCATATTTAGCTACATTTTCTGAGTGGTGAGATGAGTAGGAATCCCGCGAATCAAGGATATTAGATAACGCAGTGGTTAGCTCTATCTGGTTATTCTTCACTCTTTGAACACTCTTCATCAAGCCTACTGTAATAAACGTAATTAATATGTAAGTCATTAAGTACGTTAAGAAGGTTGTATAGTTATGATTTCTTTCAGGGATGAGAAAATAGCGTAGGTAAACAATGAGTATGTCTAATAAAATAATGAGCCAGGCAGGTTTTTGATAAAAACCAATACCTAAAAAAATCCCTGAAAATATATATAAAATATACAAGTTATTTGTATACTCAAAGACAAATTCACTTAAAGTGAAAGCCGAAATAAGCAATAGATAAAATCCCAACCGAAAATACTCAGGATAATCTACCCAATGGTAAAATTTTTTTAACATAAGTCCTCCATTAAATACACCTACCACAAGATTCATTATTGTTAGCATTGGTTTAGAGCATATAGACTATTTATAAAAAAGTAACTTTTTTGTATTTTATTATCGAACAATAATGAATATTATTTCAGAAACATGCAATGCCTATGGTAGACTACATAATGTAATGTTAATAATCTGGCGGGGGTTAATATGTACAGCTTTAAAAATGATTATAGTGAAGGTGCCCATCCACGAATTTTAGAGGCCTTAATTCAAACGAATACCGAGCAAGTGGAGGGATATGGCGAAGACCGTTTTACGAAAAATGCAATACAACTGTTAAAGAAAAAAATGGGTCGAGATGATGTTGATATTCATCTTTTATCAGGTGGAACACAAACTAATCTTACGGCGATTTCTGCATTTTTAAGACCACATGAGGCTGTGATTTCAGCTAGTACAGGCCATGTTCAGACCCATGAAACCGGAGCAATTGAAGCTACCGGTCATAAAATCATTTCGGTTGAAACGGTTGATGGAAAGCTTAAGCCAGCTCAATTGAAGGAAGTAATCAAGGCGCATACTGATGAGCATATGGTTAAGCCGAAATTAGTATACATATCGAATTCAACTGAGATTGGAACAATTTATAGCAAAAAGGAACTAGTACAATTGAATGCATTTTGTCACCAAAATCAATTAATTTTGTTCATGGATGGTGCAAGACTTGGATCTGCACTATGTTCTACTGAAAATGATTTAAGGCTTAGTGATTTACCAGAGTTAGTTGATGCATTCTATATTGGCGGGACGAAAAATGGGGCTTTGCTTGGGGAAGCACTAGTGATTTGTCGCGATCCTCTAAAAGCGGATTTTAGGTTTCATATGAAACAAAAAGGTGCATTATTAGCAAAAGGCAGGCTATTAGGAATACAATTTCTTGAATTGTTTCGGGATGATTTGTTTTTTGAGCTAGCTACTCATTCCAACAGACTTGCTCGCAAGCTATCTATGGAATTAGCTAAATGTGGTGTTCAATTTTTAACGAATTCACCTTCAAATCAAGTCTTTCCAATTTTAACAGTTGATGTAATACATCAGCTTCAAGCGAAGTATGATTTTCATGTCTGGGATAAGGTGGATGCGAGGCATTCAGCAATCCGTCTCGTCACTTCCTGGGCTACTCCAGAAAATGCGGTAAATGAACTGATTGAAGATATTAAAAGGCTAGTAACGACAAAACAGAATGAATCGTAGTTTGTTGGAGTCTGAAAATTGAATTTAGTATTGAAAACAGGAAACTCTGTAAAAACAGAGTTTCCTGTTTTTTGTACCTTCGAAAAAATCAATTGTAAATGCTTCTATTTACCTAAAGACTATTTCTTATTTATTTGTCGTCCGCTTTTCTTTTGACTTTGAGACTTTGAATTGCCAACCTGGAAATCAGAACCTAATTCAATATCATTTCGATTATCCTGTCTTTCTAGTTGTTTTCTTATTTGATCCTTATTCTTCATCCCTTGCTTTGACATGCATCATTCAACTCACTTTCTTTATAGTATCGTTCTTAATATGCTCAAGATTAACGAAAAAATGAATGTACTCGTGAAACAAAACCGTGAAACAAGAAAATTCGGGCGGTGACAGGCACCGAAATTTCAAAAAAAGGTGACTTTTCTCACATTTTTTACTTGAAGATTAGAGAATTATCAGATAAAATAAAGGAAATGAAAAGACTATGTGTGACTGGCGAAACACGGATAACCGTGAGGGAGCACATAGTTGCGAAGCCGTTCGCCTGGGCAGAGGTAAGGGATTTGCACATCCCTTACCTCTTTCTGCTTACTAGGAGGAGATAAGGGCAGTTATACAACTATACTCGTTTTAATTATTGGATTATTGAAAATAATTTGGGGATTTGAAAACGATTATAATAAAAAGGGGTAGTTATAAAAATGAGCACAACAACTTTAAACGACGTAAAAACAATTAAAACATTAAATGCTATTGCAGAAAATGGATTGAAAGTATTAAACCAAGATCAATACAAAATCGACAATGACAGTCAAAATCCAGATGCCATTCTTGTACGTAGCTATAACATGCACGAAATGGAATTTGATAAAAACTTAAAAGCTATTGCGCGTGCTGGCGCGGGCGTTAATAATATTCCTGTTGAAAAATGCACAGAGCAAGGGATTGTAGTTTTCAATACTCCAGGTGCTAATGCAAACGCAGTTAAAGAGCTAGTGTTAACTTGCTTAATGGCTTCATCTCGTAATCTATTTGCTGGTGTGGCATGGACTAAAACTCTTGAAGATCAAGGGGATCAAGTTCCAAAGCTAGTAGAAGCGGGTAAAAAAGCTTTCGTTGGGAAAGAAATTAAAGGTAAAACTCTAGGTGTAATCGGATTAGGTGCGATTGGTGCTCTTGTAGCAAACGATGCATTAGACCTTGACATGGATGTAATTGGTTATGACCCATTCATCTCTGTTGATACAGCTTGGAACTTATCTCGTAACGTACAACGTGCGATGACTCTTGAGCAATTATATGCAAATTGTGACTACATCACTGTTCACGTTCCATTAACAAATGATACAAAAGGTATGTTCAACAAAGATACTTTCGCGATCATGAAAGACGGAGTTACAATCTTAAACTTCTCTCGTGGCGAACTAGTAAATGAAATCGATATGGCAGTTGCTTTAGAAGAAGGAAAAGTTAGCAAGTATGTAACTGACTTCCCTAACGAAAACGTATTGAAAATGGAAGGTTGCATTGCTATTCCTCACCTTGGTGCATCTACAGGTGAATCTGAAGAAAACTGCGCAATCATGGCTGCTAAACAAGTAAAAGATTACTTAGAAACTGGTAATATCAAAAACTCTGTAAACTTCCCGAATGCGTCACTTGAGTACACTGGTAAGCGTCGTGTAGCAGCATTCCACAAGAATGTTCCAAACATGGTTGGTCAATTAACTACAGCTATCTCTAACTACAACTTAAACATTGCTGACATGGTAAATAGAAGCCGTGGAAATTATGCCTACACTATGATTGACATCGATGAAAAAATCAATGGTGATGTTGTACCTGCATTAGAACAAAAAATCAGCGAAATCGAAGGCATTGTAACAATTCGCGTAATCTGATAGATTTAATATTGTTTACAGGTCCACTTGCTTATATCAGGCAAGTGGATTTTTTGCTTTTTTCTAAAAATAATAACTTATAGTGGCTATGAACTATATTCTGAACTTGTTTTATCATGCATATAATGTGCTGAAAGGTTGCAATTCAAGCTCTAATTTAATGTCCGGTCCTTCAACAGCTTTGTTATGTTAACAAATTAAGGAGGAAAAAAGATGGATATGGTAGCTTATGTTTTGCAAGGCGTTTTGGCATTGATGTTTGTGCTTGCTGGTTTTGGAAAAGTAGTAGGAATGCAAATGCATGTTGATAATTTCAATCATTGGAGGCTGCCACAATGGTTTCGAATTGTAACAGGTCTCATTGAAGTAATTGGGGCTGCAGCATTGATCGTTGGCTATTGGGAGGCAAGCTGGGCTGCAGCAGGAGCACTTTTACTAGGTATAGTGGCAATTGGGGGAATACTAACTCATTTGCGTGCAAAAGATACATTCAAACAGGCTTCAGCCATTCTCCTACTTGGAATCTTGGCATTCATATTATTTTATCTTCAATATTCCGAACTTGCTAATTTTCCGGGATTTAATTAAAAAAAGAAGGGAAGCGGGGACATCTTGCTTCTCTTCTCTTCATTTTAGTAGTGTTTATAGTCTTGCACGTAGTTTATTTCTTAGCATGTTCAAACGCATCAATAGTGCTTCGTATTCTTCCAAATCAATTTTGCAAGCTATAATTTCTTCACTTACTTTTTGAATAATGGATGCTTTCTCTTCGAGTGCTTTATTTTCTAAAAAAATATAGACCTTTCGCTCATCCTCTTTTGAACGTTCCTTACGAAGCCAGCCGTTTGCTTCCATTCGATTAACCATCGGTGTTAAAGTACCAGTTCCTAAATTTAATGATTTCCCAAGCTCTTTAACCGGGACCCCATCCTTTTCCCAAAGCGTTAACAAGACTAAATATTGTGTGTATGTTAATCCGAATGGTTGTAGGACGTTAGAGTACAGCTTTGTAAACTCGCTTGATGTTTCATAGATGGCGAAACAAAGTTGTTTATTTAAAGGTAAAAAATCCTGCATCATTTCACCCTCCATGATAAACGTAATTTGGATAGTTTTCGTAAATATTCTAATTACTTAAGCAATTTCTCAATATCACTCTCAATCCGACTTGGAGTAGTTGTCGGTGCATATCGTTCAACAACATTTCCATGGCGGTCAACTAAAAATTTGGTAAAATTCCATTTAATGTTTTTTGAAAATACGCCACTTTTTTGTTCTTTTAAATGAGTAAATAGTGGGTCAGCGTTTTCTCCATTAACATTAATCTTAGCAAACATCGGGAATGAGATGCCATAGTTTAATTGACAAAATTGGACGGTTTCTTTAATATCTTCAAATTCTTGGTTATTAAATTGATCGCAAGGAAAGCCGAGAATTTCGAAACCGTCCTGTTGATATTTATTATAAAGTTCTTGAAGCTCTTTAAATTGTGGAGTCAAACCACATTTACTAGCAGTATTTACAATCAGTAATGTTTTTCCCTGAAAATCTTTTAATGATTTTAGCTCACCATTCGTTTTCTTAACGTTGAAATCATATACAGTCGTCATTTTGGTTCCTCCAATAATGTATATTTAAAAAAGAAATATTTATATCGCTTGCGATTTAATCTTACGCGATTTAAATTAAAACATCAACAAAAGTTATATAAAAAAAAGGAAATGGATAAGATTTATTATTTTTCGTTTTTTTCATATTCACTAAAAAGATTGGAAACCCTATTTGAAAAGGGGGTTTATAAATGAAAAAATTCTTAATGCTACTTTTAATGGCTGGTTCCTTTTTTACTGTGACTGGATGTGGAAATGATGAAGATGATCTAAAGGAAGGAGAACAAATTGAAGAAATTGAAGAAGAGGATGAAATTGGTGATGGTGAGGTGGATGATGAATAAATGATTTCCCAAAGCAAATAGGGCGACTAACCAAAAAGACTACCAAATTTCTTGCAGAATTTGATAGTCTTTTTTAGTGGAATTAACTAGTTTGTGATTTAATTAAGATAGAAGGAATTATATATAAAGAGGTGCTTTATTATGAAAATGTTAAAAGATGTTTTATTATTTGCACTTCTCATGTTAGCCAGTATGTTTATCGCTGTACTTTTTTCAGGTGGGTATTATGATATGTATGGTGAAAATTTCCTTCTTCAATTAATTGAATATCCACTCATCATTACCGTGATATCTGTCTTTGGGACTAAGAAGGTAAAAATTTGGATTGCGATGCCTTGCATCACTTTTATTGTGGTTAATCTCTTTTTTCTCATTCTTTTTAATACCACATATTTTGGATTTGTTTTTGCATACACTGCTGTTTCGCTTATCATCAGTGTTTTAACTTCATTTTTCGGAAAGCTACTAACCGACTAATGTAAACACTAGATTCAAATAGAGAGGTGTAACATGCACCAAATAGAGATCAGGCGACCAACTGAAGGAGACGTTAATAAATTGGCTTTATTTTTTAAAAAAGTCATTGAGGATACCTTTTCTAAAGAGGGGTTATCACAGCTAGTCGATGATATGGAAAATGAGATAAAGGATAAAAATAAGTATCTTAGGTTGGACCTAACTAGCAATGGTAAGGATCGTTACTTTTTGTTGGCTGTACTAGATAATGGTATTATCGGGACAATTGAGTTTGGTCCTGCAAGCGACTTAATCGTTTCATGCACAGCAGGTGCCTATAAAGGTTTAATGGAAGTTGGCACAGTTTTTGTACACCCAGATTATCAGCGACAGGGCATTGGAAATCTGCTAATAAAAGAAATGCTGCATACTTTACAAAACAAAGGTTTCAACGAATTTTGTTTGGATAGCGGCTACTCTCGGGCCCAAAAAATTTGGAAAAAGAAGTTTGGTGAACCTGACTATTTCTTAAAAGATTACTGGGGGACGAACAATCATCATATGGTATGGAAAATTAACATACAAGAAACATTGAAAGTCTAAGCAGTCTCTACCTATTCATAATGGTTGAGTTCTGTTTAGGCTTTTTATGTTAGTAATACATGTTCATACATCATTGCGGGAAAAATAAGGATAAGAACAATGTATGGAGGATAGATAAACATGCCACGTAAGTCTGCAGCTAACAAAGATGAAGATAATGAGAATGAAGTGGAGGAGTTATTACCTGAAAAAGAGCAGGCAAGTGAGAGCGAAGTTGAAAATTTGTCTCGGATGTTGGGTGCTGTATTAACATACTTATCAGATGATGATATTGAGGAAATTGATATTCAAAACCTCCTTGAAAATACGGAAGGACTTCAAGAATGGTGGGACCAATATCGAGAAAGCAACCGGAAGCATATTGAAGAAGAAATTAAGAATTCATTAGGGGACCTCACATTAGAAGAATTGGAAAGGATCCGAGAGAAAATTAAAGAAAAGCAATAATCCCTTTAAGTGTAACATCAATCAATCCGACGTATGTTCTTGAAATATTCACAATCTTTTTGTGTAAAGTATTACCAAATCATATATGCTTAAAGTGTAATGATTTGGGAGGTGCTCTAATTGTATAAAATGCAAATATGTAATGCTCTAACCAATGAAGTTCTGCGTGAAAAAACCTATCGAAAGACTGATTTAATATTCAGCTTATTGGAATCTGCTGAAAAAGGTCAAGAATGTATCCTGTTTGATGAAAACTTTAAAACCTATAAAGGCAATTATGTATCTCATCAAATTGTTTTTGAAGAGGATATGAAGGTGTATAAAGTTTACTTTGATTTAAAAATATCTGATATTCAAGCAAGAGTAGAAAATCATAAACTAGCTGAAAAATGGTCAATCTAACTAAAAACACCCATCTTATTCAATTAGATGGGTGTTTGTCTTTTACTTTTAAGTTGACGATTACTATAACTAATAATGGAATACAAAGAAATTGGGTATTTTAGGTATATCATGTACTTGGAAGGATGAGTACCTTGCATCATAGGATATGGATGTTCACAAATATTTTTCTCATTATTGGTTCAATCATATATATTTGGATTGTGCGACCGCACACCAGCGTGTTGATCATAAGCAGTCAGCTATTAGCACAAATGGCCATCATCTTATTTATCATCAATGTAAATATGTATTTTATATTCCTTGTGATACGTAAAACCCCACAACGAAAAATAAAGATTAGCTTAGCAAACTTTTCAAGGAAGATGATGAAATGGCATATTAAAATTGCCTTAACAGCCACATTTATTATTATAGGGCATGCCTCAATCAATATATTTCACCTTGGACCTATTGTAGGCTATAGTCATTTAAAAATGGTGACAGGGTATTTTTCGGGTTTATTATTAATTCCAACCTTGCTGGCAGGATATTTACGTCATAAAAAGGCAAGTGGATTCCGTAAAAAGCTCCACAGAACAGTGGCGATTACCTTTGTCGTAATGTTTTTAATACATATGCTGACTTCTTTATAGAATTCTTGATGACGCTTGGAGCATGCTCTAAGCGTATTTTATTGATTTTCCAATTATTTGAAGGGGTTTAACTGGAATTTTTAGACTAGAATTGTTAAAGTTATGTAGATTGGTATTTTTATATAATACTTATTAGACAAAAAGGTTGAGGAGTTGCTAATATGAAGAAATTATTATTTTTGATATTCTCGATTATCTTAATTGCTGGTTGTCAAAATTCAAAAAGTGTAGATACTTCCGAGAAAAAAGAGCAAAACTCAGCTCCGACTCAAGAGGAGAAACAGTCTGAAACTAAGCCTAATGTTGCAGAAAAAGAGGATGAACAAGCCTCAGTCGAGCCTGAAGCACAAGCAAGTATTTTCAATGTAAAGGATAACAAGTACTATGTACATGGAATTTCGCTCGGTGATGACCTCCAAACGGTAATCAATATTTTAGGAAATCCAATTAAAGAGGAAATAGATGAATCAGGTTACAATGAGACACTCCTTACATATGATGGTTTTTTTGTAGGGATTGCTAACGGAGCAGTAGGTCTTATCCATTTAGACATGGATATGTATGAATTTGCAGATGATTTTGGTGGGAATTTTTCAGAGGATAAGTATATAAATGAAGACTCAAACGTGATTTATTTTTTCCAAAAAGAGACAGAGCATTTGTTTTATGCGAAGGAAGATGGGGTTTTTTTAAATTATGCTGATGGAAATTTCTATTACTGGCTTGAAGAGGGCGCAATCGTCCAAGAGAATGATCATACAATCACTGATTAGCCATTAATATGAAGATACACACTAGAAAAAATTAAAGGAGATTATGATGGATCGAAATCGATTTTCAGCTATCGCACATCGTCATCATGCATTTAGCAACCCAATAAATGAAACGAAGCTTATGAAAATGATAGAACTTGTTTCCTTAAAGCCAAGTCATCATGTAATTGATGTTGGAGCAGGAAAGTGTGAATTATTAATTCGACTGGTTGAAAAATACAGCATATCAGCAAAAGCTATTGAATTGTATGTTGGGGCTATTACTGAAGCGAAGTCCCAGGCAAAACAACGAGTTTCTGCGGAAAGCATTGATTTTATTTGTGCTGATGCTAAGGAAGCAGTCCTGCAATGTCCCCATGAAGAATATGATTTGGGTATTTGCATTGGTTCTACTCATGCTCTAGGAGGATTAAAATCTACATTAGATATGATGCAGCGTCTTGTGAAGAAGGGTGGCTATATTTTTGTTGGCGAAGGCTATTGGAAGCAGAAACCGAGTTCGGAGTATTTAGCTGCTCTAGGTGGTGCGGACGAATCAGAGCTAACAAGCCATGCTAAAAATGTGATGCTTGGTGAGGAAATAGGCTTGATCCCACAGTGGTCGTATGTAGCGAATGAGGATGATTGGGATGAATACGAATGGCTATATTCACTATCTGTTGAAAACTATTGCCATGAAAATCCAAAGGATCCTGATGTAGAGTCTATGCTAGAGCGGATTCGGTTATGGAGACAAACTTACTTAAAATGGGGAAGAGATACCCTTGGATTCGGGCTGTATTTGTTTCGAAAATAATATATTATTGATAGCTCCAATCTGGGAGCTGTCCCTATTTTCGTTTAGGCTTGAGGATTAATAGACGGAGAATTTCCGCTTATTGTATTTGGGGAAGCTTATTGAGCGGATATAGGGGGAGAAATTCCACTTATTAGCTCTAAATAAGACCAAATTCAAGGGATTTTATCAATTAGGCGGAAAAACTCCCCTTATTAATAAGGAATTATGGGGATTTCCAAATTTAAAGGGAATTTTTCCGCTTATTTTTCAAACACAGGGAAATCACAATTGGGTTAATAGAGTCTTAATATAAGGTAGTATTTATTCTTGAGCTGTGTTCGAATTTCGAAGAATAATGGGTTTACTATTATTTAGCTCTGCTTTGTATAAGACAATTTCTCCTGTTGGTGGTGTGTTAGCTGCTGAATCGATCTTAAAATTGTCCCCAAGGGCAATTGTCCACTCTGCTTGATAATGATCAGTCAACACAATCGCTAATGTCCCAAATTGAACAATTTCCTTCCAATCATAGCTTTTTGAGTTACCCTTTTCCGTGATGGTAATCCCGCTGGTGAGACAATCAACTTGGACATTTTTCGCCCTCCAAGTTCCTTGAATAGACGGACCAACGTAAGAGTAAGAGGAGCCGTCACCACGGTCGCCATAGGTTGCAATGTATTGATGGATCCTTTGATCAGTAGACTCATATGTAATTGCGCCAATGTCTTTGGCCAACCATTCAATGGAAAATGGACCTGTTGTTTCGTAAGGGAGAGTTTCCTTCGCCCTCGCAAACACGCCGAAATAGGTTCGGTAATATACAGCTTTCCTGGATTCAGGATCAACTTTTATTGAAAGCACATGCTTGAAATTCGGAGAGATTCTAGAAACATTATTAATTTTTCCGTCGTTAATAAAAAGTAAAGCCAAATTCATTGCAATAAAAATGAGGAGAAAGCTCCCGATAAGTAATTTCCAGTTCTTATTTAAAGAAAGTATGAGTAGGAGTCCCAGAGCCAAAAATAAAACGATTAAAATATTATTAATATAAAAAAGGCGATTGTCAGCGTACTCGATTTGGTATCTCGCATGTAAAATAAGGTATCCCATTTGCACACAGAAAAGGCCAAACGCAACGAGAAAGAACATCCAGCCACTAATTTTTCGTTTCATCAGGCTCAACCTCGCTTTCAAATAACCACGTCAAACCATTGTCAGTTGAGATGAATTTCCCTTTAATTTTGCCACCCAAATAATCACCATTTGGTCCTTGATTGATTAGCATGGCAAGCTTGTTTTCCTCTTTGGAAGGTGACTCGGCTATGACAAATATCTTATCATACTCTGCGGGAATTGTGATTTGAGCTTGGTTCCACGAGTTGCCTCCATCTTGGGTGACATACAAATCTGGCTTTTCAGGGTTGAGGATGCCAAAGGAGAGGAATCCAGTCTTCTCGTCAACAAAACCACCATCAGCTACTAATCTCGTTGTATCAGGGCGGTTGGTTTCGGTCCAAGTCGCGCCTCCATCAATAGTTAAAAAAATTGAAGACCATTCTGATGACATGGTTCTGTCACCGGATACAATCGCATAACCAAAGATTTCATTTAGAAAATCAATTTTCCTAAATCGAATAAAGGGATATGTATCAGTTATGATAGAGTGCTGCCAAGTTTTTCCTTGGTCTAAAGAAATGACATATTGAAGCTTATAGTTAGTATTCAAAAACAAAGCCCGATCTTTGGTGAGTATATAGCTGTTTTGTATCAATTCTTCTTTGTTACCTGTATACTCTCCGGAAAATAATGATTCTTTTTCAATCGGAACAGTAATCCAATTTGTCCCATTATCATATGTAATTTGTAATTGGTCATTTTGCAATGAGTAGCCAATCCCACTTGTAGCATCCTCGTAAATCGGCATTAATTTTTCTGGCTGAGGCTCTTTAGCTTCTTTTTGAATCTTTTCTTCAAGCTGTTCCAGCTCTGGTTTTGAAATTTGTGTGTTGGTTTGGTAGATGACGGTCGCCAACATGATGCCAATCATCATGATACTTGCTAGGCCTATTAGAAACTTTTTCATCGAAAAAACTCCCTTGCGTATACGAACCTTTTAATAATTTTAGCATAACAGACAGAAAATGCGTTAGAAAGAGCACCATTAACAAAAAGCGCAGACCCTCAAGGTTCTGCGCTTCTAACATATATTATTATTTAGTACATTCCATAAGCAGGATCAATTCCTAAAACATTTTCACCATCTAATTCAACCCAAATGTAGGAATGGTCAATTTCAAGTCCAGTAGTGTTGGTTACAAGACTATGCAAATCTTCTTGTAGCTTAAATGTTAATGCTCCGGTATTGATAGGTAATGTGAGGTTTAGTCCTGTATTAATTGAAATAGTCTTATCAGCTGAACCTACATATGCAGCATCAGCACCAGTTGAAAAGATTGGTAACAATGCAAGTGTAAGCACAGCAACGATTAATATTTTTTTCACGAAATCACCTCCTAAGCTAGTATTTTGTCTTTTATGGAAAAGAACGTCTCGACAACCTTTGGATGAAACATCGTGCCTATATTCCGTTCTAATTCTGCTAGAGCAGTATCAACTGATAACCCTTTACGATAAACACGATCGGTTGTCATCGCATCAAATGTATCAACAACAGAGATGATTGCCGCTTGAATTAAGATTTCATCTCCTTGAAGTTGTTTCGGGTAACCTTTGCCATCAAATCTTTCATGATGCTGTTCGACGATTTTTCCAGCCTTGATTAATTCTGGGATGTTAGTATTTTCTAATGTTTCTCGTCCCCAGGTTGTATGCATTTTCATTATTTCATATTCTTCGTCGGTTAGCTTTCCTGGTTTGTTTAAGATGTGGTCAGGCACTTTGACTTTCCCAATATCGTGTAGAAAAGCCCCTAAATTTAAGCTATATAGTTCATCAGTAGATAGCTCCATTTTCGTCCCAATCAACATTGATAGCTCTTTGATTCGCTCACAATGCTCAGCGGTATAACCGTCTTTTTCTTCAACCATGACTGCTAAATCCAACATTTCTTGTAAGGAACTACTATAATTCTGAAATTGTGGTTGGGAGGTGACATATATGAACTCAACATCCGTTTGAGCAATGAAGAGCGAAAACTCTGTGACAGGGCATGCGTGGAAGGAGTCTCCAGTAGACAGGACGATCTCTTCACTAGGCGTTTGATAGATTAAGGTTCCTGATAGAATCGTTAAGTGTTCTAAGGCAATCCAGCCTTCTGCTGGCCCCATTGCCCATCGTCCACCTTTGTATAGCTTATGATGAATGACTTCGGTACCATCTCCAGAAGCCAATAGCGAAAGTTCCATATTTTTTAAATAGACTTTTTTCATTGCATCCTTTTTTAGTATGTTCATATTTTTTCCTCCTAAAAATAAAAAACGTACTTTTCGTGTGGAGTAGAAAATTATACTATTTATGCAATATTGAATTTAGTAGAATAAATATAATCTTTAGTCCTAACGATAATCGCATAGAAAAAGTGATATAAATCACTCAAATTTCTACTTCTTATAACAATATATCTAAATTGCTTGTGCGTAAATATCTAAAATTCGACAATTTTCGAATGATTAAAATTTTAGCGGAATACCTTTCTTGATTCATATGACGATTAGGAGGCTGGGGATGAATAAATAGTTTGCGAGAATGGAAGATTTTATCGTGGGTTTATTTCTTATCACTTTTGCATGGCTGATATGCGTTATACAAACAATTAAAAGACAATAATCAGATTAAGACTGACTATTGTCCTTTTGTTGACTCGGCAATTTACTAATTTTGAAACACTAAAAAGCTATACTATTAGCCTATTCCTCTTAGCTTCATGAAGTAATTCCTCACGAAACTGTGGATGAGCAAGACTTATCAATGCCAGTGTTCGCTGCGAAATACTTTTTCCTTTAAGCTGAGCAATTCCATATTCTGTAACGACATAATCAATATCGTTTTTTGAAGTGGATACGACAGAACCAGGAGATAGAGTTGGCTTAATTCTTGAAACAGTTCCATTTCTGGCGGTCGAATGCAAACAAATAAAGCCTTTACCGTTTTTGGCAAATTGAACACCGCTTCCAAAGTCGGTTTGACCGCCGGTTGAGCTATGGTACTTACCAGCAATCGTTTCAGAAGCGCATTGGCCATAAAAGTCAATTTCGGTAGTCGCGTTAATTGAAATCATATTGTCCTCTTGGGCAATTACCCTCGGGTCGTTTACGTAATTTACAGGGAGCATTTCTAGGACTCTATTATCATTCATAAATTCATAGAGCTTGTTTGTGCCAAATGCAAACGTCGCAACCATTTTGCCTTTATGAGTTTGCTTCTTAGAGCCCGTTATAACACCAATTTTGGCAAGTTCGGCAACACCATCTGTAAGCATTTCTGTATGGATTCCTAAATCATGATGATGTTTTAATAGACTTACAACAGCGTCAGGGATTCCACCAATTCCTACTTGTATAGTTGAACCGTGGTCTATGTGCTCGCAAACAAACTCGGCAATTTTCCGATCAGTATTTGTGACGATTGCAGGCTTCAACTCCACCAAAGGTGCATCACTGCGAATATATCCTACTATTTGTGATAGATGGATAGAATTAGTGCCGTAAGTCCGCGGCATATGCTCGTTAATTTGCAAAATAAAGGGGATTTTTCCGATAAAATAAGCTGCGTATTCAGCTTCAGTTCCGAGTGAAAAATAGCCTTGTTCGTCCATTGGGGTTGCTTGGCAAATGACCAGAGGTTGTTTCGTCGTTAATTCTAAAAGTTCTGGCATTTTATGAAAATGGTTTGGAATAAGCTCACAGGTGCCATTTGCAAACGCTTTTCGGGCATAGCCATTTAAAAAATAGGAAAAGTATTGAATGTGTGGATGAATTCGATGCATGTATTTGCGATCCTTTAGTTCAAGCATTTGATGGATGCGCAGCGCAGAAAAACGGTCAGGATTTTCATCAATTGCAGTAAGGATTAAATCTGGCTCTCCATTAGCAAGGGGAATGATTAAATCTGAATCATCTGGAATTAGGGATAAAATCTCATGAATATCTTTTTCTTTGTCAAATTGCAGATTCATTCGCAAAATCCTTTCGTCATATAATGATGTTATTTGTAGTTTACATAAAAAGTTGAGCTTAACAAAGCAAATCGTACTGATTTCGCTAAAAACTAGAACTTCATCATAAAAAATTGGTATTATATAAAGGGTAGTGTCAAAACTTGGGTAAATGTGTAAAAATAAACCCAAATTTTGTTATTAAATAAAATGGGATGATTATGTATATGACAACTAAATCAAAAGAATCAAAAAAAATTGCTAGATATTCATTATTAATCATGGGAGCTGGTTTTTTAGGGACGATACCGTTTCAAGGATCCTTTTGGGTAGATTTGTTGCAGGGGGGCTTTGAAGCAGGACTTGTGGGAGGATTAGCTGATTGGTTTGCAGTTACAGCTTTATTTCGTCATCCGCTCGGAATTCCGATCCCTCATACTGCCTTACTGCCAAAAAATCGAGACAGAATGACTAACGGACTTGTGAAAACCATTAAGACGGAATGGCTTTCTAAGGAAAGTATTCAGGATAAAATCAAGCAAATTAAGTTTACCGATATTCTGGTTGGAAAAATTGAAAAAGAGCTTCACACAGATGCGTTTCGTCACGGTCTTGTTTCAATTATCAAGAAAATGATTAGCTATATCGACGTAGACAGATTAACACCGGTCGTCAAGAAACAAATTTTAAAAAACGCATTGAAAATCAATACGAGTAAAATACTTCAAACTGTCGGTGACCATTTACTAAAAGAACACTATGACCAGCGCGCACTAGATCACGTTTTGAAAAAAGCAGAGAACTGGTTAAATGAAAGCCAGACAACTTATAAGCTCGGTGCGGTGTCGATGAACATGCTTGATAAAATTGAAGTGGATGGTATTCTTCAATTCGCATTAAATTCAATGCGAAATTTATTAAGTGAAGAAAAGTTGGGTAGTATCGTGAAAAAGCTTTTACTTAGTGGGGTGAACAGTCTGCAAAAAGAAACGGACCCCAATCGTGAGGCCATCCTAACTTATATCCGAAACGAACTGCAGAAGGCTTCTGAAAATGTTGAGCTCCTTACGAGTGTGGAGAATTGGAAGGAACAGTTTTTATCCAATTGGGAACCTGATGAGACCATCTCTAAAACCTTACATCAGTTCAAACAAACAGTCCTTGAAACGATTGAGGATGAGGCTTTTATTGAGACGTATCTTATGCCATTAGTTGAGCACATTCTCACAAACGTGAAAGAACAAGACGCACAAATCGATGCTTGGCTTCAAAAACAAATTTCAACGCTTGTTGAAAGGAACCATGAGCAAATTGGCAAGCTTGTAAAAGAAAACTTGGATAAACTTGATAATGAAACTTTGATTAATACGATGGAAAACAACATCGGTAAAGATCTGCAATGGATACGAGTCAATGGTGCAGTGTGTGGCTTTATTATCGGGATTTTCCTAACTGGAATTCAAGCGGTGTTTCGATTGGTATAAATTTTACGAGTTTGAAAAACCTTCTCCAGATCCCACGATATTGCTCGATTTTATGAGCTTTTGTTGTGGGATTTTTTTTAAGAAGAAATAGGCGATTTTTTTGTTGGAAGATGTATTGACAGTTGTAATTTTTGTTGTTAAAATCGACTAAACTGATAGGAATAAATGAAATTAAAGAACTTAAAAATAGCTGACTGGAAAACCAGAGGCCTTAATTTTTACTCCAACCGTGGAGGGAAAATTAAGGCTTTTTTGATTTCTTTGATTTATTAAACTTTTTTCACCCTTAAGATTGACGATTTGAAGATGATAATAATTAGGATTTGGTATTAGAGAGTAAAGTGGAAGAAATAATAATTTGAAGTTTTTACCATAACTATATTGACAATATAGGAATATATGGTAAATTAAACATATAGTTTTAATCGGTTTTAAAAATTCACTAGGATTGCATCTTTCACAATGAAAATCAGGTTATGAATTGAAAAATAAATAACTATCTCCTGCCCACTGGTCGTCCAAGAGGCTCACATGATTCAGTTTCTTACTGAAGTGTGAGCTTTTTTTAAATCGTCAATGTGAAGGATCAATACACAGTGTAATCGAAATATAAACCGATTATAACTATAGGTATAGTAATAGTTAATTGAAGGGTGGTGAATTAATGAAAATAATCATGAAATTACAAATGAATCTAGCCCAAGCCGACTGGTCATCCGAGAGGCTCACATTTCTTAGGAACAACTGAAATGTGAGCCTCTTTTATTTCGAAAATATGGTAATCGCTGTCCTCTAAAATCAGTAAATAATCTATGCGGACATCAAAGCTCTTATTTGGAATAAAAACAGTCTTTTCGAGGTGTTAGAGGACATAGAGGCCGCTATTCGCCTAAATATCGGCTTTCCTATCATGATTTTGATTAAATAAGATATCTGGTGTCCGCAAACCTTTGAAATCATGAGTTTTTATCGCAAAAAAGGTACTCAGTGTCCGCTCTTATCATGAACAACCACAATAAATAAGTTTGGAGTGATGTCAATGGCATCAGTTGAAAAAATTCGGTTTGAAAAAGTAACGAAAACATTCCCAATCCGTGGTGATACAAAAAAACGGGGGTTAAAAGAATTCACAGCGGTGAAAGACATTCACTTTACGGTGAAGGAGGGGGAGTTTATCACATTAGTTGGTCCAAGTGGTTGCGGTAAATCAACACTATTAGATTTACTAGGAGGTTTAACAAAGCCAAGTAGCGGGCGAATTTTAATCGATGGAAAAGAAATAAGTGGACCTGGCTTAGATCGCGGTACCGTCTTTCAACAATACGCTTTATTCCCATGGAAAACAGCTCGTGGAAATATTGAATTCGGTTTAGAGGCGAAGGGTGTACCAAAACAAGAATGGAAGCAATTGGGGGATTACTACTTAGATTTAGTCGGTTTGAAAAATTTCGCAGATCGATATCCTCATGAATTATCTGGTGGAATGAAGCAACGGGTGGCAATTGCTAGAAGTTTAGCTTTTAATCCGGATGTTCTACTATTAGACGAACCATTTGCTGCACTTGATGCTCAGACTCGAGAAACACTCCAGACGGAGCTATTGCGAATTTGGGAAAAAACAGGAAAAACCATTATTTTCATTACGCATGGAATAGATGAAGCTGTGTATCTTGGTCAACGTGTTGTCATTTTGACTGCCAATCCAGGTTCAGTGAAAAAAATAGTTGATATTCCATTAACTAATAGATTAGAAGCGGCAGATATTCATGCGAATCCTGAATTTGTAAAAGCACGTCATGAAGTTTGGAACCTTCTGCATGAACAAGAGTTTGTCGGCGCAAATATTTAGAAGGAGGGATTCTTTGATGGCGACGGTTGTCCGAAAAATAGAAATGGAAGAAACAAAGCTAACGAAGACTACAACACTTTCTACTTTTCACCTAGCATCAAAATTTTTCAAACAATCAATCGTGATAATAAGTTTACTATTGTTATGGGAATTCGCTCCGAGGCTTGGATTTGTAAATCCAGAGTATCTCCCACCATTTTTACAGGTTCTTGATGCTTGGAGAGAAATGCTTATCACAGGGGAATTATGGACGCATTTTTCTACAAGTATCACTCGATCTATATATGGATTTCTATTAGCTTTAGCCGTTGGAATACCGCTCGGGTTACTAATTGGATGGTACCCGCTCATGAACGAATTATTGAATCCAGCATTTGAAGTTTACCGTAACACGGCAACATTAGCACTATTACCAGTGTTTATGTTAGTGCTTGGAATTGGAGAAGCGTCGAAAATAGCCATTGTTTTTTACGCGTGCACTGCTGAAATATTGTTGCATACGATTGCAGGAGTGAAAAATGTGGATCCATTATTGATTAAATCAGCTCGCTCTATGAATCTATCTTCATATAAGTTATTTACGAAAGTGGTATTACCGGCAGCACTACCTACGATTTTTGTAGGGATACGAATGGCAGGGACTGGCTGCATATTAATATTGATGGCTGCAGAAATGATTGGAGCAAAAGCGGGGTTGGGCTATCTAATAACTTTTGCACAGCACAATTTCCAAATTGCAAAAATGTTTGCCGGAATATTAACGATTTCCATGTTAGGCTTACTTGTTAATATCGGTTTAACCTCGTTAGAAAGAAGAGTTTCAAGGTGGCAGCAACATCCAAATGCTTAACGATTTTACTTTAGCTCCAGTAATTTCTGTTTATTTTTTAAATATAAAACAAACTAATCTTATAGGAGTGGTCAAAATGACAAAAAGACAAATGAAGTTAGGTTTATTTATTAAATTACCAGGTCAGCACGTTGCAAGCTGGCGTCATCTAGGTGCAGCAACAGAAAGAATTTTTGACTTAGACTTTTTAACTAGCATAGCTAAAAAAGCAGAGGAAGCAAAGTTTGACACGATCTTTTTTGCTGACGTATTTGGATCAAACATCTCCGAGGGCTCTGCGAACGGATTGAAATTAGATCCTGTCATTCTCATTTCTGCACTAGCTGCTGCGACAAAAAACATTGGTTTAACAGCGACATTAACGACAACTTATAATGAACCGTTCCATGTGGCTCGCAAATTTAGTGCAATCGATCATTTATCAAAAGGACGTGCAGCTTGGAATGTTGTGACTTCGAATAATGATCGTGAAGCGTTATTGTTTGGGAAAGAAAAGCATCTAGCACACGCCGATCGTTACGAACGAGCTGAGGAATTTGTTGATGTAGTAAAGCAGCTCTGGTTCTCAATTGATGCTGATGCAATCGTCAATGATCGAGAGAATGGTAGATATATTGATAAAAATAAGGTACATCCAGTCGATCACCAGGGGAAATGGTTTAACGTGAAAGGAACTTTAGATTCACCCTCAACCCCACAAGGTCATCCTGTCATTGTTCAAGCAGGATCATCGGAAGCAGGAAAAGAGCTCGCTGCAAAAACAGCCGAAGTCATTTTTACAGCTTGGCAAACACTGGAAGAAGCGCAAAACTTCTATCGCGATGTAAAAGGGCGTTTAGCGAAATATGGTAGAAGCCCTGAAGATTTGAAAATTATGCCAGGTGTGTTTATAACTGTGGCAAAAACAGAAGCTGAGGCACTTGCCAAGCGTAAACAGTTAAATGGTTATATTTCTCCAGAGGTTGGTTTAGCTTACTTATCAAATTTCATTAGACAGGATTTATCGGGGCACGATGTTGACGCACCACTACCTGAACCGGGTGAGAATGAAGACAAAACCAATCCACAAGTTCGTTCAAATATTATTCGCCGAATTGCCGAAAGGGAAAATTTACATACCCTTCGTGAGGTTTATGAGCATATTGCTGGTGCACGCGGTCATCGAGAAATTGTCGGGACTCCAGAACAGATTGTCGATCAATTAGAAGAATGGTTCTTAAATGAAGGCGCGGATGGCTTTAATATTATGCCGCCGACATACCCAGAAGGCTTTAATGATATCGTCGAGTTAGTGCTTCCAGAATTACGACGCCGTGGTTTATTCAGAACAGAATACGAAGGAACTACATTGCGTGAAAATCTGGGACTACAAGTACCCGTCAATCCAAACAAAAAACAATCACAAACAGTTTGAGGGGGAACATTATATGAAAATTGTTAAAAAAATTGCTTCATACCTATTCATTATTGCACTAGCAGGATGCATTTTAGCAGGTTGCTCAAATGAAAAAACAGTTTCAGGCAGCGATACCAAGAAAAAGGAAGAAGATAAAGTGCTCCAATATAGCGGAGCGGCTGGTACTGTAGAAATTGCAGAGCTGGCAGAGGATTTAGGATATTTAGGAGATTTAAAATTAGAAAATGCTGGTAGTTCTTCGGGCGGTCCAGAGGATATTCAGTTAACAGCCACAAAACAAATCGATTTTGGTAATGCATTTAATGGAGCGGTCATTAAATCAGTTGCGGAAGGTGTAAAAATTAAATCCGTCATTGGCTCATATGGTGTCGACGAAAAAACGAAGGGTGGACTTTTTGTTCTTGAAGATAGCCCAATCAAAACTGCAAAGGATTTGATTGGGAAGAAAATTGGTGTGAACACGCTAGGTGCACAGGCGGAGTTCTTTAATGTTCAATATTTACGAGATCATGGCTTGACAGAAAAAGAAATCGAAAGGGTTCAATTAGTGGTAATTCCAACTGCAAATGCCGAGCAAATTCTTCGTAGCAAACAAAATGATGCAGTCAGATTATCTGAGTTATCGAAGGATCGTGCGTTAGAAAAAGGAGGAATAAGGGAAATCACCAATGACTTAGAAATTTATGGTGGTCCATTTACAGCTGGGAGCTATTTCTTTGCAGAGGAGTATATTAAAGAAAATCCAAACACCGTAAAAACATTCGTCGATGGTGTTGCCAAAGCACACGAATGGGCAAAAACAACTCCTAGAGATGAAGTAATTGCTCGGTTAGAAAAAATAGTTGAAGGAAGAAAAAATAATGAAACAACAGAGAATCTCAAGTATTGGAAAAGCTTTGGTGTTGCATCAGAAGGTGGTGTGATTCAACCTGAAGAATACACCGTTTGGGTTGATTATTTGGTGAAAGATAAGCAGTTAAAGAAAGATCAAGTAAAATTAGAAGATTTATATACAAATGAATATAATTCGTTTCAGCAATAATTTTTTACCCTAATTCATACTAAAATCATACAAATAATAGGATTAATAGGAGTGGTTTAAATGGGAAACAAGCAAATTAGATTAGGAGCATTCTTTATGTTACCAGGACATCATGCTGCAGCATGGCGTCATCCAGATGCAGAGCGGGAGCATATCTTAAATTTTGATTTTATCAAAGAGCAAGCTCTTGTGGCAGAACGCGGTAAATTTGATATGGTATTCCTCGCCGATGGAGTATCAGCTAGAACAACGAGTAGAGCATTTGAGCATGAGTCTACCTCTCGTTTTGAACCCTTTACGCTATTGTCTGGGCTAGCAGCGGTTACAAAAAATATAGGTCTTGTCGGTACCGTTTCGACAACCTATAATGAACCATTTAATGTAGCAAGAAAGTTTGCTTCATTAGACCATTTAAGCAACGGGCGTGCTGCATGGAATGTGGTCACAACGAGCGCTGGAATGGAAGCTGCCCGTAATTTCGGTTTAGAACAGGAATTACAGCATCATGAGCGATACGAACGTGCACATGAATTTGTTGATGTGGCTAAGAAGCTTTGGGATAGCTGGGAGGATGATTCAATTGTTTTCAATCAGGAGGCAGGCATCTATGCTGATAAATCTAAGGTTCACACAATTAATTTTGAAGGAAAACATTTATCAGTTGGAGGACCATTAAATATTTCCCGTCCGGTTCAAGGGCATCCAGTTGTTGTCCAAGCAGGATCATCTGAAGCTGGCAAAGAATTGGCGGCAAAAACAGCAGAGGTTATTTTTACAGCTTGGCAAACGCTTGAAGAGGCGCAAGCTTTCTATCAGGATGTCAAAGGACGAATGGCAAAGTATGGAAGGCACCCTGATGAACTAAAAATTATGCCCGGAGTTTATCCAATCGTTGGCAAAACCTTGGAAGAAGCTCAAGCAAAACGCCAACAATTATTGGGTTTAATTCCTGAGGCAGTAGGAGTTGCAAGACTATCAAACAATTTGGGAGTAGATTTGAGTGGTTATCCAGTCGATGGCCCGTTACCTGAGTTACCTAATCTTTCTGAAATCAACGGGAACAAAAGTCGTTTCCAATTAGTGAAGGATATTGCGGAACGAGATCAGTTAACAATCCGCCAATTATACCAGCATATTGCCGGAGCACGAGGACATCGCGAAATCATCGGAACACCTGAACAAATTGCTGATCAATTACAAGAATGGTTTGAAAATGGTGCCGCAGATGGTTTTAATATTATGCCACCTGTGTTCCCAACAGGACTACTTGATTTCGTTGATTACGTCATTCCGGTATTGCAAAAACGTGGTCTTTTCCGAACAGAATACTCTGGTACTACATTGCGAGAGAATTTAGGATTGAGTCGCCCGGAAAATCAATTTTCAAAAACTTCGATAGTAAGATAGAATCATGAAAAAAATGCCCACTGGACATCCAGAGGCTCACATTTCAGTTCGGGTACTGAAGTCTGAGCCTCTTTTTTTTCTCATCATTTAAAGGAGGAGTTATGATGGCATCCATTGTACCTGAAATAGAAATGCCAAAAGAGTTGAAAAATCAAACAGATCCAGAGCAACCAGTAAAGGTTGAAGGTTTTAAATGGTTATTTACCCTATTTAAACGTTCCATTGTATTAATTTTACTAGTGTTAATATGGGAAAACGCTTCACGTTTTGGTTTTGTGAATCCTGCATTTTGCCCCCCATTATCTGAGGTATTAAAGGCTTGGTGGGAATTAGCTATCTCCGGAGATTTATGGGTAGAATTTTCGGCAAGTATTAAGCGTTCTATAGCTGGATTTAGTTTAGCGCTATCGATTGGTATCCCGCTGGGGCTATTGATTGGTTGGAATCCAATTGTGAGAGATTTATTGAATCCTACTTTCGAAGTTTTTCGAAATACTGCGAGACTTGCACTGTTACCAGTATTTATCTTGTTTTTAGGAATTGGTGAAGCTTCAAAAATCTCGATCGTTTTTTATGCTTGTGTCATTCCTATTTTATTAAATACAATTGCTGCTGTTAAGAGCGTTGATCCGTTACTGATAAAATCGGCACGTTCGATGAATGTATCATCTGTAAAATTATTTGTTAAGGTCATTTTTCCAGCTTCGTTTCCGTCGATATTTACTGGGATTCGCATGGCAGGAACTGGTTGTATTTTAGTTTTAATTGCCGCAGAAATGGTTGGTGCAAGGGAAGGCTTAGGCTTTCTGATCACTTATTCTCAATTTAACTTCCAAATTGCTGAAATGTACGCTGGAATATTGACCATTTCGGCGCTTGGCTTGATTGTAAATCAAGGGTTAGTTGTACTAGAACGAAGATTTTCGAAGTGGAAACAACTTCCGAATGCGTGATGCTATGGCCAATAATAAATTCGATTTAAGAATCATGCTCATCACAAATTTTATCGTCGCTGCCTCAATGACGATGATTATGCCGTTCATCTCACTTTATATCGATACGCTGGGAAACTTTTCTACTGGGTATGTACAGAAGTGGGCAGGTTTGTGTTTTGGTGCCACCTTTATTTCAGCTTTTTTAATGTCACCCATATGGGGGAGAATTGCTGATCAATATGGGTATAAACCGATTATGATTATCAATTGCTTCGGGATGGCAACGAGTATTTTTTTAATGAATTATGTACAAAGCGTTGAGCAGCTTTTTTTACTCCGCCTCACCATGGGAACGGTTGCTGGCTTCATTTCTACTTCAAACGCATTTGTCAGTAAAAATACGCCAACTCATATTGCAGGGAAAACGCTTGGGACATTACAAATGGGAAGTGTTGGGGGGCATTTATTAGGCCCGGTGATTGGCGGGTTATTAGCTGATGCAGTTGGATTTAGTTATACATTTTTATTAACTGCGGTTACGATTACAATTGCAGCCATCATCATCACTTTTGGTATTCATGAATCAGATATGAAAAAGACAAATACACAACCCATCTATTCACGAAAACATATTATTAAAGCCATTTTTCATCACCGTTCCTTAATGAATATCATGCTTGTTACTATAATAGTTCAAATAGGTAATTTTAGTATTCAACCACTTCTTTCGCTATATGTAGCCGATTTAACTGATGCACAGCAGGTTTCCTTACTTGCAGGAATTACTTTTAGTGCAACCGGGATTGGGACTTTTATGTTTACCCGTTACTGGGGATTGCTAGCGGATAATGTAGGTTATGAGAAGGTTTTAACCGTTTTACTTTTTATTAGTGTTTTTTTCATCGTACCACAAGCCTTTGTCACCTCCCTATGGCAATTGATTGTGTTGCGAATTCTATTTGGAATTTCATCTGGAGGGCTCCTGCCGATTATGATTGCCTTTATTAGGCGTGAGACCCCTATCGAAATCCAAGGTGAAGTTATGGGCTATAACCAAAGTTGCAAATTTTTTGGGAATATAATCGGCCCTGTTTTTGGGGGAATTATAAGCAGTATTGCATCGATTCCTTACGTGTTTTACTCAACAGGGATGTTGTTTTTCATTGCCGCTATCATTGTTTTCGTCGTTCAGAAACAACCTAAGCAATTGTTACAAGATGAATTGAAACTTCAAGTATAAAAAATGATTGACAATTATTAAAATTAAGATTATTATTGGTATTAATCTAAGTAATCTAATCGGAATAAAATGATATTTATTCTAAACCGACTAATCCATTAGAGGTTTATTTCTTTCATTTAATTATGAGGGGAATAAACCTTTTTTGATTTCTAGAAAAAGAACTACATATCGTCACAAGTTGACCAGACAACTGGAGACTTCCTTTTTTAGGAGGTCTTTTTCTGTTTTTTATAAGGTGGCTATGTTAATGCACAGAATTGATTTTTGCGACGTTGATTGGAGCGGAAATCAACAGCTAGGTTTAACACGGCCTAAAAGTTAAAAGGAGATGAGGAAAATGGCAATTGAATTAAATGCAAGCTATAAGCTGGAAAATCAATTGTATGATGTTAAGCGAAAAGCTGATGTACTAGTGATTGGAGGAGGGCCAGCCGGTGCTTGGGCAGCATTATCAGCAGCTGAAAATGGAGCCTCCGTCATTTTAGTCGATAAAGGCTATTGCGGAACAAGTGGAGCAACAGCACCATCCGGAAATGGGGTTTGGTATATCCAACCAGACGAAGCCTCACGTGAAGAGGCGATGAAAAGTCGCGAAGCGTTAGGTGGCTATTTGGCAGAACGAAGCTGGATGAAGCGGGTGCTTGATCGCACCTATGACAATGTTAATAAATTGGAGGAATGGGGTTACCCATTTCCAGTGGATGAACATGGCGTTTCACATAAACGAAGTCTTCAAGGTCCAGAATATATGCGACTATTGCGGAAAAAATTGAATCAGGCCAAAATTACGATACTTGATCACAGCCCTGCCCTTGAGCTTTTATATGATGACAATGGTGTAGCAGGAGCCGCTGGAATCGATACTCAAACGAATCAAGTTTGGGCAATTCAAGCAAACGCTATTGTCATCGCGTCTGGTGGATGCGCATTTTTAAGCAAAGCTTTAGGCTGCAACGTACTCACAGGTGATGGATACTTATTGGCTTCCGAAGCAGGTGCTGATTTTTCAGGGATGGAATTTTCAAATTCCTACGCGCTTTCCCCGAAATATTCATCGATTACAAAAGGAGCATTTTACAGCTACGCATCTTTCTCTTACGAGGATGGAAGTGTTGTAGTGGGTGCTGGCTCCCAACGAGGTCGGTCTATTATCGCTAAAACGATATTACAAGGACAAAAAGTTTTCGCTCAGCTTGATAAAGCGAAAGAACCTAGTATGCAAAAATGGATGCGAGCTGCCCAACCAAACTTCTTCCTACAGTTTGATCGGATGGGAATTAATCCGTTTGAGGACCGTTTTGAGGTAACATTGCGCCTGGAGGGAACAGTCCGAGGCACGGGGGGAATACGAATCGTTGATGAATCTTGCGCAACAAAAGTGCCAGGTTTGTATGCAGCAGGTGATGCTGCAACTCGCGAACTAATATGTGGAGGTTTTACAGGTGGAGGTAGCTATAATGCAGCATGGGCGATTTCCTCTGGTCATTGGTCAGGTGAAGGTGCAGCAAAATATGCGTTAGCTTTTAACCGGAATAAACAAAATCGTGACTTGAAGCGTAACTCTGTTGTTGGAATCACAAATCAAACAGGAGGCAAAGCTCGCCTCGGGGCAAATGAGTTAACGAAGCTTGTTCAAGCTGAGGTCACTCCGTTTGATATTAATTTATTTAGAACAGAAGAAAATCTTTCTCTTTCACTTTCACGCCTAAACAATCTGTGGCAAGAAGCAAAATCGACACTGGGTGAAAGTGATACCGATATTGTCAGAGTCCGTGAATCAGCAGCGATGCTTGCGACTTCTCGCTTCATGTATACTACTGCCCTTGAGAGAAAAGAAACTAGAGGTATGCATAAGCGTCTTGATTATCCGGGCTTAGATGATAACCAACATTATCGATTAATTACAAGTGGATTAGACGAAATCAATGTTTCAGCAGACCGTCTTCTCCAAAATACGTAAGGAGTGAATGAGATTGATTGAATTACTAATAGAAGAAAAATGTGTTGAATGCAATCAATGCGTCAAGGTATGCCCAGTAAATGTATTTGAGTCAAGAGAAGATCAAACCCCAAGAATAGCACGACAAAGTGAGTGCCAGACATGCTACATGTGCGAACTTTATTGTCCAGTAAATGCTTTATACGTAGCACCTTATGCGGAGGAGCATGTTGAAATATCTCCGCAAGAAATTGAAGAAAAAGCGTTAATCGGAAGCTATCGAAGAAGCGTTGGCTGGGAGAAAGGTCAAAAATCCACAGCAAGTGACGATCAATTTTATAAATTTTATTTAAAATAATTGGAGTGGAGAAGATGGAGAAATTCGTGAAATTTAAGGGATTCGTTGTGTTGGTAACGCTGTTGGTTCTACTTTTAACAGCGTGCAACGGTGCTTCGAAAAGCTCAAGTTCTGAAAAATCAAGCAGTGAAGCGGCGAAATCTACCGAAGAAGGCAAAACATTACGCCTAGGTTATATCAATGCAAGTGGCAATACGAAGGATGGGAAACCTGCTGTTTCTGGAGCAGAAGGCTGGGCGATCGAAAAAGGATACTTACAGGAAGAATTGAAGAAAATCGGTATTACTGATATTGAATTTTTTTCATTCCCAAATGGCCCCAATCTGAATGAAGCCGTCGCTGCCGGAGAAATTGATTTAGGAATCTTTGGGGATACTCCAAGCTTACTGGCAAGAAGTTCTGGTCAGAAAACAAGATTAATCGGATTTGCAAATATTCATTCTGATATTTGGCTCGTCACAAATAAGAAAAATGGTGTTGCAAAGGTTGAGGACCTAAAAGGGAAGACCGTTGCCACTTCAAATGGCTCTTATATGTTCAGATACTTAATTGGATTGCTAGAAGAAAATGATTTGTTAGATGATGTAAAGGTTGTTTCATTATTGCCAACGGAAGCAGCAGCCTCGCTGGAACGTGGTGATATTCAGGCATATGCATTCCCAACCTATAACGGTCCAAAACATATTAAATTAGGATTTCCAATTATTGAACAGGCAAGTAAGTCTACACCTCATTTGACTGGAAGCTCGGTGATTGTCGCAACAGAAAAATGGTTAGATGAGAATCCGAAGTTTTTGTCCGTATGGAATGATACTCGGACGAAATCAGTTAAAGATTTAAAGGGGCATGAGGATGAATTTTATCAATATGTGTCCGAAGTAACGAAGCATGATTTAGATGTCGTTAAGGAAAGCGTACCTTTAGAGATTATTACTGAGGAGAGCTTCCCGAAAGAAGGGCTTGAATTACTAGAGGGAACGAAGAAATTCCTTGTTGATCAAAAATTAATCAAACAAGATTTTGAGTTAGAGGATTGGATTTTACGAGATAAATAGTGAATTGCGGGAGAGGGCATCATAGTTTGCCCTTTCCTTATATATGAATTAGGGGTGATACAAATGAGAAAACCATATGTTACAAAACTTATTCCAATGATTCTGCCTCTTTTACTGGTTGTCTCATGGTTTTATATTACGGAAAAACAACTGATTGCATCCTATTTAATACCATCACCTCAAGTTGTATTTGAAACGGTTGTCCAGTTTGTTGTGGACGGGACGCTTTATGGAGATACGTGGATTAGCTTGAGCCGAATGCTGCAAGGCTTTTTAACTGCTGTGGTTGTTGGTATTTCATTTGGGATTGTGATGGGCTTGTTCGCTCGGGTAGACTCCACTTTTGCGGGAGTATTTAATGCCATTCGCGTGATTCCTCCGCTTGCATGGATTCCTATCATCATTCTTTGGTTCGGCATTGGTGAAACGTCTAAAGTAATTATTATTTTTAAAAGTGCGTTTTTCCCGATTTTATTAAATACGATTCAAGGCATTGAAGGTGTTCCAAAGGGCTATTTGGAGGTTTCTAAGCTCATGGGAGTCAGCAAATCTAGATATCTTTTTCGGGTAATTCTACCGGCAGCCTTGCCTTCAATTTTTGTTGGATTAAGGCTCGGGCTTGGGGCAGCATGGATGGCAGTTGTGGCGGCTGAATTAATTGCCTCTGATTCCGGATTAGGCTATCGAATTACCCAAGGACGCGAGTTGTCTCAGCCTGATGTCATGGTCATCGGCATGGTCATGATTGGACTAATTGGAGTGACGATGGATGCGCTAATTAAGTATGTTCAAAAAAGAGTGCTTTCATGGCAGCCAGGGATTAAATCATAGGAGGGTTGATGATGCGTAGTGAAGCGAGAATTTTGTATGGGTCCAATAAACAAAAAATAAAAATTAGCAATCTATCGAAGTCTTTTCAGCACCGGGAAGGAAAAATTGAGGTGTTAAACAATATTAATTTAGAGGTTCGGGAAGGGGAGTTTTTAACAATCGTCGGGGCGAGTGGCTGCGGCAAAAGCACGCTTCTGCGAATCATTGCGGGTTTGGACACTTCTTATGAAGGAAAAATAACGATAAATGATCAGCTTGTTCAAGGGATTGGCCATGATCGAGGCATGGTGTTCCAGGATCACCGTTTGTTCCCGTGGATGACGGTGGAACAAAATATCGGCTTTGGCTTGGAGCGTTTATCTGCACAAGAAAGAAGCCGCCTTATTGCTGAATATATAGAGTTGGTTGGTTTAAAGGGCTTTGAAAAAGCGAAGCCAGGCGAGTTGTCCGGTGGGATGTCACAGCGTGTGGCCATCGGTAGGACACTGGTGAAAAAACCTGATATTATTTTACTAGATGAACCGTTTGGCGCTTTAGATGCGTTGACAAGAATCCAAATGCAGCATGAAATATTACGAATAAGAGAACAGGCGAATATTACGATGATATTGGTTACGCATGATATTGACGAAGCTGTATTACTAGGGGATCGAGTAATCGTAATGCAGAAAAACCCAGGGGGAATTCAAAAGACGATTCCTGTTTATCTGTCGCGACCGCGCGACCGTAATAGCCGTGACTTTATAAAAATTCGTGAGCAAATCTTTCATTTGTTTTTCGAAAATGATAAAGAGCGCATTCCAGAGGATTATTCAATATAGGGGAGAAAGCGTGAACTTACAATGGCTTGTTGCTGCTACTCAACATACCAGAACAAATGACGTGTGGAATAGACACACGTCATTTCTTATGATATGTTATAGTGCATCTGCTTAGTTTCTTATGGACTAAGGTGTACAAAATAATGGAGTGATCATATGACTAAAGCAAAGAGTAAAAGCGGAACAGGTAGAGGAACAGGAAAAAAAGGTTGGAATCGTTGGCAAGCTGGAGCCAAGAGAGCCAAGAGTGCGAAACCGTATGTGAGCAAGGGCAATAAAAAAACAGAAGAGTCATAATTAGTAGGAATAAGGATTGACAATGATGTAATATCATTGTATTATTATCTCAGATTCAAGATATATTAATTAAAGGTAAGCGTTAGGTTTACTTTATTTTTTGCGTAAATATCTCGAATTCGAGATAAATCGAATTGTTGTAAATATTAGGGTTTAGGGTAATCTAAACCATTATGAACAAAGGGGAGAACTCATTATGCTTAAAAAGATTGACAGTACAACCATGGGTTCTGGTAATCATGGTTGGCTACAAAGTAAATTTCATTTTTCCTTCGCGGATTATTTTAATCCGGAAAATATTCAGTTTGGCGTCTTACGGGTTATTAACGATGACTTAATTGCACAAAAAACAGGATTTGATACACATCCGCATAGAGATATGGAGATTATTTCTTATGTAGTAAACGGGGATTTAACTCATAGAGACAGCATGGGTAATAAAAACACTATTTCACGCGGACATATTCAATATATGAGCGCAGGAACTGGTGTACGTCATAGCGAGCATAATTTAGGTGAAAAAGTACTCAGACTATTGCAAATTTGGATATTCCCAAATCAAAATGGACTAAAGCCTAACTATGGTGATCTTCGCTTTAATTGGGATGAGCGAAAGAATAAATGGCTGCACATGGTTTCGGGAGTAAATGGCGATGCTCCAATTAAAATTAATCAAGATGCAAATATTTACTCATTAGAATTGGATAAAGGAAAAGACATACACTTCCCAGTAAAAGAGGGCAGGCAAGCGTATTTAGTTCAAATCGAAGGCACTTCTAAAATGAACGATATTGAGTTGAATGATGGCGATGGTATGGAGATTGTTGAAGAGGATGTTTTGATAAGTTCTGTAGAAACGTCTCATTTTTTAATTATAGAAATGGAGAAACAAGCCAATTAATCAATTTAGTTGCACCAAAAAGTCGTTACATGGTGAGATGGTAGAAAAAAACTTTTTGAAAAGCGTTGACAATCAAATTGAAAATATGATAAATTTATCTCGAATTAGAGATAAATCAATTCGAGATATACCTCAGAACTATATATTCGAATTTATTTTCTCAAAAGTTTACCTGGAAATTTTTTGAGATGACTGGGTAAACTTTTTTAAAAAAATATATCTCGATTTCGAGATAAAATAAAATAATGGGGGAATTAATAATGACAAAATGGACAATTGACCAATCACACTCAAGCGTAGGATTTGAAGTAAAACACATGATGGTATCAAAAGTAAAAGGGCAGTTTGATGCATATACTGCAGAAGTGGAAGCGGCAGACTTAGCCGATCTAACATCAGCTGTGGTTTCATTCAAATTTGACGTTGCAAGCATTAACACACGAAATGAGGATCGTGATAACCATCTAAAGTCAGCGGATTTCTTTGACGTTGAAACTTTCGCAACGATTGATTTTACATCAACTAGCATTACAAAAGATGGCGATGATTACAAATTAACTGGTGACTTAACCATTAAAGATGTAACAAAACCAGTCACATTTACTGTTGAATTTGGTGGAAAAGGTACAAATCCGTGGGGAGTAGACGTTTACGGATTTGAAGCAGAAGCAAAAATTAACCGTGAAGAGTTTGGTCTAACTTGGAACGCAGCACTTGAAACAGGCGGCGTACTTGTTGGTAAAGATGTGAAAATCAAAGTTGAACTAGAATTAAATCCAGCCTAATATATAAAAGCGACTAGGATTACGGTCATATCCTCAGTCGCTTTTTTTATATCTAGTGATTTATCTATTTGTATGATTACTTTTTAGTGGAATCGACTGTACCATTCTTTAGTCTTTTTCTTCCAATCATTATCACAAACCCAGCTGCGGCAATGGCTGCGGCTGAACCACAACCTAGTCCACATGAACCACATGCCCCAGTGCACAAGGAACTTGCTGATCCAGTTAAAGATGTTCCAACTGTTAAGCCCGCTGCACCAATTCCAGTTGATATGGTTGTTATCTTTTTCTTCGTGTTTGTAAAGGTTTTAATCATAGTTAAGCACCCTCTTTAACTGTAGGTTTTTCAAGAGGAGAAACTGTAACTGTTTTGTTATCCCAGCCACGTTCGCCTGTACCGTAGCTAATCGCACTTGTTGGGCACGCGGCAGTACATTGACGGCATGTTATACAATGATGAATATTGTATTGGATTTTATTATCCTCAGCTTTCTTTAGCGCACCCATTGGGCATGCTTTCAGGCAAGATTCGCAGCTGACGCATTTCGAGCGATCATATTTTAATTTAAAAGTAAAACCAAATAGAGCTCCTAAACTGTGAACGAAGCTTTGGATTGCTCCGACAGGACACATAAAATTACAATAACCTCGGCCACCTTTTGCAAATAGGCCAAACACAACAAACCAAAGAAACGCGGTAAGGATTACGGTTGAACTCATTACACCGACATCACCCCAAAACCCACCGGTAAGCATGCGTTCGAAGAAACCATAGCTGCAATATGAACAGCTAACTGAACCAGTTGTTAATGGAGCAATGACAAAACCTGCTAAAAATCCATATCGAATCGGTGCTGGATTTACGACTCTTGACCAATCGATTTTCCAATTATCAGGCCATAAACGGCTTAAGTATTCAGTAAACGCTCCTGCGGCACATAATCTGCCACAGAAAAATGGACCAATTAGAAAAGCTGAGCCTAGGAGGAGAGCAATACTTACACCCCAAACGGACATTAAATCCAAGCCTTTTCCACTTAACAGATCTCCGATTGGCATGCGGAGGCAAGTACCATGAATATCCCCATCTTTACCTTGTCCAAATAACATATTTAGTCCACGATTAAACAAGGCAAATGGAGCATAAAATAGAGTGAGTCCAAATATATACCAAATACCCCGACGATAAACATAATTGCGTGAACGCTGTTGCACCTTACTTAATCGCTTTCGTTTAATTGTAAATCCCTTCATACAACTTTCCTCCTAATGACAATTCTCTTCCTTGCTTTGTTCTTTTTCGGATTGTTTATTTTCCTCACCTTTGCTTTTGTCGTTCTCTTGTTTCTTCGTGTTGTCTGCAGGTTTACCTTTACCATTTCCGCCACCATGTCCGAAGAGCGGCTGACGCTCGATGTTTAGTTTTTTATAGGGATCACCATAGTCTGAGTTGACGATATGTACAGGAATGCTGCTCAAAATCGATTGGTCTTTTTGATTGATAAATTGAATTTCTCCCGAGAAACCTACCAACTTATTCCGATATTCTTTAGGTATTTCTACAGATAAATCGATTTTAAAACTCTGTTTAGGCTTAAGTGGCTGCTTTAAGGCATAAGTTTCTTCATCGTACTCCAGCTCTGGGATTTCTAAGTCTGCTTCACTGGGGAATCCCTTCAACACCACTTGAACGTTCAAATTTTCTTTGCTTATGTTTTGGATACCCATTGGTCCGTGTCCATTTGAAATTGAGACGAGTCCTGGCTGTATTAATTTTTTCGGCCAGCCTTGATTTGCTAAGTCGAGCACTATCGGAAAATTGTCTTTTCCAGGAATCTTAGCTTGGAATTGCGCTCTTTCAGCGGATAGTGCAGTACGATACAATCCAGCACTGAGTACAATTCCTATCGTTAATAAAAATAGAATGGTTTTTACAATTGCATTTTTCACCTTAATTCCCCCAATTGATATCTTCGGGTTCATTCTATTGGTTAGTTGTGAGAAAAATATGATAAAAGTAAAAAGTTTGGATGAAGTTTAGGAGAAGTTTTTATGAAGTTTTTCATACGGACAGAAGTCATTGCGAAATGGCGAGAAGTGTCCGTAAGCGAGGTTCATACGGACAGAAGTCAATGTGAAATGGTTACAAGTGTCCGTAAGAGAGGTTCATACGGACAGAAGTCATTGCGAAATGGCGAGAAGTGTCCGTAAGAGAGGTTCATACGGACAGAAGTTAATGCGAAATGGCAAGAAGTGTCCGTAAGAGAGGTTCATACGGACAGAAGTCAATGCGAAATGGCAAGAAGTGTCCGTAAGAGAGGTTCATACAGACAGAATTCATTTTGAAGTAAGAAAAAAGCCTAGCCAGTCTACAACTGGCTAAGCTTAGTAATCCTCTTATATCGATTTCAAATAATACCAGATTAAATTGGTAAAGGTGTGTACTTGTGATTCAATGGTTGTGCCTTGGAACAGTTGTTGCATAGGCTTTAAAAATTGTTTTATCACAATTTTTCGAATCCTTTCTCGATTTAACTCGGTCATAACTGCATCGAGCAAATCTTGCTGTTCTTCATTAAATTTAAATTGTTGTTGAAGGTTTTGGGCAACCTCTTCAAGCTCTTGGAGAGTGATCGCCTTTTTATCAACCTTTGTTCGAAGTATATCGACGGCTGATTTATTTAATTGTGATGTATTGTTCTTATGCATTTCTTCAAGAATTAATTCAATATATGTCAAAATTATTTCAACTAAGCGGTTTAACGAATATTGACTGTTTGTAATCCGCATTGAAAACATCATATGCTGCAGCATCCCATAAAACAAGATTGCTCCTTCAAACGCACATTCACGAATTTCTTCACCAATGACTTCAATAAAACGGTTTTCTAGCCACTCCAATTCAATAACCCGATGGCGCAATACTAATTTTCTTAATTCATTTTCGTTTGATGCTAAAATAGCTTCAAATAGAGCATTTAGATTTCGTTCTTCGTTTAAACGTATTAATATCGTAATTTGTTCGATAAAAACATGGCGATCTTGAGCATCTTTTCCGAATTGAATCGCAATCCGCTGTTGGCTGGCATCGTATCGTAAAAATTCTAATATATCGGCAACACAATCATTTTTCGAGGTGAAATAATTGTAGAAAGTACCTTTTGATATGCTAGCTTTTTCTATAATTTCTTGTATCGAGGTATTCTGGATGCCTTTTTCAACAAACAGCTTTAAGGCAACGTCAGCTACATTTCTTTTTCGATTATTCATAACTTCCTCCCGTACAATCTATATCCTTAAGTATAGATTTCCTCTTATGGAAAAACAACAATTTATACGCAGAGTACAAAAATGTTGCTAATTTTGCACTGCGCGTATAAAATGAATCAAGTGAAATAAATTCAGAACGGATAGAGGGATTAATGGAATGAATTCAATTACTTTAGAGAATAAAAAACCCCCATATTTGATGCTTTCAATTCTTTTCATTGGGGCGTTTGTATCATTTTTAAATAATTCTTTGTTAAACATTGCATTGCCGTCAATAATGGTTGATTTAAAAATTGCTGATTATTCAACCGTACAATGGTTAGCAACGGGTTATATGCTAGTCAGTGGAGTACTTATTCCAACATCAGCTTTTCTGTTAACGCGTTTTTCTAATCGTCAATTGCTTATCAGCTCGATGGCAATTTTCACTTTAGGAACGGCGTTAGCTGCCTTCGCACCTAATTTTGGTATGTTGCTAACTGGTCGTATGATTCAAGCGGCTGGTTCATCAGCGTTGGGACCTCTGCTAATGAATATTATGTTAGTAAGTTTTCCTCGAGAAAAGCGGGGAGCAGCAATGGGGATTTTCGGCTTAGTTATGATTTCTGCACCGGCAATTGGTCCAACATTATCAGGGTATATTGTTGAATATTATGATTGGCGTGTTCTCTTTGAAATGATTTTACCGTTGGCAATCATCAGTTTATTGCTGTCAATTTGGAAATCAGAAAATCTCATGCCTCAAAATAAAAAGGCAAATTTAGACTATTTATCTGTAGTGTTATCTAGTATTGGTTTTGGTGGGATTTTATACGGATGCAGTACTGCCAGCTCGGACGGATGGACTGATGGAATCGTATTAACAGCACTAATTGCTGGTGGTGTTTCTTTAGTGGCATTTATTATTCGTCAGCTAACAATGGAAAAACCATTATTGGATTTACGAGTTTACAAATATCCTATGTTTGCGCTTGGTTCAGTCATTGCGATGGTAAATTCAGTCGCCATGTTTTCAGGGATGATTTTAACACCAGCATATGTCCAAAGTGTTCGAGGAATATCACCACTTGATTCGGGTCTAATGTTATTACCTGGTGCAATTATTATGGGGCTAATGTCACCGATCACTGGTAAATTATTTGATAAAATTGGACCACGTGTGTTAGTAGTTTCCGGACTTTCGATTATGGCGTTTTCAACATATATGCTAGCTCACTTACAACTTGACTCTACTTACACATTTATCATCTTCATATATTCGCTCAGAATGTTTGGGATGTCGATGGTTATGATGCCGATTATGACAAACGGCTTAAACCAACTGCCAACTGTATTAAATCCGCACGGTACAGCGATTAACAATACGGCCCAACAGGTTGCTGGTTCGATTGGTACGGCTGTATTAGTAACGATTATGAATTCAGTCACAAAATCTGAAGCCAAAAGCTTAATGGCAAGTGTTGATCCGACCACAATAACAGAGGCATCAACTGCACTATTAACACAGCAGGCATTACTAGCAGGAATTCAATATTCTTTCTATGTAACGTTTGTCGTAAATTTAGTTGCTTTAGCACTTTCGATATTCGTGAAACGTGTTGATACAAGTGCGGAAGCGGTTAGTAAAATCGAAAATCAACAAAATACAGCTTCAAAACCTGTATCTGTTTCATAAGGAAAAGTAATAATCATATTAACTTTCATAATCGTTCAATAGTAGTTAAGCAGGTACGTTATACGCTTGATATTTAATCATTCGTATAATGTACCTCTTTTTAATGATAGTTATAGTAGTTGGAATAATTATTATTGACTGAAAATTTATACTTTTTTGAGATGATTGTTTGATTGTTTTGTTAACCTATTGACAGACAAAGATAACACTTTTATAGTTTAATTGATTGTTTGTAGTATAACAGGAGATATTTAAAATTAAAATCAATAGCATTAATATATAGAGATATTTCAGAAAATTAAAAAAATAAAAAGGAGGTTACTTATAAGGAACAAGGTAATTTGGGTTGTCATTAATTCGACAAGGGGATAAAGAATGATGATGGGGTTTGAGAAATGGTTAGGTGATCGGTTAAACAAGACGAAGGAATCGGGAAAGTTTCGTACAGTGAAAACAATGAATGCTGGACCGAGTCCAATAATGGAAATCGACGGCCGTAAGCAATTAGTTTTTTCATCAAACAATTATTTAGGTCTCGCTAATGATGAAAGATGTATTTATGCAGCAGAGACAATCCTTCATCAATTTGGTGTTGGCAGTAGTGGAACGGGCATTACAACGGGTTACACAAAATGGCATCTTATACTAGAAAACAAACTAGCCCAGTTTATTAATACGGAGGCAACAATTTTGTTTTCAGACGGGTCTCTGGCAATCTTTGGTGTACTTTTATCCATACCCGAAAAGGGTGATGTCATCTTGTGTGATCAATTCAATCATGTCAGTATCCTTGATGGATGCCAATTATCATATGCAGAATCTATTCATTATCTTCATGTTAATATGGAAGATCTTGAAGAGAAATTAAGAGATAGCCAAGATCACAAACGCCGTTTTATTGTTACAAAGGGAGTGTTTAGTGAGGATGGAGCTGTTGCGCCTTTAGATAAAATCATGTCGCTAGCAAAACAGTATCAAGCGCATGTGATTGTTGATGATTCCCATGGGATCGGAATTTTTGGAGAAAAAGGACGAGGAACATGTGAATACTTTAATGTTCGACCTGATATCATAATTGGCTCATTAAGTAATGCTGTTGGTGCTGAAGGGGGATTTGTTTGTGGCTCTAAAGTATTGATTGATTTTTTAAGAAATCATGCTAAGACTTTTGTTTATCATCCTTCAATTCCTCCTTCAATCTGCGCAGCGGCTTATGCAGCGCTAGAAATTATTGAAACTAATCAGGAAATACGAAAGCAGATATTCACCGAAGTAAACTATGCTAGAAATCAATTGGGGGATATGGGCTTTTATATTAAAGGTCATTTATCACCAATTATTACAGTCGTAATTGGAGATCCACATCAAGCCGAAGCATTTTCTACAAGATTGGAAGAGGAAGGAATATTCGTTCCACTTATTCCGCAACCGACAAACATAAGCAGGGAAAGCAGCATTAATATAACGATTACAGCTAATCATACACACAAAGATATTAAATATTTGTTAAGTAAGTTCCAAATGATTGGGAAAGAAATGAATATTATTTAAGGTGTCAACCAAAGCGGCTAATTCAAATTGAATTAGCCGCTTTGGTTAAAATATCGTCCCTTTGAATTTTTCTGGTTTTTGGACATAGCTTTCGATAATATATCCGCAATTTGTACAAATAACGTATTCAATGTTTGAACCTAAACTCATTTTATTTACAGGGGACATAACTGCGTACCCGCTATGCTTGCCTAGTCCTAATTCCTTTGAACGGCATTTTGGACATTCTGTCGCTCTTGATACATGTCTCATAATTAAGACCTCCAATCCGCAAACTTTTTATAAAATGGGGAATACCTATTGTTATTTACGAGTTATATGGGAAAAAAGTTTCATCCATTATCGCCTCGATAATAGAACTCATTTTAACTGGAAAGAATAGATAATTATTTACAATAATTAATGTGTCTTGGATAGAAAAATTGAAAGTTAAGAGGCGTCTCCGCATGATTTTATTAATAATTTTCACGCTTGGAGCTCTGTATACGATATTTTTTGTTCCAAAGCGGATTTCAAAAATTGAACTGTATACTACTTCATTATTTGCGACCCTCATGGGTACTTTTGCAGACATGTTTTTAGATGTGAAATTGGATTTGTACGGGTTTTTCTTAAAGGGTGTGGATTGGGAGTACATACTTGTTATCCTTTTCATTTATCCGGCAGCTAATATTCTATTTTTAAATTATTATCCAGAAACTAAACCACGTATCGGTAAAGGTTTATATGTGATAGGATTTTCATTGGTCACCTTAGTAATTGAACTGATTTCTCTACAAACGGAAGTTTTTTATCATAACGGTTGGAAGATTTGGCATTCTGCGATTGCCTATCCTTTCCTCTATACCATCCTACGGTTAAATTATCTAATGATTAAAAGGGGCTTCCGTGAGCAATATTCAAATTTAAAGAAGAGTAGAGCTCCAGGTTGTGATAAAATGTAGAATAACATTTCTACATTTAAGGGGTAGGGGCAATGGAAGTTGAGAGTATATTATTATTTTTTGTTGGGCTTTTTGCTGCAGTGAGTGGCTCTGTTGTTGGGCTAGGTGGAGGATTTATTATCGTTCCAATTTTGGCTCTATTTCAAGATTTAGAGGTTGCCACAATTGTTGGAACCTCTATGGCTGTTTTATTTTTCACTTCGCTTTCAAGTACTTATAGATACAGTAAACAAAAACGAATTGATTATAAAAGTGGATTGATGTTTGCCGCTGCGATGTTTCCAGGCTCTATTTTGGGAGCATGGATTACGAATTACATAACTGATAAACTGTTTTTTATTACATTTGGCATTTTCATGATGTTAGTTTCATTGAGTTTAATCTTTAAGCCGTCTAAACAAATCGAATTACCTTTTCCAAATACAATTACGAGAACCTTTGCTGATTCGTTCGGTAAAGAGCATGTTTTTTCGTACAATCAATGGGTTGGAATTGTGATTTCATTTTTCGCTGGAATTTTATCGAGCATGCTCGGGATTGGTGGCGGTTCGGTCATGGTTCCGACGATGGTATTATTGCTGTCATTTCCAGCACATATTGCTGCTGCAACTTCAATGTTCTCGATATTGTTTGCTTCCATTGTCGGCACGGCTTCTCACTTCGCATACAATCATATCGACTGGAGCATTGTTGTGTGGCTTGCAGCTGGTTCATTAATTGGTGGACAATTGGGGGCGAAAATCTCTTCGAAGCTTCCAGAAAAAATCATTTTACGAGCGCTTGCTACATGTTTGATGGTGGTAGCGGTACGCTTAATGTTTAAGGGTTAATTTTACTAAAAGTGGCTTAGTTCAACAGAACTGAGCCATTTTTTGTGAAAATCTATCAGAAAAATCAAGAAAATTCTTTTCTTTGTTATTGACTCTTTTGTTAGAGATAAATATAATGTAAGAAAAGTTAACATTATATGTTAGGGGAGTTAACGTGGTTGTTGGAGATGATTTTAAAGTTAACAATTCAATTCATTTTGGCCCAGAAGAATTAAAACAATTGCTATTGAGAATCAAGAGTAATAAGGAAAATCAGATTGTCAATATTAAGGATAAAATAATCAAATATGAAGAAAAAAGAAGAACTGAAGAAGTGGTGTATCAGGCCTTACCTTTGATAAAAAAGATGTTTACTAGTAGAGCCCCAAGTCATCATCAAGCAGTTGAGTATATGGTCTATGTCAAAGATCGTTTTAAAAGCATTGAGAAAATTAAACGAGATATTACTAGATTGGATGAGTTGATTTTGCTAATTCAATCTAAGCCTGGTAATGAGGAAATTCAACTTTCTGGGCTTCTGCTGGAAGAAATAAAGTCTTTGGAAGGAAGTGGAGGGCGTTTAAGTGACAATTGAGTCTTTGCAGTTAGGTATGGATACAATCTGGGTTGTGTTAACAGCAGCGATGATTATTTTAATGGAGGGTGGCTTTGCCTTACTTGAGGCGGGGTTTGTTCGCAACAAAAACAGTGTAAATATCATTATGAAGGTCTTCGCTGATATTATTATCGGCACGCTTTGCTATTTTACTATGGGATTTGCACTGATGTATGGCACCGATTTAATGGGTTTCATCGGCACAAGTGGTTTCTTTTTAGAAGGGGATTTATCACATCTAAGCCTCCCTGTTTCACTAGATGCATTTTGGTTGTTTCAAGCAGCGTTTGTTATTGCTGTTATCTCGATTGTTTCTGGTGCAGTGGCAGAACGTATAAATTTTCGCGCATACCTTCTATTTGCGGTTGTGATGACGGCTCTAATTTACCCATTAGCTGGGCATTGGGTGTGGGGAGGAGGCTGGTTAGGAAAACTTGGAATGATTGACTTCGCCGGTTCTGGTGTAATCCATGCTCTTGGTGGTTTTGCAGCATTAGCAGCGGCGATGATTATTGGACCTCGCAAAGGCAAATATTCTGCTCTTGGGACAAGCACGATTGCATTACCGAGTAACTTGCCGCTTGCCTCTGTCGGTGCGTTTCTCTTATGGTTTGGATGGTTCGGCTTTAACGCCGGTAGTACGCTTCAGGCTACTGATGTGAGGATTGGTCATATTGCAATTGTGACGATGCTTTCGGCAGCATCAGGTGGGGCAGCAACATTGTTTTATACGTTGTTTCGCTATGGTCGTTCTGATGCTCCGTCAGTCATAAATGGTTCACTTGCGGGACTGGTCGCAATTACTGCCGGTTGTGCTTTTGTAAGTAATCTTGCTGCTTTGTTTATAGGTGCAGTTGCTGGCTTATTAATGATGGCAGTCACCAATTGGTTAGAGGTTTTGAAAATCGACGATCCAGTTGGAGCTTTTCCTGTTCATGCGGCTTCGGGTATTTGGGGTACGGTGGCGTTGGGCTTGTTTGCCTCAGAGGGCGGACTTTTTATAGAGGGCGAATGGTATTTGTTGGGTGTTCAGTTGCTTGGTTTAACAGCCTTATGCATCTGGGGATTTACTTCAACTTGGATTACGTTAAAAATCATTAATGTTTGGGTGCCGGTTCGTTCAACTGCTGAAGAAGAGGAGGTTGGTTTGGACATAAGCTACCATGGAATAATGGCTACACACGCATCCTCGGATTTTATTGAATTAAAAGAACATATTACTGAATGAAGTATTCATGAAAAAAGTAAAAAAAGAAGATGGGAGTCCGCTATTAAGACCGAATGATTTATATGGAAGACTATATTAAAGTTTAGTGTTGATATTCGTGTAGGGTTGAGGTTGAGAATAAATAAGAGTAGAATTTCCCCTTATTATATGTAAGGGGGGCTAAATGTGCTGGAATAAGAGTAGAATTTCCGCTTAACTACTCCAAAAAAGACAAAATCTAGTGATTTTTATGAAATAAGCGGAAAAACTCCCTTTATTCTTAGCAAAAAAACCATATTTCTCAAAATAAGCGGAATTCTTACGCTTATTTTCAAACGCCAGGAAATCAACATTCGGATTAACAGACCCACGCTAACAGTTTTCTACAGTAATTTCAGGGTTGTGCCTATTAAATAAAAAAATCGAACTATTAGGAAATTCTAAGTTAGAATTTCACATGATAGTTCGGTTTTTTTTAACTGAAATAATTATGTCTCAGCCTCTTTGTTTTTTTAAAAAAACTATTGTTTCACAGCGTGGATATAATGAACTGTCTCGAAGGCGGTTAAATAATCTGTACGATTTTTAAAAAACTGTTCATTTATTTGAGCTGGTGTTAAATGCTCATATATAAGCAATCCACATTCCTCTAACAATTGCTCTAACTCATCATATGAAAAGCCAGACTTCATCGGTTCGCCTACTGTTGCGGCCATTTTCAACATATTTGCCACACGGTTATGTTTGCCTTTTTCGACAAATACATTTTCATCAGCAAAATCAAAAACAATGGAACTACCTTTTGGAACGATTGCAAAAATATGTTTTAACAAATTGATAGTTTCGATTTTTGTTAAATAATATGAAACGCCTAATAGGCTAAAGAAAGTCTTTTTGTTTTCAAATCCAGCAATATACAACTGTTGAGGGGAAAATTCATGAGTGAAATCCATGGCGACAAAATGCAGATTATTAGGTAAATCCAAGTCTGCAAGCTTCAATCTGTCTACTTTAACGGCCTGGGTTGATGGATGATCAATCTCAAAAATTTGAAGCCTTGGATTGAATTCTGGATGACGGTAGCCGAAAGTATCCAGACCTGCACCGAGAATCACATATTGCACGGCACCTAACATAATTTCATTATGAAGCACCTTTTCACAAAAAGCGGACCGAGACAATGAGATGGGAGATAGTTGGACTTGTGTAATCCATCTTAATATTTCCTTTGGCTGATCCAGAATTTTGCTAGGAATAGTGTCGATGAAAAACTGGGAACCTTGAATTAAATTTTCACTGATGTTATCAAATTCTTGTTTGGTTATTAATTGTTCTGCAATATCATCATTGAAGATTTTCGGGTTGTCAAAACGACTGTGGTAGGCACGACCAAATGATGTCATTAATGAGGTAATACTTGATTCATTTTGCTTCATGCTTAATCCTCCTAAAAACAAAAATAAGATTCCCCGGCCAGGAGAATCTTATTATATACAGGATTATTTTAATTGTAAATTATAGCATAACTAATTTTTTTGTCAAGTGAAACCGGATCTAAAAAGATGTATTTGCAGAAAGGGCTTTCAAAATATACATATCTTGTTAACAACTTATGTGAAATATTTCACAAACTAGAGGTATACTAAATGACATCAACACTATATGTGAAATGTTTCACAAATTAAATCTACTAAATCATTTAGGATTTAGAAACCATAAAAAAATAATACAAATTGAGGTGGCTTTGAACATGGAAGCAACGAACAGAAATAAGGGTTATTTTATGATGGCAGTACTTTGGCTCGCCTATGTGACATTTGCGATGAACTGGGTAGCTGGGTCTTCGTTAACACCGCAGATTACCCAGACATTTTTCGGTGGACCAGTAAATCCTGTTATTGCCCAATTAGTCAACTACTCTATTACTACAGCTCGCGTGTTTGCCAATATTTTAGCTGCGATTATCTTGATGAAGATGGGCCCAAAGAAAGCTGCTGGAACAGCGATAGCATTATTAATGATGGGTCTCGTAGCGATATATCTTCCGAATTATTGGGCATACACTATTGCGCGAATGGTAATGGCAGTTGGTGGCTCAATGGTAATTGTATATATGAATCCGGTTGTAGCTCATTATGTTAAGGACTCTAAGGAAAAGTTGCGAATCAATGCCGCAAATACGGTTTCCTATAATGTTGGGGCCTTTGTTGTGGCGATTTTATTCACGCTGTTTGCCAAACAAATGGTAGTAAATTGGCAACTCACCTTAACGATTTTTGCTTCATTCACTTTATTGGTTTTCATCGCTTGGTTGCTAAAGGCAGAAAACTATGAAACACAGTCTCAAGCAAGCACCGATGAAGAAGAATACGGTTATAAAGATGCTTTGAAGGATCCATTTTTATGGCGATACGGTTTAGCGTTTGCTTCCTTCTTAACTCTATACGTATTATCGCTAGTAAGCTTTAAAGCAATTTTTGACCAATATACATTACTTAATGGTTCTGTAACAAATTTACTAATCTCTGGTTTTGGTATTCTAGGTACGTTTGTGGGAATCCGTATTGGTAATGAAGGGGCACAGCGTAAGCCGGCGCTAGTAATGTCGGGCATGATAATGGTAGGAGCTTTTGGACTGGCTTTATTTTTCGCAAATGTAAATCCACTATTTTCATATATTTTTATTTCCATCTCCGGCTTTGCGATGTTTATTCAGTACCCTATCTTTTTGAATTTACCTCATGAGTTAAAAGGGATGACGCCGCAAAAATTAACTATTATGTTTGGATTGTTTTGGGCAATCGCTTATGCTGGCCAAACGATTGCGACCATCATCTGGAGCTTTATTTTAGGAAAATCAGGATATGTACCAGCGATGATATTCTTTATTTCAGTAGCAAGTGCTTATGTTTTTCTTGTAGCGACCTTTCCGGAAACAAGAGAGAAAGAAAATGCATTTAAAACTCGTCATCACAAGGCTCCATTTTGGATTAAATTACACTTTGGAAAGTAACAATAGTGCGAAATGGAAAAACTTATGAAGATTCACAATTAATTCAAATTGCTGAAAATGTTATATCAAAATAATAAGGTATACTATATCGGAACAGATTGTTAAGTATTTCACAAAGTTGCAATTACACATTCAGATTTTATCAATAATCATTAAACAACTATTTAGTAAAGGAGATTACAATCATGAGAAAAGTTAATCGAGTTGTCTTAGTTGGAACAGGTGCAGTAGGCTGCAGTTATGCCTATTCATTGATAAATCAAGGAGTAGCGGAAGAATTAGTCCTAATTGATGTGAATGAACTAAAAGCAGAAGGCGAAGCAATGGACCTAAATCATGGTGTTCCGTTGGCGCCATCTCCAATCAAGGTTTGGAAGGGCTCCTATGAAGATTGTAATGGTGCAGATCTTGTTGTTCTAACAGCTGGTTTAGCACAAAAACCAGGTGAAACTAGATTACAATTAGTAGAAAAGAATACAAATATTTTTAAGCAAATTGTAGGAAGCATTATGGAGAATGGCTTTGACGGAATCTTCCTCGTGGCCACTAATCCTGTAGATATCATCACTCAAGTAACTTGGAAGGAATCGGGTTTACCAAAAGAGCGCGTAGTTGGTTCCGGAACAGTGCTAGACACAGCTCGACTTCAATATGAAATTGCAAATTATTTAAATGTTGATGCGAGAAATGTGAATGCATATATAATGGGAGAACATGGAGATACTGAGTTTCCAGTATGGTCCCATGCAACAATCGGTATCAAAAAGCTAGATGCGTATTTTGAAGGTAACCCAGAGCTACAAAAAGAAGTATATGAACAAATTCATGCGAATGTCCGTGACGCAGCTTATCATATCATCCAACGAAAAGGCGCAACCTACTATGCAATCGGCATGTCGTTAGTGCGAATTACAAAAGCAATTTTACACAATGAAAATTGCATTCTTCCAGTATCGACTCTTTTAGAAGGTGAATACGGTCATCACGATGTTTTCATTGGCGTACCAGCAGTAGTGAATCGTGACGGTATTCGCGAAGTGATTGAAATTGAACTAAGCGAACGAGAAAGAGCACAATTTGACCATTCTGTATCAGTCCTAAAGGAAATAATGGATTCATCGGTGAAAGTGCTTGTTCGATCATAATTATTAGAAATAGAGTAGGACCTAATTTTGGGTCCTACTCAATTTTCAAAAGGATAGCTGTACAGCGGTCACAAAAGACCTTATTTTATATAATTCTACTATGTTAATGACTTAACCGGACAATGTATACCTTATTTACACGAAAACGATTAAATCATGTCTAATGATAAACGAATAAAGAACCAAAGGTCCGTATCGTCAATCAAATCAGTCTATTTGGTAAAATTAACGTACTGTGTGTCCGCAATGAATCTTATTTTCATAGCATTTTCGGTCAAGAGCAACTTTAGCCTAACCTCGCTCTTTCTTCAAATCATCGGTTTGTTTTCTGCCTCGATAAAATAATTCATCAGGTGCTGCTTCAGCAACTTTTGCAGTAATTTGATCAGGTTCAATGCAATAAACCACTGTTTTACTGCCTAATGATGAACGATACTTTTCCACAAATGGTTTTGCGAGCTTTCCTTCAAAATATCCTGGTACAAATTTTTCTAACATTGTCTGCAATGCGCTTGTTGCGTCCTCTAAATCGCTCACCTTTTTTACATGTCCAAAAACCATCACGCTTCTATAAGCGGTTCCAATATCAGCTGGCACTGGATGAGCAATCGTACCTGAATCCTCTGAAACAGTGAAGCAAACGCGGCTACAATTATTTAGTGCATCTGTTTTGCGCCCTTCGTCGCTTGAGTGAAAATAAATCTTCTGGTCCATCCATACAAAATTTAACGGGACTACATAGGTTCCTTCTTTATCGTTCAGCCCTAAATACCCAACTTTTGCTGTAGTAAGTAGGTGATTAATTTTTGATTCATCCTTTAATTCATTAACTTTACGTCTTATTGGTCTATACATGTTGAACCTTCTTTCATAGTCATGTAAGTTTTTTGTTAACCATTTTCGTTTAAAAGTTTACATTTTGTGTTATAATGGCAACTGAATTATGACAGATAATAGTTTTTATTTTTATTAAAAATTATACCTTAATTGTGGGGGAATAAAGGTGGAGGAAGAACAATTTTATAGTGTTAGAATGAGAGCTTCACAAAACGGGAGGCATGAATGTGGGGGGAAGCATATTTCCGGTGGTGAAGCGATTTCTACGTACGACAATCTGCAAAAAGCTGTTAGCGACTTATTAGAAAAAGGTTTACAACATACACGAGGAAAACCGGATTTCATGCAAGTTCAGTTTGAAGTGATAGAGGAACCTTTCATAAAAATAAAACCATTAGACATCGTGACAAATGAAGTAACAACAGTGGAGGATGGACATTCAGTTGTGATGAGGCTATTAGAGTCAGCAGGTATTCAACAAAAAATCATTCAAAAAGTATATGAACAAATAACTGAATATTCAGGCGCAAGAGGCGCGATCATCGTTGATTATCGCACGGGAGAGAGACTGGATGATAGGTTTGAACGGGGAATCCGGGTTTCAAGAATGGATTGGAATGTAGGTAATTTTGCTGATTGGGCAGAAGCTAACAATATGCCTAATCATTCTAGAGTGAAAGAGGCGCTAGTGCTCGCATCAAAGGTAAGTTCCCATCCGTCCTCAATCGCTGAATTATGCTGGTCCGACGATCCAGATTATGTAACGGGGTACGTAGCTAGCAGGAAGTTAGGCTATCAGAGAATTACAAAACTTAAAGAATTAGGTGATGAACAAGGCTGTCGAATTTTTTTCGTTGATGGTACTACATGCCTAGATTCATATATTCACTTTTTAGAAAAGCAACCAGTTTTTATTCACTGGGAGAAGTAGGGAAAATTTTAGACGATTTGTAACGAGGGGAACGGATGATTAATGGAATTTAATCAATGGTTAAATGAAAGATTACATAAAACAATTGAATCGGGGTTATATCGAACGTTACGGACGATGACAAGCGCTCCTAATCCGAAAGTGAATGTCGACGGCACTCAGCAGCTTGTCTTTTCATCGAATAATTATCTAGGACTTGCAAATGACCGTCGCTTGATTTATGCTGCTGAGGAAATTTTACATGATTTTGGCGTAGGAAGCAGTGGGTCTAGATTAACAACAGGTCATTCAAAGTGGCATCAAAAGCTTGAGGAAAAAATCGCAACTTTTAAACAGACTGAAGCAGCTCTGCTCTTTTCTTCAGGATATTTAGCCAATGTCGGGGTTTTGTCGGCCATTCCAGAAGAAGGGGATGTCATACTAAGCGACAAATTAAACCACGCTAGTTTAATAGATGGCTGTCGATTGTCAAAAGCCGAAACGGTTGTTTATCAGCATGTTGACATGGAGGACCTTGAAGAAAAGCTTTCTGAAGCACAATCCTATAACCATCGTTTCATTGTAACAGATGGTGTGTTTAGCATGGATGGAAATATTGCTCCACTTGATAAGATCATGGCGCTTGCCAAGCGCTACAACGCCTTTGTAATTGTCGACGATGCCCATGCGACAGGGGTGCTAGGTGAGAATGGAAGAGGAACAAGTGAATATTTCAATCTGCGTCCTGATATTGTGGTTGGGACTCTTAGTAAAGCAGTTGGAACAGAAGGTGGTTTTGTTTGCGGCTCACAAGTGTTGATTGATTTTCTAAGAAATCATTCTCGCACTTTCATCTTTCAAACTGCGATGGCCCCCGCGATATGTGCGGCTTCCTATGCTGCGATTGAAATCATTGAGACCAGTGGGGATAAGCGGCAGCGATTACTCGCGAAGTCAGAACAGATTAGAAAAAGCTTGAAGGTGTTGGGATTTTCCCTCAAAGGCGAGGATACACCAATTATTCCCGTCATCATTGGGGATCCTTCCGCAGCCGAGCTTTTTGGTAAGAGATTGCAAGAGGAAGGAATCTTTGCACCAGCAATCCGTCCGCCTACTGTTGAGTGGTCTGAAAGCCGGATTCGCTTAACCGTAACAGCGGATCATAGTTCTGAGCAGATTGAGTATTTACTGGAGAGTTTTGAAAAAATTGGAAAACAACTGAGCATCATCTAAAGAAGGTGATGATGTTTTCGATAGCTGCCCAATAATCTGCTGAATTAGAAAAATGGGAAACAAAGAGGTGGATTGATGACCGAAAACCCTACGACCCGAAAAAATGGGAATCAAAGGGCTGGATTGATGTCCGAAAATCTTCCGACTTGAAAAAATGGGAAACAAAGAGTTGGATTGAAGCCCAAAAATCTTTCGACACGAAAAAATGCGAATCAAAGAGCTGGATTGATGCCCAAAAATCTTACGACCCGAAAAAATGGGAATCAAAGGGCTGGATTGATGCCGGAAAATCTTACGACCCGAAAAAATGGGAATCAAAGGGCTGGATTGGTGCCCGAAAATCTTTCAACCCGAAAAAATGGGAATCAAAGAGTCGGATTGATGCCCAAAAATCTTTCAACTTGAAAAAATGGGAATCAAAGGACTGGATTGATGCCCAAAAATCCTTCAAACCGAAAAAATGGGAATCAAAAAGTCCGATTGAATCCGAAAATCTGCTGACTCTATAACAATCGCTATCTATTTAAAATAAAGAGGTAAAAAATATGAAAACTAAACAAGCGGTAAAAATAAAACCATTAACTCTCACATCGCCAGAGTTTTTGAGAGATCCATATACAATATATAAGAAAATGCGCTCTACGAACCCAATCATAAAAATGTCAGCCTTCAAATACTCCGGTTGGTACGTAACCGGTTATGACGAGGCTGTAGCAATCTTAAAAAATACTAAATTTCAAAACCGCGTTCCCTTGCCTAAAGCCGGCACAAAATACGAGGCTTTGAAAACGATTCAAGAGGATATGCTTGTATTTAAAAATCAACTAGACCATAAGCGTTTGCGCTTGATTATGAGTAAAGGATTTAAACCGAACGCCATCGAAGGACTGCGAACATATATGGAAATAACGGCTCACGAACTGCTAGAAGATGTGAAAAATCAACACCATATCGATGTGGTTGCAGACTTAGCCTCTCCATTAGCAAGCCAGGTGATTGCAAAATTACTAGGAATACCAGAAGCGGATCGACATTTGTTCCGAAGATGGACGCTGGAGTTAATTCCAACGATTGATTTTACGCGGTCCAGGGACTTATTGGCTCATGGTAATGAAACGATTCAAGAGTTCGTGGATTATATGAAAAGTTTAATCCAACAGCGAAAGCAAGATCAACAGAATGATTTTATCAGTCAATTAATTAAAGAGGAACTGCAAGGGGAAACGATATCAGTTGGGGAACTGCTTTCTGCCTGTATCTTGCTAGTAATCGCAGGTCACGAGACAACTGTAAACCTCATTAGTAATGCAATCCTTTGTCTATTGAAAAATCCAGAGCAATTAAGTCTACTTAGGGAGAATCCAGGGCTAATTCAATCTGCGGTTGAGGAGGTTTTGCGGTTTGAAAGCCCAACGCAATTGACAGCTCGTGTTGCAGCTCAGGCAGTAGAGGTGAATGGAACAACTATTCAGCAAGGGGAGCAGGTCTATGTATTGCTTGGAGCAGCAAATCATGATCCAAAACAATACACGAATCCTGAACAATTTGATATAACAAGAAACCCAAATCCGCATATTGCGTTTGGGTTTGGCTCTCATTTTTGTTTAGGCGCAGCGTTGGCTCGACTTGAAGCCTCAGTTGCAGTCCAAGCGTTCCTAGAGAAATTCGAGCATATCAATTTAGCAACCGATCAGCCAAAATGGCGAAAGCTTGCCGGCTTCAGAGCACTCGAAGAACTAATCATCACAGTAAATTAAGGAAACTCCAACTAAAAAATCTAAAAGGACGACTTTTCTAAAGTACTAACATATAGAGAAGTCGTCCTTTTCCGTGAAACAAAACCTGTGAAACAAGAAAATTCGGGGCGTGCCTGTCACCTTACTGATCGGCAAATTTCCACCACATGATGGTTCCTGCAAATCCAAGTAAGCCGGTGGATAGCACAATCACAAAACTAACAATACCTATCGGTTCATTTTCCGCACCGGCAATCTGACTGTAGAGAGCGGGAATTGACCACGGAAAATAATACCCATGTCCTGCCGCAGCAATCACCTGCGCAAATACCAACGTAATAACCACAAAACCAAGTGGTGCCAAGTATCCACGACCGTAACTTGCAAAAAAAGCGACTGGGAAGCTTAAAGCAATTGTTAGCAGTGACGAAGTAACGAATTTAATAAAACCTTGTTGTGTAATTTCGGTTGAACCACTAGGCAGGTCGATTACGGAGCCGACAACTAAACCTAGCGAGAATACAAAGAGTGAAAGTAACGTACACCAAATGGCTGCTGCAATAAATTTCGCTATTACAATTGAAGATCTTGGTATCGAGATTGAAAGAAGATCTTTATAGGTCCGGTCAGAATATTCCCGACCAAAAATCCAACTGAAGATAAAACCAAAAATTAAAATTCCTCCAACTGCAATTGCTTGTGATAGCAAGCTATAATAAGAAGGCCAACTTGCCTCACCAACTAATTGGGCTTTTGCTCCTAGTAAACCGGTGGATTTTGCGAGCTCTGGATCTTTTAATACATACATAAAAAATCCGCCCAGCAGCGGAACAATTGTCAACGCAGCGATGGTTATCCAGAGGATTGTCGATTTTCTAATTTTTAATAATTCTCCATGTAAAGAAGCTTTTAGCTGTTTCATTACTGCTCATTTGCTCCTTTCATGCCGATTGTTCTAAGGAAAAAGGATTCTAAATCTTCCTCTTCCACTAGTAGCATTGAAGGTGGCATTCCTGCTGTGACCATCATCTCTGCAATTTTTTCTGGATGAGTGATAGCTTTTGGGTTATTTATTTCTAATATACCAGATGTGGTAAAACTAGAATGATAATTACCTTTCGCCAGGATCTCCTTTGTCAGGCGATTGTTTCTTGAGTTTATCAACAAACGTTTCAGTAAGAGTCGATCCAATTCATGAGAAGCGACTTCCCTGATAAGGCTACCATTATGGATAATTCCAATTTTTGATGCCAATTTGGAGATTTCACTGAGTATATGACTGGAAATAAAAATCGTCGTCCCATTGTTATTGGCAAGATTCTGTAACAACTCACGTATTTCAACGATCCCTGCAGGGTCTAATCCGTTTGCTGGTTCATCTAAAATAAGAATCTTTGGTTGGTGAAGAATTGCTTTCGCGATGCCGAGTCTCTGTCCATTACCTAATGAAAGATGTTTTGCTTTTTTATGTTTATATGTTGTTAATTCTAGCTGATCCATAATCTTCAAAATGGCATTTTTATCCTTTAATTGTCGTAATCGATAAGTCAACTCAAGGTTTTCTTGAACGGTAAGCTCGGGATAGGAGGCTGGGGCTTCGACCATATAGCCAACACTTTCCCACAATTTATTTTCTTTATAGCTCACCTTCGTCCCATCTATATAGCAAGCTCCGGATGTTGGGCGAATCATGCCTAATAACATACGAATCGTTGTGGTTTTTCCTGCACCGTTTAGCCCTAGGAAACCATATATTTCCCCTTTGTTTACGCCTAATGTCACGTTGTTAACGGCCAAAGTGCTTTTGTACTTTTTAGTAAGCTTCGTAGTAAGTATGGTTTCAGTCATGAACAGTCCTCCGTTATCAACAATCCGTCTACAATTAGACTAATACAATATGAAAAAGACTATGGCCATAAATTTTCATCGGCACTTTACTATCTTGTTAATGTTTAGTTATATCATAACATTATTAAAATGGAGGGAATAGAACTTCTCCTTCATTTGACATATAATTGAAACTTATTAATACTTGCTAATTATCATTTACAAAAGGAGTTGAATAAATTGGAAAGTTTGGATTTACACAATATTTTCGAACTCGTCCTTATCTTAGTAATGCTTGCAGCTGGGATTACGGCGATTGCAAAAAAGTTTAAACAACCATACCCAATTGCTCTCGTTATTATTGGGGCAATCATCGGGCTTGTAAATATTCCAGTCCTAGAGCCTGTGAAGACTTTTATCACTGAGGGTGAAGTATTTAATTTTGTTATTATTACCATTTTTTTACCTGCATTATTAGGTGAAGCAGCGTTTAAGCTCCCGATTAAACATTTAACAGAAAATAAAGCACCCATTCTAGCGTTGGCAATTGGTGGTACGTTCCTTTCTTTTATCATTACTGGTTTTGCTGGAATATGGCTACTCGATTTCTCTGTTCCAACCGCATTTGTGTTTGCTGCTTTAATGAGCGCTACTGATCCTGTCAGCGTTTTATCAATTTTTAAGAGTGTTGGGGTAAAAAAGAAACTTGCAATTGTGATTGAAGGAGAAAGTTTATTTAATGATGGATTGGCGGTTGTCCTTTTCAAAATATCTGCATTTTATCTACTTACATATTTGGACCTTGGATTTGAAGGTGTAGGGCACGGATTATGGGAATTTGTGAAAGTAATATCACTTGGCCTGATTGTCGGAGGATCATTAGGTTATGTTTTTTCGAAAATCACTCAATTTTTCGATGACTATCCACTGGAAATTATTTTTAGTATTATTCTATTTTACGGTTCCTTTTTAATTGCTGAAAGCTTGCATGCTTCAGGTGTTATCGCGGTTGTGGTGTCTGCCATCATTTTTGGTAACTATGGTGCCAAAATCGGAATGAGTCCCACTACTAAATTAAATATTAATAATTTTTGGGAGGTAACAGCCCTCCTTGCTAATTCACTAGTCTTCTTAATGGTCGGCTTAGAAATCACCATTATTGATGTCGCTGATAAATGGGGATTAATCATATTGGCGATTTTGATTGTATTAGTTGCTAGGAGCATTGCAGTGTATCTTAGTGTAGCTGTGATTAAAAACTTCCCAAATCCCTGGAAACATATCATTAACTGGGGTGGTTTGAAGGGGTCTCTTTCGATTGCCCTTGTCTTAAGCTTACCTAGAAATTTCGAGGGCCGCGAGGAAATTCTAATTTTAGCTTTTAGTGTGGTATTATTTTCACTTGTTGTTCAGGGTCTTACTGTTAAACCTCTACTATCGTGGTTAGGTGTGAATAAAAAGGAAGAAGGATTCCTTGAGTACGAAGAAATGATTGCGCGAGCTTATCGTTTAGAGGCTGCTATTAACGAGATTAACAAGGTGAAAAATGAATTATTTATCACCGAAAATGTAACAAAAGAAATGATCCAAAAATATGAAACAGAACTGTTAAAATTAAGAGCAGATTTGGACATACTCTTTCAAAAGTATCCTGAACTTAAACTAAAGCAGCAAGAAGTTCTTCAAAAACACTCCTTATATGCCCAACATGAAGCAATCGAGCGATTATATAAGGAAGAAGTAATATCATATGAAGTAGCCAATCAGCAGCAAGAAACAATAACGGATAAATTAGTGAAGTTCGACAAAGAGCATTGATTTAAAGGATCAATATAAGGAAGACAATCGTCTTCCTTTATTTTTTGCAATTTAGAATGTAATAGTATTACTATTTTACATAATGAACAGTATAATCATGGATGGGAGTTGAGACGAATGAATAAAAAAGACATCGCAAATATTCGTAAGGAATTTAAATTAGATAATCATCGGATGAGAATTCGAGAAATCTTAAACGTTTATGTGAAGAAGGAATCTGGAGAAATCTACCATCATATTTGTCAGCCGTTTCAAATGCTGGAGCAAGAGGCGCAGGAGTTATTTTTAACAAACTTCAAAAAGGTATTAACAGGTGATCTTGATACAAAACTATTCGAGCTAAAATTCCGACGGGATGTAGAAGGCAGCGCCCAAACGATTCTTTATGAAGGGTTACGATTGGATACTTCCGAGGATTGGATTGGAAATATGCTACAAATCGTTGAGAAGATGTATGCTCATACAGTGTTTGAATTTGATACGATGGTGACCTTCATTCGTGGAGAATACCGAAAACCATCAAGTAAACGTGACACTGATAATGAAACAGGCGGGGACGATGAAGTTTATGCAAACGAATTTATCCTTTGCAGTCAAAATAAAACTGACCAACCGAAAAAGGCTTTATTATTTGATTATATTGAGAAGGAATTCAAGCCAAATAACGCTTTTGACCCGATAATAAATTTAGCTTCACCATTATCAGGCTTTTTGTTTCCGGCGTTTACCGATAACGCTGCTGATGTAAATCATGTCCTTTATTGTGCTGGTAAAGTAAATCAGCCGGACGAGACCTTTGTCTTTGATGTTCTTGATTGTGAGGGCATTATTACAGCTGTCGAAAACAAAGATATTTTCGAACAAATCCTTGTGAATGTCATCGGAGACGAAGTGGATACTAGAGTGATTTCCAACGTTTATGGAGAAATCGACAAAATGATGCAGGTCGATGAAGAACAAGAAGAACCAGAAATTCCAATGGTCGATTATAAGGACGTTGAGAGGATCCTAAAGGTAAGTGGAGTAGAAGATGTTGATACGGCTAGGGTTGAACACGCCTTTAAAGCGGTTGTCGATGATGAAAAACACGAATTCAAAGCAAGCACGTTAATTCCTAAAAAAATCAAAATTAGCACACATGTGGCAGATGTTGCAATTAATCCGAAAGAACTGAACAAAGTGAAATATATTATGTACCAAGGGAAAAAATGTTTGTTGCTTGAGGTTGACGAGGATATTATTTTAGAAGGATTTAAGTTGGAAACGGAAGAACTATAAAATGAATCTTTGATTTTTGCTTTCTTACCAAAACTTTTCATATGCATGACAGTTGATTGATGTGGTATGGTTATAAGAGTGTTTACTGATAAAAGGAGATACTCTTTATGGAAATGGTAAAATCTATTACTCAATCAAAATCGTTATATCGATATATTCTTGTCGCGGGAATTGTGCTTGTCGCAATGAATTTACGCCCAGCGATTACTTCAATTGGTCCCTTGGTTGGCATGATACAGAAGGACTTAGGCCTTGTCCATTGGAGTGTAGGATTTTTAACAAGCCTACCGTTAATTGCTTTTGCGATCGTTTCACCAATGGTCCCGAAAATGGCTAAGATTTTATCCAACGAACGGTCATTAATACTTGGACTGTTAAGTTTGGTCGTGGGAATTATCATACGGTTTGTACCCATCACCTTTTTTCTTTTCGCAGGAACGTTGTTCGTAGGGATAGGGATTGCCATTTGCAATGTGCTATTACCGGTAATAGTGAAAGAAAAATTCCCGAACAGGCTAGGGTTGATCACAAGCGTTTATTCAACAGCCTTATCACTAATGGCAGCCATAGGCTCGGGTATAAGTGTTCCACTCGCTAACGGACTGAATCTAGGATGGAAAAATTCTTTAATTATTTGGGGAATCCCAGTTGTCGCAGCATTACTGATTTGGATTTTTCTTGATAAAAGAAACAATGGAACGGAGGAGAGCATTAAGCCTTCACGTTCAACTGGTAATCAAGTTTGGAGGTCACCACTTGCTTGGCAAATTGCCTTGTTCTTTGGATTCCAATCATTTATGTTTTATGTTACGGTCGCTTGGCTACCGGAAATAATGGTCAGTCGGGGCGTTAGCTTGGAAATGGCAGGATGGCTCTTATCTTTAACACAATTGGTAGGATTGCCATTTAGCTTTATTGTGCCGATGATTGCAGGGCGATTTCAATCCCAGCAATTGCTTGGGTTTGCGTTAAGCCTATGCTCAGTAATCGGCTTTGCAGGATTGCTATGGAATATATCCTATGAAATGATGGTATTAAGTAGTATGTTCCTAGGAATCGGTTTGGGTGGCTGTTTTCCATTGGCATTAACCTTCATCGGATTACGCGCCCGCGATGGTCGACAAGCTTCTGAGCTTTCCGGTATGTCACAATCAATAGGCTATATCTTAGCGGCAATTGGACCATTGTTCATAGGGTACTTGTACGATTTAACACACCAATGGACTGTACCACTTATCTCAATGATTATTATTTCACTATTAATGATTATTTTTAGTATGTTTGCTGGGCGGAATAAATACATTTATTAGTTTGGCGAAAATAAAGAAGCAGAAAACAAACTTGATTTACTCGGAGTTTGTCTTCTGCTTTTTTTGTTAATACTTCATTTCAATTTAGTACACAACCTCCAATTTGTTTTGGTTAATGTCCCAAAGGTTGATATCATAAAAATATTTAGCATTGTCAATTACGGTCTGATTTGTTGGAGGACAAGCGGCTTTTTCTTTAACATCTGTATACCATTCCCAATTTTTTGTGGCTGAATTGTAAAGATAAGCATCTCCTTTTATACAAATAAAATTAGAACCTGTACCTCCTAAACTGATACGCTTCGTAAAATATGCATTTCCTGACACTATTACAATCCCATTATTCCCATTGAAATTTATAGAAATGTCTGAATTAGTATTCAAATTATTAAACCACGCATTTCCACCAATTGATAAAACACCATTTCCGCTAATTGTAACGATCCCATCGAACCTAGTAGATCTGGATAATGCGGAGCTAGTTTGACCCGCAAGTTTGAATTCACTGGCTCTAATGGTTTCGTAAGGATAGGAATTTGGATCAGCAGGAGTTTTGCTTTGTCCTGGCTGTGTTGTCAGTACATCACCTTTATTATCAACCACATAATAAGCTGTAAGACTGGTGCTATCCTTCCCCTCGACATTTCCAGTGCTTAAAACGGGTATTTTCATACTCACAAATCCATCGCAAGTAGTATTGTTTTTGGAAACAATAGTTCGTCCTTCGGTTGGAGAATATCTAACTTGAAAGGAAAATTTGTTATTTTCATTCATCGTTTTCTTTTGCGGAAAAGGTGTTGCATTTAAACGTGCCGTAAGTTTCTCGCAAAAATTTTTGTCGTCAAGAGAGGGATCAGTGGATTTCGCCTCTATTCTAGCCTGTTTAATAATGTTTTGAAGAAAGGAATATCCATATTCAACTCCCATCTCAGCCATATCCTGAGATTGGGATGTTGTTTCACTTTTGCCTACTTGCTTCATGGTACTCATCGCTTTTGGAATCAGCACCATCGCAAATATTGAAATTATGACTGAAATCATAAGGACAATGAGCAATGTATACCCGTGCTCATTTTGATTATGCTTATACATAAGTTGTCTCCTTTAAGGGTCCCTACATTCTACTTATCGTTGTACTAATCTCAAACTGATTATTAGAATTATTTTTATCGATTAATTTCATGCTTTTGATTTTTAGCTTTTCCTTTTTTGTAAGGGTTGCTGTTAGTAATTGGCTATTGTTTGGATCAATCTGATAAGTTCTATTTCCACCTGTCATTTCAATAGCTATGTTATAACCTTGATTCGATAATTCTTGATTAGCGATGGTCATTGTCCATTCATTATTATTCATTCTTTTGTATTGAACATCATAGGTGGACGATCCGGAACTTGTATGCGCATTTGAGAACATAGCTATAATAAGATTAGCTTCCTGCCGCAAATTCACATGAGTATCGCTGACTTCCATACTCCGAATGGATTGGAAAAGAACACTAGAGATCAGCGCCATCAAGCTTAAAGAAATGGCTAGTGTTGCTAAAAGCTCTACTAATGTTATACCCTTTTGATTTCTAATCCTCATATTATATCTCCTGCCTAATGTAACCATAAGTTTCCGAAAGCAGTTTACGATTAGTTATGTCTTCAGAATCAAAGATTTGAACATGAACTATGGTTAAATTAAGGTAATCTGTATCTTTTGTTAATGTAATTTTAGGATAATAGTTTTTGTTGTTTTGTTTGAAAAAGCATGTAGAAGGGGACAGGGCATTAACTAATTCAATAGGGAAATTTCCACAATATAATGTTGTGGGAATAGGTTGCTTTTTATACTGCTCCTCTATGATATTTAATGTCTTTGAAGCTAAATTAAAAGCGACTAACTTGTCTTCATTTTTATCTGAAATAAAGACAGTTTGACTAAAGAAACTAAAAAAAGTTGTTAAAATAATGGTTACAAGCACTAGAGATACAAGCACTTCCATTAAAGTGAAACCGCTCTGTTTAGTACAGATTTTTTTAAAGTATGATTCTATGGTGATCACCATCCAAGTAGAATAGCAAAAATGTCGTAATGATTATTATATCAAAAAAACAAACAGTTGAATATGTGGATAAAGGACGTGGGTGATTTTTTTTCAAAAAAAAGCGGAAAAACATATACAACTAAACGCAATTTGCTTTGCTGAACGGACACCATATGCGTTATTTATAAAAAAATGAAGCATAAGATACAAGTTCTCATCGAAATAAGGCATCCAGTGTCCGATAAAATCAAAAAAATGCTAGAATTTTCAAATTAAGGTCACCCATGTCAGGTGAAAATATCGCTTACATTACAATTTGGTGGCATCCATTAGCCATACAAAAGAATTAAGCTGTGTAAATTCAACTGAAAAATGGTTTGCCTTAAGCATTGCTTCTAAAGAGGGTATGGTCGAATAATATTCTGTTGCAAGGTCTCTGGCTAAATTTAGATAACCTTTTAAATTCGCCTCATGTATTGCGGTCTGCTTGTGGGCATCACTAATAAAAACCGTATCAGCAAATACAATTTTACCTCCTGTTGCTAAAACTGACTGATATAGGGAAAATGCTGAAGCCTTTTCATCGTCCGTTAAGTGGTGGAAGGCGTATGTGCTTACGATGGCATCAATTGGTTCATGAATGTTATAGCTTAGAAAATCCCCGTTTAGGATGTTAACGTTTGTTAATTTTTCCAATGCCTTCTCGCGCATAGCCAAGGATGGTTCAAATCCAATAACTTTGTTATTTGAATTTAGCAATTTCTCGGTTAAATTCCCGGTCCCTACCCCAAATTCAATAATCTTCCCCTGAACACGATCTGCCACAGCCTGCAAAATCCGGTCATAATTCTTAAACACAGCACGATATTCTTTGTCATCACCCAATACAGTTTGGTCATACGTATCAGCCCATTCATCAAACAACTCTATAAATTCAAGACCCATATATACCTCCGCCTTCATTTTATTAATTAAGCATACTCATCAGTATAGTATGAATTTAAAAGCTGACTTGTAACGTGATTGAAACAGGGAAAGTTGAATATATTTCCAATGTGTTGTAATATTCAGAGTATTAACAATAATTTCAAAATTATATATTGGTATGATTTTTAGATAAAAAACATTGTAGGGGGTTCACACATTGGCTACTAGAAATTATCGATGGAGCAACAAGCAATTAAGAGACCACGTTAAGGTACTCGACGAGATAATCACTCCACATATTGTCTTGAAAAACGCTACGTATTTAAATACATATTTACAGCAGTGGTTGGTTGCGAATGTTTGGATTTATGATGACCGAATTGTGTATGTTGGTGAGAAACTACCAGAAAATCAGAAGGGGTACGAGTTGCTTGATTGTGAAGGGAATTATATTGTGCCTGGATACATTGAGCCCCACGCGCACCCGTTTCAGTTATACAATCCTGTTACATTAGCAAAACATGCAGGGCAATTTGGGACTACAACTTTAATAAATGATAACTTAAATTATTTCTTGGCGCTGCCTACTGAAGTAACTTTTGATTTATTAAAAGAATTCAAAAATCTACCTTCAACTATGTACTGGTGGTGTCGTTTCGATGCTCAAACTGAGCTGCCCAATAATGATATGATTTTTAATACAGAAGATATTATTAATTGGCTCGAGCATGATTCGGTGCTGCAGGGGGGAGAGCTGACCGCATGGCCCAAACTGTTAAATGGCGATGACACGATGCTTTCCTGGGTTCAAGAGGCAAAGAGCTTAAATAAAAAAGTAGAAGGGCATTTTCCGGGAGCTTCTGAACGAACTTTAGCAAAAATGATGTTAATCGGCGCAGATTGTGATCATGAAGCCATGACCGGTCAAGAGGCATTGACGCGGTTGAAGCAGGGCTATACGGTTTCACTAAGGAATTCATCGATTCGACCAGATTTAGAGGTATTATTAAAGGAATTGCTCGAGTTGGGTATTGAAAGGTTTGACCGTTTTTTCTTTACTTCAGACGGTTCGCATCCGTATTTTTATGAAAATGGGATGACAGATGAACTAATTAAAATGGCAATTTCTCAAGGCATACCATTAATTGATGCATATCTCATGTCAAGCTATAATGTTGCTCGCTATTATAATATGGAGCATTTGCATGGCTCGATTGCGACAGGGCGTATCGCAAATATCAATATTTTAGATAGCAGAGACAATCCAACACCAATCAGCGTTTTAGCAAAAGGAAAATGGATTAAGCGAGACGGAGCGGGTCAACTCGATTCCTCGTCTATTGAGTGGGAGAAATATCAGTTATCCCCGCTTAAATTTAATTGGACCTTACAGAAAGAGGATTTGCGTTTCGTGAGTTCAACGGGAATTCAATTGGTGAACAATGTGATTACGAAGCGATATGAGACAAGTGTCGATTTATCTGCGGATGAGCTACCTCTTGAAAGTGATGAGTTATTCCTAATGATGGTTGCCCGTGACGGATCGTGGAGGGTCAACACCGTCGTGAAAGGCTTTGCTCAAAGAGTGGGTGGTTTTGTAAGTTCGTATTCTGGTACGGGTGATTTCTTAATTATGGGTAAAAGAAGGTCTGACATGCTGCTCGCGTTTACGCGGATGCAAGAGCTTGGCGGCGGGTTGGTCCTAGTTGAAGACAATCAAATCCTCCATGAAATTCCGTTGTCGTTAATCGGACTTATGTCAGATGAGGAAATGCATATATTAATTGATCGAGAGAAAAAATTAATAGAGTTACTTAAAGAAAGAGGCTATCAATACGATGACCCAGCATTTACGCTTTTATTCTTCTCTGCCACTCACTTACCTTTCATTAGATTAACCCCGAGTGGACTATACGACGTAAAAAACAGGCAAGTATTAGTACCTCCAACAAAACGAATATACCAAACAAATTAACTAGGTGCCTGTCACCGCCCGAATTTTCTTGTTTCACAGATTTTGTGAAACAAGATTTTCCGGGCGGTGACAGGCACCTTTTTTACTTTTATATACAGTTTTTAAAAATTCTTTCAAAATAATAAAATAATGTGAAAAAAATATGAACGTTTAATTCCTTGGAAGGTTTAGTTCAGTGTTTGTCGAATTCGTAGACTTGTGGATAGTTATTATTTAAGAAGCGAGGAGGAAAGTTTATATTCTGATATAACTTAGTGGGGGCTGAGTTATTAAACTTTTTTGTGTCGATAACCAAAGGTAAAGTACATAACTATCGGCAGCAAAAATACGTGAAGAAGTTAAGGCGACATAGTAAAAAAGTAATACCTACTAGAAACGATGCCTTTAATAAAGGATAAGGACCAAATGAATGGAGGAAACTATTAATGAGTGGAAAAGGCTATAATTTTAAGAAAAAAATGAATATTAATAAACAAAAGTCTATTTATAAAACAAAGAGACTTATGAAAGCATATTTGATTTCTAGTATGCTACTTTTGCCAATGGCAAACGTTGTTGGGGCTGAATCAGTGACTACCCCTGGTCAAATGTTAATTAATCCTACTATTGAAGTACAAGCAGTTAGTGCACAAAGTATAGCTGAGGTGCAGCTATTAACAGATGTCTCGTTGAATGCTACACTGACTGAAGCAGTAGATTATTACAATCTTCTATTAGATATGGATGGTAAAGGCTTGGCAGATGCTGAACTGTTAACTCCAGATCGTGTAGTTGCATTTTATGCACCAGAATTAGCAGGGAAATTTGTTGATGAGGAAATACTAGCTGATGTTAGTGTAGATATCCTACCAGTTACAGTGAATGATTTACCTACACTAAAAGGTGCGCTTGATCCTTTAATGATAACTGTTAATGTAACTTTAACTACTTTATTAGATCGATTAGCATGGTTGGCTTCTAATCCACTACTTGGTGTTGAAGGGTTAGAGGAATTAGAGTCTGCAATTGATGCGTTAAACAATGTAGACAGTGCTTTAGTTGATTTACTAGATTATCAAGATCAAGTAGTTGTAACAATAAACCCAGATGGAACACTCGTTGTTGACTTTGGTGATGGTTTAGGTAATCATGTTGAAACTTTAGTAAATGATGTTGTTGTGGATCTATTAACTGATTTAACAGTTGCAATTAATGGATTAAAGATTACCGGTTATACAGGACCATTACTTAATCAGATTCTTGACCCAGTAAAAGCATTATTAACTCAAGTTCAACCTGTAATTACTGGATTAACTGATGGTACTATTGACCTAACGAATGATCTAGCTGGTGCCCAAGTAATTGGTCACACAGATGTAACGCTAAATGCAAAAGTTGCTAAGCCTGCTGAAATTGATGGGGACGTTACAATTAAAGCTGTAGGAGTTAGTACTACTGCAATAGATGCTGCTTTATTTACAGACGCTACTGGTTCAGATACTGTGACATTTGATGAGGATACAGATGCCGACGCGGATGCCGACGCGGATGCAGATGCTGACGCCGATGCGGATGCAGACGCGGATGCGGATGCGGATGCAGATGCTGACGCCGATGCAGATGCAGACGCCGATGCAGATGCAGACGCCGATGCGGATGCTGACGCCGATGCAGATGCAGACGCGGATGCGGATGCTGACGCGGATGCGGATGCCGACGCGGATGCGGATGCCGACGCGGATGCGGATGCCGACGCGGATGCGGATGCGGATGCTGACGCGGATGCCGATGCAGATGCAGACGCGGATGCGGATGCGGATGCTGACGCCGACGCGGATGCTGACGCCGATGCCGACGCTGATGCAGATGCGGATGCTGACGCGGATGCAGATGCAGACGCCGATGCAGATGCAGACGCCGATGCAGATGCAGACGCCGATGCAGATGCCGACGCGGATGCAGATGCCGACGCGGATGCGGATGCAGATGCCGATGCAGATGCAGACGCCGACGCTGACGCCGATGCAGATGCAGACGCCGATGCTGATGCGGATGCTGATGCGGATGCTGACGCCGACGCCGACGCGGATGCTGACGCCGATGCGGATGCCGATGCAGACGATGACAAAGCTCCAAATACAAATACAAACACAAACACAAACACAAACACTAAAACAACAGGAAATTTACCAAATACTGCTTCATCAATGTGGAATACTGGTTTACTTGGGTTGAGTGCAGTACTTGCTGGACTAGCTGCAAGAATGTTTGGTAGAAGAAAACAGTCATAATTTTATAGATTGAAGGGACAAGTGGTAAGTTTCTCACTTGTCCCTTCATTATTCAATAAATGGTGGTGACAGAATGTGTTAGCAACTAGGACAAACACTATAGATATTTTATTAGAACAAATCTACAACTATATTAAATCAACAAAGCAATATGAAGAGCTAAAACCGAAAAGTGAATGCGTCTTGTTCCTTTCTGTTGGATATAAAAACCAGCGTGCTGATGTAATTAATGTAAAGCACCATAATTTTGAATTTGCTTGGAAAGTATTGATGAAGCATGCTAAGAAATATTTTAAAAATAGTAAAAATATAACTTGTATAAAAGTAGACTGGGTGACAGATTACGAAAAACTTTCGGTAATCGATTTTATAAACATGATGACCGAAACGAGAAAGAACTACTTTAGAATAGGAATTAGCTTTGATTCCTCATTTACCTACGCATTTCTCGAACAAGAAATAAATGGAAATGCAATAATCCAAATTGATCCGAAAACGAAAAGAGGATATTTAAATGAGATCAATATCCAAAACTACATCCAAAACCACCGAAAAGAATTAGCTAAAATTAATTTTAATAAAGTAAAAAATGTTATTACTTTTAATACACAAGGGTTTTACTGCGACAAACATGGTTGCTATTCGTTAAAAATCTCAGAAAAGGACCATGGAAGGCGAGATACTTCGTTAGATGCTAAGGAAGTTAAGACACTGATTCAAAGTGGTCAAAGACGCCTAAAACAATTATGCAAACCTAATGGTCAATTTATCTATGGCTACTTTTCATGCTTTGATAAAGAAATTAACTTTTATAATATGTTAAGACATGCCAGTACACTTTACGCTATGACAGAAACTTATGAGCTTTTTCCTGATACCGAACTAAAAGAAAGTATTGAACGAGGTTTACGTTACTTATTATCAGATAGAATTTATTATGAAGATCAAAAGGCATATGTAATAGATGATGGAAATGAAAATTCGCAAGAAATCAAACTTGGTGCCAACGCAGCTGCCATTCTTGCTTTAACAAAATATATCGAAGTAATTGATCGAAATAATAATCAATTTTTGTCTGCTGCACAAGCGTTGGCAAATGGGATTGTAGATCTTCAACAAGAGAATGGGAACTTTATCCATGTACTGGAGTATCCTTCTTTACAAATTAAAGAAGCATTTAGAATTGTATATTATGATGGTGAAGCTGCATTTGCACTCATGAGGCTTTACAATCTTGATAGTGATATGAAATGGATTTCCTGTGTAAAAAAAGCGTTTGAATATTTTATTGAAAAGGATTATTGGAAATATCATGACCATTGGCTAAGTTACTGTACAAATGAATTAATAAAATTTGAACCAAAAAGACAATACTTTGAATTTGGATTAAAAAATACGGAGGATAAATTAGATTTTATTTATGATCGGATTACAACATATCCTACCTTTCTTGAGCTAACAATGGCTACGTTTCAAATGATTGAACGGTTAAAGCAAACTGAGTTTAGCTCAATCCTTGAGTCGTTTGATGAAGAAAAATTGTTGAAAACCATTCATAAACGGGCTGAATATCAGCGGAATGGCTTTTTTTACCCAGAACTAGCAATGTATTTTAAGAACCCAGAGCGAATTGATGGCGGATTCTTTATAAGACATCATTCATTCCGGATGAGAATTGATGATATTGAGCATTATTTATCTGGATATTGTACGTATTATAAACGTTTCTTTGTGTAATCTGCGAATATAATACAATTATTCAAATACTTGACGAGAAACACCTATCGGCACAAAGTCGGTAGGTGTTTTTGCGATTGCCACTTGATCTTGTGAAACAATCCCTGTGAAACAAGAAAATTCGGGCGGTGACAGGCACCATATGCCTTTCCGTTTTTTTCCTTTTTGAATAGTTTGTTATGGACAGATTATTTTAGAAGGGGAATGATGATGATGAGTGATAATAACGGTATGCAGCCAAGTAAGCTATGTGAGGAGTTTGCTAGAATATTAGACGCAACACCCGCAGTAATTAATGGTGTTTGCACGGCGACGCGATCTCGGACAAACCTCCGCCCAACAGTATTGGGACGTAGAGCAGAATCCTTCATGTTTATTCCACAGGCCTTTTCGTTTGAAAATGTGGACAGGGATGGACGGGCTCTTTGTTTAGGAGAAACCGTAATACTTCAAGAGGAAATCAATCCATTTATCTCGATTTTAAGAGAAAATAGAATTCTTGTTACTGCAGTCCACAACCATTGGTTATTTGATGACCCTCGTCTTATGTATATTCATTTTGAGACGATTGCGAATCCACTTGAATTTGCACGAAGAGTAAGAGAAGCGCTTAATGTATTAACTGATAAGACTATTGGCGATTCACGTAGGGATAATCGTTCTGAAAATAGTAATGCGGAAAGACTATGTGATAGGTTTCAAAGAATACTAGGTGGAAGCCATACGTTTGAAAATGGAGCTTGTATGGTTATGCGAGCAAGAAATGATATTCGTCCACGAATTCTAGGTGAACGAGCAAGATCGTTCCTTCTCATTCCGCAAATGTTTGCTTTCGAATCTTTATCTTCAGACGGTAGAGCTCTATGTAGTGGAGAGTCGGTTCTGCTAGAAGAAGAGTTTAATCCTTTAGCCAGCGAGCTACGGGAACGTAATATCATTATTACGGCTTTCCATAATCATTGGCTTTTCGATGACCCTAAGCTCATGTATATTCATTTTGTGAAAATAGATAATCCAATACAATTTGCGAGGGATGTCAGAGATTCGTTTGAGGTAATCGAATAATGAAAAATTCCCCAAAATTGTAATATTCAAAAAAGAATCCCTATTTAGGAGCGTAGGAAATAATATCCTCGCTCCTATTATACATGGTATTTTTTCAAAAATTGGTAATACTACCCTTAATAATCTAACCGTGGGTGAGTATGTATGCGTATTAACAGAAAATCTATAAGGCTCAAAAAGAAAAAAGCTGAAAATGAGAAAGTACAGAATACTACGCCTACTCTAGAAAAAATTCTGGAATCCAATTTAGAGTTAATCAAGCAAATCTTTAACAATGATGAAACAATTAGAATTCGCAAGTTTCAAAATAAATTTTTTCCTAGTGCAAACTTTTGTGTGATTTATATTGATGGGATGGTTAATACAGAATTAGTGAATGAAAATATTATCCAACCAATTATGAAGAATAATTTAACTGAGGAGATTTCAACAAGGCATCTTCTCGAAGAATTAGAAAGTAAAATCATCGTCTCAAATCGCATCGAAAAAACTCAGGAAATAAATAAAATCGTCAGTTCAATTATCAGTGGAGATACTGTGTTCTTAATAGATGGCTATGATGTGTCCTTAATGATTGAATCTAAGGGCTGGGTAACTAGAGCGATAACCGAGCCTGAATCAGGTAAGGTTGTACGTGGACCCCGAGAAGGATTTACGGAATCAATCATTGTCAATCTTAGCTTGATTAGAAGAAAAATAAATAATCCAGACTTAAAGTTTAAGTTTAAAGAGATTGGCGAACGGACACGAACCAAAACGTGTGTTTGCTATATCGAGGGTTTAGCACTAAAGGAAGTGATTAGTGAACTTGAAAGGCGACTAGATGAGATAAACATTGACGGGATTCTTGATTCTGGTTATATACAAGAGTTAATTGAAGATGCACCGTTGTCATTGTTTGAAACAGTAGGATATAGTGAAAGACCAGATGTCATTGCGGCAAAATTACTGGAGGGAAGGGTCGCGCTAGTTGTCGATGGGAGTCCCTTTGTGTTGACAGTACCATATGTTCTCATTGAAGGGTGGCAAGCGAACGAAGATTATTATAGTAAGTTTATTTTTGCTTCATTTTATCGGCTATTAAGAACGGTTAGTGTTTTTATAGCATTAGGGTTACCGGCAATTTATCTGTCATTGTCCTGTTTTCATCAAGAAATGCTCCCAACAAGATTGTTACTTAGTATGTCTGCATCTCGTCAAGGCGTCCCCTTTCCAACCGTTATCACTTTAATCGGCATGCTTTTAGTATTTGATGTTATTCGTGAAGCGGGAATTAGAATGCCTGCTCCGATTGGTCAAGCAGTAAATATAGTCGGGACATTAGTGTTAGGGCAAGCAGCGGTTGAAGCAAAATTAGTAAGTGCACCCGTGGTTATTGTTACGGCTATATCTGGAATGATGACTTTATTAAGCCCTACTACGATAGGCATGGTCATCTTAGTCCGCTATTTTTTAATCTTACTATCCGCCTTTTTGGGTATTTATGGATATATTTTTGGGATGATATTAAGTGTACTACATATGTTAAACATCCGGTCGTTTGGTGTCCCTTATATGTTAGGTATTACCTCAGTGAAAAATCATAATGGACAGGACATATGGATTCGATCTCCGTGGTGGTCGATGACCTTGCGACCAAAACTAATTGGTGCTAAGAACTTGGTAAGACAAACCCGAAATAAGGGGTAGGTATAGATAAGTTATGAGACCTAGAAATGAGTTTAGGCTATTGTTTGTCGTTGTATTATGCCTGTCTTTACTTACAGGGTGCTGGAATTATCGTGAAATTGAAGAAATGTTGATTGTTGGTGGAGTAGCCGTTGATAAAGGAAAAAACGGAGAATATCAAATAACTGTAGAAACTTTTCTAATCGAAGGTGGACAAGAAGCAAAAATAACTTCTAAGCAGTTTTCTATGAATGGCAAGACTATTTTTGATGCGGTACGCAATGAAATCTCCATATCAGGAAAAAGACTTTATTGGAGTCATGCAAAGGTTGTAATTTTAAGCAAAGAGGTAGCTGAAGAAGGAATATTGAAGTTTCTCGACTGGTTTCAACGTGACTCAGAAACAAGGGCGGACCTTAAAATCTTGATTTCTAAGGAGAAGACTGCGAAGGAGATTCTTTCAGGTGAAAAGTCATTCTACGAAATTAAGACAATTGAACTTGAAGAAATGATCAATAACCAGGAATCCTTAGGTAAAACACCTGATATTGAGATTTGGAAGATTATAAATGATATTGAGTCACCTGGAATTGCTGCAATATTGCCAGTAATATCCTTTAAAGGGAAAATTCCAATAATGCTGGGGACTGCAATGTTTAGAAAGGATAAGCTGATTGGTTTTCTCGATGGCCTTCAAACTCAAAATCTTCTTTTTATTAGAGATGAAATAAAAGGTGGATTACTCGTGGTGGGAAAAAACGATTCGTTATTACCAACTGCTGTATCAATGGAAATTTTTAAAAGCAAAACCAAAATCACACCGGTAATCAATAAGGATGATATTTCCTTCAAAATAAAAATAGAAACGACTATGGCAATTGATGAAATTGGTGGGGAAGAAAACTACACAGATTTTCAGCAAATAAAAAAGGTACAGAAGAGCGTGGAAGAAATGTTAAAGGAAAGAATTGAGAACTTTGTAGCAGAAGTACAAAGGGATTATGGGGTTGATGTGTTTGGATTTGGTTCCAAATTTAGAGATGAAAATCCACAGTTATGGAATGAAATAGGCGATGATTGGGAAAATCGATTTAAGGATTTGACAGTCGACGTATCGGCGAAAGTTCACATAAAAGGAAGCGGAATGATGTCAGAATCATTAAAAATGGGAGATTAATGTGATTATAATACCTTTGATATTTTATACTTTATTAGTTATTTATGAGTTTGTTCCATTATATAAACAAAAACTTTGGCGGGATTTTTGGGTAAATCTTAGTCTCGGAATGATTTCATTCGCATTTGCCGTCGTGATAGCCCTAGGGGTAGATGTCCCAAGTCCAGCAATCCCAATTCAAAACATGATACTATCACTTCTTGGAAAGTAGGTAAAAAATGAGAAGGGAGCAAATAACTAATAAAGAGGCTATCTGTCTTCTAATCATATTTTATATGGGTAGTTCGTTCATTCTTGGCATTGGTGGGGCTGCGAAAAATGATGCTTGGATAAGCGGAATATTGGGGCTTTTATCATCTATACCAATTATCATGGTTTACGCGAGGTTGTTGGCCCTTTTTCCAAAAAAGGGTTTATTTGATATTTTGGAATTGCTGTTTGGGAAAATATTAGGAAAAGTTATCTCCATATTTTATATATGGTACTCTTTTCACCTTGGGGCACTTGTAATTAGAAATTTTGGCGAATTTATTAATACTGCCGCTTTACCTGAAACCCCAATTTTTATTCCGATGATTTGTTTAGGGATATTGAGTATTGTTGCAGTAAGATCAGGTATTGAAGTAATGGGAAGAATAAGTGCATATATTTTGCCAGTATTATTCTTTTTACTATTTGCTATTCAAATTATGGGTATACCATCATGGAACTTTCACCATATTAAGCCCATACTTGGCAACGGCTGGCTTCCTGTACTCAAGGGTAGTTTTTCGACTTTTGCCTTTCCATTTGCTGAATCCGTTGTATTATTGGGTGCTTTTTTTTCATTAAAAACAAGCAAGGCGCCTTATAAAGTTTATTTTACCAGTACCATCATCGCTGGACTTTTAATCATCATCATTACGATACGAAATATATTAATTTTAGGTGGTATTCTTCCGAAGCTATATTTCCCATCACATGTAGCTGTAAGTAGGATTAGCGTCGGTGAATTCTTGCAGCGAGTGGAAATATCTGTTGCGGTTGTATTAGTATTTGGTGTTTTTATAAAAAGCAGTATATGTCTGTATGTCACAAGCTTAGGCATCGCAAAATTATTTAACTTAGCTGAGTATCGTTCTATTGTAATTCAACTAGGACTAATTATGGTTTATTTCGCCTATACATTATATGGGAATATATTTGAAATGAGGATTTGGGCATTTGAGGTTTATCCATATTATGCTTTTCCATTTCAGGTTATAGTCCCGTTGGTAATGCTACTCTTTGCAGAGGTGAAATGTAGGAGGGTAAATAAAAAGGACAGTCATTCGGTGGAAACATGAGGATATAACTTAAAATTCATTATATAATCAATAGCACAACTATTTTATAGTCGTGCTTTTTTGTAGCATATTTTAGAATAAAACACCGCACTTAATGACGGGAGTTTCAGTTTATGGGAGAATAGGGCATAACTAGAACAAAAAACAGGAGGAAATCTATTGAAATATATCATTTTTGATTTTGACGGAACACTAGCTGACTCATATAATGTCCTAATGCATGCCTGGAACACAATCGCAGACCAATACAATTTTGAGCGGGTGCAAAAAGAAGATTTGATCACTGCCAGAAATTTATCAATCCAGGAAAGAGCGAAGAAGTATCGCTTTCCAATGCATAAAATGCCCATCGTCATTCCGAAAATTTACCGATATTTTAACGAACATATTGGCGAGGTTAAGCTATTCGATGGCATAAAAGAAATGCTGGATACACTATCTCAAAAAGGCTTTACCATTATCATTTTGTCATCAAATGCTAAAGAAAATATTGAGCTATTGCTTCAGCAAGAAAAGATTGAAAGTGTTTCGCAAGTGTTAACTTCAAGTAAAATCTTTGGGAAAGATACTGTGCTAAAGAAATTTATGAAGCAGCAGCAAGTGAGGCAAGAAGAAATCCTATATGTAGGAGATGAAGTTCGAGACATTCTTGCCTGCAACAAGGTTGGTATACCATTTATGTGGGTGAGCTGGGGAATCGATGGAGAAGAATTGATAAAAAAGGAAAATCCCAAATACCTCGTCCATACACCAGAACAGTTAGTTGAAGTCTTAAGCTGAATCAACAACCGTGAAACAAACTCGTGAAACAAGAAAATTCGAGGGGTGCCTGTCACCATTACTTTTATATTACATATTATTTTATGTTTCTCGAAGTTTAATAGTATAATACAACTCAATTAATAGAATAACGAACAAAAAACTAGTGTGGTAGCTCTTGCGCACTAGTTTTTTTCATTCATAGCCCTGATGAATTTTTGATAGTATCAAGTTTATGGCGTTGCTGTGAAACATATTGTGAAACAAGAAAAATCGGGGCGTGCCTGTCACCGATTATTTGTTAGTAAATGAATATAGTAATATAATAAGGTGTAAGTTGGGTTCAAATCTAGCAATTGAAGATTCAGGAGACGATTCATGATGAAACAAGTTATGGAAAATAGCCTTTTTATGAATACATTTAATTTCTCGGCTATTGGAATGGCAATCGTATCTATGGATGGTAAGTGGTTAAAGGTCAATTCATCTTTATGCAAAATTCTAGGATACTCTGAAACTGAAATTGAACAAAAAACTTTTCAAGAAGTTATCTATCTGGCAGACATAGAATTGCACATTAAGAATAATGAAAAACTCTTAACTGATGAAATTAAATATTATGAAATAACAAATCGTTTTATCCATAAGTCAGGTAAAATAGTGTGGGGAATACTGACTGTTAGGTTAGAAAAAGATGAAAATAATCAACCACTTTACTATATATCTCAAATTCAAGATGTTACGGAACAAAAAGAGTTAAAAGACAAATTGAAGGAAAGTAATAATCGTTATCGAAATCTAATACAATATTCTCCAGAACCGATGGCACTCTATTGTGAAGGTAAGCTTACGTATATTAATGAAGAGGGAAGAAAATCTTTAGGGGCAAATAGTGTACGCGAATTAATCGGAAGGAATATTGAAGATTTTATTCATCCAGATTATAAAGACATCGTTTTCCGACGAATTGAGAGAATGATTAAAACCAATAAACAATTGAAACCATATGAAATGAAATTTATCAGATTAACTGGAGAAGAAATTGATGTAAGAATTTCTTCAAATCCGATTAATCAGCACGGAAAAAAAGAGGTTCTTGTAATTTTTTCAAATATTACACAACGTAAAAATATGGAAAAAGAATTACAAAAAAGCAATGAAATAATAAAAGAGAGCGAAGAACGCTACCGTACCTTAGTAGAGTCCTCTGCAAATGGGATTGTCCTACATCAAGAAGGGAAAATCATATATGCTAACCCTAGTTTTATTAAAATGGTTAAGGCAGAATCTGAAGATAAAATAATTGGTCAACCGATTATCAACTTTGTCCATCCAGATTATCATCAAATTGTTAATGAAAGGATTCAAACATTAAATAGAAATCTTCGTGTTGGTGCTATTGAAGAAAAATATATAAGGTTAGACGGTAAAGTGATTGATGTTGAAGTAATTGCCGCTCCAGTTGAATACATGGATAAGCCAGCCTTTCAAGTGGTCATCCATGATATTACAAAAAGAAAAGAAATGGAGAGGAAATTAATAAATTCTCAAGAACAATATCGTTCTGTTGTTGAAAATGTGAAAGAAGTCATTTTTCAAACGGATGATCATGGGAATTTGACATTTTTAAATCCGGCATGGACTAGGATTACTGGATATCAAGTCAACGAAAGTATCGGAAATCATGTTTTTCAAAAAGTTTATCAACTGGATCGAGAAGAAATAAACCAGCACTTTCAATCGTTAATTAACGGTGAAACAGAATACTTTGGAAAAGAAATTCGTTATAAAACAAAAGCAGGCCGATACTGTTGGGTTGAAATGTTTGCTCGAGTAGTAATAAATGATCAAGGGGAAATAGTCGGTACATTAGGTACATTGAATGACATTACAACGCGTAAGGAATCTGAAGCAGAATCAATCACAAATAATGAGCGTTTTCAATTGCTCGCCGAATACTCAAGTGATATGTTATCCATGCATGATATAGATGGAAAATACCTTTATGCATCACCCGCATGTAAAGAAATTCTTCAATATCATCCTGAAGAATTGGTCGGAAATGATGCCTTTTTATATATTCATCCGAATGACCGCGACATGATCACAATGGATAATGCCTATGTTATGCTAAATGGCTACAATGTATCAACCTATCGAATTCGTCGAAAAGATGGAGAATATGTTTGGCTTGAATCAGCAACTAAATTGTTAAATGAAATTCATACTGGTGAACAAAAACTGATAGTCGTGTCACGCAATATAACCGAACGAAAATTGACTGAACAGAAGCTTCAAAAAGCAAACGAAATCCTCAAGCATCTGTCCACCATTGATGGATTAACGAGTGTCTCTAATCGCCGCGCTTTTGATGAGCGTTTAGAAATTGAATGGAATCGCGCGATGCGAACCTCTAGGCCGTTATCACTCATAATGTTTGATATAGATTATTTTAAAGCATATAACGATACTTACGGACATCAAGGCGGAGATGGTTGCCTAAAACAAATCGCTAGCACGATTGAAGAAACGATAGGCCGATCGACTGATTTCATTTGCCGGTATGGAGGAGAGGAGTTCTGCGCTATTTTACCTGAAACGAATAAAGACGGGGCTAAAATAGTAGCAGAGAAAATCAGAGTTGCTGTTGAGTCGTTAAAAATTCCTCATTCTGGATCGAAAATTCAGCCATGGGTGTCGATTAGTGTAGGAACAGCCACGATGATACCATCCCAATATACATCTTTGCTAAATTTAATTTCTAATGCCGATAAAGCCGTTTATCAAGCAAAACATTTAGGACGAAACTGTGTTTGCAGCTATCAATAAAACTTGATTAACTTAGGGCATATTGCCTAGTTAGGTGCGTTCTCAGTAAACAAAATATTCTTGTGAATATAAACCCCACATCTATCATAAAACACGGATGGATGTGGGGTTTTTTATGCCGGTACTATTTGCAAAACTATTCAGCATGGCAAATCCAGCCACCAAAAAGAGCGGTAGAATAAAATCTTGTGATATTCGTAAACCCCGCGTCTGTTAATAACTGTTGAATTTGACTTTCTGGAATGAAAGAAATATTCATAATGATTTTTCCGCGCTCATCCGCCTTTGATTTTTCAAATCCTGCATCCTGCAAAAATGCTTTCCACACATTAATTCTGTTTTGAAGTTCGGTACTGTCGCGGTCTCCATATGCGCAAACGAGTACAAAGGGAGCCCCAGGTTTTAAGTGTTTTTTTGTCGTTTTAAGGAGCATCAGTTTGTCTTCGATATTTTGAATGAAATGAAGTACTAGAATGCAACTTGCTGCATCGAACTTCGTGTCTGAAAGTGGCAGATCCTCAATCGTTCCTTCAATTAGATTGACTCGTTCCTCGATACCAAGTTGGACTGCTTTATTTTTAGCAAAAAAAAGCATTTCTTCAGAAGGGTCGACCCCAGTAAATGACCATTCAGGGTTAGAAGTACCCCAAGCGGAAAGTTCATTTCCACCACCAGCTCCAACTAAAAGCAGTGCAGCCTCTTTTTCGTTAATGTGAGCTCGAAAATATGATTGAATCATTTCAAATAACGCATCATATGTTGGAACCGAGATTCTCGTGTTCCTCTCGTAGGCAAGCGCCTTTTCTGGATTATAAGTGTTTTCTTCATTCATGTATATTACCTCCAAAGTTTGCTGGTTATGGTTATGATTCCCGTCTATTCGTATTATTTCATATTGTTAAAGAGAATTGAAATGATGGACCTTTATCTCCAAACACTTTTTCATATAGCTACATTAGAATACATTTCATTTTTAAAAATTCAGAAAATTATGTATAATAAATGAATGAACGTTCAATCACCATTGCATTAGCAGTGAATATAGGGAGGTATAGCTTATCAATAACGCCAAAATCATGTTCTTTGAAAGGTATTTTCCAAGTGCAAACATGGTCCTCATAAAGGACAAGCTACCAATCCTAATCGATACTGGTTTTGGGAGTGAAGCAAAAGCGACCGAACAATTAATAAAAGAGGCGGGCGTTTCCCCAAAAGAATTACATCTTATTGTGAACACCCATTACCATAGTGACCATGTTGGTGGCAATTTTTATTTTCAAAAAAATTATGGAGTAAAGATTGCAGCACATAAATGGGAAGCCGTTTTAATTAATCATTGTAACCCTGAAGCTTGTAGCGCAGAATGGTTGGACCAACCTGTTGAACCATATCGTGTCGACACTAAGCTCTCGGATAACGATGAAATTAATACAGGGAGTAAATCCTTGAAGGTGCTGCACACACCTGGACATACATTAGGGCATATATCTTTATTTGAACCAGAAGACGGAATTTTAATATGTGGGGACCTCTTTCACAATAACGATATCGGCTGGATTAATATTTTTCGTGAGGGGGTTACCTCAATTCAAAGGTCTTTAGAAAGCCTAGAAAAGTTATCAAAGCTTCGGATTGAGATGGCATACTCTGGTCATGGACCTCAAATCGAAAATCCGCACGCTGCCATTGATAAAGCGAGGGCAAGGTTTGAAAAATATCTAAAGTCTCCTGAAAAAATCTCATGGCATGCTGTCAAAAGGATCTTTTCCTTTACTCTAATCATAAAAAACGGATTGGAAAAAGAAGAAATTGACAGTTACCTATTAAACAGTGGATGGTTCCAAGATTTTGCACGCAACGCTTTCCAACACCAACCAGAAGAATTCGTTCAAATCTTACTGAATGAGATGCTTCGTTCTGGGGCAGCTAGTTGGAAAAATAATTATTTAATTGCCGCAGCTCCTTATCAGGCACCGGAAAAGCAATGGATGGATAAGAACATCAAGCCGAAAGATTGGCAGACAAAAGCTTTTCTAGCGTAATAAAAATTTACAGGAGGAGATTATTTTGTCTTTAACAGTTGGCGAAATCATTACGTTTGAGCGAACTTTTACACAAAGAGATGTAGAGATATTTACCGAGATTTCCGGTGATGAAGGGATTCATCATTTAACTCCAGATGAACAGGGAAGACTTGTGATTCAAGGCTTATTAACGGCTACGCTCCCAACGAAGGTAGGTGGAGATCACAACGTCCTCGCTCGACATATGGATTTTGAGTTTTTAAGACCCGTATTTACAGGGGATACAATCGCCTGTGAAGTGAAAATTGACAGATTTGAAGCTATCGAAAAAAATAGAACCGCCATTACCGCAACCTTTTCCTGTAAAAATCAACATGAAAAGGAAGTTTTAAAAGGTGGTTTTTCAGGAGTAATCCTTTAGCCACCGTGAATGCTTGGAAAAAGAAAGGTTGAACTAGACTAGAAAATTCGAACTAATAAAAGATCAATCTCTTTATCTTAAACATCCATCCTCCATTGTGATAGTGCTAACCAATTTTCACGGCGTTCGTAATCAGGCATGATTTTTCCAACAAGTCGCCAAAAGGAGCGATCGTGATTTAGATGGACCATGTGGCACATTTCATGGACAACGACATAATCAATCACCTCAAGCGGTGCCATAGCCAGCTTCCAATTAAAGGTGAGCTGGCGTAAACCATCGCAAGTACCCCAAGTCGTTTTGCTATCAGAGATACGGAAGGAGCGAGGTTTCACTTTAAAGTGTGATTGAAAATGTTGAATCCGCTTCTCCACAAGTCGTTTACATTGCTGGTAATAGAACCGTTTTAACGCTTTTTGAATCCTTTCCTGTTCAAATTGCTTTACATAGACGTAAAGGGTTTCATCTTCAAAGACAACCTTGTCCTTTTTCAGATCCTGTTCCTCGGAGATCAAAATAGGGAAATCCCTCCCCAAATACAGAAACCGTTCACCTTGTTCATAGGAGATTTCGTTTTGCCCAGCTAGGCGCTTTTTCATTTCTTTTATCCTTTGTTGAATCTGTTCCCATTTTTCCTCTATAATCTGCATTACTTTTTCTTCAGGTGTGCCTTTCGGTGCATGAACCTCTATTTGTCCAAAAAAATCGATATAAATACCGACTGTTTTCCGATTTTTATAAAGCAATTCAAAGCTAAGCGTTTCTCCTAAATAAGAATGGAACATTTGTTATCACCTATATTTCGCTGGCATACTGCCATGTTTTTCTAGTTCATTATACATTATTTTCAAATATCGATGATAAAGCTTTATTAACAACTCTCTTTTATAAAATTAAGCTTACACCCAACCCATAAGTTTTTTTGAGTGGAATTTTTGTACATGGTCAATATGGACATTACATAAAATGAAGCAAGGGGGGAGATAAGTTGCTGCGTAGACAATACATAGATGGGCTTGACGGCCTTCGAACATTAGCCGTTGCGGTGGTAATTATTTATCACCTTCACTACACTTGGGCACCTGGTGGTTTGCTTGGTGTCGGGATATTTTTTGTCCTTTCTGGTTATTTGATTACGGGGATATTACTACGTCAATGGAATGAGCACCAACGGTTGGATTTTAAAAATTTTTGGATTAGAAGGGCTAAACGCTTGTTGCCCGCACTATTTATGGTGCTAATTGTTGTTAGTGGATGGTCTTATTTCTTTAATCAAAGTCAACTTCCTGTAATTCGGCCGGATAGTTTGGCTTCAGTCCTTTATGTAAGCAATTGGTGGTATATTTTTCACGAGGTTTCCTACTTTCAAAGCTTCAGTCAACCATCACCTTTTGAGCATCTGTGGTCATTAGCTGTAGAAGAACAGTTTTATTTACTATTTCCTTTGCTATTATGGCTTGGAGTGCGGTGGGTATCGAATAATAAGTGGCTACTTGCTGTGGCTTTAGGTTTGGCTGGAGTCTCGGCAGGGCTGATGGCGTGGCTTTATCAACCTGGCGTTGATCCAAGCCGTGTATATTTCGGAACAGATACAAGAGCTTTTGCGCTATTGATAGGTTGTGCTTTAGCTATTTATCACCAAATTCATCCCCCAAAAGAGTGGGTTACAAAGAAGAAGAAAATCATTATGGAAACACTTGGCATAGTTTCCTTGCTTAGTTTATTAGGGTTCATTTTTGGAATGAATGAATATAACTCATTTTTGTTTCGAGGCGGACTAGTTTTAATTTCAATATTAACGGCCATTCTGATCGGCGTTATTGCACAACCAACAAGCAAACTCGGGAAATGGTTTGCTTGGAAACCGCTTAAGTGGTTAGGGGAGCGGTCGTATGGAATTTACCTTTGGCATTTCCCAGTGATTATTTTAAGCAGTCCTGTGAATAATGTTGGTGGGATTCGGTGGGAGCGAATCGTATTACAAGTTTTGATTACGATTGGTCTAGCAGCCTTGTCTTATCGATTTATCGAAAATCCGATTCGTTATGGAAAATTCACCCGTCCTGTGATGTTGAAAAGCTCAATGGCTTTTTTGTGCGGGGTGATGTTTTTGACATTGCCGTTACCGAAGAATGGTAGTGAATTTAAAGCTGCTCCAACCTCTGCCTCAGGAAGTAACAAATCGCCAGAAACAAAAGGAGCAGCTACCACGGATAACAACAACGATAACAATGGTAAAACACCCGAAACCACTGATACATCGACTGCTGAAACTGGCCAACCGCCTGGAGAACCAGCACCGACCGCAACAGCAAATACACAACCTGTATCGGACCAACAAGCAGAAGAAATTAAAGTTACTGCCATCGGTGACTCTGTCATGATAAATGTAGAACCATATCTTAAACAGTTGATTCCTGGGATTGTAGTGGACGGGAAAGTCGGCAGACAATTGATACATGCTGCACAGGAAATAGCAATTTTACAGTCTAATGGGAATTTGGGGAATGTGATTATTATTCATCTTGGGACCAATGGACCGTTTACGATGGAGCAATTGCAAACGCTTTATGGGTCGCTTGGAAATCCAAAACAAACCATTTTTGTGAATACAAGAGTCCCAAGACCTTGGGAAGCTGAGGTCAATAACACGCTCGCAAAATTTGTACTTACTACACCGAAAACAACCTTAGTAGATTGGTACACAAATAGCGCAAACCAGCCTAGTTACTTTGCTCCGGATGGCGTCCACTTAACAGGAGAAGGTGCGTCGGTATTAGCTAATTTAATGAACAATGCGATTGAAAAATAAAGCAGTGTTCCTTGGTGACAATTTTGATGGAAAATAAATACGTAGTGTCATCAACCAAGCCTATTGGTAACAATTCTTCTGATTTTGCAGAAAGGACTGTTACCAATAAGTGCTATTGGTAACAATGGAATGAATTTTTCAAAGTACTTTGTAACCAATGCGGTTATCCAGCAAGAAGAGGCTTCTTACTTATATAGTAAGGGCCTTTTTTTATTGATTGTAAAACAGAAAAATTTTTCCATATGATTGAAACGAAATGCATTCGATGCTAGTCTAACTGTTGTCTGATAGAAAGGAGTAACCATATGTTCCATTTTAATACGGTAAAGAAAGCTCAAAAAGGTGACGATTCGGCATTTACGAAGCTAATTGATAAAGAAAAAGATAAGCTATATCGAATCGCGTTTCTGTATGTGAAAAATGAAAGTGATTCTTTAGATATCGTTCAGGAAACAATTTACAAGGCATACATATCGATTGGAAGTCTTAAGAACAGCTCATATTTCTCTACTTGGCTAACTCGGATTTTAATAAACACTGCTTTAGATTTTATCAAGAAAAATAGCAAAGTGATTCCTATTGATCAAGATTCAATTGAAAGAATACAGTCCGCAGATAGAATAATGCTTGAGGATAAGATGGACCTGTTAAAAGCCTTAGAAAGATTACCTGAAAAGTACAAGACGGTGATTATTCTAAGATTTTATCAAGATTTAACGATTAAGCAGATTGCTAAACTCATAGAATGCCCAGAGGGAACGGTGAAAACGAATTTACATCGAGCTATTAATGAACTGAAGGGTATGTTAAAGGAGGCGTGCATAAATGAATAATAAAAATCAAGATGTAAAAGAGGCAATTGAAAAAATAGAGGTTCCTATTGAAAAGCTTGATAATGCAATACAACTTGCAATTAAGAGAGCAAAAACGAAGAAAAAGAAATATCCTCGAAAATGGTATCGTTTAACAGGTGCCGTTTCTTTAGCAGCTTTTGTATTTATTGGTTCTGCCTTCGTCTCTCCAACTATGGCAAAAGTACTGTCAAATGTTCCGTTATTGGATTCAGTTTTTGAGTTTGTAGGAGATAGAGGACTTGAAACAGCAAGTCAAAAAGGTTTGTCAAATAAAATTAATCAAACTGTTACCGACAAAGACATTACTTTAACTATAAAGGATATCTTTTATGATGGAACACGCCTGTCGATAAGTTACATCCAAGAATTTCCTGATCAGTTGGATGATTTAGGCGAATTAGAACTAAAAGTTGATGGTAAAGAAATAAACTTTGCTGATAGTCGAACAGGAGAATTAGTATCAGATCATCAGTACGCAGGTATCGTGAATATCAAACCAACAGAGGAGCTACCGGATTCGTTTGAGTTAAGTATAAAATTGAAAGAAATCGGAGGAGTGAAGGGTGCTTGGAGTTATAATATTCCTGTTAAAAAATCCAAGGGTGATGTAAAAACAATTCACATAAATAACACCAGCGTGTATAAGGATACAACAATTACTGTGAAAACGGTAAAAGTTGGACCAGCGGGTATAAAGCTTTCTGTCGATTTATCTTCTGCGAAAGGGGATAAGGAACTAATAATGAAAAATCTCCTTAAATTTAATTTAATAGATGATCAAGGGGTTGGACTTACCCATTTGGATGAAACGGGATCAGGTGGGGAAGTAGGTGGTAAAATTGTTATGAATATGGATTATACTTTTGCTCCATTAGAGAGCGATACTGAATTTTTAACCATAAGCCCCTTCCTAATGCCGGATTCATTTGAAGTACTTCCTAGAGTTGAACAACCACTTCAAGTTGATGCACTACCGCTTACTCTAGACCAAGGCAAGATGGGGAAAATTAAGATATATGATGTGAAGTACCAAGAAGAAAAAACACTTTTATATTTTGAAGTGCTTAGTGACTTTCCATATGATGGACATTTTCAATATAATTACTTATTTCTTGAAGATGGAGAAGGAAATGATTTAACAAGTGATGCAAAAGCATATCCAGAGCGAATTAAGCCAAATACTTATGTTCAAGAGTTTAAGAAAATCAATAAGAATGAACCTATAAAAGTCGTAACTTTTGAAATGCCAGCACTTAAAATCTTGAAGGAACTGGAAATAAAGATGCCAATAAAATAAATCTCTAATAACCGAGGGATATAAACAAAAGGACACCTGATGAGTGGGATTACTGCCCAGCCATCAGTGTCCTTCATTTTTTTTCAGCAACAATGGTTTTATTTTTCGTGATTCCTGATCAATTTTACACAAAAAAGTATAAATATTAATTAAAGTGTAACATCTATTGATATGTATAATACTATAGTGTATTATATACAGTATAAGAAGATGAGGTGATATCAGCATGGGTTCTTTGTTAGATTCCTATACGACAGAACTTAGAAGAGGAACATTAGCACTAGCGGTTTTGAGTCAGTTGCGAACTCCTCAATATGGATATTCGTTAGTCCAGCTCCTTGAAAAAGCGGGTGTTACGATTGATCAAAGTACTTTATATCCCTTGTTGCGCCGCTTGGAAAAGCAAGAACTCGTGACGAGTAGCTGGGACACAACAGAAAGCAGACCAAGAAAGTATTATGTATTAAGTGGTTATGGGTTGGAAGTGTATGAACAATTAAAAAGTGAATGGAAAAAGATGACACTCGAATTAAAGTCCTTACTGGAAGGGGATGACAACATTGAATCTAATTGACACTTATATATATGAAGTCACGAGGAGGCTTCCGGAAAAAAATCGAGAAGATATCGCACTTGAGTTAAAATCTACTATTGAGGATATGCTGCCTGAAAATTTTAGCGAAGAAGATGTGATGGAGCAGTTAGAAAAGTTAGGAAATCCAGCAGTACTAGCCGCGAGCTATCGAGATACCCCTAATTATTTAATCGGTCCAAAAGTATATGATGCTTATATTCATACGATTAAACTCATCATTCCGTGGGCAATTTTGTTTACCATTTTAGCTCATGTTGTTGAAAGCATTGTTCTATTTAATGGTGAGCAGTCAATCCTTAATGTGATTATCGAAAGCTTTGCCAACATTATTCCTAGTGTAATCATGACTTTAATTCAGCTTTTCTTTTGGGTTACCATGGTCTTTATCGTTATTGAACGAGTGGGATTATCAAAAACAGACTTACCGCTGACTAAAAATGGGGTGTCGTGGTCACCTAAAGATCTAAAGGATATCGTCATGATTCCTAAGAAGAAAATAATATCTAAATCTGAGATTATATTTGGCTTAATTTGGGTTGTCATATGGGCACTGGTTTATTTTAATGCGGATCGTCTTGTGGGAATATATCATTCTATTAACGGTGATGGGTTGGAGTTTGTCATGCCAATATTTAATCAGAAGGTTCTCCTTTCTTATTGGCCAATAATCGTAGCATTTATCGTTTTGGAAGTAGCTTTAATTTTGTATAAATTAAAAATTGGAAAATGGACTATGTCAGTGGCTTGGATCAATACAATTATTCATACTGCGAGCATCATCGTACTATTTGTCATTGCTAGTAATCCAAATTTATATAATCCAGATGTTATTTCTTATTTTGCGGATATCATTGAAACAAATGAGGGTTCGGTGAAGAATACCATTACATGGATTTGGTGGAGCATGATTATAACGTTTGTCATTACAATCGCTATTGAAATTTATGACTCGTTTCGGAAAGCGCGAATGTAGTTTGTTAATTTTTAGATATGGATATAGAAAAGCTGGAATCTTCGTGTTGGATTCCAGCTTTTTGTCGTAGTCAAAGTAGTTTATTTTTTTCTAAGGGGTTCTCAAGCTTAATTTGCTCAAGTTCAAGTTGCATTTTTTTAGTTTCAAGAAGATAGTTTTCATGCTTGATCTTTTCAAGTTCCAACTGGGATTCTAGCATTTTGAGTTTATATTTGGTCTGTTTTTGAGAATGTGATGTTAAAATTGCAATAATCGGAATGGAAAACACCATTATCACCGCAATGACTCCTGCCATAAAATCCTCACCTCTTTACGTTTTCTATAGTATAATCGTCAACATTTTACTTTGTTTGTTTGCATTTCCTATATATTAATCATAACAAATTTACACGTTAAGGTGGACAGGATTTATGGAAAATGTAAGGCTGCTCCAAAATCGAATTGTAACACGTGAATTTGTTGTGAAACATTATTGTGAAACAAGAAAATTCGGGTGGTGCCAGGCACCTTTTTTAATTACCTTGTATTACATGATAGCTTGGTTTATATTATTAGTATATCTTGTATTGCAAGGTATTTCTTTTGTAGATATGTCTTGCAATACAAGGTATTGAGAGGAGTAGAATTTATGGCAGATACGACTCAGATGCTAAAAGGGATTTTAGACGGTTGCCTTTTAGCCATTATTAAAGATGGTGAAATTTATGGCTACGAATTAGCTGCTAAATTAGAATCCTATGGATTTCAATCCTTCAGTGAAGGCACAATCTACCCACTATTGCTTCGGATGCAAAAGGAAGGTTTAGTCAGTACAACTCTAAGAAAATCAACAGCAGGTCCAAAGAGAAAATACTACTCACTAACCGAAAAAGGGGAAATGGAGCTAAATGAATTTATCGAGCGCTGGCAACACGTAAGCGGAGCTGTAAATAACGTCTTAACCAAGAAGGAGTTGTAAGAAATATGCTTTCAAAGGAATCAGAACAATTTTTAGTTGAACTACGTCTTTACTTAATATCAAAAGGAAAAAATGATCAAGAGATTAATGAGATAACGGAGGAACTCGAGGTACATCTAATTGAAGCTGAAGCAGCAGGAAAAGATATTACCCATATCATTGGTGAAAGTCCTAAGCAATATATGAAAAGTATTGGTCGTTCTATGGAAACCGATTCACGACAAATATTTGTTTTAGTCCCGATGATGATTCTTCTATTAGCTTCATATTTTAGCATAGGACCAGCGATTGAAGGGAAGTTTTCTTTGTCAAAAGAAATTCTAATGATCGCAATATTAGCAGGACTTATAGGAATAGTCATATACAGCTTTTTATTATTTAAAGTGGTACCAAAAGTATTTCAATCAAAATGGATGTATTTCCTTGTCTTCGGGGCGATGCTTCTCGTTACAGGATTCAGTGTAGCCATTTTATTTTGGTTCAATAAGCAAGGTTTTGAGCCGACATTTGTCGCAACAAGCCTTCAAAATAATTTGATTGTCTTAGGCTGTATCATCATATTTATTGTATCAGCCATCTACACAAAAACGTGGATTACGATTATTATTCCGATATTGACATCATTTGGTCCGCTAGCAAATCGATTTTTGCCTGAAGAAATAAACAACAATCCAACCTATATTATATTTACCATTCTAATATTATTGGTACTAGGAGCAGGTGGCAGCCTGATGTACTATAAAAAACGAAAAACAGGTGGACTAAAAGATAATCTATAACCACAAAAAGAAAACTGGTATGGCGCCAAAGGTCATACCAGTTTTTCTTTTGTGGTAGCTCACTGCATAACAATTTGCGCATTGCGTTGTGAAACACCACCGTGAAACAAGAAAATTCGGGGCGTGACAGGCACCTAGTTGTATATTGCAAAGGTGTTTTTTCCTTTTATTTTAGCTTGGTACATGGCGATATCGGCATTTTTAATGAGTGTATCAACATCATTACCGCCTTCACCATAAAAGGCAATGCCGATACTAGTTGAAACGCATATTGTCTGGTTATGGATTGTAAATGGTTTGTTTATATCCTCGATGATTCGCTTTGCAATGGCGATTGCCTTATTTTCATCGACATTCGGTAAAAATGCTATAAATTCATCTCCTCCTAGTCTTGAAAAGGTATCATTTGATCTAAAACACGATGATATGCGATTTCCGACCTCTATTAACATTGAGTCTCCAATTTCATGACCATAAGAATCATTCACTGCCTTGAATCCATCTAAATCAAAAAACATAATGGCGGCATTATTTAACATCGAAACTGAGTTTTTGAAATTTTCCTTAAAATACCTTCGATTAGTTAGATTTGTAAGTGAATCCCTATACGCTAAGTCTTTCAGGAGTTTCTCGTTCAGTTTTCTTCCGGAATTATCCAAGACGGAACCTAAAATTTGTGGCTTCCCATTGCAATTGATAACGGTACCATAAATTTCGACATCAATGATACTATGATCTTTTTTTACACCCCTAATCTCTAAAGGTGTAGATTGTAGTTCTCCGCTAAGTTTGCGTCTCAATGAATCCTGTGCTGTTGGTAAATCCTCAGGATGCACGAAATCAAAGATAGACTTACCGATAAGTTCATCGCTCGCATATCCTGACATTTCTAAAAACCTTTGATTGGTATAGGTTATTTTCCCATCGTCAATAGTATAGATGCCAATCAATGAATCCTCAGCTAATATCCTATATTTTTTCTCTGCGTTTTGTATCGTTTTCTTTTGTTTTGTAACAATGTAGGTGAAGGGGGTCATTATTATAATAAATACAATAATATCAACCAGCTCTTCATTAATATCTCCGCTCCAAAACCAGTGGATTAATTTTTGAAATACGATCATCTCAACAAGTTTGAGAGTTAGAACTCCGATAATGTTAATAAAAATCATAGAGTTCCAGCGAGAGTATTTCTTTTTCCAAAAATCCATCAAATACCTCCTTAGCACCCGGAGTTATTTCGAGATAATAGTTACCTTAATAGTAATGAATATTATCGCAAATACAATAGTAAATTTATGACATTTTTTACGCAATTCTATCTATCTATTTAATTCACCAATGCAATCATATCGAGATGTTCTTCCAAACATATGGTAATAGCCGTATGGCTTAAGACCAAACAGCTATTAATGAAACATTCTTTTTGGAAAAATAAATATTACTAAACTAACCATCTAAACGGAAAAAATAAGAAAGCATCATCAATATTTTTGATGCTAAAGTACCAAATTATCCCTCCAATAGCGATAAACGGGATGTTATTCCAATATCTTTTTACCCAGCCAAATGAATGCGCAATTGCCAACGCAAAAAGCATAAATGGAAAAACCAACAAGTAAAGCCCAATCGACCAACTACCAAGAAAGCTAAGAATATACATAATTATTCCTGCCAACCAATACTTCTTCGGATCGTTCTTAAAAAAAGCAGCACATATAAATACAAGTATGATTCCTATTAGCAAGAAACCATAAACCATAAGAATGTACATAAAGCTGTTCTCCTTTATCTAATGTTCCAGTTATTTTTATACTACTCCTAATGGAGGTAATATATATAACTATTATAAACAATATTTTCTCATGCAGAAGGATTTAGTAACTTTAAGCAGCCACATGTGTTCTGTAATTATCTATATTGGAAAAATTTTTATGTATTGTAAAAAAATAATTTGCAAATTTTTATTCTAAATATTTAAAATTTTGATATAATTAATTCGAACTTGATAGATGCAAACTTATAATACGTTTTTCCTAATTACAGTTGTCTGGGGTATGTCGTTTTTGAAAAAGGGGTATATGGGGTTATTTTACATTGAACAAAGGGGAGACGGGAGAAATGTATGTTAGTAGTTGGATCAGAGCGTATATGTCAAGAAGTATGAAAAATGAAGAATTCCTAATTCGGGTTGCGAATGTCGTAGAGCAACAACTTAAAGAATGGGATGAAAATTATGAAGTTTATGTTTTGAAACTTAAAGACTATGAATTTAATGTTAAAAATGGTGATTGTTATTATGATGTAATGATTTCTGAGGAAGAACTCGATTCTCTACAAAAGCAGGCGCCATTTTCGCTGGACATTAAACTATGGAAAGATCTAGAACAAAAAGGGGTAGAGATTATTAAGGGTGATAGTAGTTATTTAGACTCAATCCTTTAATAACTTCATTTCATCACTTCTCTAGCTAGTTAATTATTTTGGTAATTATTCTATATAATATAAAGGGGCGAGCATGATGGAAGTGACAGATGTTAGATTACACCGGGTTAACACAGATGGACGTATGAGAGCAATCGCTTCAATTACGTTAGACAATGAATTCGTAGTTCATGATATCCGTGTAATTGATGGAAATGAAGGTTTATTTGTAGCGATGCCAAGCAAGCGAACAAAAGATGGCGAGTTCCGTGATGTATGCCATCCAATTAATTCAATGGTTCGAGGCAAAATTCAAGAGGCCGTTTTGGGAGAATACCATCGCCTTGGAGAATTAGAAAGTCAAGTTGAGGAAGCTGGAGCTGGCGTATTTTAATAGTTTTATATATGAAAATAGTTTTATATATGAAAAAATAGAGATATGGAATGGACGGGTGTAGCGAAGTGCTGCGCCTGTTTTGCTATGCGCAAAAGAAAATTGCAAAAGCTGTCTTTTAAAGAATATTCATTCGAGCGTTGTGAAACATCAATGTGAAACAAGAAATTCGGGCGGTGACAGGCACCCTATAGAGTTAGACATCAATTTCGGTATTTGTTCATACGATATATTTGGGGTGAGAAAATGCCGAGAGTAAATTACCGAAGCTCAGATATTGATTTGATGGCGAGGATGATGAGAGCAGAAGCAGAAGGTGAAGGAAAACAGGGGATGTTGTATGTTGGAAATGTCATTGTGAATCGTGTAAAAGCAAATTGTTCAGACTTTAAAAATGTAAGAACTGTTCCCCAAGTAATTTTTCAAGTGCAAGGAGGAAATTATTCTTTTGAAGCTGTGCAAAAGGGAAATGTATTTTACCAAAGAGCGAGAAGTGCTGAAAAAAGATTGGCAAAGCAGAATCTCGATTATTGGAGACAACATCCAGGGAAATTTGCCCTTTGGTATTTTAATCCATATGCACCATGTCCTCCAACATGGTATGGTCAAATTTTAACAGGTAAGTTTAAAAATCATTGTTATTATGAACCAAAAGCCGGAACATGTGATAGTGTTTATAGTGGAGGATAGCAAATCAAATTGGCACGAAAAGCCACGCCAATCCATAAATATTTACGTGAAACAACACGTGAAACAAGAAAATTCGGGCGGTGACAGGCACCTCCCGAGTTTTTTTATCTGCTTTAAATTATTTAAACAATTTTTCACTATTTTTCACATAGTCTGCTTCACGTTTTTCCAGAAAGGCTGAAATTCCTTCTTTACCCTCGGCGCTGCTCGCTCTTTCTGCAATCAGTAATGACTCCATACTCATTTGCGATTCAAGGGTTTCCTGAAGAGAGTGTAGGAATAGCCTTTTCGTTACTCCGTAGGCATTCTTTGGTCCGTTTGCTAGTTTAGTAGCTAAATCAATAACAAATGGCTTTAGTTTTTCGCTCGGTAATACATCATTAACGAGTCCCCATTCTTTTGCCTCGTTCGCAGCCAATACTCGATTCGTATACAATAATTCAAATGCACGTCGCATGCCGATAAGACGTGGCAAGAAATAACTTCCCGATCCGTCAGGTGTTAATCCAATATTATTGTAAGCGGTAACAAATTTTGCATTCTCTGAGGAATAAACAAGATCACATGCGCATGCCAGACTCATTCCTCCTCCGGCAGCCACACCATTAACTGCTGCAATAATTGGTTTATTCATTCTCGCAAAAAGAGATACTGCCTGATGGAAATAGCCTGTAACAATTTTAAGATGTGCACCAACTTCATCGCCATGACTCGCAAAACTCTTTAAATCCCCGCCAACTGAAAATTTGTTTCCAGCCCCTGTTAGTACTACTGCTCTGACTTTTTCATTTTCTGAACAAAAAACGGCAGCTTTCATTAATTGCTTTGCCATCTGATAATCTAGTGAATTACCGGCTTCAGGGCGGTTTAATGTAATGATTGCTACATGATTTTCGATTGTTAGTTGAACATAATTATTTTCCATGCTGTTGCCTCCTTAAAATGTCTAATCATTAATTACAATTCTAATAAAACAAATCTAGTCTATTAATATGTAATTTCTTTTATTTTATCAGAAAATTAAAAACTTTCAAACAAAAACATGGATTGATTTTTTGGAGGACACAGAATGCCTTATTTGATCAAAATTTCTAATATCCGCAATTAAGAGGACCCCACAGCCCTTATTTTGATAAAATAAACACTCGTTGCTGTTTAAACTGAAGAATAGAGGCTCCTGTGTCCGTAAAACATCGAAACCCAACAAAATTAGGGTAAATAGCGGAACGGTTGTCCGCTAAAAATCAGAGCCACCGTCGATCCAGCTAGAGTGTTTTGTTAGCGGACATAGAATACCTTATTTAATCAGAATGTCTAATTTCCGCAATTAAGAGAACACCACAGCCCTTATTTTGCAAAAATAAACACTCTTTGCTGTGTAAACAGGAGAATAGAGGCTTCTGTGTCCGCAAAACATCGAAACCCAACAAAATTAGGGTAAACAGTGGAACCATTGTCCGCTAAAAATCAGAGCCACCGTCGGTCCGGCTAGAGTGTATTGTTAGCGGACACAGAATGCCTTATTTGATCAAAATTTCTAATATCCGCAATTAAGAGGACCCCACAGCCCTTATTTTGATAAAATAAACACTTTTTGCTGTTTAAACTGGAGAATAGAGGCTTCTGTGTCCGCAAAACATCGCAACCCAACAAAATGAGGACAAATAGCGGAACGAATGTCCGCAAAAAAATCAGATTCACCCTTCGCGCCAGCATGAGGATGTAGTGTCAGCAAAAATACCAGAATGGTCATCTTAATCTGTATGTCCGAGCTCGCTTATTACCACTCGCTACACATATATGTTCCGAATTTACTAGATTACGTAGTATGCGTCTTGCGTGACGGTCGCTAATTTTTAAGTGGGATGCAATTTCACGAGGAGCAAATGGTCGAAGTAGTCTGAGCCCGAAGCGTAATACTTCTGCTTCAAACCAGGACAATTGTGACGGAGTATCGATACTTGCGAATTTACCTATAAAGGCTAGTACGAGTTGTTGACATTGTTTAGGTTCGTCATGAATAGATAAATAAGCAATTGTTAATATGGTCCATCCATCAAGTGCTAATAATGACTGGCGCCAGCATAAATCCTTGAATCGTCTAACATCAAGGTCTCTAGCATGTGGTCCATATCCCTGATTTTCAATACAACCCTTCGAATCCTCGGGTCTAAAGGCAAGATCTAGATAACGATGGCCGTTGTTGAAATCACGGACTTCCCATTCGGGATATAAAAAATCAAAATTTCCTACTGCAGGAAACCAAATTTTCCTCAGAAATTCAACTGTCCCGTGACCTAATCCCTTTTCTAAAATTTCACGTCTCCTGTGGTTTGTCTCCTCGGAAATTTTCTCATTAAGCCATTCTTCGTATTTTTGCTCGAATTTTCCTATCATTACGCCTTCAATCCTTTCTGATAATTAAGTGTTCTTCTACAAAGGATACTGACACTATCGGACACTGGTTCCTTTATCCAACTCAAATTTACAAAATTGAAATGCTGAAAGGACATTGAATCCTCTATTAAACAATAGCTCTTCAATATTTCTTATTTTTAAAATAAATAAGGGATTAATTGTCCTTGGAAAATAACAAAATGGAGTTTAAGGAGGAAATAAGAAGCTTCGTGTCCTCAACGGGCCACTATAGAGGGAAATTTAGTGGTGTATCACTCACAAATTCCACATGCGAATTTAATTTCCTTCAATAATTTTTAGAAATTTTCTTAACAGTAGAATTCAAGAGATAATCCTATTCCGGCTGTTCAAATTATTGGAGCGGCTTATTTGTCTTCGTGTGCTTTAGAAAAATTTACAAAACTTATGTTAAGTTTTATTACATCATATGTTAAACTAAGCTACGTATAATTTAGATAAATAAAAATTTTCCAATTATTTAATAAAAAGTGAGGTGTTTTTGTGTCAGAGGTCATTAATAAATCAGTTAAATTAATTCATGCACTTAAACCGGATGAATTTGAAAATGAATGGAGTGCCACCGAAATTAGTAAGAAGGTGGGGATGCCTGTCCAAACAGTTCATAGATTGTTATCGAGCTTAGAAAAAAACGGTTTAGTTTTTAAGAATAATGAGAATCGTAAATTCAGATTGGGCTTAGGTTTGATGCAATTAGGCCTGACGATTTGGGAAGGTTTGTCGATATTAAATATTGCCAGACCCTTTATGGAAAAGCTTGCTGAAACAACGAAGGAAAGCATTTATTTAACTGTAAGGGAAGGCAACGACGGGATCTTTGTTGAGTGCATCAACTCTCCGCAAATGCTTAGAATTGCAGAACCAATCGGCATGAGGCTACCACTGTGCCACGGTGCTTCGAAGAAGGTTATTCTTGCTTATCTTAAACCTGCTGCTCAAAGGAAAGTGCTTGAAGATTTAATTGATTCGAAGGCTATTAAATCACGCGGAGAACTCAATGCATTGATGGAGGAATTAAACATGATAAAACAACAAGGATTTGCGATAAGTACGAGTGAGACAACAAGAGGTACGAGCGGTGTCGCAGCTCCGGTTTTTTCATGGAGTGGCCAGGTTGAAGGGGCAATCAGCGTAGCAGGGCCAGAAATAAGGTTTAGTTCCAATTATTTAAATAAAATTAGTGAACTTGTGAAGAAAACTTCCATAGAAATTTCTAAAGAAATGGGTTGGGTTAGTGGCAAATGATGAAAATAATCAAATGATGTAAGAATTTCTGACATAAATTTTTGAGTTATCCCAATATGTGGGATATCCACCTTTTTACTCGAGAAAAAATAAGGCATGATAAGAGCAACCAAAAAACACCAACACTGGTTTGAAAGGAGGATTTATAAATAATGCCCATAACGAAACACAAAATTAATATTGAAAGATTAGCATCCTCAATCAACGAGCTTTCAAGATTTGGACTGAATGAAAATAATGGGTTAGATCGCACAACCTTTACTGAATCTGAATTAGAAGCTCGCGAATGGTTGAAAAGTGAACTACAAAAAATCAATCTAAATGTAAGAGTGGATGAAGCAGCCAATATTTGGGCAACAAGACAAGGAACAAATAATGCGTTGCCTGTCATCGTATTTGGTTCACATATCGACACAGTTCCAAATGGCGGAAAATATGATGGAGCTCTAGGGGTATTGATGGCACTCGAAGTCATGAAGGTACTTGAGGAAAATCAAATTCGCACGAGGCATCCTTTTGAAATCGTCTCCTTTAGTGCTGAAGAGCCAAATCCGTTTGGGTTATCAACCTTTGGTAGTAGAGCGATTACTGGAAAATTGAATGCCAATGATTTAATAGGTGTAAAAGACCCGCAGGGAAAGTTGTTAACTGAAGCTGTAAAAAGTGCTGGAGGGGATCCGGAAAAATTCGAGGCCGCAGTTCGTCATCCACATGAAATTAGTGCCTACGTTGAGGTACATATTGAACAAGGTAAGAGATTATTAAAGCGTAACATTCCTGTTGGCGTTGTGACGGCAATTACAGGAATTTATCGAGAAGAGGTGACGATTTTTGGAGAAGCTAACCATTCTGGCACAACCTTAATGGAGGATCGAAAGGATGCTCTTGCAGTGGCATCAGAGTTGATATTGTCCTTAGAAAAAATTTGTAAGAGCTATCCGGTAAAGGAAGTTGTGGGGACGGTTGGAAAACTAAGCCTTCAACCGAATTCACCGAATATTATTCCAGCTCAGGTTGATTTTACCCTAGAAATTAGAGGTGCGACAAAAAATGAAATTAATGAAGTCCTACTGCAGTGGAGTAATAAGGTTGAAGAAATAAAGAACAATCGTTCCGTCGCAGTAAAAAGAGAAATATTGCTAAATCAAGCACCCGCGCCGATGGATGACAAAGTTATTGAGGTAATGATGGAGCAAGCGAAACAACTATACTATGAGCCATTATTATTAGGAAGTATGGCTGGACATGATGCAACTCACATGGCGTCTATTACTAAAAGCGGGATGTTGTTTGTTCCAAGTCTTGATGGGAAAAGCCACTGCCCTGAGGAAGAAAGTCGATTAGAGGATATTGAAATTGTTGCCAATGTATTGTTGAACACACTTTTAGCTTTGGATAAGAGATTCGATGTGTGGTAGCCATGTGTTGAATTTAAAAAACTGAATATTGAAATTACTTTTGATTTTTTAAAAATATAAATGAGGTGATTGAAAATGTGTGGTATTGGAGGGCTTATTTATAAAAATCCAGTTCATGAGAAAAAAACAGGAGAAATTGTTTTAAAAATGCTTGAGGGCTTAGGGAGAAGGGGACCTGATTCAACAGGTGTGGCCCTGCTCCATCCAAAAGCTGAAAATCGATTATACATCGATGTCAATTACGATAAGGGAGGTAACGGTCAAAAGGTTATTCATCTATTAACGGAATTTTCGACGGTGATATGCTCAACAGATCACTGTAATTATGTAAGAGCCTTAATTAAGGATGTTACAGATGAGGGCATGTTAATCAATGCGATAAACAATATCGATAGTGATGTTTCGGTCGCTAGCTTCGGTGAACAAATAGAAGTATTGAAGTTTTTAGGGGGAGCTCAAAACCTAGAAACACAATATAAAATTTCAGAATATGACGGCAAGGTTGCCATCGGTCATACAAGAATGGCAACAGAAAGTAAGGTAGACATTTCTCATTCACAGCCTTTATGCTGCCACAATGGCAAGGACTTAACGATCATCCATAATGGCCATATTACCAACTATATTAAACTACGAAGCAAGTACGAAAATCTGGGCTACAACTTTATCACTGGCAATGATTCAGAAGTAATAGCCGTATTTTTAGTTGATAAAATGAAGGCCGGATTAGATTTAAAAGAGGCGATGGAGCAATCACTTCAAGAGTTAGACGGGTCCTTTAGTTATATTGCCATTACACCTGAGCTGGTTGGATTAGCAAAAGAGCCGTTTGGCATGAAACCGATGGTCATTGCCGAGACAGAGGATTTTGTTGCTTTCGCATCAGAAAGCCAAGCGATTACAAATGGTTTTGGTAAAAATTTAAAAGTAATTGAACCTGGTTCAGAGGAGGTTATGGTATGGAATCTGTAAAACAGCAATTGGTAATTGATTGTAACGAAACTTCTCAAAAAGAGCTAAATGAGCAAATTAGAGAAGCAGCCAAAAAAGGAATAAAGGAAGTCGTTATTAAGAACCCATATGCCCGTCATAATTTAGGTGTTGGAATTACAGATCCCATTCATCTCGTTTACGAAGGCGATGTAGGCTATTACGCCTCAAGTCTTTGTGATTTGATTTCGGCTATCGTAAAAGGCAATGCTGGTTGGGCAATTGGTGAGAATCTAATGAATGGTGAAATTATTGTTGAAGGAAATGCAGCATCCTCAACAGCAGCTTCGATGCGCGGGGGGACCGTTGTAGTAAAAGGAAGCTCTGGTGCCCGCACTGGTATTGGCCTCAAAGGTGGCACGCTCATTGTTGGCGGTGATGTCGGATATATGACAGGTTTTATGATGCAAAAAGGGAAAATGATTATTTGTGGAAACGCTGGAAAAGCATTAGGTGATTCGATGTATGACGGCACAATTTATGTGGCAGGTGAAATTGCCGAGCTAGGCAATGGCACTGAAATCGTAGAATGTGAGAAAAAAGAGTATGAAGAGATTAAGAGCTTACTTGAATTCTACGGAGTGGCAGTCCCAGCAAGTTTTAAAAAGATTGTTTGCAACGGAATGCTTCACAATTTTAATAAAAAGGAGTTTGGCGTATGGAAAACAGTATTATAAGAAAAAGCAAAGTATGGAGTCCGGAGAAAATAGAAGAAATTCAAGAGAAAGCACAGCTAGGTCGCTATCGCATAAGAGGTCAAGCTACGAAAAGAATGGATTTACCGTCTTTTGATGATTTAGTTTTTACACCTGCTGGATTATCACGTGTTGCACTTGAGGGCTACCGTGAAAAATGTGATACAAGAGTGGTAATTGGTGAAGGAAGAGTTAAACGACCATTAGTGTTAGAAACACCGATTATGGTCGCAGGGATGAGCTTTGGCGCGATTAACTCCAATGCGAAAAAAGCATTAGGAATGGCAGCCACACGCTGCGGAATCAGTACTTGTACCGGAGACGGTGGGATGCATCCGGTTGAACGTGAAGCTTCTGACAAATTAGTTTATCAACTACTACCTAGTCGCTACGGTTTGAATCCGTATGATTTAAAACGTGCTGATGCGGTGGAAATCGTCGTCAGTCAGGGCGCAAAACCGGGTACAGGGGGAACTTTACTCGGACAAAAGGTTTCGGAAGAAGTCGCAACAATGCGTGATTTACCAGTGGGTGTCGACCAACGTAGTCCTTGTCGTCATCCTGATTGGATGGGTCCTGATGATTTAGGGGTAAAAATCGACCAAGTCCGGATTGCAACCAATTATGAGGTTCCTATTTTTATTAAAATAGGCGCAGGTCGAGTCTATGATGATACGAAACTAGCAGCAAAGGCTGGCGCTGATGCGATTGTCATTGATGGCATGGAAGGTGGAACGGCTGCCTCTCCAGAAATCCAGCTTGATCATACAGGCATTCCTACTGTGGCAGCTGTTGTGGAAGCGGCTGAAGCACTACATGAAATTGGGATGAAGGATGAAATCAAGCTGATTATCGGTGGTGGAATTAGCAATGGAGCCGATGCGGCAAAAGCAATCGCACTTGGTGCTGACGTTGTGTACATTGGTACGGCAATGTTGGTTGCGTTAAATTGCAATAAGGCCTTGTATGTTGAGGACTATAAAGCGCTTGGTACGATTCCATCAGCTTGTCACCACTGTCATACCGGAAAATGTCCAGTCGGTATTGCCACACAAGATCCAGATTTAATGCTCCGTCTTAATCCAAATGAAGCTGCAGATCGAGTTGAAAACTATATCAATTCGATTACGATGGAGCTGCAAATCTTCGCGCGTTCTTGTGGAAAAAGTAAAGTAGGTGACTTAGACCCAACCGATTTACGTTCACTTACCATGAACACTTCGATGATTACAGGTGTTCCGATTGTCGGAATGGGCACGCGTAAGCCGTATTGGGCGAACTATCATACTTCAACCCAAGCGGGAGAACTTTTGTCTAGATAAGATTGTCGTGTTTGATGGGAAATTTAGCGGACACAGAATCCGCTATTTGTGAAAAAAACAACATTTTTGAGGTGGAAGCGGACGTAGAATCCTCTATTTGCCCAAAAATCCGTCTAATAGTCTAGATTTTGGCTGAATAAGGGATCTGATGTCCGCCAACCTTTTAAATGAAACCATTTTATTGAAAATAAGGTCCGCTGTGTCCGCTAAAAATCAAAACAAAATAATAAAGGAAGGTGTTAATAATGAACGGAGTAGTCTCCAGTAATACACTGCTATTAGAAGAAATTCAAAAGAAAATGGAAGAGGAAAAAGTCCAATTTTTATTAGCATCTTTTTCAGATATGAATGGAACTTCAAGAGCAAAGCTGGTTCCTGCAAAAAGATTATCGTCGGTATGTGAAAGTGGAGCCGGTTTTGCCGGCTTTGCTATAGGCGACCTGGGGCACGGACCAACTGATCCAGACATTTTATGTATTCCTGATTTACGATCGATGACAATCCTACCTTGGCAAAAGAATTTGGCATGGTTTGCAGGGACGTTAACGGAAGATGGGACACCTTGGTCCTACTGCACTAGAACGATTTTACTAAATGTAATGGAAAAAGCAAAAAAGCTTGGCTACGAGATGAAGACAGGTGTAGAACCGGAGTTCTTCTTATTAAATGAAGACGAACAGGGAGGAATTTCACCTTCTGATTCTTTAGATGTCGCAAAGAAGCCTTGTTATAATCAGCTTGCCTTGATGAGAAATTATGATTTCTTATCTACTTTAATCAACTATATGGAGGAATTAGACTGGAATGTTGCGCAGGCTGATCATGAGGATGCGAATGGACAATTTGAGATAAACTTTGAGTTTGCCGATGCACTTACTTCTGCGGATCGTTTAACCTTTTTTAAATACATGGTTCGAAGCATGGCCGAGGAGCGAAATCTAGTCGCTACGTTTATGCCAAAGCCCTTTTCACATTTAACCGGTAATGGCTGCCATATGCATTTAAGCCTTTGGGATGGTGCGAAGAATATTTTTAGTAATGAAAAAGACATTAAGGGAAATGGGTTATCTGAGACAGGTTATCACTTTATCGGAGGATTACTAAAACATGCGCGTGCTTTGTCTGCCATCGTTTGTCCGACTGTAAACTCCTATAAACGCTTGACGGCGATGTCAACGAGCTCAGGTCAAACATGGGCCCCCAATCAAATTTCTTATGGTGGAAATAATCGTACTCAGCTCGTAAGGATTCCAGGCTCAGGAAGAATTGAGTTCCGAGCAATGGATAATAATGCAAATCCCTATCTTGCAACTGCTGCAATTTTAGCCGCTGGATTAGATGGAATTGAACAAAAGGTCGATCCAGACGTAATAATATCAGAATTTTCTGGAATTAACGAGGTTTTCGGGATTCAGATTAACACTCTTCCTGCCACTTTGCAAGAAGCCATTATTGAACTAGAGCAGGATTCAGTTTTGCTTGAAGCTTTGGGAAAAGATTTTATGAAAACTTATATTAATAGAAAGAAAGAGGAATGGTCAGAGTATCATGACTTTATCAGTTCTTGGGAAATCGAAAAATATTTAAAAGAAACAAATTAAATTTTAGAGGGTGGAAGTTATGGGGAAAAAGTATGATGTGATTGTTTTAGGAGGCGGCACAATGGGAGTTGCCGCTGCCTTTTACTTAGCAAAAGAAGGAAAAAAGGTGTTGGTCATTGATCAATACTCGATTCCAAATACTTACGGTAGTCATCATGGACACACTAGAATGTTTCGTCTAGGGAATGGTAATGGTGGACAATACGTTCCGCTTGGAAAAGAATCGCTTCGTTTGTGGAAGGACCTGGAAGAAGTAAGCGGAAAAACTCTTTATCAACGAGTAGGTGCCTTAACAGTGGGGCATCCAAAATCAGAGTATGTAAGTGAAGCAATTAAGAGTTCTGTAATTAATGATCTTACTTACGAGGAAATGACTGCAAGCATGATACGTGAGCGCTGGCCTGGTATCGAAATTCCCGATGATTATTACGGTTGCTATGATCCAGAAGCAGGATTTCTTTTTAGTGAGGAGTGTATTCAAACATACAAGGAAGAAGCCATTAAGCTAGGAGCTGTTGTCCTGGAAAATCAAGCTGTAGTAGATTTAGATATAAAAAGTGAGCAAGTAACTGTCTTCACCACTAGTGCCGATTTTACAGCTGAGAAACTTATCGTTACTGCTGGGGCTTGGATTCCTAAGTTGCTACGATCAATAGACATTCCAATTAAACCACTGCGTAAAACAATTGGCTGGTTTAAACCAACAGTCGAAAAATTATATAGTGAAGGTTTTCCTTGCTTTATTTTTGATACTGACACAATTGGTCATTATTATGGCTTCCCAGATTTTGATGGAGGCGGGGTGAAGTTAGGTCGGATGGATTTAGGCTATGACTGCGATCCGGATACAGTAAACCGAGAATTTGGCGCATACGAAGATGATGAAAGTGATATTCGAAATTTCCTAGAACAGTATCTTCCAGGCGCTGCCGGTGAACTCGTTAAAGGAGCAGCTAGTATGTTTGCGATGACGCCTGATGAAGATTTTATTATCGACATTCATCCAGAATATCAAAATGTATGTGTTGCTGGGGGGTTCTCTGGCCATGGTTTCAAATTTGCGAGTGTAGTTGGAAAAATTTTAACAGAATTAGCCACTAAAGGAGAAACACAATACGATATTTCATTTCTTCGCCTAAATCGTTTTTCCGAAGTTGAGAAAGTATAAAGAGGGGGAGGATTTTATGAAGCGTTTATTGAACACGCGATCATTATTATTTAGTGCACTGGTTTTATTATTTCTTATTTTACCTTCAAGTGTCTTTGCAGCAGAGAAAGAAGCTGTCATAGATACGGGTGATACGGCTTGGATGCTAGTAGCTACTGCGATTGTCATCTTCATGCATGTCCCTGGTTTAGCGTTATTTTATGGTGGATTAGTTAGTGAACGAAACGTTGTGTCGACGATGATGCATAGTTTTGTAAGTTTACTAGTCGTTACAATTGTCTGGGTTTTATGGGGCTATAGTTTAAGCTTTGGTGGTGATATTGCCGGTTTGATTGGCGGCCTGGATTTCTTAGGCTTCAACAATGTCGGTGAAGAAGCGTTTGGGACGATTCCTCATTATGTTTTCGCGATTTTCCAGGGAGCATTTGCAGCGATTACCGTTGCAATTATTTCAGGGGGGATTGCCGGAAGGATTGCCTTTCCAGCCTGGATCCTGTTCTCGATTCTGTGGGTAACCTTCATTTATGCCCCGATGGCTCATTGGGTTTGGGGTGGCGGCTGGCTGTATAAGCTTGGTGAATTAGATTTTGCCGGAGGTACCGTCGTTCATATACTTTCAGGGGTTAGTGCATTAACCGCAGCCATCGTGATTGGGCCACGTTATGAACATTTGAAAAAAGAACTAGTGCCACATAATATTGTGCTGTTTTTAATCGGTGCAGCCACGCTTTGGTTTGGCTGGTTTGCCTTTAATGCCGGTAGTGCACTTTCAGCAAACGGGTTAACTTCACTTGTTTTTGCCAACACACAAGTAGCTGCTGCAGCAGGTGGTCTCGGGTGGTTAGTGATTGAGTGGAGTATTCGAAAAAGACCTACTTTAGTAGGGGCTGCAACAGGTGCAATTGCTGGTTTAGTAGGGATTACACCGGCTGCTGGCTTCGTTACGGTTCTATCAGCATTAGTGATTGGGTTGATTTCAGCTCCGGTCAGTTATTTCGGTATTCACTTTATCAAGAGACGCTTTAGATATGATGATACATTAGATGCATTTGGAGTCCATGGTATTGCCGGGATTTGGGGTGCCATCGCCACTGGTTTATTTGCAACTAAAACGGTCAATTCTGCTGGGAATAATGGTTTATTTTACGGAAATGCTGAACAGCTCCTGCATCAATTAATCGGAGTAGGTACTGCCGTTGTTTTAGCAACAGTGGGGACATTTATTATCTTAAAAGTTATTGGCTTATTCACTCAGTTACGAGTAAGCAGAGAGGAAGAACTGATGGGCTTGGATTTAAGCTTTCATGAAGAACCTGCATATTCAACCGTGAAAGACATAGATATTAAATCAGAAAAGGTTTCTTCGTAAAATAACGCAACTCTTGTAGTTCCTAAGTCTTTTGGCTTAGGAACTCAATTGCTTGTTTAAAGAATAGTAGGATATGGGAGGGAAAAGAATGAAGCTTACCTTACGTGAGCAGGAAAAACTGATGATTGTCGTAGCTAGTGATTTAGCAAGGAGACGGAAAAGCCGAGGTCTAAAGCTAAATTATCCTGAGGCGATTGCCATCATTACATATGAAGTAATGGAAGGAGCGAGGGATGGGAAATCTGTACCGGAATTAATGCAATTCGGTCAACACATCTTATCTCGAGAGGACGTCATGGAAGGTATTCCTGAAATGATTCATGATATCCAGGTCGAAGCAACATTTCCTGATGGGACAAAGCTAGTTACGATACACAATCCGATTCAATAGTATGAATAACCACGGTGGGAAGTAGGGGGAAAAAAGATGATACCTGGGGAGTACAGGCTAAAACAAACACCGATTATCTGTAATGAAGGTAAGAAGCCAATTAAAGTAGCGGTTATGAATAAGGGAGATCGTCCTGTCCAAGTGGGGTCACATTTTCACTTTTATGAAATTAATAGTTTGTTATATTTTGAAAGAGAAAAGGCTTGGGGAAGGCGATTAAATATTCCTGCTGGCACGGCTGTGCGTTTTGAACCAGGTGACAAGAAGCTGGTGGAGCTGATTCCCTTAAGTGGTGAAAGGAAGATATATGGATTAAATAACCTGACCAATTCGGCTTTAGATACGGGGGAATAGCAATGAGCTTTAAAATGTCACGTCAAGCATACGCTGAGATGTTCGGTCCAACGATTGGAGACCAAGTGAGACTTGGCGATACAGAGCTGTTTATTGAAATTGAAAAAGACTATACCACCTATGGAGATGAAGTGAAGTTTGGTGGAGGAAAAGTGATAAGAGACGGGATGGGACAACATCCTTTAGCAACTAGAAAAGATGCTGTCGATCTTGTCATCACTAATGCTTTGATTGTGGATTATACAGGAATTGTAAAAGCCGATATCGGGATTAAGGATGGGATGATTGCAGGAATTGGGAAGGCGGGTAATCCGCTAATCATGGACCATGTTGACATTATCATCGGTGCTGCAACAGAAGTCGTCGCAGCTGAAGGGATGATAGTGACTGCTGGTGGAATCGATGCTCATATTCATTTTATCAGTCCGCAGCAGATTCAAACTGCGATTGAGTCTGGCATCACTACAATGATAGGCGGTGGTACAGGTCCTGCTACAGGTACGAATGCCACCACTTGCACGCCAGGAGCTTGGAATATTGCCCAAATGCTGAAAAGTGCAGAAGAATTTCCGATGAATCTTGGCTTTCTAGCTAAAGGTAATGCTTCAAGCGAGGCAGCTCTGATTGAGCAAATTGAAGCCGGGGCAATCGGATTAAAGTTGCATGAAGATTGGGGAACGAATTCGTCCAATATTGATAAGGCGTTAAAGGTCGCAGATCAATATGATGTTCAAGTGGCGATACATACAGATACGCTGAATGAAGGTGGATTTGTAGAGGATACGCTTCGGGCCATTAACGGTCGAGTAATTCATACCTATCATACAGAAGGTGCGGGCGGTGGGCATGCACCTGATATCATCAAAGCGGCTTCCTACCCAAACATTCTACCTTCATCCACCAATCCAACTAGACCTTTTACCGTCAATACGATTGCAGAGCATTTAGATATGCTGATGGTTTGCCACCATTTAGACCCTTCCGTACCTGAGGATTTAGCTTTTGCCGATTCAAGAATTCGGAAAGAAACGATTGCTGCTGAGGATATTCTTCATGATCTGGGTGTGTTCAGTATGATTAGCTCGGATTCTCAAGCGATGGGAAGAGTTGGTGAAGTGATTATCCGAACGTGGCAAACGGCCGATAAAATGAAACGCCAACGAGGTGAAATGGTGAAAGGTGAGGAAAATGATAATGCGAGGGTGAAAAGATACATTGCTAAATATACGATAAACCCGGCAATTACGCATGGAATTTCCGATTATGTCGGTTCAATAGAAATTGGAAAGTTTGCGGATCTAGTTCTGTGGAAGCCGGCCTTTTTTGGAGCAAAGCCTGAAATTGTTTTAAAAGGAGGGATGATTGCTTGGAGTGTAATGGGCGACCCTAATGCTTCAATCCCGACCCCAGAGCCTTGCATCTATCGTCCGATGTTTGCAAGCTTCGGAAAAGCAAGATACACCACTTCTATCACTTTCCTATCTAAAGCTGCGATGGAGAAGAAAGTCCATGAAAAGCTAGGATTGCAAAAGAATATTCGTCCGGTTGGGAATGTTCGAAGTCTTACTAAGAAGGATATGGTTTTAAACGGCGAGACTCCTAACATTGAGGTGGATCCCGAGACTTATGAGGTAAAAGTAAATGGTAAATTGATTACCTGTGAACCAGATCAAAGAGTAGCTTTAGCACAACGATATTTCTTATTTTGAGGTGATGATGTTGATTATTGAACAAGTGTTGGGAAATATTCGTAGTATTGAAAAATTGCCTCCCCATATTGAACGTGTCTATTTAAGAAGCGACTTGCTCTTGAAGAAAATTCAACGAGTAAAAACTGATCATGGAAATGAGCTAGGTATTCGTTTGAAAAATGGTGAAGAGCTTCGGGATGGCGATATATTATATCGTGATGAGAAAAATGCGATTGTTATCAGTGTGTTAGAGGATGAAGTAATCGCAATAAGACCGACCACAATCAAGCAAATGGGGGAGATCGCTCATCAGCTTGGTAATCGTCATCTACCGGCTCAGTTTACGAACGATGAGATGCTTGTTCAATACGATTATTTAGTAGAAAAATTACTTCAAGATGAAGGGATCCCATACGTTTGTGAAAAAAGGAAATTAGCTCAAGCCTTTAAACATATTGGACATTCTCATGAATAACGCGATTTATCAAATTATGCAAATATGCGATTCAAATTTTCCAACAGGTGCCTTTAGTCATTCGTTTGGACTGGAAACTTATATCCAAGAAGGGAAAATCAAAGATAAAGAAACGTTTCAATATGCCTTACAGCAATATATAAAAAATCAGTTTGTGTATAGTGATGGCTTAGCCTGCCGCTTAGGTTATGAAGCCATTAATAGTGGAAACGAGCAGAGGATATGGGAAATTGATCAAGAACTATTTGCCTTAGTAGGGAGCAGGGAGTCTAGAGAAGGGAACCAACGGATTGGACGGCAATTTATTAAAGTCATGAATGTACTTTATCCTAATGAGCTGTTAAAAGTCTATGAATCTAAAATAAGGGCAAAAGAATTATATGGGCATTCTTCGCTTGTATTCGCGATTGGATTGGAAAATCTCGAAATTGACCTAAATATGATTCTATTTTGCTATCTTCATTCAACAGTCTCTACCCTTATTCAAAATGGGGTTAGAGGAATTCCGATTGGGCAAACAGATGGACAAATGATCCTTCGAGACCTTCATACCTATATGCAAGAACAGGTTTCGAAAATATTGGAGGTACCTGAGAATGACTTCGGTGGAAGTGTTCCAGGTCTGGAAATTGCCCAAATGAGACATGAACAGCTTTCAGTGCGGCTGTTTTCCTCTTAATAGAAAGGTAGTGGTTAAATGGGAGAGCCAATCAAAATTGGAGTGGGTGGTCCGGTTGGGGCTGGAAAAACCCTTTTAGTAGATAAACTCACGAGAGGACTAATGCATGAATTCGAGTTAGCGGTTATTACGAACGATATTTATACGAAAGAGGATGCGTTATTTCTAATCAAAAATGGCGTGTTACCTGAGGAAAGAATCATTGGGGTAGAAACTGGTGGTTGCCCACATACAGCGATACGTGAAGATGCCTCGATGAATTTCGCCGCCATTGATGAATTAAACGAACGTCATCCGAGTCTTGATTTGATATTTATCGAAAGTGGTGGTGATAATCTCGCTGCTACTTTCTCTCCAGAACTTGTTGATTTTTCAATATATATCATTGATGTTGCCCAAGGGGAGAAAATTCCACGGAAGGGCGGGCAGGGAATGATTAAGTCCGATTTATTCATTATCAACAAAACGGACCTTGCCCCACATGTTGGCGCAGATCTTGAGGTGATGCGAAAGGATACATTGGTAACACGTGGTGAAAAACCGTTCTTTTTTACAAATTTAAAAAGTGGTTCAGGTGTTAGCGATGTAGTGGAATGGATTAAACGGGAAGCTTTTTTGATTGGTCTCGACACATGACGTACACCGGACTATTGAAAATCGTGATGGAAAAGCGGTTTAACAAATCTGTCATTACAAACAGTTTTTTTGATGGGGTTTTGAAAATCACAAGACCTTCATATGTAAGTGAAAACCTCCCCTTACTTACACTCATTCATGTCGGGGGAGGTTATGTCGATGGTGACACCTATTTGACTGAAGTCACGCTAAATGAATCAACCGCACTGGCTTTAACAACCCAAGCAGCCACAAAAATTTATAAATCACCCCGTTATGGTGCCACGCAAACGATGAATTTTGTCTTGAAAGAGGAGAGTGCCCTATATGTCAAACAAGATAGCTTAATTTTATACAAGGATGCTAAATTCTTCCAAAATACAAATGTATTCATGAGTTCAATGGCCACTTTCTCCTATATAGATATTATCACCCCTGGTTGGTCGCGAGATGGTAAGCTTTTTCAATATGAAAAACTTTCATCTAGGCTAAAGGTGTTTGTCGATGGGAGGTTAGCTGTTTTTGATCATTTACTTCTGCAGCCATCTGAACAGTTGGAAGAAATCATGTATTTAGAGGGGTATACTCATGTTGGAACGATGTTTTTTATAAATGAAAAGGTAAATGCAACATTCGTTGATATGTTGAGAGAAGAATTATCGAGCAACACGGACGATGGTGTCAGAATCGGCATTAGTTTACTTAGTATCAATGGTCTCTCAATTAGAATTTTAGCAAATTCCACGGACTGTATCGAATCAATCCTTTCAAATTGTGAGTCTTATATAAATCAAAATTTGATAAAGAGAGAAAAGCTTGAATGGAGAAAATAAGTACCGTAAGCTTGAAATCATCTATCATTATGTATTTACAGGCCTTTTGCCAAGGCTGTTACAATAAAAAAGTACTCATCTCGAGACTTCTTCCTCGTCTACAAGATAGAGTACTTTTTGAGTTTTACGATGGGACCACTTTTATATAAAAATAAATATCCTGTCCGAGCTTTTTAGGCTCAGCTAAAAGCTGATAGCCATGTTTGACAGCTTCCTCTGGCACACTGCGAAAAGATTGCGGACAATCGGCGATGACCTGAAGTACTTCCCCAATTTTCATCGTTTTTAGCGCATCCAGCGCATAAATGACTGGGTACGGTCAAGGCTCACCACGTATATCTAAAGTGTAGTTTACATCAATTACTTGTGACATGAGTTTTAAGCCTCCTTAGGAACATGTGAATTGCGTTTTCCTGATATATTTTTCATACCAGAACCATAACGGAATCTTTTTTCCCACCAATTTGATAGGAAGAACCAAGCAGCAAGCATTGCCATCGTTCCAAATAGTGCTCCCATTGGTCCCCATTCTTGAATTAAGTCAACTTTATTCCAATTTTTCGCAAGTGCATTAAAAATACCGAGGTGATCCCAGCCGTAAGCAAGAACAGTAGCTCCAACAATATTCCCAGCGCCGACTACCCAGTATAATAATTGACCTTCCATTGCTCGATACATCATGCCAGTTTCACATCCCCCGGCAAGTACAATTCCAAAACCGAAGAGGACGCCACCAATGGCAGTACTTGGAGCAGCAACTTTAATCAGCGAAATTGCACCGCTTTGAATATAGAAAAAAGTTACCACAACGCTAATCATCATCCCAACAGCAATGGCCTTGGACATGACCGCTCGGCCGCTAATCCATAAATCGCGGAAGGCAGACGTGAAACAAATTTGTCCTCGTTCAATCAGAATCCCGAATAGTGCTCCGGCAATACAGGCAACCGCAAGCATCGTTTTGCCAGTTACGAAAAAGTAGAGGATAAGTACGAGATACAAACTAGCAAAAATAAGTCCTAACAGCGGCTGAACGCTTCTCTTTGTGTCATTTTCGGAGACAACAGGATTCATCGAACCTTTCATCAAGGCTGGTTTTCCGCGCCACCACTTTGTGCTCACTAGTTTCACGCCAAAGTACGTTCCAATCGCTGTCGTTAGCATGAAAACCCAAGCATGGAATGAAAACTGTGGCACCCCAGTAAAAAAGGCAGCCAAGTTGCAGCCAAGTGCAAGTCGTGCGCCAAATCCGGCGATAATTCCTCCGGCAAATCCCTGAACTAAACGACGCTTCTGTTTCGGTACGCGAATCTTAAAGCTGTTACTAAGCAGTATCGTAATCATTGCACCAACAAGCATCCCGATGACAATCCAACCGTCCGTACGGCTGATGGGAGTGCCTTCAAGGCCGACAAGTTGGAAATAGGCCCAATCTGATACATCCAATCCAAACCATTTTAGGATGTGACCACCAAATCTAGTGAATTCCCCAGTCACTGCCCACACCGTTCCAGTAATCCCAAAATACAACGCACTGACAAGCCCAGCGATACCCATTGCTACATAGGGATTCCAATACTCTTTGAAGATTTTTTGATAAAGCTGCATGTTGTTAACTCCTTCTTCCTTAATAAAAGTATTAGCACTTTATGTAGTTAAACACGGTGAGAAACTCTTTCGTGTAGAAATTTCCCAAAATGCATCCTACAAATAAAAAATGCCTGAGATATCAATCTCGGCACTCTATCTATCACTAATGTATTGGTAAAACGGAGATATAACAATTCATAAAATCGATAAATGAATTTAAAATGTATCGGAAAAATCGATACTAAAACGCGGCAGAGTATGTGTAATGACATGGACTGCATACCACCACTGTCATTTGGAGTGCAGTTTTGGTCAAAGCACAACCCCATTAAAATTTTCCTTATATGATTTTTCGATAATAATTTGCTGCTCTTGAAGCAATTCTACTTTATCTCGGCGGAGAACCTCAAACTCACTTAATGTTTCTTTGTCAAATTGCCTGGTTTTAATAGCCCTTGAAAGAAGAGGGGCCAACACATATGCATCAATCATTCCGGTGTTAATTCCTATTGCGGCTGTTGGAGTCATCGTGTGAGCGGCATCGCCAATAATCATAAGTCCGTCCTTTACCCAGGTCGGACTTTTTGAACTAAATACATCTAAAGAAATGAGGTCATTCCAGGTATGAAGTTCGCGTTCGACTGTTTTTTTTAACTCAGGAACATTCTCAACAAGCGGCTGTATAAAGTCTCTAAAAGGGGCTTTTTTGAGTTCCGAAAATGAACCCTTTTCGATGTTCCAGCCGATTTGAACAAAGCCACCAGTTTGAGTGAAAAGAGCAAGCTGTGCATCGTTTACAAGTAGCATCCTAACAGTCGGTTTCCATTCAAATAGAGCTGTAATTTTTGCCCATAGGACATCATAGCCATGCTGAAAGAACTCAACCGGAATGTTAGCCAGCTTCCGTACTGTTGAAAAGCGACCATCAGCACCGGTCACAACCGAACAGTTTATCGTTACTTCAGTCTGATTGAGTGTGGCCTTTACACCACAGTAGCGTAGATGATCATCTTGTATTAAACCAGTGGCCTTGGCGTTAAACAAGATCTGAAAATGTTGTTTATAGTGCTTTGCCTCCTGGATGATTGTGCTCATTAAATGTGCTTGGGGCACATGAATTCCAACATGTTCTTCATCGCCTCGTGGAGCGATTTCTTTAATAACTCGATTTTGAACTATGTACTCAACCTTTTTCATTCGAAGTAAGCCTTTTTCTTCAATTTTATCGAACAACCCCAGTTCCGTTAAGATTCCTTCCGTTTCGGCACTGATATGTTCACCCCTAAACTCGGGTGATTTTCCGGAGGTTCGTTCAAGGACTAAGGTAGACACACCGTTTTTCGCTAATAACAAACCTAACAAAGCTCCACTTGGTCCTGCGCCAACAATACAAACATCTACATTAAATGTGTTTTGACCCATATTCCACCGCTCCCTTTATCGTAGTTTGCCATTAATGGGAATGAATATAATTGCAAAAGCGGAGGATGATTTTGGAAGAATGCATACACATAGGGGAAACCACAAGACCGAATAAAAGTGCCACAATGCGCGCTGTGAAACACACATGTGAAACAAGAAAATTCGGGTGGTGACAGGCACCCGAATCATTTTACGAAGTATCTGGATTTTTCGGAGATGTAGTCGGCGATTGTGACCAGGATGATGTAGCAAATAAGAATCAAGGTTATTTCGGTATAGTGGAAGAAGCTCATACTAAGCTTGAATTGCTGGCCTAATCCGCCGGCCCCAACAAATCCAACGACTATGGTCGTTCTCATAATGACTTCCCATCGATAAAGAATATAAGTGAGAAATTGTGGCAGAACGGAAGGCAGCACGCCGTACAAAAGAATCTGTGCCCGCCCAGCTCCAGCTGAAGCAAGATTACGGATGGGACGTGAATCAGTATCCTCAATGACTTCCGCACAAAGCTTACCGAGAATTCCAAAATTGTGTAGGGCAAGAGCGATTGCACCCGGAAGAATACCTGGTTTAAAAATAAAAATGACAATCATTGCCCACACCAACTCAGGCACTGCCCTGCTGAAAATATAAAGCCCTCTAATTAGACCGAAAACAAACCAGCGATACCATTTACGGGATAATGTGAGCGTTCCATCTGCTACATTACGAGCAGCAGGAATAACCGTCAGAAACATCACAATTGTTGAGAATCCAATTGCCATAATACTCATTTGCAGTGTTTCAACGGTAAGTGTAAAAGCATCAGACCAGCTATCCTGATTCAAAAAAGCTACTTCCTCTTCACCGAAACCGAGCATCCCTTTGAAAAACTTACTTGCATAGTGCATATTGTCCCGCGAAAAAACGTCCAGTAAACTTGCCTTTTCCACACCAATGATAAAATACCAAGACGACGCAATTAAAAGAATGGTTAAGTAAAATGAAAGGGTAACAAAATTTAATTTTCTTTTCCTCATTGTGCCATCCTCTTTCTAAGCATACTGCTCCAACCGTCAATAGCAACAACCATCAATATCAAAAAGAATACAAAGGTCCAAACCTCATTGTAATTCAAATCATTAAGCGATAGCTGAATTTGGTAACCAAGTCCGCCAAGCCCAACAAAACTCATAATCGCAGAGGACCGAACAGCACATTCAAAACGGTACATCGTATAACTGATAATGCTCATCTTTACGCTTGGAAAATAACCATAAAACAGGCATTCCCACCTTGAAGCACCGGTTGCGACCAAGGCTTGAATAGGCTCTTTTGGGACATCATTTAACATATCAGCAAAAATCCTCCCAAGAATTCCCCCATAAGGAATCGCAAGGGCAAACACAGCTGCATAAGGTGATAAACCAAACGAAGCTACAAAAAGCCATGCCCATACTAGTTCGTGGACAGCACGCATAAAACCAAGTAATCCTCGGAAAGTACTCATCATAAATGCCCTTGATCGACTCCCAGATGCTAAAACCCCGGAAGCAAAAATTCCGAAAATAAGTGCTATTATAATAGCTAGACTCATCCCAGCAGTCGCATAGGCAAGAGTAAGCCAGGCTGATTCCAGCGCTAAAACAAGAATATCTGAGGAAAGGTCAGGTTGAAGAATGGCTGCAAATATATCCGAGGCTGTACTAAGGCCTTTCGCATGCAACACATTAGGACCCCATTCCACTGCAAAAAGACTCCAGGTAAAAATCAAAAGCAAGAATATCGTTAAAATTTTTCTTTTATGCAAATCCACAAAGAGCATCTTAGTCCAGCTCCTTTAGCTGATAAAGCTCTTTGAGAAGCTTGTCTGTTACTTGGTCCGCCGGAAGGTCAAAGAGCAACTCACCATTTTTTAAGGCAATCAACCTTGTAAAATATTTTTTGGCGTACTCGACGGAATGCAGGCTCGCTATGACAGTTTGATTTTCTTCCACAGCAAGTCTAGATAACATACCAAGAATATCCTCAGCCCGCGCCGGGTCAAGCGAAGCTACTGGTTCATCGGCGAGAACGATTTCTGGTTTTTGAATAAGGAGTCTAGCGAGTGCTACACGCTGTTGTTCTCCGCCAGATAAAGTCGAGGTGCGCTCATACAATTTTTCAGATAACCCAACTCGTTCCAACGCTTTTATGACTGATTGTTTTTCTTGAGGTACGAACAAAGACAATAAAGATTTAAAGAAACTCCAATGGGCAAGCCGCCCTGCAAGAACATTGTGGATCACAGCAAGCTGCCCGACAAGGTCAAACTGCTGACGAATCATTCCAATTTTTTTTGCTCTAATTTTTTGATTGGCATAATGCTGGAGAGGCTTGCCATCGATTAATAATTCACCACTGTCAGGTTGGAGAGTTGCACCAAGGATATTGAGCAAAGTGGTTTTTCCAGCTCCACTAGGGCCAATTAAGGCAATTAATTCACCTTTTTCGACAGCAAAAGAAAGGGAAGATAAGGCTATCTTCCGGTCATATTGTTTCACTATTTGATTTAATACAATCATTTTCTCTCTAGACACAAGGTGTCACCTACTTGATTATCTTAAGTTCTTTTGCAACTTCTTCAATTGCTTTGTAATTGTCATTATTTGTTTCAATGAATTTATCAGTTTGAAGGAGGTTCATAACCTCATTGTCCCCAGCCTTCATAGAAAGAATCGCATCTTTAATTTTTGTTTTTGTCTCTTTATCCATTTTATTTACAGTCCAGTTATAGTCATAATACTCTGGCGTCGTATAGAAGACCTTCACTTTAGTTGTATCAACTTTTCCTTCTTTGACAGCTGCTTCCCAAACAGAAATGTTGAGAGCACCAGTTTGATAGGCTCCTGATTCCACTAATTTATAAGTTTTATCGTGGGATCCAGAATAATTAGGGGTACCATCAAGGTCTTTCTCTGGATTAATTCCGGCTTCCATCACAAAATAGCGTGGCATTAAGTGTCCAGATGTTGAGCTTTCACTACCAAAGGTAAAAGTTTTACCCTTCAGTTCTTCCAACGAATTGATTTTTACCTCACTGTTTGCGATAAATACCGATTTAAATTGTTGATCTATTGGTCTTTGGGCGATTGCTTCAGATTCAGGTACAAGGTTTCTTGCTTGTACACCAGTAAGTCCACCAAACCAAGCGAGATGGATTTCACCGCGCTCAAAAGCAGTCACTAGTGCCGCGTAATCAACAGAAGGAACGAATTCAACCTCAAGCCCTGTTTTTTCGCCAAGGTCTTTCGCAAAATCATCCATACTACGATTTAAATCTGCAGTGTTTTGATCGGGAATCATTCCAATCTTAATCTTTGTTATTTCCGCTTCCTTTTCATTCGTGTTATCTTTAGCTTGTTCAGTTTGATCTGTGCAGGCCGTAATGAAAAAAATCATCATGATGCCTAACATAATTGGTAGTAGTTTTTTCAATTAAAACGCCCCTTAATATATATAGTGGAATCTTAATATTACATGTTATATCAGAATAATTCCAAATCATTTAATCGATAACAAACACGCTAACCTATTGATAAAATCGATACATGCAGAAAATGAAAAAACGTTGCACAAAGAGCGAAATGTGAAACAAACCTGTGAAACAAGAAAATTCGGGTGGTGCCAGGCACCATAGGAGGTCTTAAGATGAAGATTATTGATTTGACTCATACGATTTCAGAAAGAATGCCTGTTTATCCAGGTGATGACTCGCCAAAATTAGAAGCAACTTGCTCATATGATGACCATGGTTTCAAAGGAACGTTACTAACTTTATTTTCCCATGCTGGTACTCATATGGATGCACCTTCCCACGTTTTTCCACAAAGAACTACTCTAGACGCCTTCCCAGTGGAGCAGTTCATCGGCAAGGGATTAGTGATAAATTGTAGTGAATTACACGAAGGCCAACAAATTTCAATGAAATATTTAGAAGCAGTCAAAGAAAAGGCGGAACAAGCCGAATTCATTTTGTTCTATACTGGATGGGATCAGTATTGGGGTGCAGATACCTATTTTGGAGACTACCCGACAATCACAGAGGAAGTCGCTGAATATTTAATTCACAGCAAGAAGAAGGGGATAGGCTTAGATGTGATGGGGATTGATGCCATCTCTGATGAAAAACTGACCATCCACCGCAAAATTTTTGCTGAAACCGATATCGTTGTCATCGAGAATCTGACAAAATTAGGTGAGATTGGATCAGAGCTCTTTACATATTGTGCATTTCCGCTAAAATACGAGAACGCTGACGGTGCTCCGGTCCGAGCGGTGGCTATATTGGATAATTTAAACAATTGAAATTTGAATCTTTAAGTAAGCTGCCTATGAGTTACAATCCACTAACTGATAATTATTTTGATAAAATAGTAGTAAAGAAAATAACGGGGAATTGAATTATGTTGATAAGCAATGAACTAGATTATATTAAAAATTTCATATTAAAAAGTGGTGAACAGCTGGATTTAGATACACCCCCCGCAGATACATCCTTTTTTACCGATGTTAAAATTGTAAAAAGGACAGCGAGAAAATATCGAATCGTCGGTCTTATAACGTTTTCCGAAGATACTAACGCTGATGCTCCTGACGAAGAATTACTCAAACTTAAATTAACACCCAATAAGAAAATCCAATTGAATGATCATGATCCAAATACCACCTATTGGTTTGAACAAGGCTGGATTATGAAAGAGATTCGTTTCAAAAAAGATGGTAGAACTCCTGAATCCATGCATTATCGGATGGGATTTAAACTGTACCAATACATACAAAATCTCCAAAGAGAAAGAGAACAAGGATGGGAACTAGAATTTAACGAGATTAAAAATAAATTCAACTTGATGAGAGATTCTCAATCACAGCAAATGCCAAAGCTACGGGAAAAAGGAATTAACTCATGCACGAATGTAATGAATGAAATTTTCAATCAAGAAGCATCTCAGCTTCATGAGTCAGTTCATTTTCCTAGCCAATGGTCTATCAATAAAAAAATGAAATTTCTTCATTTTATGGTGGCATTCCTTCAAATCTGTCGGAGTAAATCAGAATTTGATTGGAAAGAAATCGGAGCTAATTATTATAGAGAAATCGGTGGTTCGAAAGAATTTGATACATATAAAGAGGGGTTTATTGATCAACTTGAAAATCTCTCACAATGCCCTGCAGCAATACTCGGATTAACAAGTCTTGGCAAAATTACGCCATTATATTTTTCAGGGCCAATCAAAGGGAAATACTCTTCTTATTCTTTTGGACCAATCCATGCATTGACCGACATTTCCATTTATCAAGAAGAATACACAACGATGGCAACCACGTTATGGCTTGTTGAAAACCGAGCAATATTAACAAGAATCGCTTCAGAAAAGGGATTTCTTCAGGATACTAACTCATTAATGCTTTGCATTGACGGTCATCTTCGTTCCTCGCATAAGCAATGCATTAACAAGTTATTAATAAATAGTGCCATAGAAGTGGTTATTCTTTGGACAGATTATGATCCTGATGGACTGCAAATTTCTAAAGAATTGTTTGAAACTGTATCACAAGCCAATTCAGAGTTGCATCTAAAATGGATTTCTGCAGAGCATAAGGTATATGATACTTGGAATAGTTACCAAGAATATATGCATGATTTTCTAAAAATGAAGAAGATGGAACAAGAAGAAGTTTTGGGAGGTGCAGATATTTGGAAAAAATGGGTTCGTCATTAATCTCAATTTTTCATACAAAAGATTCGGCACCGGAAGTACTACAATCTATGAAAGATATCGCCACTCTATCAGGTGTATTAAGTGAACTAGGCTCTCAAAGTTCATTTCAATCACCAATCGAGATTCTTCGCTTTTTAAAAATCATCCAATTAATCAATGAAGCGGCACTTGGTTTAGATGATCCAATCGATCATGCAGAGACTGTCTATTATCGCTATCGTAATCGTTACCAAGATCATGAGCCTCCTACTAAAAAGCGGGTCGAGCAAGTCATAAATGTACTAGTGAAATATAATTGGATCTCAAAACAGTCCAGACAAATTAAAATGCGCGATACTGGAAAAAGGATGATGGATGCGTTAATCCGATTAGCGAATGATTCGATGGCTTATTATATGAATGATGATATCGGGCGTTCTCTATTTCAAGCTAGGCGGGATGCTGAATTGAGCGAAGCCTACGATGATCAGGGCATCTCGGGCGGAAATAAGATAGCGAGCATGATTCGTAATGTAGAGGACGCGATTCAACTCATGAAAGAACGTGAATTGGAAATGCTCGCAGATCGCAATGCTCTGCCGCAACTTGAATTAATTCATCGTCTAATGGAGGACTTAGAGGAGAAAATCCAAGAACGATTTCGTCAGTTTCAGACATTGGAAGAAAGTCTAGTCCTTTCCAATTTAATGCAAAAGGGGACAGCATCACTTGCTGAAGGGACTAACCTTAGCTTGGGGATGATTAATAAATATTTAAAGTTTACGCATATGCAAAAAACACCTTTATCAACTACGATTCAACCGGAGAAGGTTCGAGAGTTTATCGTGAAAATGTATGATCCCCCGCTTGATTCAGATATACCGAATGTGTATCAATTATTTAGCTTTATTGAACAAGGTCAATATGAAGATGAGGCAATCGACGGATTATGGATACCAGTGAAATTCGCAGCACCAATTTCGCCAATCGCGATTGATGAAGCTGTAAATTTCTTAGAAACGTATGAGCCGGTAATAGCACCTGTTATTGATCAAGACGAGGAAGTTGAATATTCTTCTGAACATGTTTCAGAGCAGGAACTTGATGAAATCCTGGGTCAATCTCAATGGTTAATGGCTAAATCGATGATTGAGACCGAAGCAATTGAAGCATATTTAGTAGAACATGAGGAAGCACCGATGGAGCAAGTAGTGGTTGAAGCAACTTCAACGCAGTGGTGTGATGCTGTAAATGCCGTTACGGCAATTGCAGCCTTAGTCGGGAATAAAAAAATAACTATATTAAAGCCAACTGACAAAATAACTCTTCCTAAATACGAACGGAATTGGGAGTGGATGAACTCAGATGATGGACGAAACATTATCCGCAAACGAACATCAAGAACAGAGCACCGAGACTAATAAAATAGATCAAGAAACCGGGTCAAATTTCAACCCCCTTAATGTAATGCAATCGTTAAAGGGCATGCTTACTGAAACAGAAGAATTAACGTTTATGAATATTTTATTCTCATCTTCAGCTTCGATACGTTCGGGAAATTTCGGACTATCCCGAAAAGAAGTGGAAAAACAGTTGCAGATTCAAGAGGACGATGAGCGATTTTATTCTTTTATTACTAGGGTGAATCAAGCAATTAGCCGTTATATGAAGGTGATTTATGATGAACGTCGTGATCAAGTCATTGTGATGATGAGGGTTCCGGCCCGTGCGGCACGGAATACATTATCTAAAGAAAGTCTATCGATTTTGTTATATATGTTTTACCAGCAAGAAGTACTGCAGCATGAATTTACACTGTTTGACCAGATTCTTGAAGCATTTGGCCATGAAACAACGAAAGCAAACCAGCGAATATTATTAAATCTTGACCAACTGCGAAAAATTGGAGCGATTGAAGAATATGAGCACGCTTCACAAGAAAAAGCGTATCAGTTAACGACCATTGGAGTTCATATGTTCTCGGACTCGTTCTTAAGAAGGACGGCAGAATTTAGTCAATCCAATCAATTAAATAAAGAGGAAGTGTTGAAGTTCTTCAAACGGTACAACCTTTATCAAAGAGGTGATACGGAATGATTCCTTGGAGACTGACTTTTTCTGGGATTCGGGATTATCCGCCAACACTATTAGACCTTTCTGGTGCTGACGAACACGTGATGATTACAGGTCCAAACGGTGCGGGAAAATCAACGATTACCTTTTGTATGGGAGCAGTATTATATTCTTCAAAGGTGGATATCGAGGGGCTAAAATCTCGAAATCTACCAGTTGATCAAACATGGAAGGCCAAAGTTTCTTTGTTATTTCATAACGAAGGCATGATGAAAATTGATGCTCCCGCGTTTATTGAATTCACTTTGAAAATTACGCAGGACCCTGGACAGCCAATGAAAAAAGAGTTCAGTATCGCTGCAGGTGATGTAATCGATGAGTGGGAATATACAGATCGGTATACTTCCGGCGATAAGGTTTTTAGTTTTTCAACCTATAAAAAAGACCTCCAATACAAATACAAGGTCGATCCAGACCTTTACTATCTCATTTGGTACCAACAAGAGGTAAACCAGTTTGCTGTCATGAATCCCGAGGAGCGTTTCCGTATTTTTAGTGAAATGCATGGCATTGATAAAGTACAGCGTGATTGGGAAGAAAGTATGGAAAAAGTAAAGGACACTGAAGAAACGCTTCGAAGTGCTGAGACAAATGTCAAATTAATGAAGCAAGAACTTTCAATGAAAAAATCGGCATTGGATCGGTTTATCGATAACCAAAATCGGCTTTCTGATGGCGGGCAGCTCTATATCCTTTCGTTATTGCAATTAGAGACTTATTATAAAATCGAAAAGGAACGACTAGGTGCAGTCATACTTCAACTAGAGGATGATCTTGAGGAAGCGAAGGATGATGTGGCTTTAAAGATAAGTTTAAAAGAGCGGAAGATAACAGAATTAGAAGAAACGAAATTATCTCTACGACATCTTGACGAAAAGTATGAAGCTAGTATTGAAATAAGACAAAATATAGATGATAAAATAACTCTACTTCAAGAGCAAATTGACGAGCTTGACCAGGAATTAGCCTCGATTACTCAAAGGAAAAATCAAATTTCCAGAACAGAAGCAGAGGTGAAAACTGCTTTAGAAAAATTAATCATTTCAGAAACACAAACCAATAACGAATTAGAGCAAATACAGCAAAGCTTAAAGGACCAAAAGGCACTTCAGCAGAAAAATGTAGAAGAAATTGCGAGACTAAAATTGGAAGTTGAACATGATGAACAGGCACACCGTCTTCATTTTGAAAGATTAAATCAATATCAAAGCAGTCATGCAGTTCAATCTACAATTGAGCACCTTAACACAAAGGTAGTGGAAAAAAAGAATACACAATTTGAAAAAAAGCAAAAAGAGAAGGCATTGGAAGAAGAATTAGAATTACTGGAAGAAAATCGAGATTTGTCAGTGCGTCAGCTCGAATCTCTGAAGTTTTTCCGAACCCAGCAAATAAAAGCATATGCTCTTCGTGAATTATTGGAGTTGGATGAGGAAGCTTCAATAAAAGCAGAACAGCTTTTTAATGCAATCAAATATACAATGTTTTTCGATGGAAAGCACGCTACACCTCCGAACGACTTGTATCATGTCCCGTTGATGGCCATTGTGCCAGACCGGATGGTGAACCATTTACCAACGCTTCATTTAAAAGTGAGAAATGATTTAGTAGAGAAAGAATTGGCCTTCGCGATGAAGGCGCTATGGTGGGTGGAACAGTTTTTCAAAGAAGGTGCGGTTTCTATTAAAAATGGTATCTTAATCGATTCAAAGGGACTTCGTGGTCCGCAGGAAAAAAATCGCTATATTTTAAGTGTAAAAGCTTTAATGGCACGAAAGCTTGAAGTTCAAAAGTCACTAGAAGTTCTTCGTCATCAACTATCAGTATTGGAACAGGACATTGATAGGGAAACAAAGCGATTCCAAGAACTGAATAGCATAATACATCAGGTGAAGGAATCGGAAGCGTTCATGACAAATGAGTATGAAAGGATTTTACGAAAGAAGAAATTAATTGAAGCAAATGTGGAAAAAGAGGCAATCAAAGCTGAAATACAAAAGTTAGAAAGTGAAAAATCAATTCTTGACCGTCAGCAATTGAAGCAAGAACAACAAAGGGAAACTCTGGAAAATGAAGCTAGCTTTTATGTTGAGCTTGGTAAGCTGAAAGACAAGTATGAAAAGCGAAACGAATTACATACAGAATTGGATGAACAAAAAGCAGCGTTAAAGCACCAACTAACGGCGATTGAAAAAATGGAAGATGGTTTGGATCTACTCAAACGAACGATAACAAGACTCACCCGAGATTGCGAGCATATGGATGACGCTATCGAATCTCAACAGGGAAAATTAGATTCGATAAAAAGGCAAAGGACTTCAGGAATAGAAGATCAAGATGTAGCGAAACAGGAACTCGTGCAGATTATTAAGGAATTAGAAGATATGAAACATATGATTCCAGACCTTTATAAAAGAGTTTCTATGGATAACACGTTTGAAAAGCTCCCTTCAGTGAAGCTTATAAAGCAAGCTTGCGAAAACGGCAGAGTAAAATTTGAGCATGCTCGCAATGAATCCGGAATCGACCCAGCAGCACCGGAAAATTATCAAACTGTAAAACAAGAATACGAGCGATTGGATGACGATTACAAGCGAACCAAAATATTGCTTGATCAAGATAAGGAACGGATGGAAGGCCTAAAAGATCAGCTTGAAACGACTATAAATATGAGAGTACTTGAACTGCAGCAGCGATTTAAATCTTACATGGGTCAATTTCAATTTGAAGGGGATATTAGCTGGGAATCCTATGAGGATCGTAGAAATCGAACGCATTTTAATTTGTATATTAAAGCAAGAAAAGAAGGTCATCGAGGTACCATGGAGGATGTGAGTACAAAAGCTCGCGGCGGCCGAGTGGGTAAAGGTGTTTCTGGCGGAGAGGAATCTCTTAGCTCATTGTTATTTGCACTTGCACTTCTACAAAATCTGCAGACAACTCCTGGCTTTATTGTTTTGGATGAATTTGATAGTGCTTTAGATGAAAATCGTAAAGTGAAAGTCTTCGATTTGTATGTTCTTGAATTACAAAGGAAACTAATCATTCTCACCCCAAAATCTCATGAAGAAACCTATCTGAATAAATTTTCAAAAGCGTTTGTCGTTCAGCATGATCCAACCGTCCCAAAAAGTAAGGTAGTAGGTATTATTAAAAAAGCATAAGTAACGCAAGACATCCACCGGTAAGATGGGTGTCTTGATTTTTTTTGAATATATTTAATTTCCATAATATAACAATCACGTGGAACACATCCACAAATTCTCATTAAATAGGCCGAAAAGGAGGTATGACAATGAAATGGGAAGAAGTAAGAAATTTGTTTCCAAATCAATTCGTGTTAGTCACAATTCTAGATTCCCATATTGAGGGCGAGAAAAAAATTGTAGATGAAGTCGCTCCGATACGACCAATTGCAAATGAGGACGCAAATAAAGAGTTTTTTAACGTTTCTCCAGGAAATATTGTTTATCACACTTCAAATGAAAAATTTATCATCCACATCCGTAAAGATCCATTAATGAGGGTGAGGTGGGGCTCATGAAAATTAATCTTGATGGACAACTACATACTACCTCATTAATAATCACTTTTCGTGGAAACTCCCTTCAAATTAACGATGTTGTTATAGATACGGGTTCACCCACACAATAATAACCTCTGACCTTTTGGAAAAAATTCAAATTTTTTATGAAAACGGAGATCCAATCTATGAAGCCTATGGTATAGGTGGTTCAATCCCCTTCTACGCAAAAAAATGTAAATAAAATCCAGATTGGAACATTTGAAATAAACGATATAGAAATAGATGTTGGAACACTACCAAAAGATCATAGCGGGTTACTGGCTTTGGACATCCTGAAAAATTACAATTTTATTATTGACATGGCAATGCTAGAATTACATACCAATAGACTAAACAATAACCTATCATGATGAAGTAGTTTAGCATATTTTGTTCACGGGCGGTTTAGAGAATGAAGATGAATTCCATCGTTCGGAAAGAGAGGTTGTTCGATTAAAATAATTGATTTAACACATTCCATATCAGAAAAAATGCCTGTTTATCCAGGCGATGACACTCCTAAACTTGAAGCTACTTGTACATATGATGAACATGGCTTTAAAGGCACGCTGTTGACGATGTTTTCCCATATCGGTACGCATATGGATGCTCCATTACATATATTTGAAAATAGAACATCATTAGGTGACTTTCCAATTGACCATTTCATTGACAAAGGATTAGTCATTAATTGTAGTAATCTGGCTGAAGGTCATCAAATCACAATGAAGGATATGGAAGCTGTCAAAGAAAGGCGGAGCAGGCTGAATTCATTTTGTTCTATACAGGCTGGGACAAATATTGGGGAACGGATACCTATTTTGGAGATTATCCGACTATTACAGGGAAAGTGGTTGCATATATAATTAGCAGTCAAAAGAAAGGGGTAGGTATAGATGTGATGGGCATTGATGCCATCTCTGATGAAAAGCTGATCATCCATCGCAAGCTATTTGCACAATCAGATATTGTAGTCATTGAAAATCTCAAAATTTTAGGGAGTGTTGGAGCAGACATATTTACCTTTTGTGCATTTCCAATTAAATTTGAGAACGCTAATGGGGCACCTGTTCGTGCAGTTGCTATTTTGTAAATAAAGACCCGAGAAAGCCGTATATACTACGCTTTCTCGGGTCTTTTTTCTGTTGAGTGAAAGCTTGCTTAATGAATAAAATGGGTTTCAAGAAATTAAAACATACTTGACTGATGGGAATTATATGTTTTATAATGAGATTAATAATAAAATAGCATTCAAAGGAACAAAGGGGTGTTTCGAATGAAAGATAAAAAAGAAAAAAAACGTCAAAAGCTAATTAATAAATTAATTTTTCTTAATGTTTATAAAGAAGATGATCAACAACTTTACGAGCTACCATTATATAAACTTGAATCAGAGTACAAAAATTTACGTTCACATCCACATGGTGAATTTGGATCAATCCAGTTCGTTTAATCTGGTAAACTTAGGAAAGCGTTAAATTTAAAACACCAAATATCGTTTAAAATGAGACAACTCTAACTTGGAGTTGTTTTTTTGTGCGATAAATTATTCTGAGGACCAACTTCTGTAGGAATCAATAATAATATTATGTAAACTAAATTGATTTGTATTTCCATGAATGCCTTCCATATACTAAAAGTAAGTTAATGAAATATACATAATTTAAATTCGTGAAACAAAACCTGTGAAACAAGAAAATTCGGGCGGTGCCTGTCACCATAGGAGGTGCGTTTTATGGGGTTGAGGTTTCGAAAGAGTTTTAAGATTGCCCCTGGAATTCGAATGAATGTTGGTAAAAAAGGTGTTGGCGTGAGCTTTGGCGGGAAAGGGCTTAGGTATTCGATACACAGCAGTGGGAAACGAACGGCAACCGCTGGTATACCAGGCTCAGGATTGTATTATACATCCTCAACCAATTCACGTTCTTATAAAACAGACGCCTATAAACGAAAAAGTGAATTGAATCGCCGTATAAAGGAACAACAAAAGCTAGAGCAGCTAGAATATGCTCGACTCCAGGTGGACCTCTTCGAAAATCGACTAGACCAAATCAAATCTATCCATGATGAATGTGATGACCAAGTCGATTGGGATGAAGTATCTAATCGCCGACCACCGTTTGAAAAAGGGCAGGTAGGACCTAATGAACGGAAAGCAACACAAGCATTAAATGATTATATACCTGGCTTTTTCGACCGTTTGTTTAAAAAAGATCAGAGAATCATCCAACGACTAAAGGAAGAAGTAAACGAAGCGATTCAGAAGGATGCTGAACTATATGAAGAATGGCAGCGGATGGTGACCATTGCCAAAAGAATGGTAGCTCATGACATCGACGCCTATTTTGAGGTCATTGAGGAGTTTGGACCATTAGATGACCTGGTTGAATTTGGGAGTGGCTTTGAATTTGGAACAGACCAGGAAGATTCTATTCATGTTTCTTTTGACGTAAATGCGGAAAATGTGATTCCGGAAAAAGTTTTATCATTAACGAAAACAGGAAAGCTCTCTGAAAAGGCAATGGCAAAAACGAGATATTTTGATTTATGTCAAGACTATGTATGTGGTTGTTCACTTAGAATTGCTCGCGATATGTTTGCCTTATTACCGATAAAGTACGTTTTTGTACATGCTTATGATAATAAAATGAATACTGCAACAGGACATCAAGAGAGGGAATCGATTCTATCCGTAAAATTTGACAAACCCACATTGAATAGTTTGAACTTTAGCAATTTAGACCCATCCGATGCGTTAAGTAATTTTAAGCACAATATGAATTTTAAAAAGACGAAAGGGTTTGAAGAAGTAGAAGTAATCACATCCTAATAGTGAAAACTTTTCATAAGGGGATTCAATTCAAATATGAGTATAGAATTCAGAATGCAAATGGCTAATTTATTTCGAGCAAGATTTCCATTTGTCTATATCTCTTCTTGGGAAGAAGAGCGGGTGATTGATGAATTAATGCGTCTTTCTGCTGATTTAGAGCTTATTAAGACGAAGCGAGATTTTTTTACATGGAGTCAAACGGAAGGATTTAAAGGGGAAGGAGGATCTAAAGGCAGTGATACAAAAGCTGCACTTAAAGCATTGGAGTTTATCCAAAAATATGAACCTCCAGCACTGTTTATATTAAAAGACTTCCATGTTTTTTTTGGAACGGAAGGAAGACCAGTAGAAACTGTTGTAGTTCGAAAACTCCGTGACTTGGTGTCCGTATTAGAAAGCAGTTCGAACCCCAAAAATGTTGTATTTATATCGCCAACCCTAGTCATCCCGAATGATTTACAAAAGGATATGACGATTATGGATTTTGGATTTCCATCTTTTGAAGAATTAAATGAAGTTTTGGACAAAATTTTAATAGCCAATCAAAATAACAGTCGAATCGTGATTGATTTATCAAAAGAAGAAAAGGAGCTTATCGTAAGGGCAGCTCAAGGATTAACAATTCAAGAGGCTGAAAATGCTTTTGCTTTAGCATTAGTAAGTAGAGGACGCTTAGATATTGAAAGTGTTGACCAAATCCTTAAAGAAAAGCAGCAAACCATCAAAAAGACAGGAATTCTTGAATTTATTAATAGTGAACCGAATATGCAGGACGTCGGGGGACTTGGAAATTTAAAACGATGGTTGAAAAAACGAAATAAATCCTGGCTCGATCAAGCAAAGGAATATAATCTTCCAGCACCTAAAGGGGTGTTAATTACGGGGGTCCCAGGATGTGGAAAGAGTTTAACCGCTAAAGCTGTGAGCTCTATGTGGCATTTACCTTTGTTGAAGCTCGATATGGGAAAAATTTTTAGTGGAATTGTTGGTAGCAGCGAGGAGAATATGAGAAAAGCGATATCAAATGCGGAAGCATTAGCTCCTTGTATCCTTTGGATTGATGAGATTGAAAAAGGTCTTAGTGGAGCAGGCAGAGAAGGCGATGGGGGTACATCGACGAGAATTTTTGGAACATTGTTAACGTGGATGCAAGAAAAAACAAAGCCAGTGTTTGTCATAGCAACCGCTAATAACATACAAGCCTTGCCTCCAGAATTGCTAAGAAAAGGACGCTTCGATGAAATCTTTTTCGTTGACCTTCCTACTAAAAAAGAGCGGATGGAAATCTTTAAAATTCACTTATCTAGACGACTGAATAACCCTAAGATTCAAGGCGATTTTACCTACGATCATAGTACCCTCGAGCATTTAGCGGACATAACGGAAACCTTTATTGGTGCTGAAATTGAAGAAGTCGTGAATGCTGCACTGTTTGAGGCGTTTTCTGAGGACAGAAGCCTGCAACTGCAAGATTTAGAGAAAGTCATTCAAAATGTGGTCCCTTTGTCGGTTACCCAAGCGGAACAAATTCTCAAAATTAGGGAATGGGCCAATGTCAGAGCAGTAGCTGCCACTCCAAGAGAAGATCGTTTTGAATATCAATCATCAAAATCAGTTAAAAAAAGCGATAGCCCAGCTGCAGCAGAGGAAATTCGTTTCACTAGAGGCGGAAGGACGTTAGATTTTTAGGAGGTTTGTGGGTGAGTATAGAACTAGCATTAATTCCGATTGCGATTGCCGTTGGGCAAACGATTGCGACTAGGTTAGATTCAAAAATAGAAAAGAAACCATCACGTACCTATAAAACCATCATGAAAGAGGAAAGATTATTAGCAAGAGCTCTAAAAGCTTATGGGTGTAGCGTCACGAATCTAGATAATCAAGTATCGTCGTCAATTGGTGATATTGGCATTATTTTTCAAAAAGACGAAGAAGGCGTCATTCGTGCGATTTTTTCAAACGAAATTGGTGAAGAGCATGCGCTACAGTTTTTGGATAATATCTCAACCGAATATAGAAGGCTCGTCCAGGAGGACACCTACCAGAAGCTTTTACAAAGAGCTAAAGATAAAGGGTATATCCTTGAGTCTGAAGAAATCAACGAACAAAATTCCATTGTATTGACCTTTCAAATCAATCAGGAACAACGGTGATTAGAATGAAAAAAGTAAAGATTGAAATCACTCCTGACGGAAAAATTTTTGCTGAAACTCTGGGAATAAAGGGAAAGGATTGTACGAAAATGATTGAAATTCTAGAAAAGCTTCTAGATGCTGAGACCACTGATTCTGCATATACAGAGGAATATCACCAAGTGGAAAAGCAATACGAGCGCACTCGAAATCAACAAGTGCTTAAAGGGGAAGGTTAAGGTGGCATATACAGGAATTACATCCAAGGGGAAAGTGTGGGAGATTGCAAATTCAATTTGGATACTCTGGGCAATTTTAACGGTTGGATTTTTTAATTATATCTCCTTCTTTTATATTAGTTACCGGGTCAAACAACGTAAATGGTTTTATTTTGGGCTTATATATTCTATTCCTTTTATCATTATCATGCTTACGATTGAAAATACCGAGCATTGGTCTTCTGATGTAGGGATGGTTTTACTATTGTTATCATGGATATTTTCCATTTTTCATGCGTTTAAAATTAGACCAGAGTATTTGTTACGATTAGAAGCAAGACAAAAGCTCGCTCCAAATGAAATAGCATCATTAAGAGATAGTATCAAAAAAGAATATGGTGTTTCACCGGTAACTGAAAATGCTTCGTTTAAAAAAGAAGAAAAGCGTAACATCCAAGCCAATGATAGGAAAGGCCCAGTAAAACATCAAGAATCGGAACAGGATATGAAACCGATTGATATTAATACAGCAACTGAAGAAGAGTTTGCGGCAGTTCCAGGATTGGGCCTGATTATCGCGAAAAAAATTATCACTATCCGTCAAGAAATAAGGTCTTTTCAATCGATAGAACATTTTGGAGAAAGTTTGGGTTTAAAACCTCACACGCTTGAGAGAGTCAGACCCTATTTGTATGTTAGTGGGAGCAATTCTACGCCGACTACCCCACCTTCCGATGATCCAGAAACTTCTGGACGTGTCTTGGATATATGAAGGCTCAACTAAGAATACATAGAATTCTCCCCCTTACGAATGCGGAAGGACCAGGGATGAGATTTTGCATATGGGTTCAAGGCTGCCCCATTCAATGTAAGGGCTGCGGTGTTCCATGGACTTGGTCAGATTCTGGTGGAAAGCTTATTGATGTGGAGGGAATTTTCAGAAAAATAACAGAAAGCGTCAGCGAAAATGGCATAGAAGGTATCACGTTTCTTGGTGGTGAACCCTTTGCACAAGCGAAAAGCTTAGCAATTTTAGCAAAGAAATGCAAAGAAATCGGTCTTTCAATCATGACCTTCACAGGCTATACGATTGAAAAAATTAGAAAAGAAAACAATGCAAACTGGATTGAACTACTAAATCAAACTGATTTATTAATTGATGGACCATTTTTAGAGACAAAGCTTGATTTAAGTAGACCTTGGGTGGGGTCTTCAAACCAGCGATATCATTTCTTGACTGAGCGATACCGGCATTTAGAAGGAAAGGTGTCTACCATTCCTAATCGGCTCGAAGTCAGAATTTCAAATCGGGGCATAGTAGAAATTAATGGAATGATAACCCAAATGGGTATCAGTGAATTGTTCGAAAATGTGGCATTAAGTCAGAGAATCAATCCCAATATAGGCAAATAGGTTATTCATAAAAACGCTTGGGTGAAGATCCAAGCGTTTGTGGTGTAGTAAATATCGGTTGGGTTTTTCAAGGGTCCTGTAAGTCAATTCACGTTTAAAGACCGTCGGTACTTATATTTGGAGTTAGTGGTTCTAGCTCTGCTGCAGCCTTAGCATTCTGACTATGCCGATCAGTTTCGTAGCTTTCGGAATTACTGTTACTGTCTATCGGTTTAGCTGCCTCCTTTTTATCAGCCACATTATCACCTCCTAGGGTTAATATGTCCAGATGATATGTAAATTTCCCCAAAACGCCTCCATTTTAAAATTTACCGAAAAAACTCTGTTAATTTCAATCCTTCCTGGCAATCAAATTTGTTTGTTTTCCCTTAAACTTGTCTACACTCAACCCTTTGTGAAGAAATATATTGATAGTATCGAGGGTAAAAGGGGTGAAAAAGATATGTCAAGCAAAAGAAAAAAGCATAAAGAACATTCCAAGCACCAAGATGAGCTGGTGGAAACAGAAGTAAAGAAACATGAGTGTGATGGTTGTTCCATCAATATCAACATTTCTTACACCATTAATATAGGCAATAAAGAAATCCACGTAGACCAACGAGCTGAGGGAGGCGGACAAATAAATAAACACGTCGGAACAAACGCAAACCAAGGTGGGCAAAATGCGATTGATCACAGCTCAACCCGAAATGATCAATCAAATTTCGCAGATGGAAATGGCAGAAGTGGTATTGCTGGAAATGATAATGATGAAGCGGGTGGACAGCAAGGAATTAAGGTAAGAGACAGTATCGTGAAAAAGAGCATTATAGAATCATCTTCTGAGCACAGCGAAGGCTTGGCTCAGCAAGATGAAGAAAATTAAATATACATTATGAATCAGCACGACTCTTCGGTACCCGCAATCCAAATGGTTGCGGGATTCAATATGATTCTGATAAGGAAGTGGATACTGGTATTTGAAAATTAAACTAATATTTTTTTCTAATTAAATACTATATGGGAGATGATTGGATAAGTGGGCCTGTGAAACAAAACCGTGAAACAAGAAAATTCGGGCGGTGACAGGCACCTTACACCATTTGTTTCAGGGTTTCTCCAATTGATTCACGAATGACATAGGTGTCATCTTGAATATCATACCTTGTTTCTCCTATATTAATGATGATCAAAGGGACACCAGCCGATCTGTATTCTGGAAAATAGGAAAAGGGTGTGACCTTTAAGCTACTGCCTAGAACCAATAACAAATCAGCTTGTTCGATTTGTGAGAGAATCGTGTGAAATCCTTTATCCGAAAACCATTCACCTGTATCGCCGAACAGGACAACATCCGGTTTAATATAGCGCTCCCGTTTATCGCGAGTATTACACTTGTCGCATACATAATAGTCAGGCATCACACGTTTGCGCTCAACCATTTGTTCTGCGCTATATTTACTCCCACAATTTTGACAGGACGCTGTTTTCATCGTCCCGTGAAATTCAATCACATGCGCGCTGCCTGCCTTTTGATGAAGTCCATCAATGTTTTGGGTAATGATCGTTGAAACGCGGCCTTCTTTTTCCCATTTTGCTAAAATCTTGTGGCCATCGTTTGGCTCAGCATCTGGGTGATAAAGATGCTCAAAAGCAAATTGATAAAATTCGTCAGGATGTTGATAAAAATAATCAATCGACAGTATCGTTTCCGGTGCTTTTTGATAAAGACCAGTACGGGAACGAAAATCGTTAATTCCTGACTCTGTACTAATACCTGCACCCGTCAACACCACGATGTTTTTGGCTCTTTGAATAATATCTGTACATAATCTTGTTTGCTCGTTCAACCTAATGCACACTCCTTAAAAATAAAACGTTTATCCTACAATCATATTATCTCAATGTGCTGTGAATGAAAATGCATCTGAAAGGAGTATTCATCGTTACAAAATTTATGATGAAATAATTGTGTTACCAAATGAATTATTTTTTTGTTTGACTCTGACCTTAGAGGATACCTTATCATCAAATCAATGAGAGGAGAGAGAAGAATGTTCACAGTTCAAGAAGTTGCTAACATATCTCACACGACTGTAAAAACGCTGCATCATTATCATAAAATCGGCCTGTTAATCCCTGAAAAAACGACGGAAGCCGGCTATCGTTTATATGGGAGAAAGGATCTCGAACGCTTGCAGCATATTCTCTTTTACAAAGAGCTAGATTTTCCTCTCAAAGAAATCAAACAATTACTTGATGGCAAGGTCGATTTGGGACAAACGTTGATAAGTCAAAAGCAGTTATTCCTGCAAAAAATAACGCGATTGAACCAATTAGTCGAAACGATTGATTTATCAATCGACAGTGCCAAAGAAGGAGTCGAACTAGAAATGGAAAAAATGTTTAAAGGTTTCGAAACAGAAAAAGAATGGCAACAAGCATTACAGGAGCAAAATGAATATCTCATTAACGAGTATGAGGTTGATTTATTTAAACAACCACTAGATGTTCAAGCGATGAATGAAGCTGCGATGGAAGCACAGGCATTTAATCAGGAGATGATCCATTTCTTGAAAGAAGGGCATCCAGTAAATGATACGAAAGTACTTAATCGAATTGAGAAGCATCTATCATTTTTAGAAAAAATGGGTCATCCTTCAACACCACAGGATTTTCTAAATCAAACTGAATTTTTCCTTTCGGACGGATTTCACAGAAATATGCTAGAACAACAGCAAACTGGCTTTGCCTATTTTCTGAATAAAGCAGCTGCATTCTATGTATCCAATCACTAAACAAGAGGGCACCTAAGAAAAGAAGTCTTAGGTGCCTTTTTTAAAAAAATTTTTCAAACCGAAAGGACATCAATTCAGGAAAAAGCCGTGAAACAAAACTGTGAAACAAGAAAATTCGGGCGGTGACAGGCACCGTATGATATCCCCAATTTTAGAGATGATAATAATATAACTTAATTTAAAGGAGACGTGTATATGAAAGTTCTTCAAAGAATTGCCTTAACATTAGTTATCATTGGAGCTATTAATTGGGGATTGATTGGTTTATTTGATTTTGACTTGGTAGCGACACTATTTGGTGGTCAGGACGCTTTTTTATCAAGAGTTATTTATAGCCTAGTAGGACTAAGTGGTTTAATCTGTTTATCGCTATTATTTAAACAATGGGGAGAAACTAATTCAACAGAAGAGGCTAATAATAGGAGTAACTACGGTAAGCTTAATTATGGAACTGAATTCGGTGAAGAAGCGGACATATCTCAATTAAAAAACTCTAATAGAGAAGATGGAAAGTAAGGAAAACAAAGAAAGTCATCCAAAAGCAAAAGTCATGCAAAAGCATGACTTTTTTTTCCAGGTAAAAACATACTACCTAATTGGAAACCAAATTTCACACGATGGTTTCGGGTACTCGCCAATATATACCACTAATGATAATTCGGGCGGTGACAGCACCCAAGTTGCACACATGTTTAGGGTGTTTCCTTAAAGAAAATAATGGTAAAATATAAGAAACGAATGGCTAAGGAGAAGGTTGAGATGAATCATCTGTACCAAAATAGCCCCATGTCTGTTCATGAATATTATAATATCAGAGAGAAGTCTGAGAATCTGTTAGAGTACATAGATGGAATGGTTTATATGCCACCTTCACTATCAACAGCCCATCAACGAATATCAAGAAAACTTCTCATTCAATTGGATCATTATTTAGAAGGAAAGTCCTGTGAAGTGTTTCATGCACCGTTTGATATTGAACTAAAAGTTGATCATAGTGAAGAGGCGAAAATTGTCATTCCAGACCTCAGCGTCATCTGTGATAAGAGTGGTTTTACAGACTCTCGTTATATAGGGGTACCAACGCTAATCGTTGAAATCCTAAGCCCTTCAAACCAAGCGCATGACTTAATTACAAAATTAAACATTTATATGAAATCCGGAGTAAAAGAATATTGGATTGTGAATCCAATGCTCCATTCAGTGACCGTATACTCACTCAATCTAGAAGGATTATATGAACAACATGATATCCAAACAAAACAAGGATACATTACTTCAAAAATCTTACAGGGTTTCTCAGTCGATTTAAAAGAGATATTTGAATAGAGAGAATTCAAAGTCGTCTTACTATCATAAAAGAAGTCTAATTCACCCACGAATTAGACTTCTTTGCATATAATCTGCCAAACGCCAAGCTATTTAATCGATACCCAAATTTCACATGATGGATTCGGGTATTCACCAATGTATACTTCTAACGAAGGGGCACTCGAAGGCTGGTACCCATTAGACGGGAACCACTCTGAAAAAATTCGTTTCCAAGTGTCTGTGATAGCCTCTGGAATCGGGCCTTCCACCTCAAATACAACCCATTTTGAAGCAGGGATTTCTAGGCTCCGAAGACCATCAGGCACATGCTCTCCGCTAAAGGCTGTGGCGATCCAATAATCCATCGTGTCGTCACTCTCACGATAATTATCAGTTATCCCCAATACACCTTCAACAGGACCATTATTAAGCCTAGCTAATGTCTCAAGCGTTCCATCTTGAGCGACTTTTCCCCACAGCTTTGGAATCGTCGCATCAGTATCCTTAGTACCACATGAAATGTTCTCTTTAATCCCGACCACTTGGAAAGCTTCAGCTTCTATCATTTTGTACTTCATTGGTTGAGCTCCTTTCAGACTTACCTGTATCATCAGGCGGTTATAAGATTTAATACTTCCAATTCCTTTTCGTGCATCTCTTGGTGTAAAGCCGTGCTGCTTGCGAAACGCTTTTGAAAATGCTTCAGGAGTTTCGTAGCCATACTTATAGGCAATCTCAATCACCTTGCTATCAGTATTGACCAATTCTTGAGCTGCCAATGTCAAACGGCGTCGCCGAAGATAATCTCCAACAGATAAGTCTGTTAAAATCATAAACGTGCGCTGGAAGTGATAAGGAGATAGATTTGCCTCGTTAGCAATATCCTCAATCGTGATTTTATCCAGAATATGATCCTCCATGTAATCAATCGCCATCTGCAATGATTCTACTAATGCCACCCAACTCAACTCCTTAACATCATATTAACATCGTAAATTTTTCAAATCCTGTCTTTTTATGCTTTATTTGAACAGAATTATTATACCTAATAAACAGACTGAAACCCATTAGGCGCGGGATTGTTTGAAATTACCGATAATTCATTGAGGTCCTTTAAGTCTTGTAGTATGTTAGTCATAGAGAATGTTACTGAGAGTCTCGTCCGCACATCATTTTTTCGTTGATGGAGCGGACGTTTTTTTTGTAAATAAACCTGAGGAGGGAATTGATTTGAGGAAGTACGGGCTGCTAGTAATAGTATTCACACTTTTAACTGTATTATTTGGGTGCGGGACGGATAAAGGGGAAATTTATGATAGTGACTTAGAGATTGCTAAGGAAGGAGATAGCTATACATTTGTGGGGAGAATTGGGAATCAAAGAAAAAATCAGGTTGATTTTAGATTTAAAAAGTTTTCCGGGATGCAATCGCAATGGTTAATTGAGGCTAAAGAAAATAGTGAGATAAAGCTACGTTATGATACCGAGATTGAAAAAGGTGATTTCAAGATTGTGCTAGTAACGCCAAAACAGGAAGTTACTAACATTGCCCAGAATACCAGCAAAGGGAATTATAAAGTGAAGACTTCTAAAGGAAAGTATCGTATCAAAATCGTAGGCAGGAATGCCAAGGGGAAAATCAAAATGGATTTAGAAACTAAGGGAGTAAAGAGGGTGTCACATCAGGAAGACAATTGATGAACGCGGAGGGGATTTATAAAAATAGATCTTGGTCATAAAGCTGATAGGAGGTTGTCATGCCTATGATATTTTCAGCAAATAAATCGTATATAATCTTTCCAATGGATACTATCATTTTGTTCGTGATCCTATTTTTACTAATTTCTTTTGTTGGTATCGTGGTGTTCAGGAAACGATTTAAAGGAAAAAGAATAAAGGTATTTGGGATATGGGTAGGAGCGTGGCTTCTCATTGGTGGTTTTCTATTTTGGGTTGGGGCATTCGGGAAATTCGTCGACTCGCAAACAATCAACATTAAAGAATATACGAAGGTGGAGCTTACACAGGATTTACAGGAGCTTGAAAAGCACATTCTCGAGGAGAATCCGCTTTATTTTGCCGATAAAATTAAGCTGAATGAACTTTTTAACAATGCTTATAACAATATTGAGGATGGGATGTCGGAGCTTGAATTCTATCGTTTGATTAATCCAATTGTCGCAGCCGTTAATTGCGGTCATACGAATTTATCCATATCAAAAGCGTTATATGAGAATCGTAAGGATACAGCAAAATTTTTTCCATTAAAGGTAACACTTGTCGATAATCATTTATATGTAATAGAGAATGATCCATCTTCTGGGATTTTCGCTGGTGATGAACTTCTCACAATTAACGGAAAAACTAGTGAGGAAATAATCAGCATACTTATTAACAATACAAGTGGTGATGGAGATTATGAATCCAAACGCCGCTTTTTGATTAGTAAACATTTTAACTCTAAATTTTATGATTTTGTCGATAGCAGCGACAGGTTTGAAGTGGATTTGGTAGGTGCTGATGGAGAAACTAAGAATGCTAAATTGCAAGCTATACCCCGAAAGGATTTCAATACTACTGCGTGGGATGCGCACTTTGTAGAAACTAAAGATGGGAATTACTTTGAGAGTAAGATCTTCGAGGATTATGCAGTGCTCACCATCAAAATGTTTGCAAACGAAAACGAAAATAAGTTTGATGGATTTTTGGCCGATTTCTTTGAGAAACTTAAAGCAGAGAAAATTGACCATTTAATAATTGACCTGAGAGGGAATTTTGGTGGAGATTCCTTTTTGGCAAAGAAGTTACTGTCCTATTTGACCACACAAAAATTTGACTATATAAGCTCAGAATTGCCCTATTATTATCGTTGGCTAGGGTTTACGAAGCCTGTAACACCAAAGAACAATTTGCCGAATTTAGAAGTGGTGGTATTAACTGATGGAGCAGTGTTTTCAACGGCTGCCCACTTTACCGCGCTTATGAAATATCATCAATTGGGGACGGTTGTAGGCGCTGAAACAGGAGGGACCTATATTTGTACGGATGGATCAAAGGACGTAGCTTTAAAGAATACACGTCTTCGCCTGCATTATTCAACCCAACTTTTTAAAGTCAAAGTTAAAGGGATGTCAGAAAACAGTGGAGTCACGCCAGATATTGAAGTACGACCAAGTATTGAGGATATTTTGAAAAATAAGGATGTGGTGATGGTGGCTGGAGTAGGGCAGTTTAAATAAAATGTCGACTTGGTCTCAAACAACAAAAAGTCTCGTCATGATTTCCAAAATCTTGAATAGAATATCACGTTCAGAAGAAAAATATCTCCAATTGTTTCCGTAAAAATAAAGAAGCAAAGGAGATATCAAAATGGCACTAGATTTCAATCTACTTCTAGCCACTGAACGTTTTCACTACGACCATCCAGCTTGTGGTGTATTAGTTGATGTGTTTCTGAACGGCCATCATTGGCATGCAGTCGCCACTGCCGAAAGATCAGAATGGTTTTGCCATAATGGATTTGGTGAAACAAAAGAACAAGCAATCAAGGAGGCAGTCAGTGGACTATTGGTGTTGGTGAAGGATATTGATTAACATTTAGCAAAAGTAAAACATAAGTCACACAACGTAAAGGCACTACCTTACAGGGAGTGTCTTTTGTTGTTTGTATCCATCACAATAGGGAGCAATCTACTGACGTAGTTCGTATAAACAAAAACAGGAAAGAATCGTCTGTGAGGTTTTTAACTAAATGATTTTTTGTCACGAAGTGTTCAAATGTTATCGACCTATTTATGAACAGGTGCACAAGGAACTCCAAATTCCAGATGATTGAATCTATAATAACGAAGTAAACAAGTTGGTTATATTGCAATCACTTGTGTTACAAGATCAAATTCATTCTAAAAATGAGAAATGCTTATTTATTTTAGAAGAATTAGAAAATGTAAAAATCAGCAATGGGGGAACGTATAAAATGAGTATGTTTTGTTATCAATGTCAAGAAACATCAAAAGGTACAGGCTGTACAATCGTTGGAGTATGTGGGAAAAAAGACGATTTAGCTAATATGCAAGATTTATTAATCTATACGCTTAAGGGCGTAGCGATTGTGAACAATATGGCTCGTGAAATCGGGATAAATCAAAATAAAACTGATCGCTATATCGTAAATAGCCTTTTCATGACGATTACAAATGCCAACTGGGATAAAAATGAATTCTTCAAAACAGTAAGTGAAGGATTAAAACTCCGTGAGGAAATTATAGCGGCTATCGTTGCAGCTGGTCACACTGTAAACAACGATAGCGATTTTGTCACTTGGTCAGCAGAAACAAATGAACAACTAGAAATCAAATCTGCTTCACAAGAAGTTAGCATTCTAGCGACAAGAGATGAAGATATTCGTTCATTAAGAGAGTTAGTGACTTACGGTCTGAAAGGAATGGCTGCTTACCTAAAGCATGCTGAAGCCCTTGCTTATGAAAACGAAGAGCTAAATGCGTTCATGCAAAAAGCACTTTCACTGATCACTGATGATTCTTTAGGCTTAGAGCAATTGATTGAGCTATCCATGGAATGTGGTAAGTACGGCGTTCATGCGATGGAGCTTTTAGATACTGCCAATACTTCAACTTATGGTCACCCTGAAATGACGAAAGTAAACATTGGTGTACGTCAAAATCCTGGTATTTTAATCAGCGGACATGACCTAAAAGATATGGAACAATTATTAAAACAAACAGAAGGCACAGGCGTAGATGTGTATACACATAGTGAAATGCTACCAGCAAACTACTATCCTGCTTTCAAAAAGTATGACCACTTTGTCGGTAACTATGGAAACGCATGGTGGGAACAAACTCGTGAATTCGAGAGCTTCAACGGTCCAATTTTAATGACAACAAACTGTATCGTACCACCGAAGGATTCTTATAAAGGAAGAATGTACACAACTGGAGCAACGGCTGTTGAAGGTGTAACATATATTCCTAAAAATGAAGATGGTACAAAAGACTTCTCTGTAATGATCGAGCATGCCAAGAAATGCCAGCCACCAGTAGAAATTGAAAAAGGTGAAATTATTGGCGGCTTTGCCCATAATCAAGTGGCTCAAGTAGCGGATCAAGTGGTAGAAGCTGTGAAAAACGGTGATATCAAACGCTTCTTCGTTATGGCAGGCTGTGATGGACGCCATAAGAGCAGAACTTATTATAGTGATTTTGCTGAAGAGCTTCCAAAAGATACAATTATCTTAACAGCTGGTTGTGCAAAATATCGTTACAACAAGCTAGAGTTAGGCGATATCAACGGAATTCCTCGTGTTCTTGATGCCGGTCAATGTAACGACTCTTACTCACTTGTTATGACTGCATTGAAGTTGAAGGACGCATTTGGATTAGAAAGTGTCAACGAATTACCTTTATCTTACAATATCGCATGGTATGAGCAAAAAGCGGTAATCGTATTCTTATCTTTACTGTACCTAGGTGTGAAAAATATTCACGTGGGTCCAACATTACCAGCATTCTTATCTCCAAACGTAACAAACTATTTAGTTGAAAACTTTGGTGTAGGCGGGATTTCTACAACTACAGAAGACGTGGAAATGTTCATGAATGGTGCATTAGTTTAATAGCAAATGGAGACAGGTACCATCCACAAAATAGGGATGGTGCCTGTCTCCTTTTTTATGGATTGGGGTTTAAGGAAATTTCTAAAAATCCGATGCTATTCTTCTCATTTTAATGGAAATATTTTCATGGTAAGCCAATCTTTATGACAAAAAAATGAAAGATTTCAACTTTTAGATGTTTTATACAGTATGTTTATTTAATATTTAACTATACTGTTTTTAGGCATTGAGGAGTTGAATTCCATTGAGTAAAAAAAGTAAATATAATGTTGATAAAAAAGGCTTTTTAATACCAATCACCATTTTCTCCTTAATCTTTATTATTATTTGTTATTTAACAATTAATAACATAAATAGAGTTTATTATCAGCATTTAGAAGAGATGTCAAAAGATTTAGCAAGCAGCTACTCGCTTAGTATTTCAAAGTCAGCTGAGGCCACAGTCATAGTAAATAATTTGCTTCAAGATAAGCTGCTTGTAGCGAGTAGAACAATTGGCTTATATCCTGAAAGCTATAGTAACCAATTATTTGAAGAGCTTGCTGCAACACTAGAGGTTGATGAAATCAATTTTTTCAATTCTCAAGGCGAAATCATTTTTTCTAATTTAAAAGATTTCCGTGGCTGGAAAACCCATGAGGGTCAACCTTCCTATGATTTCTTGAAAAGCAATGAATTAAAACAAGTGGAGGAAATACGACCTAGCGCTGAAAGTGGTATCCAATATAAATATGGTTATTTTCGCGTTTCTGAAAGTGGTTTTATTCAAATTGGTGTTCGAGCAGACAAAATTTTTCAGTTTCTTGATCGATTTGAAATGAATCAATTACTCTATGAAATGCAAGTAGGCGGCATTGTTAATCAGATCTATTTTATTGATAATCAAAATAAAGTAATTGGCAGTACGGTTAACAAACTTATTGGTAGCAAGGTGACAAATAATGAAGTAATAAAGGCTATAAATAAGAATAAAGAATTCGGGCACAAAATTAAACAAAATGGGGAAGAGATGTACGAAGTTTTTGTTCCAATCTATTCTAATGAAAAAAAGATAGGCACTTTAGCTATGATTAAGACATTAAATGAGGCTAAAGTAATTATGTGGCAAATCTATGTTACAGGAATTTCGATCGTAATCACTATATTCACCTTGATATTTTTCATCATTATTTCGACTAATAAAAAAAATAATCGGCTTGTGAAATTGGCCTATTTCGATAAACTAACAAATTTGCCAAATGAACAATATTTAAAAAGTTATCTAAAAGAAGCGACAATAAAAAAGGGAAAAAACAATGCCGTTCTGCTCGTGAATTTTATTAATTTTCATCTTATTAACGAAGCTTATGGTTATGAAAATGGAGATGATTTACTAAAAGAAGTAAGTCGAAAGTTTAAAGAGTTAGAAGATGGCAACATGAAGGTTTTTCGATTTTCCTCCGAAGGGTTTGTGTTTTATGTGGAAAATTATGATAGTCGTGAAAGCTTGGTGTTAATCGCGAACATCATTAGCCATTTATTTGATACCCCTTTAAGAATTCATGACGCCGAACTTAATATAAAAGTAAAAATTGGAATAAGTGAATTTCAAATTGAATTAACAAAAATTGATCAAGTTCTCAAGGAAGCTTTGATTTCGATGAAGCATATAAGAAATAATGATGCCATCAACTATGCATTTTTTGATGAAGTAATGGAGAGTAAAATCCAAAGGGAACGACTCATTGATAAAGAGCTTAGAAAATCGATTGCTGAAGAAAATACTGAGAATATTTATTTAGAATTCCAACCTCAGATTGATTTACGTAAGGATAAAGTTATTTGTTTTGAAGCCTTAGCAAGAATGAAGACCGAAAGCAATGGATTCGTATCGCCAGTTGAGTTCATTGATGTTGCAGAAAAGAATCAACTAATTGTTCCCCTCGGTAAATTGATATTACAAAAGGCTTGTAGTTTTCTCAGGAGATTAAGTGATGAAGGTTACGAAGATATTAAAGTTGCTGTTAATATCTCAGGAATTCAAATTCTCCGTGATGATTTTTTAAGTACGGTTATGGATATCATTCACGAAACAGGTGTTAATGGCTCCAATCTTGAATTAGAAATCACTGAATCAGTACTTATGGGGAATTATCAGATTGTAACCGAAAAACTACAAATATTAAAAGAACACAATATAGCTATTGCGCTAGATGATTTTGGAACTGGATACTCGTCTTTTGCTAGAATAAGGGAGCTTCCCATTGATACATTAAAAATAGACCGATATTTCATCACAAAAATAACTAGTACAGATGACAAATTTCTGTTAATAGATGATATTATCTCTATGGCCCATAAGCTTGGACTAACAATTGTTGCCGAAGGTGTAGAGCTTCAGGTACAAAAGGATTATCTGTTAAAAAATAACTGCGATATTATCCAAGGGTATTTATTCAGCAAACCGATATCAGAAGTTCGGTCTATTGAATTGTTACGAGAGGAAAACCGGAGAAGTATCTGTCTTTAAAAAGCAAAAGGTGACCGCACTATCAAAGGAATGGATGGTGCCGGTCACCCTTTTTTACTCGTTAAGGATTTTTTTTCATTTACAGTAGAAAGCATAAGTAAGTTCGGTTGCTTTAATTCTCTTGGGAATCTACCCAATCCTTTACTTCATATATTCCAACGATTTCCTTCTTCGCTTTTTCAATGACATCAACATTTTCGCCATCCCCCTTATAAAAGATAAAATGGGAGGGCGTTTCTGCGAGCACCCTATATCTATCAACGTTCCCGTTTTGTGATTCAACTATGTATATTTTTCCAGAAACGAATTCTTGTGTTTGAGCTAAATTTTTCATTATCAAACCAACCTCCTGATCTGTACTTAATCCTATTTTAGTAGAAAACATCTGTTAAAGCAGTTTCAAAAATGTGAATAATCGGGTATATCATTTCAGAGGGGAGTTTGAATTAGAAGGTGATCGTTAGCGGACTTCCAAGCCTTTATTTGTGACAAAAACCGTATATTTGAGCTGGGAGCGGACACAGAATACGCTATTGGCCCAAACAACCGTCTGAGTAGCAAGATTTGGGCGAAATAAGGAATCTGCTGTCCGCAAAACTTTGAAATGATGGTATTTTTCCGCAAATAATGTCTTCTGTGTCCGCTTTAATTAATACCAAATCGCTTCAAGGGTATACCTAGGATAGAGTAAAGCAAATATACAGCCATTTTTATTTGTTCACAATCTGATTGTACGTATTTACTGTCATCACATAATAAACAACATAAATGAACACAAACGCTGCCATAGCTGTAAACATCGGAACAAACATATTGGCTCCGATTAGGTTTGACATAAAGTTACTAACAAAGTGGAGGATTGCACTTCCGTGTAATATACCAACAATTAATGGTAATCCGAATACGAAGAGCATCTGTTTGCTGATCGTTTTGCGAATTTGCTTTTTGCCGACACCAATTTTTCTTAATATTTCATAGTTTGGCTTCACTTCGTTTGCTTCTGTTAATTGTTTAAAATAAAGAATGCTTCCCGTCGCTGTCAAAAATACCAGTCCTAAAAACCCGAGTATAAATAGATTCAGTGCATTTCCTTCTTTTCCTTCCTTATATTCTACATAAAAGGAAGCAGAAGCCTGGAAGTCATCACGAGTGAGTTCGTCGATTTTCAATCCAGTTTCTTCAGTCCTTTTTTCATCCTCTACTTCATACAACTTATAAGTTAATGGAGCAACTTGCTCGGAAACTTCTTGGAAAACATCATCACTAACGACGACAAAGAAGTCCGGATAATCGAATGGAAGCAAACTGCCTTCCACCATTTCTGTAAAGATAAGTTCTTGATTTTGTAACGCTAACTTTTGAGCTTTAAAGGTACTATCGGTAAATTCTGTTGCTCTCGGTTTGATCACCGCAGCCTCGTTACCTGAAAGTGACAACTTTATTTTTCTATCCAAAGCCAAAGAAGCCTCATTAAAAGAACTTATAGGTATTAATTTTATAGGATCAGTTAGATAATCGAATTCAAATGAGAGTTTCCCTTTCACTTCAATAACCGAGAGATCAAGTTGCGCCAATACAGGATGGCTTTTATCGTTCAAAATCATATTTTCTATCTGACCATCAAAAGCCTCATCCCTTGATAAATGAGAATAACTAAATGCTGCATCCTCAATTGCTTGCTTTTCATTGCCATAATATCCACCGTATGTTGCTCCGAACAAGCTAATAGTAAAAGCGCTGGATAAGGCAATCATCGTAAACGTCCGAGCATTACCTTTAATTCGATGAAGATGTTGTGCCGTTTCAATTAAGTTTGTGCCTCGGTAATAACGCGCTTTATTTCTTTGCGCTAGCTTTAATAAAAATACAGTGACAGAGCGGAAAAAGAGTTGAGAACCAATGATAAGTAAAACTAATGCGATCCCATAATTCAATTGGATATATTCAATTGTTAATTCATCCGGAAATGGTCTTAGGATTAGCAGGTAACTTGCTATAAGAAAAATAAGTCCGATTGCAATGGATAGAGGGGAAACCTTAGGAACTTCTTCGCCTTTTTTCTCGGCATTAAATAATTCGATTAATTTAAAACGATACACTAAACGATAACCTTGAACAGATGTAAATAGGATAATTACCATAAATACAAGCGCTGTTTGGATTATTGCTTTTAAAGAAAAGCCAAAGCCTATTTCGACGGTTGAGCCCATTAAATGGATTAATATATATGAAAATAAACTTGAAATAATCGTACCAAGACCAATTCCGATCACTAGAGCGATGATACCCATGATGAGATTTTCATAAAACAACATTTTCCCGATGGTTTTCTTTCGCAAGCCTAGCATCGAATAAAGCCCAACTTCTCTTTTCCTCTGCCTGGTGAAAAATGTATTTGAATATAAAATAAACACAGCAACAAAGATAATTAATACGACGGATGCCGCTAGAAACATAAAATTCATCGTATCCGATAGCAAAATGCTACTTTGGATATCATCACTATATTGTAAAGAAACAAATGTATAGTAAATGACCATACAAAAAACCAATGAACTAAAATAGACGAGATAATTGCTGAAATTCCCTTTAATGTTTTTCCACGCCAAACTATATAACGTCACTTACGCCACCTCCAAGTGTAGCTAGTACATCTAAAACTCTATTGAAAAATTGCTTACGGGAACTTTCGCCCTTAATAAGTTCAGTAAACAATTTCCCGTCTTTTATAAAAATCACCCTCTGACAATAACTCGCGGCAAAGGCATCGTGTGTAACCATTAAGATCGTAGCTTGGTCATGTTCACTTAAACCCTTTAAACCTTCCAATAAATCAGTTGCCGATTTGGAATCTAGTGCACCAGTAGGTTCGTCGGCTAGGATTAAACTTGGCTTTGCCACAATCGCCCGTGCAGCAGCCGTTCGCTGTTTTTGTCCTCCAGAGATTTGATAGGGGTACTTTTCTAATATTTCAACAATCCCAAACTTAACCGCAACTTCATTCACTCTTTTTTCAAGCTCCTGAACATTCATTTTTGCCAGTGCTAGTGGGAGTAGGATATTTTCTTTTACCGTTAAAGTATTTAATAAATTATAATCTTGAAAAATGAATCCAAGCTTATCTCGGCGAAAAGCGGATAATTTCTCTTCATTCATCTTTACAATGCTTGTTCCATCAATCTTTACGTCTCCTCCAGTAGGTTCATCAATCGTCGCTAAAATGTTGAGCAATGTTGATTTTCCAGCACCAGAAGGGCCCATAATTCCAACGAATTCACCTTGCCTGACAGTTAAGTTAAATTCATCGATTGCCGTAAATACATTTTCTTTTGTTCCATATGTTTTTTTGACTTGTTTTGCTTCTATAATAGTTTTCATATATTTGCCCTCCATAAATTACGCCTTTGAAATCACGAACGAATTATTTCTATTATTAATATTTTCAAATTGAGTGGTCACTTAGTCTCGGCATCCGAAACCGTATATTAAGCATACGAATTTTATTGGATATTAAAAACCGCCTCAAGCCTTTATAAAATTTAAGACCATAGACCTAGTCCATAGTAATCCGAGTTAATAAAGTGTAAACATGTGGGTGATTTTTTCGCAAAGAAGGCAATATTAATGGAAGAATTGCGGAAAATAAAATGGAATCATGGGGGAGGATGGTGTACCAAATGAGAAAATTTGTGCTAGAGGACAGGGAGTTTAAGTACCATGGTCCAAGAAGTGTAATCGAAAAACTTCGCTCAATGCAAGGGCAGGACATGTCCTATGAGGAGTTTTTCAAGATCTTAAAAAGACGATTAAGAATGTGGACGGGGAAGGAAGAAGTCGCGTTCTATAACGAAGACCAGGTAGTAGACCTGTTACAGGAATTAAACGAGGTGACCATTTTCGATTAACATCGGGAATGGTATTTTTTTGATTGAAAAACCTTGATTAAAAGAACTCCTATCGACAATACAGGTATTTATGATTTACATGTTGAATACATATAATGGGAATTTTCCCAAGAAACCTTTATTGCAATAAAAATAATGATGACCAAGCTTTTGTACTAGTTTGATTTTAATCATATAAAAAGGACCGTGAAAAACATGACTAGTTTCATAAATGTGGAAGGTTTGTATAAATCATTTGGTGAACAAAACGTACTAAAAAATGTGAACTTTAAGGTGGAAAAAGGAGAAATAGTCGGGTTACTTGGTCCCAATGGCTCTGGGAAAACGACCTTTATCCGGATCTTGAATGGTGTAATCAAACCAGAAAAAGGAACGATTTTATTAAACGGAATGGATCCTGCCACAGAGGGTGATACCATTAGAAAAATATCCGGAATTGTGACGGAGAGTGCGGGACTTTATCATCAGATGAGCGGCAAAGAGAATCTAGAATTATTCGCTGATTTATATGGGGTAAAGGATAAAAAGAGATTGACTGAGCTACTTGACCTGTTTGATTTGACTGAACATCAGGATAAACCAGTAGGTAAGTATAGTACCGGAATGAAAAAGCGGTTAGCTCTGGCTAAAGCGCTGTTACACAAGCCGGACATTCTTTTTTTAGATGAACCGACAAATGGCTTAGACCCCGATGGGATTCAAATGGTCTTATCCTATTTGAAAAAATACAATCAGGAAACAGGGACGACGATGATTATTTGTTCTCATGTCCTGCATCAATTGGAGACAATCTGCGATACTTTTGCGTTTATCGAAAATGGGACAATAGCTGAACAAGGAACACTAACAGAATTAGAGGAAAAATATGTTCAAAACGTCGTCGTAAAAGTGAATACGACATTCAAGCCGCAAGATAACCATTTCTCCGGGTTTCCTTGCAAATTGGAAGAAGAATCCATGGTCGTTTTCGAGCTGCCTAGTAAAAAAGACATCCCAAGTTTGCTTAATAACCTGCTGAAAACAGATCCTGTTTATTCAGTTACGATTATGAATAATGACCTACAATCGATTTATTTTAAGGTAAGGGGGATGTAAATCATGGGCACTTATATAAGCAAAGCCTTAATAAAAAAAGATATTAAAGATATTTTTAGAAGTAAAACATTGCTGGTAACGATGATTATCATCCCGATTATCTTTTCTGTGATTTTCCCTTCCATTTTAGTGGGAGGAGCTGTATTTTTCGATGCCGAAAAAATCGCCGGAAATGATGTACAGAAACTAATCGATGCTTTTCTAAAAAGTACAACAGGTGATCAGTTTTCTTCCTATTCAATGGAACAACAAATAATTTATATGTTCATCAATTTTATGCTGCCAAACTTATTTTTGCTCGTTCCGATCATTACAGCGATGTCAGTGGCCGCGAACAGCTTTGTTGGTGAAAAGGAAAACCGCACACTCGAAAGCTTATTATTTTCACCGATTTCGATTAAAACGCTATTCCTGAGCAAAACAATCGCAGCTTTCATCCCGCCATTTTTTGTGTCTATCATCAGTTTTGTGCTAATTGGAATCATCATCAATTCTTTGGGCTATAACTTGTTTGGCGAACTCATCTTCCCATCAGGTAACTGGGTTGCGTTAATCGTCTGTCTTTCGCCAATGGTAATCTTGCTGACAGTGCTGCTCAATGTCCTTATTTCATCAAGGGTAAAGACGTATCAAGAAGCCCAGAACTTCGGTGGCATCATCCTTTTACCAGTCATCGCCCTACTGATTGGCCAGGTTAGTGGACTATTTTTACTAGGAGTTCAGCTCATCATCCTCATTTCCGTAGCATTACTAATCATAAACTTTGTCTTATGGATATTCATTTCAAAAAATAATGATAGATACGTGTTGTTCGAAAAGCAAATCCATTAAGAATCTGAAAGAGATATCACTCCCAAAAAAATAAAACCTTCTAAACAAAAACTTCTTTGTTTAAGGGTTTTATTTTTTTGTGCTGCATCACATTATCAATATCAATTGATTCTGGAACAATTAATTGACAAAATCGAAAACATACCTCATCAAACCTCTAAACATCCAAAACAGCATTCTGAAAGGCAAAAATAATAATTCTGGCACCCAAATAAGTACATCCAAAAGGAAATCTACGACCGTATACTTATTACTATCTTTGTTGCTCTTTCTTGACGCTGCTTTCTTCTTTCTCCACCATTCCTTCATTGTGCTCAATCCTTTTTATCATTTTATATTGTATATTCTGCTTATTTAAAAATATTTACGTTTAGGATTACATTAAGTTTCGTTTTTATCAACAAGATCTGTTGAAGTTCAGTGTTGATTTTCGTGTAGATATAATGATAGGGGGAGAATTTCCGCTTAATATAGTTAGGTGAGGCAAAATGAGCAGATATAAGAGGAGAAAATCCGCTTAACTACTCCAAAATAGGCAAAATCCAAAGATTTTTATGAAATAAGCGGAAAAACTCCTGTTATTTTTAGGGAAATATAGGTATTTCCCGTTTTAAGGGGAATTTCTCCACTTATTACTCATACACAAGGAAATCAACTATTGGGTTTAACAGCGCCCATCAATCTACAGAATGGTAACAATTAAAAATTTCTGTCGAGTAGTATCGAGTATATGTATAACAATTCTTAGTTTTCTATAAAGGACACAAAAAAGGTGTTCTTTTTGCTACAATCCTATGAAATAAATAACAAAAACACTAAGGATTTTAATAAAATCAAATTAAGTTAAAATCTATAAATATGCACCGGAAAAGATATCAGGAGGTAGAATCGATATGTATGAAAACAAAACGATTGATGAACTTTTGGATATGGAACAGGAGCTACTTGATGCCGAGGAAGATGAGAATAATGGTATCGTTTATATGCGTATCTCTATTTATAAAGCACTCCTATCCAAAATATCAGCCGACAAGACTAGTGAATATATCACCAGTTTAGAAAAAATCAAAACAAAATTAATCTCCTATCTTATTCAACACGGTACATACTTAAAGACTGTATATCAAAAGGACGACCATGCTGCAGAGTCTACCTTAAAGGATGCACTTAAGTATGAACGACATCTGCCAATTGTCCATTATCGTCTTGGGTTCCTAAACTATAAAAAAAGGAAATTCACTACAGCTCTAATCCATTTTGAAAATGCGCTCAAAATTCAGACGCGCGATAATAACAAGCAATACCACTTAAATCAACAGCAGTTGTACTATTGTCATTTGTATTTAGCCAACTGTGGTTTGTTCATTGCCCAAAATGCACAAAGATCACTTGATGAATTGGAATTGAATGTAAAGCCTAATGTCATTCAGAAATATGAAACATCTTCTTTATTTCATTTAATAAAACATAATGAAGCTCTTATCGAAAAACATGGATATCAAATCATCACAAATGAAGGTAGCAGATACTGCAGTTTGGAAGAATGTGAAGCTGCTTTCGAACGAAATAATACGATGATACTTGATTTAACAAAAAGAGAGAATATCATTTCATATAATCAAAAAGACAAGCCATTATCAAAAAATCAAGTTGAATTGCTTCGCTTTCTTTTGTTGAAAAGCAATCTAGATACCCCAATTACTAAACATGATGTGTACGATTTGTTTAATAACGCCGATGAGAATGGTGAAATACCAACAAATACATATATACAAAACATTACCAGATTAAACCAACGGCTCTCAAATGCAGGGATTCCGATAAAAGTCATTGAAAACAAACCGGATCATCAAGAAACGGCGTATTATTACAATCAACTGATTCCGTTTATCATCATCCATCGCAGTGATGACAACTTCATCCTTGGCTAATGACAGGTCTGTCATCGACCTGATGAGATAATAAACTCATCAAAGCGAGGGAGATGATTGTATGAAAAACTGGAATCAATTATTAGTACGTCATGGGTGGAAGGTAGCAAAGCAGGAAGGAAATGTATTTGATTGCAGAAAAGAAACGGAAGAAAATCTTGATTTCCTATTTCAATGTCTTGAGAATGCAAATATTCCTTATCAATTTCAAGACGGCCTGCTTGAATTACCAATAGATGTGATTCAAGAAGACGCATGGATCCAAGCCGTTCAATACAGATATCGTGGCGTAGGTGGAGACCTATGGTTCCGTCCAGGTATCGATGAACCAAAGATTCGCGAGCTGGACACCTATATTGCTGGCATCGTTCGTCAATTAAACCGCCTAGGATATTATACGAACGGCTCATGCGACGGTCATGGAAAAAGAAACCCGTATGTGATGATCATCAAGGAAAGCAATGTTCATCAGCTTGTAGAACTACTACATGCCCTAGGAATCAAAATCCAACCTAATCACAAATCGCCAACTTACCATCAGATTGCCTTCAGATTAACACCCTCTGAACTACTGGATCTTGCTGAGAAACTTAGCTTAGTAGATCCAGAATGGTTAGCTAAAGGAATTGATTTTATTAAAAAACAGCTTTTTCACAACATGCTGGAGGAATTACTCATGATTCCCGGTGCGAGCGGGGATGAAGCTCAAGTACGTAATTACGTTTTAGAAAAATTAACACCGCATGTCGACCACTTAACTGTTGACCGATACGGAAATATTTTAGCAGAAAAAACGTACCGCGGTGGGCAAGGACCTACCATTCTATTAAATGCACATCTTGATACAGTCTTCGAAATTGATCATGACCGAAAAATATTGAAGGAAGGAAACAGCTGGACCAGCAGCAAGGGGATACTGGGAGCTGATGACCGAGCGGGTGTTGCAGTAATCCTTCACCAAGCGGAACAAGTAAACGATACATCCTTTAGCGGGAAAATCAAATTCATTTTCACTGTCGAAGAAGAATGTGGTTTAGTAGGTGCGAGCCAAGTAGATGACTATTTCCTATGGAACATAGATGCAGCCATAGTCGTCGACCGCCGTGGCAACGGAGACATCGTCACCTCATGTGGAGGCTACATCCAGTTTTGCGATACACGATATGGTGAATTTTTCGAAAAAATAGCAGTTGCAGCAGGCTTAAGTGGTTGGGCTGTTACCAAAGGAGGAAGCAGCGACACCGCCATCTGGGCTCAACACGGCATCCAAAGCGTTAATTTATCAGCAGGCTACAAAAACGAACATAGTGAGAGAGAATCACTAAACGTGGACGATTCTTACAGAACTGCCGAACTCGTCAAAGCAGTGATGAATAATGGGAGAGAATTACAAAGAACATTACGTACAATTGAAAGGGAAAAATATGCAGCGACTTTAATGAAAAGAGCGTTGTAATAACCTTTAAAACCTTTGATTTTTGTCTACTGAAATTCTTGTGAATTCTTGCAAATTCTTTGGAACGTAAATATCCAGGATTGATTGACAAAACAGGCGATTCTCCCGTATCTTTATGAAGGCATATAACTAAGGAGGAGTAAGACACCATTGAACACGCATAATCATACCTCAGTAAAAATCGTTACTGCTGATCCATCTGCCCTTGGGCTGTTTGGTTTAGCCATGGTTACACTCGTAGCATCATCACAAAAATTAGGACTGACAGAAGGCACTGCTTTAATCCTACCATGGGCTTTCTTTTTAGGTGGCCTTGCACAACTAATCGCAAGTTTCCTAGATGCAAAAAAGAATAATATTTTTGGAACAACGGCATTTGGAGCATTCGGATTATTTTGGTTTGGAGTCGGAACAACATGGTTGATTCAACTAGGTGCTTTCGGTGAAAATCTCCTTGCTAACGGGGATACGAAACAGCTAGGTGTTGCATTCGTCGGCTATCTAATCTTTAGCATATTTATGACAGTAGGTGCAATGGAAACCCATAAAGTACTGTTTTCTATTTTTGTCCTAATCGATTTCTTATTTGTCGGATTGTCCCTAAGCTCATTTGGCATAATGTATGAGTTTTCTCATATGCTTGCAGCCATATCTGAATTGCTCATCGCTTTACTATCATTCTATGGTTCTGCAGCAGCAATCTTAAATCCACATTTTGGCCAAGTTGTTTTACCAGTAGGTAAACCATTTGGGATATTTACAAAACAAAATGTTAATGAACAGAGAACTGAAAGACAGCTTAAGGTTGGGTAAAACAAATACTGCATAATACAGAAGGATAGAACGTTTCATTCTTTCATATATAGTAGTTTAGAGCATCTCTTTTGGGGTGCTCTTTTTTTAGTCTCCTGAAGTATTTAATATCGTAAACAACAAACACACCACCCCCTAACTACCCTCGACACATGTTGAATGCGTGTCGCAGATAGTTTTGAGAGAAAATTAATTCGGTAATATTGAAAACCTATAAATTATTTTAGGAATTCCGCTTTTATCTACCTCAATTCGCTCGACGAACTGATGGAGCAGTTCCTCTGTTACGTCATCAAATGGTAAAAAACGGTTAATCGAATTCCGAAGGTTTTCAATACGTACTAAAAATTCATCATGTCGGAGTGAGGCTTCAAGCCCACTCCTTTTTATATTCAATTCATTTATCCGTCCCTGATTTTCATCAGCAACTTCCCGGTATTCTTCATGGGTGATTTGTTTTTCTGCAAGCATCTCAAGGAAACGTTTCTTTTTTGCTTTAGAAGCTTTAATCTCATTTTCAATGTTGATTAAAATTTGAGTAACTTGCTTTTGCTTCTTTTGAGCATCTATGGCTAGGTTATTTAGGTATTCCTTATCATTAATAACTTGAGCCATTTTTTTAATATCAGAAAGGATTGTTTCTTTTAAATCCTTTTCTTTTATCGTTCTTTGAGTGCAAGCGATTTTCCCATGACGAGCGTAACTCCCGCAAATATAACCAATTCGATTCTGCCGGTACCACATGCCTGTTCCACAATCAGAACAATATAAGACATTCGTAAAAAGATGTTTTTTTACTTTTGGATGATTTTTTTTGCGGCTTTTCATTAGCTCTTGAACGGCATCAAACATTTCATGTGAAATAATTGCAGGGTGAGTGTTCTTTACAACAATTTGGTTTTCTTCAGGAACACTGTGTCTGGACTGGGAGGTAACACTTCTAGTAGTCTCCCTTCCTTGAACTAAATCACCTGTATAATGTGGATTACTTAGTATGGTTTTAATAGTGGAACCATGCCAAAAACGACCTGCATTGCTCTTCTCTGCTACCTGAGAGGGTGTTGGGTATCCCTTTTTGGAAAGAGAACGAGCAATAGAATCGAAACCCTTTCCATTCAAATATAATTCGAAAATGCTCTTAACCACTTCAGGTGTATTATCATCTGCAAAGATAAGTTTCTTATCAAATACTTTATATCCATAGGGAGCATTTGAACCGTGAAAATCTCCTCTTTTGGCATTGGTATTTAGAGCAGCCTTGATACGCTCAGAAGTACGCTGTGATTCTTGTTCATATACCCATGCATATAAGCCGAACATATGAATATTGCCCTCAAGTGAATTAATCGCATTATCAAAGGTGATGATGTGGATATTATGCTTTTCAGCAATATCCTTTATTTCGTATGAAAGCTTCCCATTCCTTGCTAGTCGCGATAGTTCCTTTGAAAGGATGACATCAAACTTATGTTGCTTTGCGTCCTCAATCAATTGCCGCAAGTTTTCCCGCTTTTTATCTTTTGTTCCTGATTCCACATTAATATAAAAACGAAACAAATCCCATCCTTTCTCCACGATAATGTTGTAAAAGAACCGCTGCTGATTTTCCAATGAGGTTTTCTGTTCTTCCTTATCAGTCGATACACGAATGTATACTGCACATTTCAATCATCTCAACTCCCATTCCATTTGTTGAGATGTAGTAATGTTTACCTGTGAACTAATATTGTCAGTTTTTTAATTATTTAATCTGTAATGAATACTTTTTAGGTTGTTTATAGTTATTTTGATAAAGTCAAACATGGTATAATTAGAAATTGTTGGAATACGGATTGTAAGGCATTATCAAAATAGGAGGAACATATGAATAGGAAGCAAATGAATAATATATCCTGGAAATTTAAAAGTTGGGCTATTTTTATACTATTTGCGGCAATTATAAATGCAAGTGGACTTTCAAATAATTTGACAAATGAAATAGGATTTTTTAAATATGGTACGCGCTTTCTAGGTATCGAATATTATATATGGTTTTGGGGCTACTTAATTTCATATTTTATAGCTTACATATTACATTTCCTTACATTTTGGTTGGTTAAAAAATCAAATAAAATACAAATACCAAACTCGCAACTCGAAGATAACTTTTATTGGATAGCAATATTTAAGTTTGTGACGGATAAAGAGCAATCCAGTAAGAGTCCATCAAGATTAAAAAACATATTGTTAAGGGTAATTAGTCCGGATTATTCTTTTGCTTCCAATTTTAAGGCAATCTTATGGAGTGAAAAGTTAAATTCTGAATGTCCCATAAAAAAAGGCGAAGGGCATTATAATACAATAAGTAAAAAGTATATCCAATGTGAAGAAGAACGTGGTAAATATAATTGTGAAATTCATCAGCAAAAAAATCGGCGGAAGGACTTCGTAATTTATTCAAACTGGGGTAATGTTGTTATAGCTTGTATTATCTGCATAATTGCTATTTTTAAAGTAGAGGGAGTATTTTATACGTTTCTCGTATTTCATTTACTATCAAGGATAATAGAAGTTGTATTTGCCTTTTACAAAGATGTGGTAGGGGCAAAAATGAATTATTCAAATTTAAGTATAGGTTACAAGTCTTCTAATTTAAAAAGAGGAAATAGGATATCACTCGCCTTACATAGTTATTTTGAATTTATATTATTATTCTGTTGTATTTATTATTTATCTGGTACCTACATAAGTAATTCATTTAATAATGGCTCCATGACTTCATTTATTGATTATTTTTTATATAGCATGTCCGTTTCTGCTTATAACTTTTCTTTGGACTTAGGAACAACCACTTTTGGTAAAGTTATTCATGTCAGTCAAGTGTTCAGTAGTATGACACTTGTTATTCTATCGGTAGCTACCTACATAGGAATGAAGGATGAAATGTCAGAATATGAAATTATTGAATGGCAGGAAGATGATTACATATAAGAGATAAAAATGTAGTAAGTAATATCAGATAAGGGGGGACTGAATTGGTTAATTACCAATGGAAACGTGGTAATTTAGTAGAATATTTTGAAAGGCTAAGTAAAATAAAATCAATTCGAATTGCAACAGCTTACTTTTCTGAGTTTGGTTTAAACTTATTAAAAGATATAGTCAATAAAAATAAATTACCTAAATCAAAGGTCGTTATTTTTTTATCAACTGAGTTTAGTAACACTTCCCCTGTCTTTCTGTTGAAAGAATTAAGTAATATCGCAAATGTCTTTATTGTGGACTCTTTACAATTACATGCCAAGGTTTACCTAGTGGAAAAGGAAGATGGGGATTTCGAACTTATTCACGGTTCTGCTAATTTAACTCAAGGTGGATTTCAAAGAAACTTAGAGTTTATGAGCTATCATGAAGGAGATAAACATAACGTAGATAGGATACTCCTGTTTTTTGATTATTGTAAGAATAATGCTAGTTTAGTAGATAGTATAATTATAGATTATTATAAGGAAATTGAAGCGGAACTATTAAAATTAAATAACTTACAAAAAAATATTAGGAAAAAGCTAAATCGAAGAATTACAAATGGGGATTCATTTGAGAGGGATGAGTATGATTTAACTAAGCATTATTTTACTTATGAAGATTATGAATCTCTATTCCATAGAAATGCTATTTTAAATAATAACGAAATTAAAGAAAGACGAAAGTTAATTCGAGATAAATTGGCAAGCATCCACAAGTTATTAAAAAAACATGTAAATTTATTAGATTTGCATGAACATTGGAAGTTGAATAATTTAACATCCGGAATTGAACCAAATTATTTTAACCATAATCGAGTTTCTTGGATAGGTGTGCGTTATGGGAAAACAGAGCAGGAAGTAAAGCAGTTAAATGCGTTTTTATCTCCTTCAAGAGGAAGTTATACATCATCTGATGAATATATGGGATTTCAAAAACATGGTTGTATCCAATTTTGTTTAGTTAGCAATGGTTTTGAAATAGTTCTTTTTCATTCTGTCGCTAATGATGCTGTGGATAGGGGAACTATGCATGATATTATTAACCAACCTGATAAAGTGAAAATAGAAAGTATTATTAGAGAAATTGCAAAATTAAAGGGAAAAGGATTTACATGGTATATAACCGATGCAAAGAACGATAGAACAATAGCAAGTTTTTCCTTTGACAAGAATGAAGCAGAAGATTTTATTGGTTTTTATAAGAAATATGATAAGGCAGGTTATGAATCTTTCTGTAGCTATTTACTATCACCTAATAGTGATATATTAAAAGACAGAATCACTCTTGCAAAGTTTACACTTAAGAAGATAAGACAGCTTTTGCCATTATATCAATTAATTACTTTTAGAAATAAAGTTACAACTAAGAATTAAAATTGCAGTTACAATCTAATCTAAAAAGGACAAGTAATGTATCTTGTCCTTTTAAGTTTTAGCAATAAAATAATTAGCTTTTAGAAAAAAGAATTTTCGATAAATGTTAAGACCTGATTTATCGGGATAACCCACATACTCCCAGCATTTTTTTCTCCATTTGATAAGACTCCGAAACACTTATAAGGTATCAGCCCCTCTGTTATAGTGTAAGCAAAAGAACCGCTCATACCATTAAATACAGGGACATTAACAACATCACCATTTTCATCAATTCCTGTAATTGCTGCATCTAGTTCAATCATATCTATATCTTTATCATAGCCTTTAGCAAATGTACCGTAAGGGAAAGTGGTAATTCCAATTATTTTTTTATCATAATCAATAATAGACCGCTCTCCAGGGAAGCCATGTAGGAGGACGTTATTACAAACACTTTCAAGATAATTGACAGGTTCTGTCTCTAGTTTTTCATCTGTTACAAAATTTTTGGGGTGAAATCGAGCTACGTCAGTATTCGGTATTTCAAATGCAGCCAAATCAATATGTTTATCTTCAGCCTGATTTATTAAAACCGCTTTTGCTGTACCATCAGACACAATAGGTACAACAATTCTCTCTAGCCTCTCTTCATAGGGTATATCTTTAACTTCATGATAATTTGTTACAACAAAAAATTTCTCTCTAAACTTTAAAAACCCTCCAGAACCTAAAAAGAAATAACGGTAATCCCCATATTCAGGGGAATCGCCTAATATACGGCAAAGGTATGGACCTGAAATGTCTTTGAAGTGTTTAAACTCTTTTAAAATAAAATCATCATTTTTATCAGGTATCTCTTTCCAACTCATAATCTATAATACCTACCTTTTTTTATGTACTAGTATTAGCTACTCTTTCTTCTAGAAAAATCATTACACTTTGCGGTAAATATGTTCATTTAATATTTTCCACCATCGAAATGATTTTTTTATCCCTGGAACTCTTCCTTGTTTTAAGGAATTTGCATCCAGGGCTTTCTTTAATGATGGGTAATCAATTACCGACAAGCTTGCTAAATTAAAATTATCATCAAGCTTGATTGCAACTAAATAGTTCCAGTTTTCATTAAACTTAATGGGTGTCGTTGAACCAGCCTTGTTTTCTTTTGTGATTGTCTTTACTGAATATTTTTCGCTCCCAATACAAAAGTCATAATCTGCTTGATTGGTCGTACTTGTGGGAATAATTGATAAATCGGGAAACTGCTGTTTAAAATAAACAATTGCGTAATACTCTCCGATTCGTCCTACAATGTTATCATTGCTGGGAATTTTTTTTGAGTCTAGCCAGCTATGAATTCTTCTTCTTGTTTTGGCATATTCGTTTATAATTTCACACATTTCTTTTCTCCAGTAAACTTTTAAGGTTGCTCTAACTATGAATATTTCTTGTGTTCTTTATTTAATATTTCAACAAGACGTTGCCACCATTTTATATCCCAATATTTACTAGCTGCGCCTGAAGTAGAAGGAGCAACAAAAAGCCTAGTGTTATTAATTAATTCCTTTTGTAATCCATATGCAACTTTTTTTCTCCCTAGATAGACCTTGGCAGCTTCTTTGCCATTAAAGCAAACATATTTTGGTTGATTTATTTCAATTAATTCTTCAAACCTAGCTAAATCATATGCATCCTCATTTAACTCCCTGTCATTGCCGCTTTCCTCTTTAACTAAGTCGGTTAACCCCAAATTAAATTTTAACAAGTCCATGTATTGATTTGGTTTCAGTTGTAATGGGGTAAGACCTACTTGATGTATGGCACTCCAGAACTTGTTGTTTGGGGATGCATAGTAAAAACCGACTTGTGCAGATTTATTACCAGCAGCTGTTCCACAAAATACAATATCAAGGTTACTTTTTATTACATCCTTCAGTATATTACCCCCCCTTACCCATTTAATTATATAACATAATATGGTTTTACTATGGTAATATTTTACTAGATATCCTAATTCCAGACCGATTATTAACATAACGATACCATATCAAGAAGTGCGAAATTTTCGATTCGAATTAAGTTATAGCAATGGTACACTAGCCATTTTTACCTATTAAAAATGGGTTTAGGGTACATAAAGAACAAGAGGAACATTGGAAAAATAAATTAGGGAAGTAGAAAAATAAAGGAGTGTCAGATATGGAGCCATCTTTCTGCCAATTCATAGAGTCGTTCTTATCTCAACGAAGGCAATTGGGATTTACGTTAGATGAATTAGAAGAATACGTCCTAGGTCAAACCCAAAACATGAATACCTATATTGATAGAGGCGGTAGCGCTCAATTAAAAAAGGACATTCTTTTATTCGAAGAGGAATCCAAAATCACGCCTGTTAAATCCAAAATAAAAGAGATACATCGCGTATTATCGCTCCCAAATCATTGGAGAAAGAATAAAGAACTGACAGAAGAAACCTGGGCTAGGTCGTATGTTCTCACTAAAATGACCAAACTGGACCTAAAAAATTTCATCCAGAATCCAGAAAATCAAACGGCTCTCAACAAAGACCGAATAGATGCGATTTATTCTTTTTTGGAATCACCGAATCGGAAATTAGTGTCAGCAGAGGAACGGATGTATGAATTGTTTCAAAAAGAGAAATGGTTATTGCCGGAACCGAATGGGGAAAACGGACAAAGCTTTTTATCAAAAATAAAAATTAGTTTGGATGATTTGAAAGCTAAAAAATTCCCTGAACCCATCCCATACGAAACAAGAAATCGAATGCCGTTATCCGAGGTACAAACTGTTCTAATTACAGAAAATAATTCATTTTACCATTCGGTCAGAAGGACCCTCGAAGTACAAGAGGTCATAGCAGGTATTCCTGTGGATATGATAGTGTACGCCAGAGGAAAGCAAACTATTGCCAATTTAGAATATTTGTATGCACTGTTCGAGCAGCCAACCCAAAAACAATACTACTACGTTGGGGACCTTGACCCTGAAGGCTATAGTATTTTTGCTCAAGTAAGACGAAAATACGATGATTTGTCGATTAACATAGCCAAAAACATCTACCTGTGGATGTTACGAGAAGAACCGAACCCTCCAGCGGTGGATAAAGGTCAACGGAAGAATCGAGAGGATTTCCAATTGTTCCTCCACCAATTTAATGAAATAGAGAATGCAATGGAACGAGCCAAGCTTGAAACCATGTGGAAAGAGAACAAACGAATTCCGCAAGAAGTACTGAATTATGAGAAGCTAACAAGAAAGAAGTGAACAAAATGCTGAATCAAGATATATGGGATGGGTACGAGAGTCGAATGCGACTATTAAATCCATTCTTTTCGTTCGGAAAAGGGATACAACTTGGTCCACATTTAAATCCATACATTGAAAATATCCTTTTGGCGGTTTTACTTGAATTGTTCTACCGCGAAGTCCGAAACAATGACGCGAGAACGGAACGGGACATTGTGGAAATCGTTCAAGAGGTGCTAAAGGAAATGAAATTGGAAGCCTCAGAAAAAGACTCGGAGCGGCTCGTTACCGGATTGTTATATTCCAATCCGCAGACTCTAGAAGCCTTTCAAGGAAAATTCTATTCAGTCAAACATCGAACCTTTGAGGTTCACCAGTTTAAATATTTGATTCCGGACTTAGAAACGATGGGCGATAATGCTCCTTCCATCCATTATAAATTATCGGACGACGCCCAGTTCATACTGTTTTCGAGCCGAGAAATCACGTCCGAGCTATCCATTTCATTGGAGCAGCTATATATGATTCAGTTGTTGAAAAAAGGAAACATCGAAGGGGTTTTAAAACAAACGGATTTTTTATTACAACGTGTCCGCCAACTCATTGCAAAAGAAACTGCATATGGAAGAGAAATTCTTCGGGAGCCTAAGATAATCCTTCGAGAAGGATTTGATGATAGAAGTAAACGAGAGCAAGAAATACGGAAACAGTTTCAGGAGGAAGATGAGAACTTCCGACATATGCATATGTTATTGTTCCGAATTGAAGAGAAAAACGAAGGACTGTACGACGCCGAGGCAAAGATAAAAATGAATGAGATTCGAGACCGCCTCAATCAGACAACGATTAAGCATGCGGAATTCAATACGATGGTCACAAGAAATATTGCGCTCATCCTCGATATCCGAACAAATCGACCGGATTTATTGCTGCGAAAGTCATCCAAACGATACAAAGAAGATGTGTGGGAAAAGTTGATACGGGTGGAAGGGGTTCCGGATGAACACATCTTACAGGAAATCCTGAACCCTTTATTTTCTCCACAATCACCCGTCTTGTTTTCTCTGGATAGAGTTTGGGCAAAACAGCGGGTTCTAACAGAAAAAGTAGTGACTACTCAACCTGTGGAACAAGAAGTCTATGAAATTAAAACCTTTGAATATGTGTTGCGTTGGGAAAATATATTAGATAAATGGATACCGATACTCGAAGAATTATTGAAACACCGGACTTTTTCCCTTCATTCCCTTGAAAGCCTAGAAGGTTGGTCAAAGGATGCAGTAGAACTTTGGTCGCAATTTACAAAAGAGCGGTTCACGGTGCCCGTCAAGGTCTTTACGAATCAATCGTACAAAGATGAGCGTGAAGAATTCATTAGAAGAGCCATTCTTCGAAATCCCAAATACGCCGTGTTAGAGGGAAGTGTTTTTTATGTAGATAAACACTACAGTGAAACCATGCGTTACAACAATTTCGTTTTGATAACAGATGGGACGCTCCGATTGAAGTTAGCGCAGGAAGGAGAGTAAGGAATGGAACAAGAAACAACCTTTAAAGAAGGGCTGAGAATCTATTTTTCCTTGGTGAAAAATGGTTATATACAAACCAAAGAGGAGGAAGGGATACTTTATTTTTCGGATGCCAGAGTACGAGAGTTTGTCCGTATGTGTGCCACTCAGTCTGGCACTGAAATATTAGAAGCAGCAGAAAATATACATTTGGTTACAGCCGGAAGCGGGTCTCTTTTTGAAACCCCTTACCATCTCTTGAAAGAAAAAATAGGGTTTCAAAACCAAGACGAATTCCATCTTTTGTGTTTGATAGCTCTTGTCTATTTAGCCGAAGTCGACGGGAATTTAGTTATTCGAAGCAGTGCGGAGCGGGATGGCGTCTCTTATACGAAACTCGCCAAAGAAGTAGATAGAGTCTTAGAAGACTGGCAAGAGAAGATGAAAGAAAATCCAAAGTGGGAAGAACAATGGGGCATCAACATCAAAACAGCAGCAGAATTGTACCTGAATAAGAATTTGCGAGACGAAAAAGTCAGTCGATTGGTTCCCTCGTTTCGGACCAAATGGGGCATTATACATAAAATCATGACCTTTTTAAAAGAGCAAAAACTGGTCCGTTTTTTTGAGTCCAGCGACAATCTTTTGGTATATCCAACTGATATTTTGTATGAACGACTGGAATTTGCCTACCGAGAGGATACCCGGTATGAGAATATCAAAAAAATGATACTCTCTGCGAAAGGAGCACTATAAGAAATGGCAGCCATAGCAGAAATCCGAGTGGTCAATTTGCATTACGCCAAACAAAATAACTATTATGATGATTTAACTTTCCACTTTTTAACGGAAGCCGGCATTCCAAGTAATGGAGCCATTACGTTCCCAAACGGAAATGGGAAGGGTGCATTGTTACAAGCGATAAACCAAATCTTTCTGCCAGAGACCGAATGGGGGAATAACAATGAAAATACCCCGTTGCATTACTTTATGAAAGGGAACAAGTTTGCCCCTTATACATTTTACATTATGATTGAATGGTGGATTTCTTATACTCGCCGCCTTATGACAGGGATTGTTATGACCGCAGAGGAAGTCACAGACCCTAAACCAGAGTATCGAATCAAGTATCGATTATTCGGGAAAAAGTACGTCAAAAACGAATACACTATTCAACGAGTGCCGGTATGGGATAAGGAAAACAACACGGCAGTGGACTTTTCTGTATTTGAAAACCATGTTAAAGAACAAAAGGGGATGTTTTCTTATGCACCGAGTGGAAAAGGGAAATTCTTTAAAGAGTGTCGGACGCATGGAGTCTTTGAAAGCGATTGGGCAGAACTAAAGAAAATCAACCGCTATGAAGCAGGAATTGGTCCTTATTTTGAACAGAAAAAAGCCACAAAAAATGAAACGTTTTTCCGTAATATGTTAATTCCTTCGATAGTGGACCGAAATGAAATCATCAACGGGATTGATATCCAATCTCAACTTAGCCAACAATTTAAAGATAGTGCATCGATTGCCAATAATTTACCGCATTTGTTAGCTAGAGAGAAGTACCATCGTGAGATATTAGAAATGGTCTCACACTTTGATGCTCCCATCAAAAACTATGAATTTGCCGAAAAGCAAATAATTGAGCATAAACGAACCGGAGAAAATATTTTAGGGAATATAGACGAGAAACTCCAAGAGTTGGAAAATCAAAAGGAGAGACTTAATAACCAGACTTCGGAACTGGAAAATCAACGGGATGAAAACGAATGGGAAAAAGATAATTTAAAATATGTGAAATCACTACGAGATTTACGAGAGAAGCAAGAAGAACAGGAACAAGCGGATTTAGACCAGAAAGATGCTGCTTTTGATAAAGAAACTGCTGATAATAAGCAACGAGGAGCAGAAAGGAAACTACTGGTTAAAAAGTATCAAGTAGAAGAGAAAAAATATCAAGCTATTGAGGCTGACATTAAGCGTTTAGAACAATCAGAGGAAATGATAGAAATTTCAACAAAGGAACGAGCCATCAAGCAGACCATAGAAGAACAATGGGCTGAAAACAAAGAGGCCTTGCTACAGGTTCAAGCGCAGTATCAAGCATTTACCCAACAAAAGAAAAAGGAAGCTACTAATCTTGTCAAGGAAAGCCAAGAATTAGCTACGGCGATAGGCAGGTTAGATGTTCAACTCTCAACTGTGACAAATCGTACCAAAGAGTTTGAAACTCTACTCGGAAAAGCAAAGGAGAAATTCGGTTATTCGGTTCATGTCAAACCAGAACATGCAAAAGCGTCACTCCTAAAAGAAATAGAAGCTAATCAGTTCTTGCAAAGGGAAGCTGAAATTGAAGAGCCTTCATTACTAGCCAAGCAAGATAAACTTGCTGAAGAAGTTTGGACACTAAATAACGAGAAAAACTCGATTAAGAAACAGCAAAGAGAAGTAAAAGAACGACTACCTCAGCAACAAAGGCAGCAGTTTGAGTGGATGAATCAAGTTTCAAGGCTCTTAAAATTGACTCCAGATGAGTGTCTAGCCACGTATGATTGGCTCCAATCTGTTCTTCCTGCCCTCCAAGATTTGCGAGAAAAAAGAGAGAAACGAGTTAGAGAATTGACGGTGGAGGTTTTAAAGTTGGAGCAACAACTCCAAATATCAAATGAGGACCGCTTTCTTTTCAATGCCGATATTCAACGAATTAGTGAAAAACTGGCTCACTACAATGTTTACCACCAGACCGGTTCCGAATTTCTTATGGAGTTAAAGGAAGAGGAGAGAGAACGATATAATCGACAGTTCTCTAGTCTTAAATACAGCATCATTGTTCAAACCCAAAACTTAGAAGAATTAAGACGAAAACTCCAGTTCCACGATGAACTATTGCAAAGTCCGGTGAATCTTGTAGAAGCGAGACAACTGGACCAGTTATCCGATAGCACCTTTCTATTTTGGAACCAGGCAGATGAGTTTGTTGAACAACCGGAAAAATGGAAGGGATTCCTACAAGCCTCTCAAGACGAAAAGGTAAAATTAGAAGAGGAAATTCAAAAAGTCACTCAAGAAATAGATGAAATTCAAGTTCTTATTCAAGATGTGCAACGCTTTCCACAAACAGATAGTGCAGATTTTCTTAAACAGGAACTTATCCGGTTGAATAATAGATTCGAGCAATTAGAAAATGAGCTCACCACAATGGGGTCGAAACAAACCGAACTCAAAAAGAAAATTGAAGATAACAAAATAAAACAAAAAAACGCAGGACTGATATTAAAAGAAAAGGAAAAGGACTGGCGAGAACTAGAAATTTTTATTGGGCGTCTTCATCAACATCAAGAGGATGTAACCCTTGAGTCCACTCTTTCAACGGAGCTATCACAAAAACAGTCAAAGCTAGAAGCACTCACCCAACAAGCAACCGATAGAGATGAAGAGTTAAAGGAGTGGCAAACGTATTATGCCGACTGGAAAGCGCGTATGCTCCAAAAAGTGGACCGTATTGCCAAAATTATTCCAAATGTGGAGTTCCCAAAAGAATTAAGGGTAGAGGCAGGAATGGATGAAATCTCTACACCTAGCCTGCCGGATACCTTGTTTGACAGTATTATGGAGACTGTGGTTCAGCATGATGAGTTAACTCATACATTAGAACAAAAATCTTCTAAAATCGCTGAGTTAAAAGGAATGAATAAGGTCAATATCGGTCTCGTGCAAGATGCTAAAGAAGAGTTATTGAAATGCGACCCAGAGGGATTGTCGCTTTCGGAGCCGGTTGAACCGCTTGACTTCTTAAAACAACAGAAAGAAAGAGCAATCACAAATGCCCAGCACGCAGCAAAGAGGCTGCAAAGTGCAGAAAAAACGCTCGAATCGCTGACAGCGGTGGTAGGAAGAATTGAAGAGCAAGTAAATGGGCTGATAGAAGATATCCGGCAAAACCACAAATGTTCTGTAGATGACTGGGAGAATGTTGATTTAGAAGTAAAGGGAAAAGAAATTGCCGAAGAATCGAGACGGATTCATGATGAATTGAGTGCCCAAGACAAAGCATTGAAAGAACTTCAAACCATGCAGAACACATTAGAAAAGGCACGACCGACGATTGCCGTTCATATTGGAGCTCCTCCTTCGTTGATGTTTTCCATCAAGGAAAATATCCATGGGTTAGTTGAAACCATCAACCAAGTGGTGGAAGATTGGAGCGGAGAATTTGAAAAAAGAAAAAGAAGACGAACAGAAGCGTTTAATGCATTAAATCGAATCAAGAGAAAGAGCCTGGAAGACATCAAAGTATCCAACTGGGACGAAAAAACCAAACAAAATCTTCTTGAACAATATAACGCTATGGACGTAGCCAATCTCCCTTCCACCGTGGAAATGATAGAAGGAATTCGGGCATTGTCCAAGTATGAACTAGAAGTGATGGAAGAAGATAAGAAAAAAGGCGTTGAGGCTAGAGAACGATGGGTGAGGTATGCTGCTCAGTTTTCTTCTAATATCGCCAAAGCCATTATAGAAATGGCAGAGTCCATGGAACTCAAAAATCGTGGCGGATTTACCTTTCCGCTTGTGAAAATCAGAAACAAACGCAAACTATCTACCAAAGCAGATGATTTTCAGGTTGCATTGGAGCGCTACTTCGATGAATCTATTAAAAAGGTGAATCAAATGAACATACCAGTGGATTCAATGACCATTCGGGAAATCAATCAAATTATTAACATCGCCGATATTGTGTACACCGCATTGGGGAATCAATATCCGTTATTTGATATTTATTATCTCGATAAAGACAATGTTTTTATGTACGACTCTCCAAGAACTGAATATTACGTGGATTGGGAAGTGCTAAATGAAGGGTCACTGACCAATCCGGCAGGAAGCGGTGGACAGAAGGTCGCAGGTAGGACGATTATGTTCTTGATGATGATGTCTCATAAACGGAAAGTTGCTGATAAAGACTGGCAGTTCTTTTATATGGACAACCCGTTTGCTAATGCTATTTCTGCTAGTGTGATAGACCCGATTTTCGCTATTACCGAAGCGTTGAATTATCAATTAATTGTTGTGGCTCCGCCTGAATTAATGAAAGCCGAGATTTCAATGAAGTTTCCATCTTTACATGATTTGTCATTCGAAAAAGAACCAACAGGGAAAAGTAGAGTCTTAGTTACGAGAAGACAATATTTATCGCCTAGCGGGTTTATGACAGAAGCATTTGAGGATGAAGTAATTGGCTTTTCAGCGGTAAAAAACACGGATGTGGAGCAAGGTGAATTTATCTTAGATTAAAAATAAATCAATTTTCAGTGTGAATAACACCATCATTTTGTGTAAGAACCAGTATAATGCTAAGGGGTTCCGTTCCCTATCATAAAACGTTAATTTACATATGAAAATGTGAAGTGAAAAATAAACAAAAAACACCGGTAATTTGCGGTGTTTTTTGTTTATTTTTCATAATAAAGAAGCCTAGTCCGAAATTAAATGAACTAAGCTATTCTCTGTATATATTTTTCCTAGCTGGATTTGATTATGAATCTTTGTATCTTCCAAAGTTCGACACTTTTTGAATATTATTAATGGTTTTGTAAGAAATACCCAGTATAATAAAAGCAGATAACAAGAAAGCAGGGGCGGTAGTCATGTATCTATTTCAACTAAATATATCTAATTTTAGAAAGTACGGAATTAAACCAAGTGTAGATGGGACAGTTATTCCAGGACTATGTTTAAATCTTAATCCCAAACTAAATCTTATTGTTGGTGAAAACGATGGCGGAAAAACAGCTATCATTGATGCGGTAAAGATGGTCCTTAGTACGCAAAGCAACGATTTTATTAAGCCAGAAGTAGAAGACTTTTATCTTGAGCCTGGAAAGGAAGAAAAATTCAGGTGCAGTGAATTTAGAATTGAATGCATCTTTAAGGGATTAAGTGATGCAGAAGCAAAAAACTTTTTGGAGTGGTTGAGCTTTGAAGAAACTGCTGGAGAAACCACATTTTATCTAAAGTTAACTTTTGCTGCAAAAAGGGAAGGTAAAAATATTTATTACGATATCAAAGCTGGTTCTCATGAAGAAGGCTCACAAATGGACGGAAAAGCGCGGGAACTATTGAGAACAACTTATCTTAAGCCACTAAGAGATTCAGAGAGAGAGTTAGGCTCCAGGAGAAACTCACGACTATCACAGATTCTGTACAATCATGATGCATTTAGTAATGAAGAAAATCATCAATTAATTAAGATTATCCAAGATGCCAACAATTCAATTAGTAACTACTTCAAAGGGTTAGATGGGCATGGTAATGAGATTGCCGATGTAGAAGGGAAAAAGTTACTAGAAGAACTAAACAGCTATTTAAATAAATTTTCAAGGGAAGGTAATCTTCTTAAGACAAACTTTAATATTGCTGATACGAAATTAAAATCAATACTAGAGAAACTGAGTCTTCTGCTCCAAAATAATAAAGCTGGTTTAGGCTCTCAAAATTTACTATTTATTGCAACGGAACTACTCTTGTTAAAAAGAGAGAATTTTAGTGGGTTAAAACTAGCTTTAATTGAGGAGATAGAAGCACATTTACATCCTCAATCCCAGTCGTTATTAATAGAATATTTAGAGTCTGTTTGCAATGAATCATCCATTCAAATGATACTCACCACACACAGTCCAAATCTTGCTTCAAAAGTGAATGTGGAAAATCTAATTATTTGTAAAAGCTCTGGTGTCTTTAACATGGGGTCTAAGTATACTAAATTAAGGGTTGGGGACTACTTATTTCTTCAAAGATTTTTAGATGTAACAAAATCTAACTTATTTTTTGCAAATGGAATTATTATTGTGGAAGGAGATGCTGAAAACATACTCATTCCAACCCTTTCTCAAATACTTGGAATCTCACTTTCAAAGTATGGGATTTCTGTAATCAATGTAGGTAGCACTGCGTTTTTGAGATACTCAAATATCTTCTTAAGAGAAAACGATGCAGAAAATATGGGTATCCCTGTAGCCTGTGTGACTGATTTGGATGTTAAACCTTCCATAAGTGCCTCAACTTATAAAATAGGAGACAGAGATAATGTTACCTATGAAGAGGCAAAAAATTACCACAAACAGAGAAAAGAAGAACTATATACAAAGGATGAAATAAAGTGCTTTGTCTCGGACGCATGGACACTAGAATATTGTATTGCAGCAGGTGAATTTCAACATGAATTTTTTATAGCAATTAAGTTTGCAGAATACATCGAGAATAGTGAGAAATATGGACTTACCGAGGAGAAAAAGGCAGCGGGTATAGAGTTTGTGGAAGGCGAATTATCAAAATGGAAACAGGAACAACGAACCGATGAAGCAATTGCCTACGCTATCTATAATGACTATATGCTCGACAAAAAAATCTCAAAAGCAATTGTAGCTCAATGCTTTGCCGAAATTCTTTCTAGTCTTGACCCAACTGAAACTAAAGAAAGAATTAAAAAGGATGAGAACTTTTCTTACCTCGTAAATGCAATTAAGTTTGCTGCGAAATTAGGTGAAGAAGTATGATTTCGATTTCAACAGAGGATATCATGAAGGCAGAATCCCTCTTTTTACCCAATGGAGATACGTTTAGTGAAGAAAAACGGAGCATACTATGTTGCTTAGAGTCTAAAGATATTGTGGCATGCCCAGGAAGTGGTAAAACAACTACTCTATTAGCGAAGTTGTCTATAATTGGAGACCATTTGCATGAATTGAATAATAAAGGTATCTGTGTACTAACGCATACAAACATCGCTATTGATGAAATAAGGGAAAGATTGAATGCCGATAGTAAGAAGTTGTTTGATTATCCAAACTACTTTGGCACAATACAATCCTTTATAAATCAGTATTTAGCTCTTCCCTTCTTTAGAAATCAATACAATAAAAACGTGGTATCTGTTGATGACGAAAAATATTTTGAAGAAGTTAAAAAGCGATATTATACATTGGAATATGGAGTAAGATATGGGCTAATAAAAACATTTAAAACTCAGGAAAATGTATTTAAGTATTTAAATGATATTCATTTCCATCCGGGGAATGATACATTAGTTAACGGAATGGGAAAACCTTTATATAAGTCAGAAGGAAAAATATCAATTGCTTTAATGGAACTGAAAAAGGGAATTATTGAAGATGGAATATTAAGTTATCATGACGCTTATTATTTGGCGCTCAAATATATGGACAAATGTGAAAGCCAGCTAAGAAGTTTTTTTTCTGAACGATTTGCTATTGTTTTTATTGATGAAATGCAGGATACTTCGCCATTACAGCTTAACATTCTCAATCGAGTGTTTGATAAAGAGAAAGTAATAATGCAAAGGTTTGGGGACCCGAATCAGGCAATCTATGGAGATTCTGAAGGAATGGCTTGGGATATTGGACAAGACCCCTTAAAAATTACGAATAGTAACAGAAATTCTCCTGTAATTAGTAAGTTGATTGCTCCCTTTGAACTTTTGGAGTCTGGAATGAATGGAAATGACCAACTAGCAGTTATATCTCCTAAGATTATTGTATATGATACAGAAAATATTAATGAGGTTTTGCCGCGATTTGCTAATTTAATAATCTCAAATCGGGTACACAACATAGGAAACAATAAATTTAAAGCTGTGGGAAGAATCGGTAAAGATAAGGGTGATGAGAGAATAAAAATCCCAAGCTATTTTCAAGAATACATTCAAAAAAGGAGCGCTGTAGGACCAAAGTTTGTTTCGGATTATTTAAACAAACGTTTTATTGACCCGCATAGTGATTCTGATGTAAAAACATATCGAAATGCTATTTTAGCAGCATTGTTACGCATGGTTTCTATCCTAGGCATTAGAACTGACAGAGGAACATACTATTCAAAAAAATCCTTTTTAACCAAAGTTAAAGAACATGACCCAATGTTATATGATACTATTCAAGGTGAATTAATGAAGTGGTGTTTAAAGGTAAGAAAAGAGGAAGTTGTAAGAGAGGAATTCATCGAGTTTAGTAAGGAAATAATTACACTTTTGTTTGGTAATCAACCCTTTGAAAAATTGAAATCTTTTTTTGAAGGTACCCAATTCGAAGTAGAGGCAAGTCAATTGTCATTAAATATATTCTCATATACTTGTGATGAGGGGATAACTATTAATATTGATATTGATACAATTGCTGGTGTAAAAGGTGAAACACATACCGCAACCCTCTATTTAGAAACGTTTCATTATAATTATGATGTGGGTAGCCTAATTAATTCATTTAAAGGCTACAAAAAAGAAAAAAGGGGGAAGAGGGAGCAAGCTGCCTTAAAAAATGCTTATGTTGCCATGTCCAGACCATCACATCTACTTTGTGTTGCAGCTCAAAGGTCATCTATAGAAGGGCATGAAGAAGAATTGAAAGAAGCAGGTTGGGAAATCGTCGAGGTAATACCGCCGATAATTAAGGTAAGCATAAGCTCATAACTGTAAGAAAGCAATCAAATTTCAACTTGGATGTCTTTACCATTGGAATGATGGTTTTAGCTGTAATATCGAGTAGTTTAGTTTCCATTCTTAATTGGAACCGGTTAATATTGTGACTATCCTTTTAATAAATTTATTAGCTTAGATATAAAAAATGAAGAAAACGTAAAGTGAATAGGGTTTGAGGAATCTAGTGAGGTGAGCTAAATGAATAAAATCGAAAAGGAAAATTTAGGAATATGGTTTTTGCCATCAAGTCCCACTGAGAGACTTTCAGGAACATTGATTATTGATGATGATAATGGTTGTAAGTTAAAGATGGCTCATAACTTTGGGGGATTTTCTGGCATAGGAATTGATAATTTACCTGTAATTCATGGCATATTGTCAAATGGAAAAAAAGTAACACTAATAGACTCAACTAAAACAAATCAACAATGGGCATTCCCAGGCTTTCCTGTGACAATTTTATCTTGTAGATTAGCTGTTATAGGTGGATTTTATCAAGATGAAAAAGATATAATAATTTCCGAAATGAAAGCTACGTATGAACACTTAAATTTCTGGTTGAATAAAAATCCATTTGAGATAATAAGTCGTCAAAATGAAATCTATATGAATTATAAGATGCCCGAAGTTATTAAAAGTGAAATTGGCAATTTAGGTATAGAGTTTACTTATAGGGTGAGTGCCACAGGGGACCAATATAGTAAATTTGAATTGACCCAAACAGAATTTGTAAGATTTCTTTTTAAAGAGAACACACATTATAGGGCAGCAATTGATGAAGTATATGATTTTTCTAGTTTTTTAACTCTTTGTATTGGTAAGAAGGTAGGTAATAAAAATTTTTATGCTAAAGATATAGATGGTAATGATATTATTCTCTTATTTAAATTACAAATGGAAAATTCCCAAAAAATAAGAGAGCATGATATTTTTATTAAATTCTCTTACATCGAAGAAACATTTGAAACATGCCTACAGGCATGGAATGCAAAAAAAGCGCTACTAGAGCCAATTATTATTTACTTTGTTGAAGCACATGAAAGAGGATTTCATGTTCCTTTATCTTTTCTTAAAGTGGTACAAGCTATAGAAGCCTTTTCAAGAAGGATGAGAAACAATAAGATTTGGACTGAAGAAGAGTTTAAAGAAAAAGTTGATAGGATTGTAGCGCAATTGCAGGATGATGAAGATAAAAAGCTTATCTCTGGAATTCTTTCAAATGAACCAAGATTAAGACAAAGGTTAACAGACTTATTTGCAGAAGTTAATGATATTTTTGAAATTTCTTCTAAAAAGAGAAAATCATATACAAATAAAATAGTGGATACTCGCAATTATTTTACCCATTTCGATGAAGCACTAAAACCTAACGTTCTTGATGTGGATATGATGTACTATTTAACTGGGTATTTAAAGCTTGTATTACGGGTGCTACTATTGAGAGAATTAGGGATGGATAATGACCTTATTAAATGTCGTATGATTGATAGTCAAGAATTATTAAATATAAAAGAGGGATTAGGACTCATCCCACCGATAGAATTGATGAAAATAGAGATTAAAGATGTTACCGAGGATGATTCAAAAGAGAATTCTACAGACTCTACAATAACTGAATCATAACTAATTAGCTATGTTAAAATATAATGTTAATACTTTAGATAAAAAGAAGACCATTAAATGTGAAAAAAAGGACCAATTCGGTCCTTTTTCCACATTTACCAGCAGTTATATCCAACTCTATTGCGTGTGCAAGATTAATTATGTTAGTTCTTTTGTCGAATACCATTGAGCAATAAGATACTACTGTTCTTTAATAAATATTTTGTATTTTCCATTACTAATAGCGAAACCTTCATCAATTAATATCGGCACAACATAAGATGCTATTGCTGTCTTTGTAATATTCGCCATCAGCCATTCACCTAAGCTATTTTTCGGAGGATTAGTTCTAGAAGCACCAATTGCCAAGGTCTGACCGTTAAACTTTTCGAGAAGTGAAGAATATTGACTGTCGGTAACTTTAATCTTCCAGCCTTCTCCAAAATAGATGATGGTGCCATTTTTTACGGAACCATCGTACTTAAATGGCTTTTGTTTTACTAAGGTACGTAGTTCTTTCATTGGTATTCACCCCTTCAATCGACCTCTTTATTTATTACGGGTCGAAATGAAATTTTGCAGAACTGTTCTTAATTCACCAAATGATTTACAATCATGCTTCACAAACAAATCCCAGACAACATCTGAATTTTTGTAACCAATCACGGGCATGAACGTGGTCCATAATTCCATTTGTTGTGATTGGGTTAAGCCGATTCGTTTTTTTAGAAGCAATTTAAGGCTATCATAAGAAGATACTCTCATTGTTTCTAGGTTACTGTTTAATTTTTGCTCAGATATTTGCTTTAGGATTTTTCGGCGCTGCTCCTCTTGTTCCAACCTTTGCTGCATTAATTTTTGCCTTTTTTCTTCCTCTTGCTGCTGCCGTTTTTTTTCAATTCTTTGTTGCTCATAAAAATCGAATTGTAGCTGCTTGAATTTTTGAATAAATTCATTTTGGTACTGAGCTTCTAGTGTGGGGTTCCTCAAAAGGAATTCATTTTTTATTAGAACCGCATCAGAAAATGGAATTTCATATCCGTCCCCTAGAAGGAATGCCCGGTAAGGCTTTACAAGATGGTCTTTTAAGAACCGTTGGACTTTGACTACAATTCGGTCCTCGTTAGAATAAATGTAATACATGCTTAGAACATCAATTGCAATGTTTTCCGTGGATACAGGATAATTAAAATATTTAAAAAACATTGTGTCCTTCATAAGGGAAGCAAGTAAAGAATCCCATTCTCTATCTTGATTTGTTTTTGCCGCAATTGTCAATTCAGCATCCCACAACACTATGGAATTTTTTTCTCTTTCAATTGCTTGTTCCTTCTTTTCTACAAACCAAATAGGTTCTATACCTTGTTCCAGAAAGTATTGATGCCTTTTGCTGATTGTATTTGAAAGTTTATTATCAACTAACGAATTTACGTTGGTAATCACTGAAAGTGCAAATTCCCTATCGGCAACCTTTACCCAAATATCCGGAAATTCTTTCAAGTCGGGTTTTGCCCTGAAGCCATAGTCGACTTTAATCATTGTATTATTCTTAGCCTGATTCGAGATTTCATCATGAAGAATGGCTTGAATAGTATTATGAACACTTGTTTCCCTTTCAATCTGGCGTCTATACCTTTTCTCTGCCTGGTCAATTTTCCTAGATTCTTCACAAGCTTCAGAATGCTGATGTGAAAAATATATTCCTTTTGTGTCGCCGTATTTTACTATTAGTTTTGCTTTACAATGGGGGCATTGGAAAATGTCTTTATCTGCTAACTTCTTAAAATTATTCACTTCTTCTTTGGTTGCAGAATATGGAAGTTTGTATAATTCGTTATCAATTACATGAAGAGCCTCTCTCAAAAATCTTCACCTCAGTTTCCCTTTTTTTCAAGAATCATATATTACTAGAAGGAAGTCAATATGCAACTATATGAAAATATTATGGATACTGGTGAAGAGATTCCTTATAACATTATTAAGACAAGGGGATAGACTGTGAGGTTCCAAATTCAATTATTTCGGAGTAGGGATATTTTTGGAAAAGGTATATTTTGAATCTTCATGAAATTTATACAAGTAATAGTCTATTCACGGTACGCATCATAAATAGCCATATATCATTGATTTTTTAATCAGATATACGGCTATTTTATATTCCACATTGAGCCTGGATCATTTTTGACCAAGGCAAATATTGTTTTAATATTTCTGGATTTCTGTGAATATCAAGATTCGGAAGATCCGTCAATAACTTCACAAGGTATTGATAAAAATCTACGCCGTTCGCTTTGGCTGTTTCTGCGATACTCAAACAAATTGCGTTGGCTTTTGTACCAGCTTCACTAACAGAGTGGAGCTAGTTTTTGCGGTTATGTTCTTGAAAACATAACCGCAATGTTTGGCTTAGCCTGGTAAATCCCCTGACAAACAGTGGTTAAAACATGGCAAAGGTGGTAAAATCCCTTGGCTGTAATCACTCATATCTAGTTCCTTTTTACATTGAATGATTGCAAAGGTCGCTTTAGGATTCTTTTCGAAAACAATAAAGTACTGGTAAATTCGTTAAAGAAGAAGATTTTATGGTTATTTGAAAATTTGATAAATGAAACTGATTACTCCCCACAAGAAATATTGTGAGGAGTAGTTTAATGTTTGAGATTAGGATTATTCAGTGGTGAGTATTGCAGATAGATTGAGCCAGTGGTGCGGAGCTTTAAGCCGTGGTTTGCGGATGAAAGAGCCAGTATTTGTGTGAAAGGGAGCCACTGTTAATAATGCATAAAATAATTTTACAGCCATTTGAACAGAGACCTGTTCAAATGGCTGCTTATCGTATTATTTAAATCTTTTATTCTCTAACTCCTTGTCAATAATCTCAATTGCCCAACGAACAAGTTCATCAAGATTCAAATCCTCATCTCTGGCGCATATGCAGGAGGATAATAGCTTACTTTCAACTTGGTTCATCACTTCATTAGGTAAATATCTATGAAAAAAATACTTAGCTATGCGATTCTCAACTTCTATTGGAATCATTTAATTCCCGCCAATCCATGACGTTCTCTCATAGAGACATCCCCATCAACTAGAATCTTATATGAATCTTGAACGATACGGTCGAGGATCGCATCAGCCACCTGTGCTTGTCCTAACTTAGAATGCCAACCTTCTGGGGAAAATTGAGAACAGAAAATAGTAGATGCTCTTTTAAACCTTGCCTCAATAATTTCCAACACATGAAGTACATTTTCCTCAGAAAGATCTGTTAATAACCACTCATCTAGAATTAATAAATCAATCTTTCTATATTTTTGAATTAATTTCCGGAAGCTACCATCAGCTTCATATTTTGCTACAGCTAATTCATCAAGTAATTCAGGTAATCTAATATATTTTACTTTGTAAAATTGCCGACACGCATGAACCCCAAAGGCATTTGAAATCCACGTCTTTCCGTTGCCTGATGCACCCATTAGAATAATGTTATGATGATTTTGAATGTAATTTCCTGAGGCTAACTCTAGTATTAGGTTTTTATCTAAATTGCGGTCAGGATGATATTCTATATCTTCAATTGCTGCCATTGGTTCGTTAAATGTGGCCATTTTAATTAATCGCTCAAGCTTATTGGATTTGCGACGATCATACTCATAATCTACCATTAGGTTGAATCGATCATCAAAGTCCATTTTACGGTATTCTTTATTCTGATTTTGTTGCTGGTACATTTCTGCCATCGCACCCATTTTCATTTCTGTTAATTTTCGTAAAGTTTCTTGGTTCATCATTTTTGGTCCCTCCCAAAGTATTTAGCACCACGAACGAATCCATAGTCATTAGCGTTGGCTGGATGACTATTAGTATCTGTTTTTCGTTTTTGGTTTCGCTTCTTACTTCTCTCCAGTACGCCTTTTAAAACAGAAACAGAGGGGTTTGTAGATATTTCAAGTAAAGTTTCAGATGCCTTTTCTAATTCATACTTTGTATATCTATCAGATAAATTCCTTAATGTGCTAAGGATATTTAAAGCTTTTTTCTCCACGTTCGTTTCCAAGATATTAGAAACAAATTGTGTCATAGATGGCCCAATGGTTTCAGCCCACTTAAGATTACTCGCAGGATTATGATCCAGATATAATCTGTGATTATCAGGCATATGATCTATGTTCGTAGAAAATTGGCCAATTTCACCGTGTAATCGTTTATGGGATGCAATTCGAGCTTCTTTGAAGTAAACTTCTATTAAATCCGTGGTTAGTCGTACGTCGACATCCTCACGGACATAATCATACGGAACGGAATAATACATTCGTTCAATTTGGATGTGGTAGTTCAATTGAACTCTTGCTGTTTTCCATTCCGTAAACTTGTACCGTGTTTGAGGAAGCTGCAGAAGGTGGGATTTCTCTTCTTCCTCAAACACTTTTTTACGCGAACCTGGGCGCTTTTGAAAAATTATAGTATTAATTTCCTCTAGCTTCTCAAGTATTTTCTGGTTCAAATCTTCGATATGAAAACTCTGATAGTTCCTTAAAGCAGCTATAATCTGCCGAGAAATATATCCAACAGTCCCTTCGACGCTTGCTTTATCTTTAGGTCTCCGAACACGGCTCGGGACAATCACTGTTCGATAATAATCTGCTAATTCACGATAGGCTTCATTGAGTATAGGCTCACCACGAAGTGCTTTCGTAACTCCTGTTTTCAAATTATCTGGAACCATCGTTTCAGGAACACCTTCAAAATACTCAAATGCATGGATATGAGCAATAAGCCAATTGGCTGATTTCATATCTAAAAATGCCTCCACATAACTGAATTGACTGTAAGGCAATGTTGCAATAAAAACATACGCTGGAATCTTTTCTCCGGTTAAACGATCGTAAATATGAAGTGTTGAGCCAGCCCAATCCACCTCCATGATCTCACCTGGTTTTCTCCGAATAGGCATCGTTAACTTATATTTCTTCGCATATTTCCCATACTTTTCACAAAAAGTTCGGTATGCATAGGGAATCTTGCCACCTTCACGTGCTTCTGTTTCATACTCATGATGCAATAGAGTCAAGGTGACATTCTTTTTCTGCAGTTCCTTATGCACTTCTTCCCAGTCCACCGGATAATAACCTTTTTCAACAGCTTGTTTCTCAGGAAAAAGATATACTTCTAGCCATCGATTGGTCATTGTATCGTTCAAATTATCTATACCAAGTTTCCTGGCACGATGAACGACTTCGGATACTGTATTTCTTGAGTGCCCAGTACTAGAACTAATTGTTCTTTGACTGACCCCTTCAAAATACAGTTCCAGAATCTTACGACAATTAACCATAAAAAAAACCTCCTGTATATTGGTGTCATGCTTATGCATGCAACTCAATTATACAAAAGGCTATTTTATTCGGCGGTTTACTATGTCGCAGAAGATGGCTCAGTTCTCCGCACTGAATGGCTCTAAACTTAGCATAAGTGGCTCTAATTAATCGCAATAATCAAGTGGTTTCAATGATTTTTGCGATGTAAGTGTTATTTAACCAAAAACACTGTTTCGTAATGACTTGCCCATTTGGTAGAACTACTTTATCAGACCCATCTTTTCCTTTTGGACGGATATGTGTTACGCCATTAAATCCAATTTTAGGCAAGTTATTGGTTTCAATCATTTTATTTCCATGTTTCTTGTATTCAATTTTTATCCCTTGTATAATAACATTATTTACCTGTTCCCAAAGTTGTTTAATTTCATTCTCGATGGTGGTTACAGGCATATTCCATAGTTTTATTCCTTTAAGATATAATTGACGAAGTGGATTTTCTTTCTTTGTTTCTTTATATTCAAATACAACGAGTAGAAATTTTGTTTCCAAAAAGCGCTGACGTATGTAGCTATCTTCCCATGATTCGCTTACCCATTGATGAAAATCTATATTTTCAAACGACATATGCTGCTCGGGTTTTCCGTTTGGCTCTAATCTAATAGTTTTAAATTGAATATTAGCTTTTGCAAATTCATCAATATCATCTAATCTCGTTCCTTTTATACCAAGTAAAGAGCTTACTATTAATGGAATAAAACTTTTGGATTTGGGGTTATAGGTTATATCGAATATTTTTGCAATTTCTTTATCAGTTTTACCGGTAAATGGTGTGAATCTTTCTTTAAGTAGTTCTTGGAGGGATTTCTGTTTTAACTCATCCACTTTGGTAAAACTAATAAGTTCTTCATTATTAATGTGTTTTCTCACCAATGCAGTCATATAAGATTGTTTAAGAGAAAATGCTCTTTGCATGGCTAAAGTATCCGAAAAGGGTTGTTTTCTTAACGAACCCTTATTTGCCCCTTTAGGACATGCACCAAGGTAGTTAGTATCACTTTCTGATAGAAGATGTGCATTTCCGGATTTAATTTTTGAAACGATTATTTCCCAATCATTCTTGATGATTTCTAAATCAGCTTCAGGATAAGTAAAAAGAATACTTTTGAAAATACGATAATCCTCACGATTTTTTTCTGGAAGCCATTCATAAAACATAAGTAGTAGTTTTGCATTCTTTCTCCAAAAACTTGATGATTTAAATGATTCATTTACTTCTTCAAAATAATTAATAATATTTAAAACTAATCTTTCCTTAGCTGAAATTGTGCCGTTTTTGTTATGCTTAAAAGGGGTTACTTTCAGTTCAATTCCTAAGTTATCAAAGTCTGGTCTTGCTTCTGAATTAACTGTGTATCCAAAAAAACTTTCTTCAATTACTTGTCCAAGACTTCCTTTGGATTTTTTATTATTTAGCCTATTCGTCTCATCTATTTCCCCGAATGTTTTTCCTTCGGCCTCATGTGCTTTTCTAAGTAAGTGATCCGTTGTTAAATATTCCATTGTTACCTCCCGTATGTTCATTTGATAATAATCGCCAATCCAATTAATTAGTGAATAAATTCCAAAAAATATAGAACGATCGTTCTTTTTGTGATACATTTATTTATTATGAAGTATTATCTTTGATTAATTATGTTTAGCAATTCTTAATTTTCACTAGTTTTTGTAAATCACTGAAAAAATGTTGATATTGTGATAAGATTATTTTTTATATTAAATGGTATTAGTATTAAGGTTGATCTTTTATTCAATTTTTATTATAATACTTCTTAGGTATATTCAATACCGAAAGGATGTTCGTGCATGTTGAATGTAATAGAGTTATTTGCAGGGGTAGGAGGATTCAGAATCGGACTCGAAAAAACAAAGGGATTTGACGTTGTATGGGGGAACCAGTGGGAGCCTTCTAAAAAGACACAAGATGCCTTTAATTGTTACTCGAGAAATTTTGAAGGTCGAGGTATTCATTCGAATGAAGATATTGCGTCTGTTAACGAACAGACACTAAAGGACATAAATGTTGACCTCATAGTTGGAGGTTTTCCTTGTCAGGATTACTCTGTTGCTCGAAGTCTATCTGGTGAAAAGGGGATAGAAGGTAAAAAAGGTGTTCTCTTCTGGGAGATTGTTAGACTAACTGGGGAATTAAATCCTAAATATATTTTACTAGAAAACGTAGATAGGCTACTGAAGTCACCATCTAAGCAGAGGGGCAGAGATTTTTCGGTTATGTTAGCTGCTTTTAGGGATTTAGGTTATTCTGTTGAATGGCGTGTTATTAATGCAGCGGAATATGGTCAAGCCCAAAGGAGAAGGAGGGTATTCATATTTGCTGTCCGAAATGAAAATATGTTTTTGGAAAAAAGAAAGAATGTTGATGATTCTATAATGCTCCAAGCTGAAGGCTTTTTTGCAAAAGCATTTCCCGTCATTCAAGAAGAAGGCAAGAAGATTCACTACTTTGATTTTAATGATGATATTATTGATATTTCGGAAAAGTTTTCTAAAACTTATTATAATGCAGGTATTATGAGAGATGGGAAAGTTTATACAGAGGAGCTAATACCGACATTAGAAGAAAATCCTATTACATTAGGTGAAATTCTACAATTGGGTGTAGATGAAAAATATTATTTAGGTGAAAATGCGATTGCCAAATTTGAATACTTAAAAGGTCCTAAAAAAATCGAAAGAACTTCTGCAAATGGACATAAATATGTTTTCTCAGAGGGAGGAATGTCTTTTCCGGAACCATTAGATAAACCGGGTAGGACAATGTTAACAAGTGAAGGAACAGTAAATAGAAGTAGTCATGTTGTGGAAGATTTAGAAACTAAGAGGTTACGTATTTTAACACCTGTTGAGTGTGAGAGACTGAATGGATTTCCAGATAATTGGACAGAAGGAATGTCTGAAAGAATGAGATATTTCTGTATGGGAAATGCGCTAGTTGTTGGATTAATAGAGCGGATGGGAAATCGTATTTTAGAAATTGAGAACGAAGACAAAGAAGCTTTAGCAGAAGAACCTCAGCAATTAAGTATAGATAATTATATATTTTAGTTTGATGTGTAGCTTCTAAAGGAAAGGGCCTTTGTTTCATCCGTGTAGAAAAGGCTATCTTGAGGATTAATAATTGAAGGCAGACTCTAAATATAGGGTCTGCCTTTGTTATTTATTAGAAATCATTATGGTAAAATAATCCTATGTTTGAGTGATAACGAGAAAGGATGTCCAGCATGAATGGCCTTCAATTTGGGTGGATTGATTTTTCTAAAGAGCAGAGAAATAAAGTGTTAAGCGTGATAAATCTTCTAACAGAGCCAGGTGCGGTGGATGAATTGGGGATTGGGGTTGTTCGTGATGCTTTTGCAAATATCTTTTTTCCTGGTACATCTACCATCCAAACGAGGGCTAAATATTTTCTTATTGTCCCGTACCTATTTACAGAACTTGAAAGTGAAAAAGCGTTAAATCCTGACAAGATGTTGAAGCTGCTGCATGAACGTGAGCTCGAGTTAATTGATGTTCTGAAACAGAGTAATGAATGGGGCATAATCGGAGAAAATGCCGGCAGGAGCTTGCAACGAAAGCCTTCTGATATTTATTGGAATGGGTTGAGAACATTCGGTATTTTTACAGATGAGAGTATGACCATGAATGAATATGTCCGTGCCTTTCATTTTTTAAAAGAGAAAAAGAAAACGACTAGATCACATGGGTTTATTCATCAAAATAATAGTGATCAAGACGGAGATGATAATAATGCTGTTTCCGAAGAGCTTGCAAAGGGTTTTTGGCGAGTACCAGAGCATTCAAAGGACTGGCGTGATACTTTAAATATAAAACTGTCTTCTGATGAGGCTCTATTCTTGAAATATAGAATCATACAATCCGTGCCTAATTCATTGTTAGCCTGGGTATTAGAAAACAATGTGACTGACTTTTGTAGTTATGGGACTTTCGAGCAGCTTGAAGCGATGCTAGAGCAGTTTCCTGAGCAAATTCGCTCCGATTATCAAATGGCAAAATCCTTTGCTGAGTTTATTTATGGTGCACATCTCCGTTATAATGTGATCCTTTCCAATCATGAAGATGATGGTGTTTTACAAAAATGGGAGGAATGGCACGAGAAAATGGAACCGTATTCAAGTTTAGATCTTCAAGAAATCGTAGTGAAACGATTACATATCAATAACCCGAAGTTGTTGCCATTTTTAGTAAAGCTTCAGCTGGCGATGCAAGCGGATCATATCGACAAGCTTGATGAACTCATTCTTCAGCGGGAGAAAAGCTTAAAAGGTAGGAAGCGTTCGAAGCTATATAATCGGCACGAATTTACTTATGAAGGTTGGGTTGGGATTGATAAGCTCCAATTTCGATTAAGACAAGCAAAAAATATATTAGGTGATATTTTCGAAGGGCTAGGCGAGACGTATGTTAAAACCAAGTAGTGATCGACTAGATTATAGTAATATGCTGACACCTCCAACGGGTTATGAGACGAGCTTTGCGATTGGCACAACCTATTCATTGGACCTTAATACATTAATAGGTATCAGCATTGCCCTTGGATTGTCAGAATCAATTGACAGTGCCTTGAAGAATCAGCCTATCTATTTATTAGAAGCTTTGAAAAGGACGGCGGATAAGGTTCTCATTTTTTGCGAGGGTGGTCAAATAAAGGCACCGGCAAATCCGAGTCCATTACATATTCTTTTGGAAAAAATGGTCGTTGAAGTGAAAATGAAAAACAAAAAATCATTCCATCCGAAATTTTGGTTTGTTAAATACGAAAACGAGGATGGGGACGCTTTGTATCGATGTTTGATTTTAAGCAGGAACCTTACCTTTGACCGAAGCTGGGATGTCGCTGTTGGTGTTGATGGGGTTTATAAGCCTGATGGTAGATACACAAATGGATATCCGAAGTCTAAACCAATAAGTGATTTCCTAAAATCTTTATTAAAACTTGCAGGAACAAATGCGTTTCTATCTGATAAGCGGAAAATGGTGTCTAAATTATCCTCTGAAGTACTGGATGTGAAATTCGAGTTACATGATAAGCGTTTCCTGGAATTTGATTTTTGTCCTGTTGGGATTGCTGGATATGATATTGATTCAACGGGTTTGTTTCAAAATTTTCATGAGTTGCTTATACTTTCTCCATTTTTAAGTGACGAAATCATTCTTGATTTTAATAAAAATGCATTAACAAATCCTCATCGAAACACACTGATCACACGACGGTCGGAGCTCCCGAGGTTAAGAAAATCTTCGGTCACACACTTCGATGTTTTTGTCATGAAGGATGAAATTGTCGATGGGGAAGAGGCCTTGAGTGAAGGTGAGCAGGAGGAAGAAAAGCTTCAGCAAGATATTCACGCTAAGGTTTATTGTAAAACAAAATACGCTAATAGCGAGTTATACATTGGCTCATTAAATGCCTCAACTAGCGCTAGCTATGGAAATGTTGAGTTCATGCTAAAATTGGCTGCGAAAAGAAGATATGTAAATGTAGACATATTAAAGCACGATTTATTCGGTGATAACGAAAAGGAAAATCCATTTGAAAAAGTGGAAATTAGTGACCAGGTTAATGGGGAAGTCACAGACACAGTTGATCTCCAAAAGTTAATTAAGGACGTTTCACGACTAACCTCATCAGCCAAGGTATTAGAAAACGAAGATCACTACGATTTAGAAATAACATTTGAAAATCTAATCAATAACGAAAATATTTCTATTTCCCCTTTGTTTTCAAAACAAAGAGCAGATCTATCATCCTGCATTCGTTTTACAGGATTGTATATTCTGCAGCTCTCTGAATTTTATGTTATTGAAGCTGTTGGCGAGGAAGAAAGCTTAAAAAGAATCATTAAAATTCCTACAAGCAACATCCCGGAAGCTAGAGAGAGCAGTATTGTTAATGAGATTATTAAGGATAAAAACGGATTTATTCAGTATCTATCATTTTTACTTGGCGACGACTACTTACTTGCTTTTTTAGAAAATAAACATCAGCTGAAAAATAGCTTTATCTATGGGTTTGGGGAACCAATTCCTGCACTCTATGAAAAAATGCTCAGAGCTGCTGCTCACTCACCTGGGAAATTAGATGAAATTCAAAAGCTAATGGAATTGATTTCTGATGAAGAAATTATCCCAGATGGATTTAGGGACGTGTATGATGTTTTTGCAAAGGCAGTGAAGGGATCATGAAATTAGACTTAAACCAAATCGAAACTGAGATAATGCAAGGTTTAAAGGACTTCCAGCGAGCAACTGTTAATCGTGTGTTCGAGCTTTTCCAAACTGGACAAAACAGAGTATTGGTTGCCGATGAGGTTGGCCTTGGGAAAACGCTCATTGCCAAAGGGATTATCTCAAAAACGTCTAGATACCATTATGAAGAGCTTAAGGATGATCTTTTTAAGGTGGTTTACATTTGCTCTAATTCTAGTATTGCTAGTCAGAATATGAAAAAACTTAAGATAAGTAAAGACGTAAAAATAGAGAATGTTTCTGATACGCGTTTATCCATGCAGCATTTAAAAATTTTTGAACAAGAGAATGATGAGGAGGTAAAGGATTCCTATATTCAGCTAATTCCACTTACTCCTTTGACTTCATTTTCAATGACGAATGGTGGGGGAAATGTATCTGAGCGAGCGCTGATGTTTGCTATTTTGAAGCGAATGGAGTTATTTAAACCACTAGAAAAAGAACTTGAAACCCTATTTATTGATACTGCATTTTCTGGCTGGAAATGGGCTTATGGTATTTATGAGCCGCGGGTGAGTGCATGTAACGAGAAAACGAATGGACAATATATATTAACCATGATAAGAGAAATCGAAGCATACCTGAATGAGCATCCGCTTTTACCAGAAATTATCTATATTTGTAAAGCGATAAGAGAAAATGGATACGAGAGAATATCAGGCACTTATCCGCTTTTACAAAATTTAAGAATGATGTTTGCAAGAATTAGTGTTGAAAGAATGAACCCCGATTTGGTCATTATGGATGAATTTCAACGGTTTAAATTTTTAATTTCACAAGATATCGAATCAGAAACAGGGATATTAGCAGACCGATTTTTAAAAGGAAATGAAACGAATATTCTTTTGCTATCTGCTACACCCTACAAGCTCTATTCCACCCTTGAGGAAATTAGCGAGAACCAAAGTGACGACCATTATGCCGAATTTTTCCAGGTAATGGACTTCCTGTTTCAACAAAAGCTGAAACAAAATGAATTCAAGGAAATATGGAGTAATTATTCTGCAAGCCTTCGTGAAATCAATCACGATCACTTTACCCTTTTAGAGGTGAAAAATAAAGCAGAGGATGCAATGTATCAAGCTGTGTGTCGCACCGAGCGGATTTCTGCTATTGATACTGGCGATTTTATCGATGATAGAAGTGTGAAAGCACCAATTAAGATTACGAATAAAGATGTATTGTCCTATATTGAGGCTGAAAATTTATTATCAGAAATCGGTGAGCATCATCATGTACCGGTTGATTATGTAAAATCTACACCATATTTGCTGTCTTTTATGAAGCAGTACCAATTAAAACAGCACGTTGAAAAGTTCTTTAAAAAGTATCCCGACCAGATCAATTTAGCTAAAAAAAAGCACTTGTGGATAGATAAGAAGCAGCTCCAAAATTATCGGGAACTTGAACCAGCTAATGCTCGATTAGAAAAATTAAAAGAGGCGGCGTTTGAGAATCAAGCGGAATTGCTGTTGTGGGTTCCACCCTCCAAACCATACTATGAACCACAGGGCGTATATAAAGATAAAAATAAATTTTCTAAGATATTGGTGTTTTCCGCATGGGAAATGGTGCCGAGAATGATAGCCTCGCTTATTTCTTATGAGGCCGAACGGAAAACGGTTGGGAGGCTCGTTGCCAAAAACAAGGATAAAAAGAACACTAGTTATTTTGCTCCCAATAACAAACGGTTTCCGGTTGCACGGCTACGTTTTAATGTTGACAAAGGTACTCCTCATTCGATGAGTTTGTTTTGCCTACTTTATCCATCAGTAACCTTAGCTAATTTATATGATCCTATTTCTCGTTTAAATGAGGGGAAATCCCTTGAAATGATTGAAAACGAACTAATGATTAAGGTAAGTAACTTGATTGATGGGTTAAAGGATTATCAGAATGACCGCAATCGGACTGATGATCGGTGGTATTTTCTTGCGCCATTATTATTCGATGGAATGGAAACGGTAAAAAGTTGGTTTGAACATAGGACAGAATTGCTGCAAAGTATGGAGGATGAAGAGGAGGAAAGGGGTCATAAAGGTTTTCTTGTCCATTTAGATCATTTAGAGGAGTTATTTCATTCGATTTCTGAACTCGATTTGGGAAAAATGCCTAATGATTTGACTCAAGTCCTAGTAAAGTTGGCCATCTCCTCTCCAGCAGTCTGTGCCTATCGTTCAAACGGTAACAATGGTTTGTATGCCTCACAATTAGCAAAAGCGATGATTAATCTATTTAATCGGACAGAAGCAACGGCGATTATCGAACTTTGCTATGGTGGGAAAAATAGTGATGCCCATTGGAAAAATGTTTTACATTATTGCTGTGATGGGAATTTCCAGGCTCTATTTGATGAATACGTGCATTTGATGGTTGAATCAAATGGCGTAAAAATACCGCTGATCCATACAAGCACATTCACAAGAATCTATTGGAATCGATGAAAACCCATTCAGCAAATTATCGAGTTGATACTTATAAAACATTTAAAAGCAAGATAAAGGGGGGCAAAGATAAGGGAATTGCTCTACGTTCCCACTTTGCTGTTGGATTTTATAAAGATGAAGGTGAAAATCAGAAAGGCACTGATCGAAAGGAAAGTATCCGGAATTCTTTTAATTCCCCTTTTCGACCATTTGTCCTCGCTACTACTTCCATTGGTCAGGAAGGCTTGGATTTTCATTTTTACTGTAGAAAAATAATGCATTGGAATTTACCTTCAAACCCGATCGATTTGGAGCAAAGGGAAGGGAGGATCAACCGCTTTAAATGCTTGGCAATTCGCCAAAATATTGCATTGAAGTTTGGTGAGCAAATTTCATTCGAAAAAGATATATGGGAAGAATTATTTGATTTTGCGAAACAAACCTATTCCGGCAGGTATTCAGAACTTATCCCATTTTGGTGTTTACCTGATGATCAGGAGATAAAAATCGAAAGGATTGTCCCTTTGTATCCAATGAGCAAGGATATAGGAAGCTATCAGAGATTAATAAAAATCCTGTCGCTTTACCGAATTACGCTCGGACAAGCAAGACAAGAAGAATTGCTGGAATATCTTCTTGAAAATAGTGATAGCAGTGAGGATCTTAAGGATTTGTTTATTATTTTGAGTCCTTACTATAGAGAAAACTCTACAATCATTCTTTAAAATCTAACTAACAAAATATTTTAATTACATTGGTTATATTTACCATTTATTTCAAGTAAAAAAGCTAGGGACAATATAATGTACCCTAGCTTTACGTCATTATATAAACTTTTTCGCAACTTCCACCAGTTTGTCTTTATGTAAGCTGATATCAGTAACTTTGTCAATATTCACAAAAGACCTGTCTTCATCATTGAACTGTATGTATTTTTGTGACTGGTTAAATCCTAAACGACAAATCCATTTTCGGATATTATTATCTAAGAGGATGTTAAAATAACTTAAGTTATCACGATAGCCTATACGATCATCATCAACAATATCCATTAGTAAAAATTTGGTTATGGCATATCCCTCGACTTCTTCCTCTGATGTCTCTATTTTTGGTTCGTTTTTTTCTTCTTCAATATTCTGAACATCGGTACTTAGTTCAGCCTCTTGAGGAGTGTCCTCATCGTTAGTTGATTTTAATGCGGCATTCAATTTATCATTGACCATTTCATTAATGAATTGTTTAAATGCTTTTTTTATAATAGGTTCAAACTTATCAATTGTATTTTTGGTTTTTACACCATTATATATTTGGCCAATCATGAATTTTACAAATTCGTCAGAAGGGGTTTCCAACTGTTCGTTAAAAAATTTTTTGAGTTTGTTTAAGTATTTTAATTCTGAGGCAGTATTAAATATTTTTTCTAAATCAAAGCTATTTTTCTTAAATTTTGCTAATTCGTGTATGGAGCTATCTTTTAAATCTAAAATGTTAAATTCTAGGAAGGGTGCAGCATCCATTTTATTTTGTTCTTCTAAATCAGTATAAAAGCGATAAATAAGACCATTGGTAAGGATGGCAAATTTTGCAGAAGTTGTACCAAAATATCTAAAAAGCTGGGAGTCATGTTTGTGTAGTTTTTCGTTTATTGATTTTGCTTCAATTAAGATAACCGGCTTTCCATCACTCATGATTGCGTAATCAACTTTCTCTCCCTTTTTTATCCCAACATCTGCAACAAATTCTGGTGTGAATTCCTCAGGATTAAAAATGTCATAACCAAGGATTTGAAAAAAGGGCATTATTACTGACGTTTTTGTTGCCTCTTCTGTAGAAATAGAGTTTTGCAATTTTTCAACGCGTTTCGAAAAAGTCTTTATTTGCTCGATAAAATTATCCATTGACAATCCTCCCCTTAACATAAATAGATTATTAGAAGAATATGTAAATTAGTTGTGTTTTACCATATATTTTTAATTATTGATTAAAAAATAATATTCACTATCTTCACTCGTAAATATATTCTGATCAAATTCAAAAACCTGGGAATTTGATTGCATAGAGTTATATTTCCAAATTAAATTCCAAATATACCCTCTGTTTTGGATAAGGTACAAGTACAGCAAATGATAGGTGGAAATATCATAATTGTGAATACTAAAAACCGAGAGATGCTACCGGTTTTGGAGGTATTGGTTTCCACCAAATTAATGTGACGGATCCTAAAATTCACATTTGAAAAGCAAAGACCTTAGTGTAAACAGTCCGTGTTATTTGCATTAGTAGATCAAAAGCTATCTCCGCTTCAACACCCCTTTTTTTACTAAATTCACAAGTGTCCCCTTATTTTTATATCTTTGATAAGCAATTAGGCGGTTCAGATCTTTTATAGTCAATGCGGCTGGATCGATTGTGAGTTCAAATTCATTCTTAATTTTTTCAATGATGGACAAGGCGTAATCTACTTGTTTTGGCGTCAAGGTGTAATCATCCTGGCTAGTGGGTGGAACTTGTGTGTTTTGCTTTAGTGGAGATGGATTTGTAGCTGAATGCTGTTTGATTTTTGCATCGACGAGCGCTTCGATTTCTTCAGGACTAATTTGTTTATTATTTGACGGAGTTGGTTTGAATAATTTATTTATGATTCCTTTTAGCATATTTTCACTCCTCATTCAAAGCAGTTGTATTTATGTAGTATTTATCTGTTACTATTTTACCAAAATTATCTTATAAAAGAATATTAGAATAGGAAGATATTTGTTAATAATGGAAAAAGTTTAATAAATTTGTATCATTTATATTGTAATTTTGGTAAAATACTGTAATTTTTATGAGTCGAAATAACTTTTATAGTATAATTAAGAAAAATGCGACTTATGGAGAGGGTATTATGGCCATTACCGTTCCTGAAACGATAAGATCTTCCGCTACTGCTGGGGAGAGGTTGCTTTTTCGAACTCTGAAAACCTTTTTACCAGACGATTATATAGTTTATTATGAAGCAGAAATCCAAGGGAGAAGACCTGATTTTATTATCATTGGTCCTGATTTGGGAATTGTCGTTCTTGAAGTGAAGGATTATACGAAGAATACCTTGTTTCAGCTCAATCATGATGAATGGCATATTCTTACGACTTCGGGGGATCAAGCAGTTATTAAAAGTCCGATGAAGCAAGCTCGTGAATATATGTTTTTAGTTTCAAATACCCTAAAAAAAGATAAAAGCCTAGTTCAACTAGATGGTAAGCACAAATTCCAATTAAAGTTTCCTTGTGGATATGGTGTTGTTTTTACCAGAATGAGCACGAAGGATTTCATTCAAAACGATTTATATTCTGTGATTGATCCTAATCTTTGCTTAACGCGTGATGAGATTGATCCAGATAAAGAATCATTTTCTGAAGAAATATTGATGGAAAAGATCATGAACATGTTTGTTGTTCCGTTTCGTGTAAGGGCACCTTTAACATTCGAAGACATCAATGCAATTCGGTATCACTTGTTCCCAGAGGTTCGAATTAGTGCGGAATTTAGAGGACAAGTGCCTTATCAGGATCAGCTACTATTATCATTACATGACATCAAAACGATGGATTTACATCAAGAGAATTTGGCGAAGCAGCTTGGTGATAAAAACCGGTTAATTCGCGGTGTTGCTGGGAGTGGGAAGACGATTATTCTTGCGAGCAGGGCTAAAATGCTGGCTAAGGAACATCCTGATTGGAAGATTTTAATTCTTTGCTACAACATTTCTTTGGCCAATGGGATTCAGCACATGTTAAATCACATGCTGAATGAGCCAGAGGATTTGTTTGATTTTGACCCAGTTGCCAAAGCTACTCAAAGTAACAATATCATCGTTCGTAATTTTCACTCGTGGTTGAAAAATGATCTGAAAATAAGAGATTTCAATCTTCCTACCATTATGGAAAAAATAGAGAAGAAGGAAACGATTCTCCCAACCTATGATGCGGTGCTAATCGACGAAGGCCAGGATTTTGAGGCAGATTGGCTAAAGCTAGTTAGCTTATTAATCAATGAGGAGACACAATCCTTATTATTGGTTGAAGATCGAGCCCAAACGATTTATAGTCGCAAACGCTCGTATTTGCAGGATACAGGATTAAGTTTCCAGGGTCGGTCAAAGGTCTTAACGATTAATTATCGTAATTCTCAACAAATCGTGAAATTTGCTTGGGATTTTTATCGAAAGCATTCAGTATTTAAGAACAAGGTTGTTGGCCGTGAGCTTGATGGTGAAATTATCGCTCCACAAAGTACAAAAAGACGAGGGCCGGAGCCTGGAATCATTAAGGCTAAGAATTTCTATGAGGAAATGAGAATCGTAGCTCGACAGATTAAGAAATTAAGTGAGGGCAAGAAGGTTCCGCTAGAAGAAATTCTGATTTTATATCGGGTGAAACGAACATCATCCTATCCGATTATTGATATCATTAAACGGGGGTTAGATGATCTAAACTTGCCGTATTTTTGGATTACGGAAAGTGATTCATCTAAGCGTTCTTTTGAAAAGGTTGATGGAAAAATCAAAATTAGTACGATTGATAGCAGTAAGGGACTGGATTTCCAAGCAGTCTTCATCGTCAATATCGACTCAATGCCGTTTCCTTTAGAAGAGGATAGGGAGCGGGAGGTTTCTTTATTTTACATAGGGATGACGAGAGCGAAGGAGTATTTGTGCTTGTCGTATTCAGGGGAGTCAGAGTTTACTTTGTATTTGGATAGGGTATTGAAAGAGCGGACTGAGTCAAAGGCAGGTAAGATGTTAAAATCGAATTAGCGTATGTCTTCAGTTTTTCTTTTTACATTGTTGTAAACTTCAAAATGTAAATCCTATATGCTCGATATTTTGAAGGCAGTGACCTTTCTAAAGTTTATACAATAATTATGCAACCAGTTTGGGCACATAGAGCTAATCTATGTGCCCGTTTAATGGTTTGCGAGAGTGATTTGGTCACGTAGAGCGAGTCTACGTGCCCGTTTAGTGGTTTGCGAGAGTGTTTTGGTCGCGTAGAGCCAATCTACGTGCCCGTTTCGTGGTTTTCGAGAGTGATTTGGTCACGTAGAGCCAGTCTACGTGACCGATTCGTGGTTTGCCAGAGTGATTTGGTCACGTAGAGAGAGTCTACGTGCCCGATTAGTGGTTTAACAGAGTGATTTGGTCACGTAGAGCGAGTCTACGTGCCCGTTTCGTGGTTTGCCAGAGTGATTTGGTCACGTAGAGCGAGTCTACGTGCCCGATTAGTGGTTTACCAGAGTGATTTGGTCACGTAGAGCGAGTCTACGTGCCCGATTAGGAGTTTAACAGAGTGATTTGGTCACGTAGAGCGAGTCTACGTGCCCGATTAATGGTTTGCGAGAGTGTTTTGGTCGCGTAGAGCGAGTCTACGTGCCCGATTAGTGGTTTGCTAGGAATTAGGCTTGTGACACGCTTTTTTTAAGAAAATCTTTTGAATAATGTTGTTGTGCTGTTCAGATGGTAGGTTGTTCATCATAAAGTGAAGCGCCTTACAAATTTTCAAAGGTAACTAATGATTTCGTCGCTTGTTCACTTCAATCGAAATGAACTCTGGTAAATAGTTGGGAGTACAGCCTTTTGATACTTTATCATCTTTGTAAAGACTCGTTTTCTCACCAAGTTTGATACAACGCTCACGATACATTTCATCAAAAATACCTATCCAGCCTGCGGTGAAATTCATAGCCCACTGAACTTCGGGTTCTTCCTTCGAAATATTAGCTTCTAATGTAGATAGTAAGTCTTCAGTGTTATCAGGCGGTGTTTGTCCAGTCCATCTTAATCGGCCTTGATAATACCAGAAAACTCGCCTTTGAAGTGCAGAAGGGCTATTTTCCCACGACTCCATCAATGCAATTAACTTCTTGTCTTTAGTCAGCTGGTTAGCCATTAGCCAATCCATTAAGTTATTTCGTTCATCAATAGTATGAATCTGCATATCTTGGTCGAGCTTATTAAGCACATCTTCCGAAAGAAGCTTTTTGTCCATAATTAAGATTGCTAATTGTCTAGGCAAAAACTCTTCGGTTGTCCACAGTTCCATAGCAAGTTCGTGATCTTTTTTAATTTCCTTCGCGATTTTTCGTAAGTCGCCTAGCTTAGTATTTCTATTAATCTGAGCTAGAATGTTTTCTGCTTTAGATGTGCGTTTTATTTTTTCATTCAATTTATACAACTCCTTTGCTGAAGAGTGGTTTGATTATTAATTGGATGAAGCTTATCATCTATCTTTTTAAAAATAAATCAGGTGTGGAAAATAAGCGGAGATTTTCCGGTTAAATTGGGAATGTTATTCATTTCGGGTAAAATAAGAGGAGATTTTCCTGTTAAGTAAAGAAAAAAGCTCCATTTTAATGATTTTCGATTAAATAAGTGGAATTCCTCCTGCTATTTTGGCCATTTTTGAAGGTATTCTCAAAATAAGCGGAAACCCTCCGTCTATTTTAGTTCATTACATTCCAATTTTCATAGTAAGTATCGACATATTGAGCAATTATTAGGTCCACATCAGATTCATATTTTAAGAAGACGAGCGTCGCAAATCAGGAGGTTTGACATATGAAAATCAATAGAATTGATCACGTAAGTATAAACGTCAATGATCTTTCAGAGGCTAAAGCGTTTTTCATAGATTTAGGACTTGAAGTGAAAGCGGAATGGGAATTGGATGGAGAACAGCTGGACAGAATCGTTGGGCTAAAAGGTGTTAAAACGGCTTGTGTTGGTTTGGGTATGCCAGATGGAAAGACATGGATAGAGCTAGTCAAATATATTACGCCGTCAGATGAAGGTGAAATTCAGCAAACTTTTGCCAATACGCTTGGTATTCGTCATATTTGCTTTGCGGTTGAAGATATAGAAGCAATCATTGCAAAATTGAAACAGAAGGGCACTGAAGTCTTTAGTGAGATCGAGCAATATGGAGAAAGTTATAAGTTATGCTACGTGCGTGGTCCAGAGGGGATTATTTTAGAATTGGCGGAGAAAATCGGGTAAAAAGATAAAAGGCTACGGCAAAAGCCATAACCTTTAATGGTGGAACATTATTATTTATTTTTGTCAGCGTATACAGCCA
>NZ_LR656188.1 GCF_902168435.1 Bacillus marasmi
ACTGGTAACGGCACATAAAAACTAATAGAATTCGACATCAGTAATCACGACTAACCCTTTACCTTTCTTATTTCTATAATTTTTTGGCTTAGTTGGAGTGACTACAAAATGAATACGTCGGATAAATCGAGCGATAAAACTTTTCTTTTCATCTCTAGTCAAATAGCTAAAAGTTTGATTAAAAGTAAATACGATTTCTTTTAAGGCTTCAACGTCAATTGGATCGTTATCTTTTAAACCATTTAATTGGCTTTTGACGGATTCGTAAGGTTCTAGCGTTTCATCCATCAGGCTATCGAATTCTTTATCCATCATCTTCCCAGCAGCCCATGCGCGTTGGTAGTTAGCGCGTATTCTCTCTATTTGCTCGAGTTGTTTCTCTAAAACGGCTTTTTTATCATCAACTGGATTAGGTTGAGGAATATTTTTAAACTCAACATGCTTCATATACTCGAGCAAAGCATCCGTAAAGCGCTGCTCACCAACACTTATCATTTTACGGCCTTCTCGCCAGCATTCTTGGCATTTATATATGGATCCTTGATACTCTGATCCGTCTTTTCGTTTTCTTAGGTATCGATTTACTGATAAGATATGACCACAAGTTGGGCAGTTAAGCACGCCTTGGAACAGGTATTCGTTCTCCACGTCTCGGTTATGGTGTGCAGCTCGGTCATCAAGAACCAACTGCAGCTTTTCAAATTCTTTTTTAGTGATGATACCTGTGTGAGTTCCTTCATAAATCTTATCGTTCCATTTTGTAGCACCGTAAAGCGCAGGATTGCGTAGCACTCGTAACACGCTGTTCGCTCTCCAATTCCTTTCGCCATTGGTTACATTTAAAAACTCGGCTAAACGGTTTGCAGTCATTCCTGATTTAACCTTGTCTACCATATCAAGAACAATTTCAGCTTTCTCATTAGCGACTAGCTTTTCCTTCTCATCCAAATCAAAACCATACGGAATTGCGCCGACACGTTCTCCTCCAGAAACTTTTTCTTCGAGAGCCATTTTGACGCGCTCTGAAAGGTTCTCAGCCTCCCATTGAGCGAGTAAAGCAACTAACCCGATGAACATTTTACCCATCGCGCTGGATGTGTCATATGGTTCAGTCGCTGATCTAAAAGTGCAGCTGTTGTTTTTGAAATCATCTAATAGAGTGTATAAGTCCTTTACTCTCCTGGTCAATCGGTCAAGGCGGTATACTAGCACGGTTGAGATTAGTTTTTTCTTAACGTCTCCCAGCATTTTTTGCAACTCTGGACGGTTCAAATCCTTTGCAGACACACCCTCATCGATGTAAAATTTATAATCTGTCCAGCCTAACGCTGTGCAATAGGCAATAAGACGTTCTTTTTGAGCTGGAATAGAATAACCTTCCTTTGCCTGCTCTTGCGTACTAACACGGATATAAATTCCGATAGTCATGTTACTCATCCTCTCTATAAAAACAGAGTGAGCCGTCGCCCACTCCGATGATTAAACACCTAGCTAGAAATTTAATACAACTTTTTTCAACTTTCCGATTATCTTAATCCGTTTATTTTGACCCGGTATGTAAGAAATCGGGGGATATTTAGAATTCTCAGATTGGAGAATAACGGAATCATCCTGTTTAAATACTCTTTTCAATACAGCCGTATCATCTACCGCAACGGCTGCAATCTCTCCATTTTCTACTTCGTCTTGTTTTCTTATCAGAAGCAGATCGCCTTCGTGTATTCTCGCACCAATCATACTGTCACCTTTAGCAGTCATGTAAAAATACTCTCCGCCATTTAACCAATCTTTTGGTGTGGCTTCGAATGATTCTGGCGCATCATATACGAGCACACCGTTACCGCAACTGATGTTTCCATACACAGGTAGTAACTCCATGTCAGATGATTCTCCAATATCATCCACATCTAATAGGTATGTAACAGGAACATCCCACATTTCGGCCATAACCACTATTTTATCCATTAAGGGTTTGTTAGCATTTCTCTCCCAGGCAGAAACGGCTGTAGGTCTAACATCAAGTTTCTTTGCTAGATCCTCTTGCGTTAACTTATGTTTTTTACGCAAGTCCTTTATTTTATCCCCGATTTTCATTTTTCTCACCTCGTTTCTTTATAACTCATTATAATTATATACTGTAAATTTGTACAGGTTTTCTGTATTAAAAAATAATAAATTTTAATTAATTACAGAAAATCTGTATTTTTCTATTGAAACTACAGAAACTCTGTAGTAAAGTAGTTAACAGAAGGAGGTGAGCTTGTGAAATACACCATTGAGCAAGCTAGAATTTTAGGGGGCTTCACACAAGTTGAAATGGCAAAAAGACTTGGTATGTCAGAGAAAACATACATCCAATATGAAAAATACCGAAAAATATTTCGCATGGATACAGCTTTGAAATTTGTAACACTAACTAAGGTTAATGCGGGCGACATCATTTTTTTTAAAGGCCAACTACAGAGAATCTGTAGTTGATGGTGCGGGATATGGAAAACATTTCAATAGAAAAGGTGGAAATATCGCTCCCGGATATCAGTAAGGATACCTGGGGGGAGATGGAGCAATTCTTTCTAAAGACTTCCATCCCTCGAATCCTTGCTGAAATGAATAAGAAAGAGGGTAGTAAAAATGGATGGCAAATACTTAGCAACAAATCTTGAACCACTAAAGTCTATTGGGGATCGAAAGTTATTCGAGGAGATTATCGAGTTCATGACGTCCCGTGAAAATAGGGCGCCTAAATTAATTGCGTATTCAATTCAAGGAATAGATGAAAATATCGTTACTGTTGATTGTCTCTTCGAACGCCACCATAAAGAAATTAACCTTAAAACCTTGTATTTCAGAACTTTTGAATATTTCCGTGTTACTGAAGATATTTATGATGTTTCAAAAAGATCAATCGAATACGGTATTGGATTTTCTGAATACCATTTAGATTCCTTTGTGGACCTTAGAAACTTTTATTTGGAAAGCAAAAACTAAGCCTAAACGGCTTTCTCTTTTTGGCACCTTGGCGAAACTTGATGAAAGATTTAATGAATATTTCTAGGAGGTGGACCTGTGGGAGAAGGCATTTCAATCAGTGAAATGAAAGCAAAGTATCCCGTCTATAAAAATATACCTGATGATCAATTCAAGGTTATTGATGGGAAATTGATGCTTTCAAGAAAAGGACTGATTCAACTAGCTTTTCAGTTAAAAAACAAAGTGCTTTACCAATTAGCAAACGGGGGCTGGGAATAATGGGTTACCTTTTTATGCTTTGCATCTTGTTTGTTCTATCAGTACCTGCTCTAGTAATCTCAAAAATTACTGGGTTCATGGATTAATTGAAACCAATTGCGACATAAGGAAGTGGAGAAATGGATAAAGAACTAAGCTGGTCAAATGGTCAAGAGTGGGGAAAGATTTATTGTCCTATGCTTGACGAAGAAGTAATGACATATTGGAAGATTGGAACTCCTTGTTACGACACATATACCAACCCTTTCGTTAATGAAGATGGTGAAATTTACTGTTATCGATATGACCACGACGAAGGATATTGGCACGAAGATGATACCTATTGGTTAGGGACATATAACGGAATTGATACTTGTAAGTTCGGTTGAAACAAAATGCGAAGTAGAGGTGGTTAAAAGATGGGTGAATTTATTTCAGATAAATTGATTGAAATGGGATTACAACAAAAAATAAAGCACCTAGAGAACAAAGTAGAACGTTACGAATCAGCATTAAAAACCATTATTGAATTAACTAGTTGTGATGATACATGGGATTTCGCAAACAGAACTTTAGAAGGAAAACAAAGGCTTGAACTACCTTACAGATTTAATAGAGTTTAGTTCACATTCCGATAACAATTAGTGCTTGAAGGGAGGTGAGAAAAGTGAGTGAGATCAAACTTAAATCCCCTGAGGATATGCGTAAATTAAGCGACGTAGGTATTGAATTTTATAAGCAATCCGTTTTATCAGGAGACACATTAAAAAATATCGTGAAACAAATCGAGAAGGCAGCGTTAGAAGGTTACTCCGGGTGGCAGCAAACAATAACAGCAGCTAGTGATTTAAGAGAACTGAAGGTTATTCGAGATTATTTTGTATCAAAAGGCTTCTATTGCGATTTTGAAACTGAAACGCATAAGTCACTTGTGGGTTGGTACAAAGTGGAAAAATTCGTTGTAGATTGGAAAGAGAAAAAATAAGACCCGTGCTACCAACACGAGCCGTGAAACAAACTTATCACTGTTATTTTACCAATTTAGGAGGCTACTTATCAATGAATATCACAGTAAATATAAACGCGCCTGAGCTAGCTGGCGCCATCCAAGCACTTGCAGAGGCATTAAAAGGCGGGCAAGCATCAAGCTTTATTGCTGAGAAGGTTGCTCAAGAACCAGTTGTGGCACATCAGCCTGTAGTTCAGACACCAATTGCACCACCTGTTCAAGCAGTACCAGTTCAACAAGCTCCTGTTGCGCCACCTGTTCAAGCCGTGCCAGTTCAGCAACAGGCAACGCCCCAAGCTGTACCAACATCAGCACCTACTTACAGCATGGAGCAAATCGCGGTAGCTGCCACACAGTTAGTGGATGCTGGCAAACGCGAAGATCTTGTTCAATTACTTCAAGCATTTGGCGCAGCTGCTCTAATGCAATTGCCAAAAGAGCAATACGGAGCATTCGCTACCAAGCTTCGTGAGATGGGGGCGAAAATATAGTGACCAAAGAAATCGCACACGCTGAGCGTGCCCATGCACTATTATCAGCAAGTGCTTCACATAGATGGTTAACTTGTACCCCTTCGGTACGGTTAGAGGAACAGTTTCCGGATACAACAAGCACTTTCGCAGAAGAAGGCACACTGGCCCATGAAATTGCAGAATTGAAACTTAGAAAACACTTCACCGAGCCTATGAGTCAGCGCACATTTAACACTCGCTTAAACAAAATGAAAAAGCATGAGTTATACCAGGATGAAATGCTCAAGCACACAGACACCTATCTAGAATATCTGCAAGGGCTCACATTAAGTCTTTCATCTGCTCCCTATGTAGCAGTGGAAAAACGATTGAATTACAGCACGTATGCACCGGAAGGCTTTGGTACGGTGGATTGCATTATCATTGGTGGAAACACTTTATACATTAATGATTTTAAGTACGGGAAGGGTGTTCCGGTAAGTGCGGAGGACAATCCACAGATGAAGCTTTATGCACTTGGAGCTTACCTGGAATATAGCCTGCTGTATCTAATCGATACTATTCATCTTGCTATTATCCAACCAAGATTGGACAGCATCTCAGAATACACTTTGTCCATATCTGACCTGTTGGCTTGGGGCGAGGAGATTAAACCAATCGCCATGCGAGCATATAACGGTGATGGTGACTTCGTTCCTGGTGAACATTGCAAGTTTTGCAAAGCGAAAGCACAATGTCGAGCACGTGCTGACCAATATACTGCTTTGGCTGATTTCACAAGCTTGAAACCGCCTTTGCTATCAGATGAAGAAGTCGGGCAAATGCTCGAGAAAGGGGCTTACATCGAAGCATGGCTTAGTGCTTTGAAGGACTATGCCCTTGCGGAGTGCTTGAAAGGTAATGAGATTCCTGGCTGGAAGGCTGTTGAAGGTCGTGGATCTCGCTCATATAAGAATATCGATGAAGCCTTTAAACATCTTCAGGAAAACAATATCGCTGAAACGATGCTTTATGAACGGGTGCCATTAACCGTTGCGAAGCTTGAGAAACAACTTGGTAAAGCAGAGTTTAGAAGTTTGCTAGAAGAGCCAGGGCTTGTTGTTAAGACATCCGGTAAGCCTACACTTGCACCTATTGGTGATAAACGTCAGGCGATTAGCAAGCCTGATGCAGCGAGTGATTTCGCGTGAAAAACATTGCCTTAGATATCCTTAGAGATGAGGCAAAAGAAATCAGGGAAGCAATGATAAAGGAAACAAATTATGAAACTCGTAGAGAGCTGAGCAGAAGACTATTTATTTTATCAAGTAAAATTCAACAAATGATTAATAAAGGAGAAGTGAAATAATGTCAAATCAACAAAATCCAACTCGTATCGTAACAGGTGAAGTTCGTTTCAGCTATGTAAATCTATTAAAACCTCGCGAAAACCAATATGGCGGAGAGCCAAAATACAGCGTAACTATTCTCGTTCCTAAATCTGATGTAGCTACTAAACAACGCATTGATGCAGCTATCGAAGCAGCTAAACAAAATGGTAAATCAAAATGCTGGAACGGGGTTATCCCTCCAATGGTTGCTATTCCAGTTTATGACGGTGACGGTGTGAAGCCTTCTGATGGAATGCCATTCGGTGAAGAATGCAAGGGGCATTGGGTATTCTCTGCATCTTCTAAAGTAGATCAACCGCCTAAGATTGTAGATGCTAACTTAAACCCAATCATGGATCCTACTGAAGTTTATTCCGGTATGTATGGCCGTATTGCCGTGAACTTTGCTCCATATGCTCAAGCAGGGAAAAAAGGGGTAGGTTGCTATTTATCAACTAACGTTCAAAAAACTCGCGATGGTGAGCCATTAGGTTCTGCTGCACCAGCTGCAAATGAAGATTTCGGAGGAGCACCTGCACCACAACCAACTTATCAACAACCGCAATACCAACAGCCTAATGTTCAAATGCCTTACGGCATGCAACCAGCACCGACTCAACCGATGCAACCGATGCAACAGCCGACACAACCACAGATTCAACCTCAGCAACCACAACAGTTTGACCCTATCACTGGGCAGCCAATTGGTGGCGTGTACGGGATATGATTCACACTTTGAATATTGACTTGGAGACGTATTCTTCAATCGATATTAAGAAATCAGGGCTCTATAAGTATGTTCAGAGCCCTGATTTTGAAGTATTACTGTTTGCGTACTCAGTCAACGGACAACCTACTCAAATTATAGATTTAGCCAACGGTGAAAAGATTCCACAAGAAATAATTCAAGCCCTTATAAGCCCAAATGTCATAAAGAAAGCTTATAATGCAGCTTTTGAAATATTTAGCTTAGCTGAGCATTTTAAATGGAATCCTCTCGCATGGCTTTCCCAATGGCGTTGCACCATGTTCCACGGTTTGTATTGCGGGTATACGGCAGGGTTAGGACCGACTGCAGTTGCATTGGGTTTACCTCAAGAAAAACAAAAAATGTCAGCCGGAAAAGCACTTATTAAACTTTTCTGTACACCTACGAAACCTTCTAAAAAGAATGGTGACCGCACCAGGACATTGCCACATCATGAGCCGGAAAAATGGGAACTTTTTAAAGAATATTGTACTCAAGACGTCGAAGCCGAAAAAGAGATTGCGAGAAAGCTTTCAAACTTCCCTATACCAGAACAAGAACAAAGATTATGGGAGCTTGATCAACGAATTAATGCAACAGGAATTGCCGTAGACATGCAAATGATTGAAGGTGCTTTACATGTAAGTGACCTAACGACAGCAGTCTTAACGGTTGAAGCAGGCGGTATTACTGGACTAGCCAATCCGAACAGTGCTCAGCAGTTATCGAAATGGTTGGCAGAGCAAGGGATTGAAGTCGAAAACTTACAAAAAGAAACGGTTTCTAATCTCATCGAGACCACATCAGGCAAAGTAAAAAGAGTGCTTGAGATTCGCCAAGAACTATCGAAAACAAGCGTGAAGAAGTATCAAGCCATGGTCGATGCTGTTTGCACCGATGGTCGTGTTAGAGGGTTATTACAATTTTACGGTGCTAACCGTACTGGACGTTGGGCAGGTCGTTTAGTTCAAGTTCAGAATCTTCCTAGAAATTATCTTGAGACATTAGATCATGCTCGCCAGTTGGTGGTTCACCGTAAAGATGAAGCATTGAAAATTGTTTACGGAAATATCCCAGACACACTTTCACAGCTTATCAGAACGGCTTTTGTTCCGAGTAAAGGAAACGTGCTTCTAATATCAGACTTCTCAGCTATTGAAGCCAGGGTGATTGCGTGGCTTGCAGGTGAACAATGGCGGTTAGATGTGTTCAACACACATGGAAAAATATACGAAGCTTCAGCCAGTCAAATGTTCGGTGTGCCTTTGGAATTAATCAAAAAGGGTAATCCAGAATATGAATTGCGTCAAAAAGGCAAGGTTGCGGAATTAGCTCTAGGGTATCAAGGTGCAGCTGGTGCCTTACTCACAATGGGAGCTCTCAACATGGGATTAACCGAAGAAGAACTTCCAGACATCGTGAGGCGGTGGAGATCCTCAAACAAACGAATTCAAGATCTATGGTTCAGTTTAGAAAATGCAGCGTTGTCTGTGATGAGAACGGGACAGCCTGCAGGTGTGAGAGGGTTAATTCTTGCTCGTGAAAGTGATATTCAAAACGGTTTAGATTTTTTAACGGTAACCCTCCCAAGTGGACGAAAGCTATTTTATGTTAAGCCGTTCTTAGCTGAAAATGATTTTGGAAAAGAAGCTATTCACTATTACGGCTTGAACCAAACAACAAAGAAGTGGGAAAAGCAATCTACCTACGGCGGTAAGCTAACGGAGAACATAGTCCAAGCGATTGCTCGTGACTGCTTAGCAGAAATCTTATTCCGACTTGAAGCTAACAGATACCAAACATTAATGCACATTCATGATGAGGTTGTTTTGGATGTTCCGAGACAGCTGGCAGACCTGGACAGAGTGACAGAAATCATGGGCGAGCCTATCAGTTGGGCACCAGGGCTCCCATTAAAAGCAGCAGGGTTTATTGCGGATTATTACCAGAAGGATTAGAGGTGAAAAACTTGTTAGATTACAAAACTTTTATGAAACATGCTGAGAAAGTTTGTAAAAGTGCTCACGTGGTGACGAACGCGGAACGATACAAAATGCTCACAGGGATTAAACACCTTGAAAACGGGGATGCCGTTGTCACGGATGCTCATCGACTATATTTAGCGAGGAACATTCATAATCGAACAGATGGAGCAGTGTTAACCCCAACGGGTAAAAAGCTAGAAGGTGATTATCCTGATATTTCTAGGATTATTCCAGACTACCGCCTGGCAAAGCAAGTTGTTGAAATAAATCTCAAGGATATACTCCACGCAGCCGCATCTATTTATGACGTCGGCTCAATTGTAGAAGAAAAACCGAGACTAGATTTTACAGAGTGCACGGTGCGATATGATTCGCCGTTAGTGAAATACCAATACGAGTTCGATGTTCAATTTGAAGTCTCCCTATACCTAGATGCTTTGTACCTATTACAAGCCTTGTTGCTGTTTAAGACTACTGGGTGCCAAACCGTCACGATACACTTTCACGGTTCATTTCGCCCGGTTGTATTCGAGAACGAGGATAAAAGTTTACTAGCATTAATTTTACCAGTCCGAAAGAGTTAGGAGGAATGTTTGATGCTAACTATCGTCAGCGGTGATATTAACTCCATTAAAGCAGAAATGAAACAAGCAAAACAAAAGAAAGTTGATGAAGCCAAAGCGCTTCGGAAATTACACAAGGGTTCCCACACTTTTCCTAAAGAAGTGCAAACCAAGATGGCAGAATTAGAACGATTGCAGAGTCTGTATTCTTCCTCTAAAGTGCTTCCCGTGCGAGTTGGAGAATTAATCATAAACTTCAAAACATACGAAATGTTTACCAAGAAAATTTCAGGATTTCACCAGATGCTTACGGTGGATCCAGACTCCATAAAAGTATATTACAACAAGAATAACGCCAAAGGAGTTCTCACATTACAGGATATGAGCTCTTACTTTAAAGAGTTTGATCATATTCCAGAGGCGGTTATAGGTAATGGCGCGGAAACGTAAACGCTCGCCTAAATGGACGTTGTTGTATCGGATTGAGGACGGTCATAAGGTTCATTTGTTCGAGCCTTTGAAAAAGACCGCAAGGAGAGAGGTGAGAACATGACATTTACAATTCCTTTTTGGAGCTTGCTACTATTGCTAATTATTGTTGGGCTACTCGGGTTTGTTTTTATATCTGATAAAGCTGGCGATTACGATTTTTTTACACCTTTGTTAGCTTTAGGGTTTGCGTTAATTTTCATTGTTTTAGCAATAGGGTTAGCGTTAGGCAAATGGGTTTTTTAATCAACATTATATGAAAACAGGGAGGTAAATTTATGAGAGAAAGCAAGTTAATTATTAACGGTCAGCAAGTAGTTTATGATTTATCTCCTCTGATTGATTTAGCTCTTGCCACTGGTGATAAAGCGTGGTTTAGGGAGCTTTACTATAGAAACCGCCTTGTGTGGAAATATGACAAAACAAGAAAGGGGTTAATCAATGGAAACTATAAAGGAATTATTCGATAAGATTGAAAAACCTCTTCATTACCATAAAGGTGATATTGACGTGATTGAATTTATCGAACGGTACTTTCCAGATAGAAAGTTTACGGTTGCTGAAGGTTTTGCGATTGGGAATGCTCTTAAATATATTTGCCGGTACAAGGAAAAAAACGGCTTGGAAGATTTACAGAAAGCAGAAGGCTATCTTAAAAGATTGCAAGGTTACGAGGCTGATAGCTGATGGAAAAGGCCGAGCGATTAAATCTGCTATGTAAGTTGGATGAGCTTTTCAAAGTCTGTGAATCATGCGAGAAAAATAAAAAAGGTTCCAATTCACATATTCACGTATGCAAAGGATGTTCAACAGATGAAGAGATGCGTGACATCGGCCAAAAACTTGAAAGTGGAAAAGAAGATCCATACAAAAATATTCTCATTAAAGGTCAGGACATGACCATTTCAGAAGTAAAAAGGCTCATCTCTGAAGGTGTAAAGAGAACACCTATCCGCAGAGCACTGGGAATGGATGAAAGAGCATTTTATGAGTTTTTGCGGAATAACCGAATTGAAATAAAAGAAAGAGTTAAGGAGGAAGAGGTTGTGGCAGTTGCTCCCGTTAAAGAAGATTGGCTTCCAGTTGAAAAATATATTTCACTGAATAAGAATTTGAAAGATAAACAAATCGCTGAAAGATTGGGCGTCCCTTATAAAAAACTAATCAACTGGAAACAAAAACATAAAGACGAGCTCAAAGGTCGCATCATTGATCGTCGAGGTCGTCAAACTGTTACCGCCGAGGAGGAAAAGCCCATGAGTTTCGTAGAAGCCGGGAAACAAGCTTGGGATGAGTTAAAGGACTCTGCTTCAAAGATAGTTCCCGACACTTTGCTTGCGACTCCTTCACCTGAAATCAAAGAGCCAGAAACCAATTGGAAGGCTCAGTTCGAAATGTTATCGGCTGAATACGAGGAAGTTGTCGCAAAAGCTGGCGAGGCTGAGAAAGTGTACAAGGAACAGATTTTTGGACTTGAAGAAAAGCTGAAAGAGCTTGAAGGCATTCATGCAGCTTGTGCTGATGTAGAGGATGAGTTGCACCAGTTAAGAATGGAAAATATTAATCTCAACGATCAAGTCTATGCTTACCGCGCGAAGTGTGAATTCTTAAAAGATGATTTAGAAACAACACATTCTTTTACTGACGATGAAATCGCTAGGCTGAATGCTGAAAATGAGGCATTGAGAAAGTTGGTGAAGTTATGGAGCTAGAAGAATCAGTTTTGGTTGATGTGGCTGCAGAACGTTTACGCCAGAATGCGATGTGGGGGAAACAGCGTCATCCTCTAGGTGTTTGGTTAGCAATCCTTGGTGAAGAGTTCGGGGAAGTAGCCCAAGCCATGCAAGGACATATGGGACTTGCGAGTTTTAAAGAATCTGATGCAGATGATTTATATGGAGAACTGATCCAGCTTGCGGCAGTGGCGGTTGCTATCGCAGAACAAGTAAAAGAGGGTGGAAACTGTGAACTGCCCAGTGTGCGAAAATGAAACTCATGTTTATAACAGTAGGCGTAAAAATGGAGGCGTTTGGAGACGTCGGGAGTGTCCAAACTGCCTCACTCGGTTTAGTACCTTTGAAACTATCTTATGTAACACTCTTGATGAGTATGTCCAAAAAAGAATACAAAATAAAAAATCTTAGGGGCTGTCGCTCGTGGATGATATCGATTATAAAGCACTCAATGACAAAATTGGCGAACTGACATTAGCAAACATCGAATTAACCAAAACCAACAACGGGCAAGCAAAAAAGATACGCACGCTTAGTAACATCATTAAGCGATACAAAAAAGATGATGAAAAGAAAAAACCGAAGAAGCCCAAAAAACCTAATAAGGGTTATAAAAACGGAAAACGCGGCAGTAAATTCAATGGCTAGTAGAAAGAGGTAATGTGCCATGCAATTCGATAGACAAATAATCATCTCTGCTGCGGGCAGTCGCAAAGCCACGCAGTGGCCTGCTCAAACGCTTTACTGGTCAGAGCTGGTGGAGCGCCTACGCACAGCAGTGCGTGGCACAGAAACACTGGCAGAATACCTTAAACTTCCAAAGTCGAGGCAGGATGAATTGAAAGATGTTGGGGGCTTTGTTGCCGGTACTCTTACGGGAGATCGGCGCAAGGCTTCCAATGTAATAGGCCGGGATGTGTTAACCCTTGACCTTGATAATATACCGGCAGGAGGCACAAGGGATGTACTCACCAAGTTGGAGGGGCTCGGGTGTGCTTATGCTACCTATAGCACCAGAAAACATGAGGAGAATAAACCCCGGTTACGTGTACTTGTTCCTTTAAACAGAACAGCATCAGCTGACGAGTATGAGCCTTTAGCAAGAAAGTTAGCTTCATTAATCGGGATGAGTCTTGCGGACCCGACTACGTTCGAAGCATCTCGGTTGATGTATTGGCCGTCATGTAGTGCAGACAGTCAATATGTTTTCATGTATGGTGATAAGCCGTTTTTAGATACAGACGGTTTACTCGCGATGTATGGAGATTGGCGCAACATTCAAGAGTGGCCAGAAGTACCAGGTGCTAATCAAGCGCATGTAAGGCTTGCAGCTAAGCAAGGTAACCCATTAGAAAAGAAAGGGGTAGTCGGTGCTTTCTGCCGACAATATGACATCTATCAGGCAATCGAAACCTTTTTACCTGGCATTTATACACCTACGGATGTCGATGACCGTCTCACTTACTTGGGCGGTTCTACCGTGGGCGGTGCCATCGTGTATGAGCACGGTTTGTTCTTATATTCTCACCATGCGACAGACCCGTGTAGTGGTCGATTGGTAAACGCGTTTGACCTGGTCCGGATGCACAAGTACGGGGATTTAGATGACGAGGCAAAGCCTGATACGCCTGTTAATAAGTTGCCATCTTTCACACAGATGGCAGCCTTCGCGTTAAATGATGCAGGCGTTGGTGCACTTATTAACCAAGAACGGTATGAACGCGTGGTAGCTGATTTTGGTGAGCCTGTTACCGACGTACCTGCAACAGATGATGATTTTAACTGGATAAGAAAGCTTGAATTGAATCCTAATACGGGTAAGCCTGTTAAAAGTAGCAGAAACATCATGATTGCCTTAGAAAATGACTCAAATATAAAAGGTAAAATTAAACTTGATGAATTCTCAAACATTATTGTTGGTCAAGGTCCTTTGCCATGGCACCCACGTGAGAAGGATGAGGGGTTATTCCAATGGTCCTCTATTGACGACGATGGATTAATGGTCTATTTAGAACGAGTTTTAGAGTTTTGGAGTGAAAGCAAAGTAAATGCTGCACTTGCACAGGTTGCTTCAAAAAACAGATTCGATCCTGTTATGGATTACCTTAACGGCTTATCTTGGGACGGTACAAAGAGATTAGATACTCTTTTTATCGACTATTTAGGTGCTAATGATACCCCTTATGTGAGGGCAGTAACTAGGAAGTCATTCACAGCTGCAGTGACCAGGGTAATGGAACCGGGTTGCAAGTATGACACGATGGTTGTTCTTGTAGGTAATCAAGGTCAAGGGAAATCAACTATTTTTGATACTATGGCAAAAAGTTGGTTTTCCGACGATTTAAAAACTTTTGACGGGAAAGAGGCAGCTGAGTTGTTGCCCGGTAACTGGATTTTAGAGATTGCAGAAATGCACGCTTATAATCGGTCAGACAGAGAAGTAATTAAAAGCTTTTTAAGTAGAAAAGTAGATAACTATAGACCAGCTTATGCAAGAAAAGCAGAAAAATTCCCTAGAAGATGTGTCTTTTTTGGAACCACAAACGAGCATGATTTTTTAAATGATGCAACGGGGGATAGGCGGTTTTGGCCGGTTGACACTGCGAAACAAGAACCAATTAAAAATGTTTTCGATGATTTACCTATTGAGGTTGACCAGATATGGGCTGAAGCCGTTATGAATTGGAGATTAGGGGAGTCCTTGATATTAAAGGATGATTTGTTAGAGGAAGCTAAAAAAGCCCAAGAAGAGCATAAAGCTGTGGATGTGTGGGAAAGTGAAATTCTCGAATTCGTTGATCGCCTTGTACCTCCAAATTGGAACGACCTGTCTAAAGATAGTAGACGGCTATTCTGGAACGGTGAATTTGGAAAAATTGCGCCTAGTCCGGATTGGGTAAAAAGAGACAGAATCTGTGCACAGGAAATTTGGGTTGAACTGTTTTACGGGGATTTAAAGTATATAAAACGCGCAGATGTACTTCGAATAAATGCAATCCTAGAGAAGATTCCCGGATGGAAAAAACAACACAAACCCTTGCGATACGGACCATATGGATTAGTAAAAGGAGGCTGCGTTAAGGTTTTTTAGGTGTTACCTTCTAGTGTTACCTTCTATAAAATCAAGATTTTAGAAAGTAACAAAGGTAACACACAAAGTAACAAAGGTAACACAAAGGTAACGGAGAAGGTAACACTTACAAATGTAGATTTATCAAGGCTTTAACTCCATTTATTTATTAATGTTACCTTTGTTACCTTAATTCTATATATAAATAAAAATTAGGTAGATTAAAGAGAATATTATAAGCCTATTATGCCTAATACGCCTAATTCACACATCTATACGCGTGCGTACGTAGAAAGTAACACTTTAAATGATTGGAGCGATTGAGGTGTCAAAAATCGAAAACACGAAAAAGAATCTACCGTATGGAAAGGTCATTTTAAAAAACGGTTGTCAGATTCTTTTTAATCGACATTACCGGTTTATACCTTCGGACCGCCATTTCGAATTTACTTATTCCGAGTTAGTAATGCGCGGTGCGAAAACAGTGTGGTTTTACACCGATGGAAATCCACCTTGGGTTGACAAAGAAATAGCAAACAAATGTCAAAATATACTGAGGGTGTTTAGTACGGAATGAGAGAAAGAGATATTGAAACCTATCTAAGAGACAAAGTAAGAAAAGCAGGAGGGAAAGCGTACAAATTCGAGTCGCCTGGCAATGATGGTGTTCCAGACAGACTTGTAATTTTTCCCGTCAATAGAATTTATTTTGTAGAACTAAAAGCACCAGGCAAAAAGCCGAGGCCATTGCAAATTAAACAAATGAACGACATTTCCTCCTTCGGGTGCAGTGTCCGAGTGATTGACAGTAAAGAAGGCGTTGATGATTTTATCAAAGAAGTAGGCGAAGCTAAATGAAATTTGTTCCGCACAGCTATCAACGGTACTGTATTAACCGAGTGTTGAATACACCAGCGCTTGGATTGCTGTTAGATATGGGGCTAGGAAAAACGGTCATCACCTTAACAGCCGTTAACGATTTGAAATATAACCGATTTACCATAAACAAAGTTTTAGTGATTGCCCCCAAGAAGGTTGCCGAAAGCACATGGGTAAGAGAAGCAAGCAAATGGGAGCACCTGAAACTTTTAAGATTTTCTACCGTGCTTGGATCCGCAGCCAAACGAATAAAAGCCTTGAACACACCAGCAGATATTTACGTGATTAACCGTGAAAACATTCCGTGGTTGGTTGAGCATTACCGAAATGCCTGGCCGTTCGATATGGTGATTGTAGACGAGTTTAGTAGTTTCAAAAATCACCAGGCTAAAAGATTCAAAGCGTTGTCCTGGGTACGACCTCACATTAAGAGAATCGTGGGATTAACAGGGACACCAGCCCCAAACGGGCTTTTGGATTTATGGGCGCAGGTGTTTTTACTGGACCAGGGGGAGCGACTCGGAAAGAGAATCACGGGTTTCCGTGAACGATACTTTGAGCCGGATCAGCGAAATCGAGAACGAGTTTTCACCTATGCACCGAAGGCGGGAGCCGATGAAGCCATCCAACGATTGATTGGTGATATATGCGTCAGTATGAAAGCAGAGGACTACTTGGAGCTTCCGGACATCACGTACAACAACATTCCAGTCATCTTAGATAATAAAGCCCAAAAAGCATATAACAAGTTGGAAACAGAAATGTTACTGCAGGTGGATGAGTCCACCATCGATGCTGGCTCAGCTGCCGTGCTAACGAATAAATTACTGCAGCTGTGTAACGGGGCTGTATATGACGAGGACAGAAACATAGTCAACATCCATGAATGTAAACTGGAAGCCTTTATGGAATTGGTTGAGGGATTAAACAGGAAACCGGCTTTGGTGTTTTATAACTTTCAGCATGACAAAGCAAGAATCAAGAAAGCTTTAGAGAAAACACACCTTCGAGTACGAGAGTTGAAAACTCCGCAGGATGAACTAGATTGGAACAACCGTGAAATCGATATTCTGCTTGCCCATCCCGCATCAGCTGCATACGGTTTGAACTTACAAGACGGAGGAAACCACGTGATCTGGTTCGGGTTGAATTGGAGCTTGGAATTATACCAGCAAGCTAACAAGCGTCTCCATCGGCAAGGACAGACAGAGAAAGTGATTATCCATCACTTAACAGTTGAAGGTGGAGTAGATGAGGATGTAGCAGCTGCGTTGGAAAACAAGACCAGCACCCAAGATTCTTTAATGGCAGCATTGAAAGCAAGAATTGAAAAAGTCCATAAGGATGGTGAGCATTTGTGAGTGGAAAAATCAGCCTGTCAAAACAGCAAATCGAATTAATCGTTTCTTTAGCAAGCCACGAAGCGATTAAGCAATATAAAGCCCAGCAGCGAGAGCACAAGAAAAGAGAAAAGGATTGGCGGTTAAGGAATACGAAACTTCTTTTGGAAAACTACCGGAAGTTAAAAGATCATTGTGCAGGAGTGGAAGAACAGGTCGAAGAATACGAGGATACGATATTGGACTTAGAAGAACTGACACTGGAATCATTGATGAAATATCAGTTAAAAACTTTGAAGATGATGAATCACTTCGAAAAGATGTTAGGGCATTTCAGAGAAAGTTGCTTAAATGGATCCGACGAAGAGTTTAGGAGATATAAAATTATTAACTGCAGATATCTTAACGAAAAACGGCTTACAGTGCCTGAACTTTGCGAGCTGTACAAAGTGGAGCAGGGAACGATATACCGAGACACGAAGATTGCTATCAATGATTTGTCAGTGTTGTTGTTTGGTATTTCGTCGCTTGAGTTTACCCGTTAAAAAAATATTGAAAAAATGTTGAAAGGTTTTCTGTTATCATATTAGTGTAGAATAAACGTCTTTCAATGCGCCTGTTAATTTAGCAGGTGCATTTTTTATTTGCCAGGAGGCGAAAGGGTATGAAGAAGTGTATCGGTTGCATTTGGTTAGTCCGGATCAACGAGAAAGTTTCTTTGTGTCCTTTTGCCTCTTGTTTCGTGAAGAAGAGACCAGGAGGTGATAATTTTGGCAAAGTTAACGGAAAAACAGAAAAGATTCGTCGATGAGTATTTAATTGACCTTAATGCGACAAGGGCTTACAAGGCAGCTTATCCCCGTGTGAAGAATGATGAGACAGCAAGTGTAAACGGTAGCAGGATGCTAAGAAATGCTAAGGTTGAGAAATATATCAATGAGCGCATGAAAGCACGTGAAAAGCGTACTGAGATTACCCAGGATAAAGTTTTAAAAGAGCTTGCAAAGATTGCTTTTGTTAACGGTGCTGATTTTGCCAAGGTTATCACCAAGAAAACTGATTCTGGTGGCGAGTATAAACAGGTTGAAATCGCTGATACAGATTCACTATCCGAAAATGTGAAGGCTGCCATTTCAGGAATCAAAGAAACAAAGTTCGGTATATCCGTTGAGTCTTACGATAAGGTGAAAGCTTTGGAGCTTATCGGACGTCACTTAGGCATGTTCAAGGATACGCTTGAGCTTTCTGGAAACATGAATGTGAATAATCCTTATGAAGGCTTAACAACAGAGGAGCTTCGGGAGTTGGCCCGAAGTGGTAAACATGAATAAGGTCCAGTTGGGTGCACAGATTGCATTGGCAAAACGTGATTTTTTTGAGTATTGCCATTTAAAATCGCCCGACTTTTACAAGTATGATCGTAAATATTTGATTGAGGTTGCTGACGATCTGCAAGCCTTCTCTGAATCTGATGACGATGTATTAATTTTCAACATGCCGCCTCGTCACGGTAAATCTAGAACTGCAGGTAATTTTGTCGAGTGGCTTTTGGGTAATAATCCTAAACTTAAAATTATGACTGGTTCGTATAACGAAACCTTGTCTACCACGTTTTCTAAAAGTGTGAGAAACACTATTCAAGAATTAAAGGCAGACCCAAACAGAGCCGTCTATTCAGATGTGTTCCCAGGCATTCGCATTAAGCAAGGCGACGGCGCTATGAATCTATGGGCGTTGGATGGTAGCTACAGCAACTATCTAGCAACGTCTCCCACAGGTACTGCGACAGGATTTGGTGCTGATTATATTCTCATCGATGACTTGATTAAAAACTCACTAGAGGCTAATAACGCAAATGTGCTGCAAGGGCACTGGGAATGGTTTACGAATACGATGCTTTCTCGTTTAGAGACTGGCGGTAAAATCATTCTAATCATGACAAGGTGGCACAGTCAGGACTTAGCAGGTAAGGCTCTAGAAGAATTGCCCAAGCTTGGATATAAAGTGAAGCACGTAAACATGAAGGCCTTGCAAGACGATGGCACGATGCTCTGTGAGGATGTATTAAGTCGTAAAGAGTATGACCGTAAAACAAAGACTATGGGTGCTGATATCGCATCAGCCAACTACCAACAGGAGCCCATTGACATACAAGGAAAGCTGTATTCCCATTTCAAAACGTATCAAGCGAATAATAAACCTGTGTTTAAGCGAATCGCTTCTTACACTGATACCGCAGACGAAGGTTCTGATTACCTGGCGTCTTTTATTTATGGCGAGACTTTCGACGATGATGCTTACATTCTGGATGTCGTTTACACCAAAGAAGGTATGGAAGTAACTGAGCCCTTACTTGCTAAAAAGCTTTATGATATTGAGGTTAACATTGCTCATATTGAATCTAATAACGGCGGTCGGGGCTATGCCAGAAGCGTTGAACGTATTCTGAAGGAAAAATTTAAATCGAATAAAACAAAGTTTAATTGGTTCTTCCAGGGTAAAAACAAAAAAGCTCGTATTCTATCCAATGCTACATGGGTAATGGATCATGTTTATTTTCCAGAGGGATGGCGTAATAAATGGCCGGAATTATATAAAGTATTAACCACATATCAAAAAGAGGGTAAGAATGCACACGACGATGCTCCGGATGCTCTCACCGGAATCGCTGAAAAAATGGGAGCATCAGTTCAAATTAAAACGTTCAAAGGAGGGATATAGATGGCTGTTTTCATACACCCAGCAGAAGAAGAGATTACATCAGATGTCGTGCAACATTTTATCGAGCTGCACCAGGCAGAGATACCACGTTATGAACGGCTTAAAAAATTGTATGAAAGTGACGCGCCTATTTTAAGCCAGGAAGATAAGCCAGAGTATAAACCGGATAACCGCCTAGTGGTTAACTATGCAAAATACATCGTGGACACGTTCAACGGTTATTTTATCGGGATTCCTGTTAAGGTTTCACATGACGAGCCTGGTGTAAATGAGCGAGTAGACGAATTTCAGACAAGAAATGATATGGATGATAACGTAGCAGAGTTATCAAAAATTTGCTCCATTTATGGCCACGGCTTCGAGATCCTTTACCAGAATGAGGAGTCGGAAACGTGCTGCACCTATAATAATCCACTGGATATGTTCATTGTTTACGATGATACGATTGCACAGAAGCCTTTATTTGCGGTCCGTTATCTGATAAACGATGACGACGAGTTAAAAGGTCAATTGTTTACAGCAAGCGAAGAAGTTGCATTGTCTGGAAAGGTTGACGATGTTGCTTTCGGTGAAACAGCATCGAATTTTTACGACGGCGTGCCGGTTATTGAATACATCGAGAACGAGGAGCGCAAGTCAATCTTTGAATCAGTGGAGACATTGATCAATGCTTATGATAAAGCAATTTCAGAAAAGGCGAACGACGTTGACTATTTCGCCGACGCTTATCTGAAAATACTTGGCGTTGAGTTGGATGAAACTTCGCTTCAGAATATCCGTGACAACCGCATTATCAATTTATTCGGTTCGGATAACATCAAAGACATCATTGCTGAGTTTATGGAAAAGCCAAACGGTGACGATTCACAAGAGCATTTACTGGACCGTCTCGAGAGACTGATCTATCAGATTAGCATGGTGGCCAATATCAACGATGAATCCTTTGGCAGTGCTTCTGGTGTTGCACTTGAATTTAAATTGCAACCGATGAAGAACATGGCAGCCATGAAGGATAGAAAGTTTGTATCAGGGATGAATCGTCGATTTAAAATGGTGTTCAACTTGCCTACAAATATAGAGCAGTCTAAAAAAGATGAGTGGCGTAATCTTAATTACAAGTTTACGAGAAACATCCCACGGAATACCAAGGATGAAGCCGACACAGCGAGCAAACTGCAGGGTGTTGTTTCGAAGGAAACTCAACTCGGTATTCTGTCTATCGTTGATAATCCTAAGCAAGAAATTGAACGTATGGCTGCTGAAAACCAGAGCAATCCATATCCGGAAGATAATAACGGGGACTTTGAAACTGGCGGTGAGGAATAATGAAATTTATAATCCCTGCGCTCATTTTAATAAATTTTATTATTATCGTCTCTGAGGGCCTGTTAGTTGATTTTATATTTTACCTCACCATAATTACTGTTTCTTATTACGCTGGGCGGTATCGAGGAAAACGTCATGGTTAACAAATCTTACTGGGAAAAACGAATGGAGCAACTGTTCATCTCCCAGGACAAACAAAATGCCAAACTTGATAAAAAGCTCCGCAAGGAATACTTGAGAGTTGAGGAAAGCGTAAAGAAAGAGATTGCTAGCTATTACACACGATATGGCACTGATAAAGTAATCGAATATCGTCAATTAGTCCTGGCATTATCTCCGGCTGAGCGCGATCTACTGTATCAAGACATGGACACATTCGCGAGGAAGTATCCTCAGCATGCTCACCTTATGCCTGTTCGTGAATCGATTTACCAGTTGAATAGGCTAGAGGGTTTGCAGCTTAATATCAGGATGCAGATGATGGAGCTTGGAGCATTTGAACAGGAAGGCTTTGAAAAGTTATTACGTGAAGCATACGAAAAAGGATACCTGTCAACGATGAAGGGATTGGACAATGCCCCATCCTTTTTTAGTGTGAATAATATTACGCTTCAACAGACCATCAATCAGAAGTGGATTAACGGTGCGAACTTTTCAGACCGTATCTGGGCGAATAAGGAACGACTCATTAACATGCTCACCAATGAAATCAGAGACGCCATTATCCGTGGCGATGATTATCAGGCAATGGCTCGAATCATCAAAAACAGAATGGGCGTTGGTGCAAATGATTCTCTGAGGTTAATTGTTACAGAGAGTGCTTTCGTGACCAATCAAGCTAATAAGCAAGCCTTTATGGATGCGGGTATTAAGCGTTATGAGATTAGCTCCGTTATGGACCGTCGCACCAGTCCAACTTGTAGAGGACTGAACGGTGAGAAGTTTGAGTTTAACAATGCTAAGGTGGGCGTTAATTATCCACCTTTTCACGCCTGGTGCAGGACTACAACTGTACCGATTGAAAACGATTAAAAAGGGTGAGGCAAATGAATTTAACTATAGGCGGAGGAGTAAAGATGCAAACAATAGGTGACTTTAGTTGGGCATTACGCAGATTATTAGATGGTGCAACGATTGCTCGTCGTGGATGGAATGGCAAAGGTATGTACATTCAATTACACAAAGGAACAGATTTTGAACATGCCATTATAGAGCCATTTTTAGTTATCAAGAATGTGAATAATTCGTTTAACACGTGGGTTCCTAGCATAAGTGATCTATTAGCAATTGATTGGGAAGAGGTTGAAAACGGTTAGGCGGTGAAATATGGGAAGCGTAAAAAATCTTGTTAACAACGATGTCGCTTGGCTAGTTGAGGAAATAACTAAACTGTACCAACAAGGCGCTGTTAAAGGGTTAGTGGTTCAGATTATGCAAACTAATGGCGAGTTTATCACTGGGTCATGCGGCGATATTTCTTTCTTGGAAAAGCTCGGCATGATTGAGTCAGCTAAACAAGATATTTATTTAAGTGCAAATGAATAGAGGTGCCGGAATGAAGCTATTTCGATGGTTATGGGTGAGACTTGGACAAGCAAGACATGACTATAAGTTAATCGCTCACTCAGACTTACACGTGTGCAGCAAATGCGGAAACACTCTGAGAATTCCAATAGGTAGCGAGTTTATGTATAGATTAAGAGAGTTTAAAGGTTGTAAGAAGTATTAAGTCCTAGCAATTGCCGGGGCTATTTTTTATGTCCATAACCGTGCTGGTGACGTTAAACTGCATGCGTTAATAATAAAGCCCACCAAGGCTATAAAGAGTGAGGAGAATAGACATGAAATTAAATCCATTTTTACCGTTAACAAAACCTGTGATTACTTGGGCACCACCAGTAAGAAAACCGTTATTGCCGTTAAACTTGCAATTCTTTGCTGATGATAACGATTCTGATAATCAAGATAACCAAGACGACGATCAAGATAATCAGGATAACGGAAGTGATCAGGGTAGCAGTAACAAAGATAAAGGTCAAAAAGCGAAAACCTACACGCAGGATGAGCTAGAAGAAATCATAAAGCAACGACTGGCCCGTGAAAAGAAAGCAGCTGAAAAGGCGATTAAAGAGGCTGAAAAGCTTGCCAAAATGAACGAGGACCAAAAGAAGCAATACGAATTGGAAAAGCTTCAAGGTGAGCTCGAGGAGTACAAGAAAAAAGAAGCTTTCTACGGCTTATCCAAAGAAGCTACTAAAATGCTTTCTGAAAAAGGCATTACTGCCAATGATGATGTGCTTGCATTCGTGGTGAAAGAAACAGCCGAGGACACACAGGATGCGGTAAAAGCGTTTGTGGATTTAATCAATGCAAAGGTCGAAGAAGGCGTTAAAAAAGCTTTGTCCGGTAAATCACCTAAAGTGAATCCGAATCCAGGACTGAAGAATCCATTTAGTAAAGAACATTTTAATTTAACGGAGCAGGGACGCTTGAAAAGAGAAGATCCCGAACGATACAAAACATTAAAAGCCTTAGCAGGCAAATAGGAGGAATAAAAGATGGCAGAAGTAAAATTAGCAGATGTTATCCAACCAGAAGTATTTACGGAGTATGTAACAAACCGCACCGTTGAAAAATCAGCATTGTATCAATCAGGTATTATCGTGAACGATCCACAGTTTAACATTTTAGCGAGTGGACCGTCTAAATTAATGGACATGCCTTACTGGAATGATTTAGCTGATACAGAAGCAACATCTGTGGCAGAAGCAACAGACTTAACTGCTGAAGGTATCACAACCGGCAAAGATGTAGCGCGTAAAATCATGCGTGCTCAAATGTGGGGGGCTAACAACCTAGCTGGTGCTTTATCCGGCACTGACCCAATGGGTAAAATTGCAGAATTAGTATCTGATTATTGGGTACGTCAAGACCAACGTATCTTATTAAACATTTTAAAAGGTATTTTTGCGGCCGAGTCAATGGCTACTAACGTATTTGATATTTCAGAGAAGGCTGCCGGCGCTAATGTGTTATCACCAGAAGCGTTTTTAGATTCGACTCAATTACTTGGAGATAGCAAAGAGCTATTAACTGCGGTAATGATGAATTCTTACACTGAAACATTTTTACGCAAGTTAAACTTGATTGAATACGTACCAGTCGCTGATCAAGGCAAACCAATTCCGTATTTCATGGACAAACGTGTAATCGTTGACGATATGGTACCGTTCAGCACAACAACTGGTATCGGCGACATGTTCCTGTTTGGTCAAGGTGCTATCGGTCAAGGTAACGGCTCAGACCCTAACATTGTTCCAACAGAAGTTGATCGTGACGCTCAGAACTCTGCTGGTATCGATTACCTAATCAACCGTCGTATCCAATTATTCCACCCACGTGGTATTAAATGGACTGAGACGGAAGTAGCTGGTGATTTCCCAACTAATGCTGAATTAGCTACTGGAACTAACTGGACAAAGGTATACGACACTAAAAAAATCCGCGTTGTGAAATTTACTTTTGGCACAACTGCAAACGCCTAAGGAGCTGAATCCAGATGGCATATAAAGTAATTACTAATTTCTTCGATATCGAGGATAATAAGCGCTTGTACGAGGTAGGGCAAACCTACCCTCGTGCTGGCTTTGAAGTTTCTCAAGAGCGCATCGAATACTTGCTGAATAAACAAAACCAATTTAAGGGTCCGTTTATAAAACAAGTAGAAGATGAAGTTGTAGAAGAGGAACAACCTAAACGCAAAAAAGCAAGAGGGAAAAAGGGCGCTGAAAAAGCAGAGGTTAGTTTGAAAGACGGTGAATAACCATGGATATTGCATCTAGGGTTCTTATTCGAAAGCCTGACATAACTGAGGGATTGCTGAATGAGTTAGAAAAGACTGCAACGGACCGTATTAAGTTACGACTGGGCTTAACTGCTTTTCCAGAGGAGCTAGACTCCATTGCAGTGGAAGTGATTTGCGCTATGCACAATCGCTCCTACCACGAAGGTATTAAGCAAGAGAACGTTGACACATTCAGCGTTTCGTTTGTGGATGATATTTTAAAAGAATACGAGGCTGATTTTGAAAACTTTCTCAGATTGAAAGAAAAAGCAGCTAATGCTAATAGAGGGGTGTTGAGGTTTCTATGAGATTTCAACCCCTTTTTCTTTTTGCCCATCAACAGACAGGCACTGATGCACTGAATAATCCGATTATGGAGCTCGTGCAGATCAGTGAGTCAGAAGGTCGCTTTTCCAATTGGACAGCTGAACAAATTGCCTTAGACAATCGCGAGGTTACGGCACATAACCGTAAAATCATCACGCGAGAAACAAAGGAAAACCTTCTGAAAGCTGTCACCATCCAGTTTGATGGAAAGTATCACACCATTACTCAAATCAGAGGCGAGGACACAGACCGTTGGCGCATTTTAGTCGTTAACAGGTATGGAAGTGATGAGCTGTGAGATTTGAATGGGTAGGCACTACTCAATTGGCTAAAAAGCTGATTGAGAAAAGCGAGGCTGATTTTGAAGAAGTGGCTGAGAAAAACATCCGTGACATTTACACACGTTCTCAGCAATCTGGGGGCACACCTGTTGGAGATTACAAGGGCGGCGGACAGTTACGTAAGTCTGCACAATACCGTGGTGATGAGATGGGATACAACGTCCATTACGCTCCACACGTTGAGTATGGGCATCGATTAGTCAATGGTGGCTACGTGCCAGGACAATATTATTTAAAGCGAAATGTCGACACACAGCGACCTATTTATAAAGAGGATCTACGCAATAAATTAAGGGAGTGATACCGTGCTTCAGAAACTATCATTTACAACGGTATTAGCAGCCGTTATTCAAAAAGTTGAGGAGAATACTGGATTACGTTGTTATGATAGCGTGCCGGTTAACGCTCCTATGCCTTATTACCATGCTGAAATGCTTGGCTCTATCCCTGAGAAAAGTAAAACGATGATGAAAGACCGATATCAGTCAGTGATTCATGTTCACGCTACTGGTCCAGAATCTGTGCAGTTATTCGAGGCAGTCCACAAGCTTGAAGAAGCTTTAACAGAGGATATCGAGTTGCCTGGTGATTATGAAGTAACCCTTCAAATTCCGAACGGTGTTTCTCAGATTATCAATGAAGTCGATGGAACAAAGCACGGCGTCATCGGTTTTGATTTTGTTGTTTTCTCAGGATATAAAATGAAAATTTAGGAGGAATTCAAATGAGTTCAGCTTTATACACACAATTAACTGGACAGCTTAGCAAAGCGATTGCCGGTAAAGATATTATCTTATCCATTTGGGATGTTACAGGAGCTGCACTTTTAGCTATCGCTGGTCAACAAGGTCTTACTATCAACCGTGATAAAGACACCATCGAGGTTACAGCTAAAGATAGTGCAGATGGATGGAAACAAAAGATTGCTGGCGGTAAGGAATGGTCCATCGATAACGACGGCGTCTATGTCCGCAGCGATGATTCTCATAAGCAGTTGAAAGCAGCCTTCGATTCTGATGAGCCTGTTCTCTTAAAGGTAACTAATCAGAAAGCACAAACAGAAATGTTTGCCGGTCTTGCTTTATTAAAAAGCTACCCTGTTGAAGCTCCTTATGATGATGCAGTCACTTACACTGCATCGTTTGACGGTACTGGTCCGCTGGTTGACCTTGAGGATGTTGCCATCCCTGTTACACCTTAATAGTTTAGGAGAGTGAAATAACATATGTTTACTGTTGATGGAACGACTTACACGTTGAAATACAATACCCAAAAAGTGAAAACGATTGAAATGGTTACGAAAACAAGCGTAGTCGGCGAGGTTACCCGCAACAATGGCATCATGCCATATGCTACTCTAGAAGCTTTGTTTTCTTTCGCACTAATTGAAGAGAATACAAACTCAGTCGTGAAGCAGAGAGAGGCAGCAGAGATGTTTCAAAAAGTGGTTGAGGAAAACGGCTTAATCACTGTCAATATGGCGATTGTTGAGAAATTACAGGAAGATTTGGGTTTTATGTTCCGGTAGAGCTCATTGAGAGCAGTCTACCGAGAGAATATGATCCAACTCCGAACGATATAAAAATGGCAGAATTGGCTAGGGATTTTTCTTATGAAAAGGACCTAGCTTTTTTTGTTGTCCATTTTCATATGTCACCGAGTGAATTTAACCTTTTAACCGAAAAGGAAAAGATGTTCATCCGGAAAGAGCATGAAAATAAATTTATCCATGACACGACCTGGATGCGGAATGCCATGTTAAACGCTGAAGCGAACGCTAACCGTAAAAAAGGTCGCAAGTTTATGGAGTTATTCCCTAAAAAGCAATCGAAAGCAGACAAGGAATACAACGAAAACGCCGTCAAAACCATTCTCGAAATGGAAGAGAAAAACGGTAAGGGTTGGGTAGACATGGTCTACAAGGCAAACGGAATGAAAAAGCCTATCCCGAAAGAAAGGGGTAAATAGATGGCTGATTATACTTTAAGTGCAAAAATCACAGGAGACGCTAGTGGTTTTAATAGGGCGTTTCAGAGTGCTAACGATACATTGAATCAATTATCAGAACGAACCAAGGCAGCTGGTGACAGGATTAGTTCGTTTGGTCAGAAAATGGCGATTGCAGGTGCAAGTATTACTGCAGGTGTTACGATGCCATTTGTTAATGCGATTAAAACAACCGCAGACTTCGATAGTGCAATCCGTAAAGCTGGTGCTATTGCTGGTGCAAGTGCAAGCCAGCTACAAGAAATGACAGACGCTGCTCTCGAATTAGGTGCCTCTACATCTTTATCAAGCAGTGAGGTAGCCGTAGCCATGACTGAAATGGCGGCAAAAGGTTTTGATGCTAATCAAGTAATTGCTGCAATGCCTGGTATCATTTCTGCGGCTGAAGCATCTGGCGAGGATCTAGCTTTAACAGCTGATACGATTGCCAGTGCGCTGAATGGTTTTAGATTAGAAGCAGACCAATCCAACGAGGTTGCTGATATCTTAGCTATGACAGCCAATAAAACGGCTGCCGGGATTAGTGATTTATCCTACGCGTTTAAATACGCGGCACCAGCTGCAAGCAGTTTAGGCATTAGCATCGAGGAGTTATCAGCTGCTACCGGTATTATGGTCAACGCTGGTCTTGATGGATCTAACGCGGGTACCACATTGCGAATGGCTTTTAATCGATTAGCTGCACCTACTAAAGAAGCATCTGAAGCTATGTCAGCATTAGGTTTTAGCGCAGTCGATGCAAACGGAAACTTTAAGCCGTTGCACCAAATCGTGGGAGAGTTAGAAACTGCGATGGCTGGAATGACAGAAACCCAAAAACTAGCAACATTATCCACCATCTTCGGTACAGAAGCCGCATCCGGTATGCTCATCCTACTCAATGAAGGTCAGGAAGGTTTACAAGGTTTAACGAAAGAACTTGAAAACTCTGCGGGCGCTAGTGCCTCTGCAGCTGAACAAATGAAAGCAGGTATAGGTGGGGCGCTCGAAAACCTTAGCGGTGCTATTGAGTCAGCAACAATCAGCGTTATGAGTCAGTTAACCCCGTTAATTACAAAAATAGCAAAGTTTGTTACTGACCTAGTAGAAAAGTTCAACGGTTTGGATGACGGCACAAAGAAAATCATCGCTTTTGCTTTAGGAATTGCCGCGTTATCAGGTCCTGTACTAACAGTATTAGGAATCATGGCATTAGCAATAGGCGGTCTTGTTTCGTCTCTTGGCTTTTTAATAAGTCCAATCGGCTTAGTAATTGGTGCAATTGCTGCTTTTGGAGTCGCTTTTGGTGTGGCGATGGTAAAAAGCGAAACCTTTCGAAATAATGTGATGATGGTGTTTGATTTTATTCGTGACAAAATCACAGGTGTAATACAAACCATTACTCCTATACTGCAAGGATTGTGGACAACTATCCAACCTATTTTGGCAAATGTTGCAGCTTCTCTCAGTGAAGCATTCAGCAATATGGGCCCGACCATCATAAGCACATTGAGCACGATTGGCTCACAAATAGGAGCTGTGTTTCAAACAATTTGGGGGATTATCCAAGCAGTTATCCCAATATTCACAACTCTATTCTCAAGTATTATTTCAGGATTCCAGGATGCAGGTGGAGTAGGTAGTGGCTTTGGAATACAACTAGGATCTATTCTTCTTGGCCTGAATCCAGTGGTAAAAATGGTCATCATGCTATTTCAAAACTTCGGACCTCAGATTATTGGAGCTTTCCAACAGATTGCCCAAATGATTATTCCGGTAGTAACCACCATCGGCACAGCGATTGGTCAACTAGCATCTGCAGTTATTCCGATGATCATGTCTGCACTACAAACCTTGATTCCTGTGGTGATGCAAGTAGGCATGACGTTTATGTCTATCATTCAAACCGTATTACCGGTTGTGATTTCGCTATTTAATCAATTAGTTCCTGTTATCATGCAAGTTGTTACAATCGTGGCTGGCATAATCGCTCAAGTTGTGCCGTTAGTAGGTGTGCTTATCAGTGCATTACTGCCTGTTATCCAAAGCGTGATTGCAGCGTTTATGAACATTGTTCAGACTGTTGCACCTGCATTTATTGCAATCATAGGAGTGATTATGTCCGTTATCCAGGCATTGTTGCCAATCATCATGGCAATCGTGACGGTGGTCGTTGAGGTAGTCGCTAATATCATTTCAGTTGTGAGTCCGATAGTCGCATTTATAGCCGGAATCATTAACGCAATCATGGCAGTTATTGTGCCGATTATTGTTTTTGTAGCTGGGGTAATTGCTAGTATCATCGATGTAATCAGACCGATTATCGAGGTTGTAACAGGTATTTTCACCACAGTGTTCAGCGTTGTAAGTGGAGTTTTTAGGAACATCATGACCTTTATCGGTTCTGCGATTAATAGCATCGGTACTGTTATCAGCGGATTAAGTTCGGTAGTATCTGGTGTTTTTAATAGTATCCGAAGCATTATATCAGGCATCATGGACGGCGTATCAAACAAAATTACGGGCGTGTTTAATGCCATTAAAGGCGCTTGGAATGGTTTAACCTCGTTTGTCAGTGGCGTTTTTAGTGGTATTTCTGGTGCCGTCAGTAAGCTAGTCGGACAAGTAAAAGGCTTCGTTAACGGTGTTATTAGTGGAATTAACAGTGCAATCTCCATCATTAACAAAATACCGGGTGTCCACATAGGTAAAATACCACAACTTGCTCGAGGAACAGATAACTGGCAAGGCGGTTTCGCCATCATGAACGAAGGTGGTAGAGGTGAGCTAGTCAACTTGCCAAACGGTGCCCAAGTTATCCCACATGATGTCAGCATGAAATATGCAAGGGAATCAGCCAAGCAGACCAGTGACACGATCATCATCCAAGACCGACTAGACAGGTCAGAAGGATACGATCAACCAACGATTAACGTTTATAACGAGTGGGACGGTGAGCAAGTACGCACTTATGTTGAACGCGGCAATGCTAGACGGTCTAGAATTACAGACGGATTTTACGGGAAGTAGGTGAGCCTAATTGGACGTATTAATTGAAAAGTTAAACGGTGAAAAGAAATTGTATTCCGAGATTGGGCTCATCGCCCGTGATTTTCTCGTTTCAACCGCAGATGTCAGAGAGTATAAATCAGAGATTCAAGGCAGACCTGGTGACATTGACAAAGGCGCTGATTATGGACCGAAAACAATCGTTACTCCGTTTGTTTTTGAGTCTCCTGATGTTATGGAGTACGCAGATACACGCGACGAGGTTTTAAAGTGGTTAGGTGGAGTAGAACCTTTCTGGATTTACGAAGGGCGATATAACGGCCTAGTAACATCTGACGGCCATGAGACTTTTTATGAAGCTGAAATCAGATACAAGAAAAGGTATCTTGTCCGCAGAAATAGCAATTTAGCACCTGACCAAAACGGCAAATACGGAATCGACTCTATCACCTTTAAAACGGTCGGCTTACCGTTTGCTGAAACGCCGGACACAACCTTGAACATGGATATAGAATACGATTACTCGTTTAACAATCCTACCACCATCCAAGTTTACAACGGTGGGACTGAAGCCGTAGATCCAGAGGAGGGCATGGGGCTAGTAATCGAATACCTTGGAGCAAGCACCAACCTTAAACTTGAGAATCTAACCAACGGCTCGGTGTGGAGCTATACAGGCACGACATTAGCTGGTCACGGTATCAAGATTGATGGTGTCCACTCAACGAAGAATGACCTGTCAATTGTAAGAGACACAAACCTCGAACTGATTAGATTGGAGCCTGGCTGGAACGAAATAAAAGTTACTGGGGCAACATCAGGAACACTGAAGTTTGATTTCCCGTTTTATTATAGATAAGGAGGCGCAGAATGTTAGCAATTAAGGATTTGAATGGCGAAGTTTACCCGTTAACAGGCGCCTCCGATATTATCAGAAAGCGCCGGGTTAATGGCGAAAAGGAATTCTATTTAAAATTACACAAGACAAGAAGCAACGCACCTTTTTTCGACAATATCGATAAACTGTGGCGCGTTATTGATTTTGCTGGTGAAGAATACCCTATCATGCTTTTACGTGATGTGTCAGAAGGGAACAGCTACACAAGGGAGTTTAGCTGCCTACACAGTTTTTTCGATGATATGCGAAATCACGTTATATACGAAACGTTTAGCAGTTCAAAAACTTTCGATGATATGATGGCTTTCATCTTCACTGGTTCAGGCTATTCATATAACATTATCGGCACATTTTACGCCCGAGAATTTGAAAATTTCGGGGATGACTACGGATTAGAACTTTTTAAAACTGCCATTGAGAGATACGGTGCTGAGTTTAGTGTTACTGGAAACAACATCAATTTACGGACGCAGATAGGCAACATTACAGACTTCCAGTACCGCCATAAATTTAACCTGGAATCACTTGAGCGTGAAGTTGATGCGCTTGACTTTAGCACCTACGGAGAATTTTTTGGCAAGGATGATCTACACATAACCTACACCTCGCCACTTGCTGAAGTTTATGGAGTCAGACCAATTAAAGCGATACGTGATGACCGTGTTACGGATACAGAAACTGCTACTAATCGATTAAAAGAAGCAGTGGACAACAGTTGGAAAATCACTTTAACCGTTAAATTATCAGACCTGCGAGCAGCTGGGTACAATCGTAACCATCCGAATGAAGGTGACACGATTATCCTAGTTGATGACAGATTAAATGGTTTTAAAGTTGACGCAAGGATTGTTGAGATCGTTGAGAAGCTTAGTCGAAAAGGAAAAGTGCTTGATTGCGATGTGACGCTATCCAACTTTAGCAATATATTCGAGCAGCAAAGACGCATCCACAACGCAACCAAGACGATTGCTGACGCGATAGACGGTAAGCGACCTTTACCATTTGAAGCTCTTGCCATCGCTGTCCAGCAAGCCACGAAGGATTTACAGAATGCTCAAACAGAAATCACCTTCCCTGAGAATGGTGGTTTTTTGCTGATTGATAAAATAGACCCTAACATTTTAGTGGTCATTAATTCTGCCGGAATTGGATGCTCTGAAGATGGCGGTCAAACCTTCAATTATGCGATGACAGGTAAGGGGATTGTTGCCGACCTCATCACTGTTGGGTATATGCTATTTGACAGAATTAGAGGCGGTACCTTAATCCTTGGAGGACCTGAAAACGGTAACGGAAAAATGCAAGTGCTGGACGCTATGGGAGAGATTATCGCAGACCTTGACGCTGAGCGAGGAGGTTTTGATAAACTCTATGTCGGTGATTTATACTCGCCTACTGTTGAGAGAGTTAATAAAACAGATGTTAATCTTTACGTTGACCCACTTAACGGTGACGACAATGATGACGGTTTTACTTGGGGAACAGCTAAAAGGACAGTACAGGGTGCGCTGGATAGTCTAGATAAGATTAACTATGCTGTATGTACAATCCGTGTCCATGTTGATAACGGCCGAAACATTTTTGAAAATATCAATATTTTCGGCTTCCACGGCTCAGGTGATATCATTATCGACTTCCAGACCAAGCTCAACAAAGTAATCGGCACCGTATTAGCGAAAGGATGTACAAACGGCATCGAAATGCGAAACGGTACGGTCAACACAGATTCGGAAACATTCGCGGCAATAAAAGCCGATAGATGTAAATATGTGAATTTAATAGGCATGGAAGTGTTTGGCAACAACAAAAGTTACGCTGCTTATGTCGTTTCAGGCGGCACGGCTGCGAGACTCCATAACTGTAAAGGGTGGAATGTGGCCGACGTTGTTCGCAGTGAGTCAAACTCACATGTTTATATAGATAACTGCGATGGATTAGCTTCTAGTTCAGGTCTTGCAGCTGTTGATACCGGAATCATTAGAGGGTACGGAGCAGCACCGGCAGGAGCAACACAAAATATTTATGAGGCTCGCGGCGGCGATGTATTGAGTAATTTTACGTTTCCGTCTGCCCCAGTTCCACCTACACCACCTCCACCACCTGAAGCAACTAGACAAATTGGTACTAATAGCGGTAACAACTGGTCTGAGTCTGGTTACTGGTCAAATGATGGTGTTAAGCAAGGTAATTACGGCTACGGAAATCGTAGAGGATGTTGGTTCTTCGGCACATCTATCCTAGACACAATCGGCACAGGAAAAACGATTAAATCCATGCGAGTACATGTCACAAGAACCAATAACGGAGGATCTTCGTCACCGCAAAGATTATCATTGCGTGCGCACGGACATACAGGACAACCAGGAGGAGCACCTAGTCTTAGCGGCGAGATTGGTAGCATTAGTCTAGGATGGGGACATTCAGGTTGGATTAATGTTAGCTCTAGTGTTTACGCTGCTTTTGCAAACGGCTCTTATCGCGGTTTCGGACTATATTCTGATAACGGTTCAAACTACGCTATCTGTACAACATCCTGCACTGTAGAAATAACGTATCAATAAGTGGGTGAAAATGTGAAAATTGTACTGTATAAAGATGAGAATATTTTAAACGTAATAGATGGTGTAAACGATGTATCTATTGATGATAAAGATATTGTGTGGAGTGATGGAGCATTAAGAGGCGTTAAGGCCGAGTACATTATTGTCAATGACGACACGGTAGTAGGGGGATCGATTACCAATGAGTTATTATCACTTGACCTTAGCGATAATTATCAGACACCACCAAAAATCGATGAGGTGGCCGAAATGAAGAAACAGCAAACTGATCTTATCTTTGAGTTGATGCTCAAGGGGGTTTTATGAAATGGATTGGCATAAACAAGCTGAAAACGATTGGTCCATTTACCAGGACGCATCGCGCATTAAAAAATATGTGCAATTCGGTAAAATCACCGAAGAACAATACCAAGTAATAACCGGAGAGTCTTATACATCATAGGACTCTTTTTATTTTGAGGAGGTGCGAAATGCTGAAAAATTTCAATGTTGCTGTAGACACAGTAAAAGAGCTCAGAAATAAACAATTCATCGTTAACACGAACGATTTGAACACGATTAAACTGTCTATCACCATCCTAAGCGACGGGGAACCGTACGATCTAACTGGAACTGCGGTAAGATTAGCGGTCAAGAAGCCGGACAAGCTATCTGTTTTCCAGGACTGTACAATCACGGATGCAACAGCAGGTAAGTGCGAGGTCGTATTGGCTACGCAAGCTTATATCGTGCCTGGTGTTCATTTCGCGGAGGTGATGGTGTATCTTGACGGCTCAAGTAAGGTCGCGGTATCTGGACGGTTTGCTTATACAGCTAGTCGAGGCTTGCTGGATGACGAATCTGTCGAGAGCACAAACGAGTTGCAATCCATTACTCAAGCACTTGCAGACATCGAAACTGTAGTACAGGATTTACGTGATAATGGTACGGGTATTGATGCACAAGCTCGGTCAGATATCCAAACTCTTACGACGGATATGGCTCAAAAAGCGGAGCAAATATATGTTGATGGTGGACTTGCTAATAAAAGAGATAAAGTCACTTTGATTGATGATGCGGATATTACACAAAATCTCAGAAATATGATAACAGGGACAACTCCTGTTAATAACGCAACACCGGCAACAGGAAGTGTAACAGAAGTAACACTTGATGCCATTCAAAAATACAGAATGTTGCAAGGAAATAAATATCCATTCTCAGCATATAGCACAGTTGACAGGGATACGGATGTAAAATACGCTAAATTGCTTACTGCTATTGTTGATGCAAAAATATACGGCAAAGTTGACATGGATAAGTCCTATTTCCTTAAAACTTTCGCTCGCAACCACGCTTCCATGAATTATAGAATAGATATCCACGACAGCGATGACAAAAAAGTATGTGGTGGAGACAGTGCATTTGAAGTAACAGAAAATGCAAATGGATTTACAACCGTTATTATTCCTCCATACAACAATAGTGGGATTACTTGTGAAATTATAATCGATTACACAAAGGTTGACGATGGTGCAGTATATTACGGTGTTGTGGACTGTACCCCTGAAAGATACACCTTCGATAAACAATGCTTATTGAATGATTATTTAGTAAAAAGAGATAGCAATATTTTGAGTTTGAACGAGCAGACGTTTAAAGCGTTCGAAAGGTTCTCTGCTGGTGATATTAACGCTAACGAATATGAATTGGCTAAAATCTATTCCGCAATTCAATTTTTAGAAATTATTGGATCAGACCAAACAAAGCCACACAAATTAAGGGCGATATCACGCAATTACGGTAATATTGGCGATTCTGTTAATCGGTGGGGTTGGAGATTTATTATTGCGAGAAAAGATGGCTCTTCATGGGTGGATATTTTAGACACTGGAAAAGAATTTGAAATAGTTGAGCAAAATGGAGTTACCGAGGTTTCTTATAATAACGGTACAGTAAAAGCAACAATGAGGGTTAATTATAGTCTGTTGCCTGATAATTACGCTAAAACATTAGACGTTGCAGATCCGTTGTTTAGCATTAAAAAGGAATGTATTGTTTCAAGTTCAACGGTTGAATCATTAACTATCCCTAAGAAAAACCTAGTGGTATTTAATTTCACTAATAAAGTGTTGGATATATATTCAAAGTACGGTTCAAACTCTGACATCAAATTCACTTTTGAAAAGTTTTCTGTCAATCAACTGTTTGCTTTTCATTTAATTAATAAAAATGTAAACACAGAATCAGAGCCACAAGAGTTTACAGGTGGTACAGTTATTAATGCTGATTTAACAGATTGGATTGGACCTTATTATGTTCAAGCTGTTAACAATGGGGATGGAGGAACTAAAGCGAGAACAGGCGGATGTCATGGTAGTAATGGTGACGCTGAAACAGGATTCGCTACAGGGATAACAGATAAAATTGAAGTTATTTGTGACGGTAAACGATTAGTGACTGATGAAACAGTTAAATGTGACAAAGTTGATGTATATGTTAAGAACAGAATAATGGCATATAACACAAAATCAGTAAGCAGATATGTGTTGGAGGAAAAAGTCCATTATCACATAGAAGGTTCTAAAGTCGATGTTAAGGTTGAAATTAGACCACTTGAAGATATAATCATTGAAGATTACTACGGTCAACAAGCAGTTAACCGATACTACGATGGAATTTATTATATACAAGGTCAACATGACGATATTGTTGCTACTTTAAATACAGCATCAGACAGTGGTCAAAAACAAGATTATTTTGTTAGTCAAGCAGTTTTGTCAAAAAGTGGAACGAACGAAACCATGTTAATGTCAATGGACAACACAAGAGGATTAGGCACAAGAGAACTACTACCATTAACAAGTCCTTGTATTAGGTGTACTGATGTTGAAAAGACATACATGTGGTTAATTTATAATAACAGCACTCCATTTGATACAAACGAAATAAAGTATTGGATAGGTAGTTATGAATTTAGAAACGTTGATTAATGCACAATCGGAAGATATTGCGACGTAAGCAAAGTTTGTGAATGGCAAGAAACAGATTGCCTGTAAGCACTGCAACAGATCTATTTAAATGCAATTAAAAGAGCAGCCGGATCACTCCGATTGCTCTTTTTTTAGTCCTATTTCAACAAGCTTGCGAATTGCATCACTTCTATTTTGTAATTTTTTATCATGCCAATACTGCTCGATTTGGTCGACCATCTCATTTGGGAAGGTCACTAATATTTGTTTATTTTTATCTTTGTCTACTGCCATTATGTAGCACCTCCATAACCAGTATAAGTTATATAACTTGTTGTTGACAACGGGAATGTTTGTTTGTATTCTAGTTATAAGGGTTATATAACCAATACAAACTAAGGGAGATGGAGATATATTGGCAAACGACACAGCCAGACTTGCTAACGATTTAAAAGTAACCGTGAGCACTTTGGTACCTGACGTCGAGATGATGAAACTGGAAGTAAGACTTGAGGAAGTGTTGAGCAACTACGAAATTACAAGAAGGTCTGAGAAGGACATCGAGAATGATTTTGCGGATAAGATTGATATTTATCTAGCAGCTCGGAAAATTGAGGGGTTATCAGAGATCACGTTGTCTGGGTATCGAAATGATTTAGCGTTGTTCTCCGCATATGTAAATAAGGCGGTTGTCCAGGTTACAACATCAGATATACGGAAGTATCTAGCCAGTAATAGCAAGTGGATGATGAGCACTGTGGAATCTAAACTGTCTAAGTTAAAAACATTTTTCGGGTGGATGGTAAAAGAGGAAATGTTGTTGCGCGATCCATCTGCAAAGATTAACCCGCCTAAAAAGCCGAAAAGATTACCAAAAGGCCTAACGATTGAAGAACTTGAGATTGTTCGAGATTCGTGCAAAAGCCTACGCGAAAGGGCGATTATGGAGGTGATGTATAGCACAGGATGCCGTTTGTCAGAGATTAGAAACATGAAAGTATCTGATATTAATAGCCAAGAAATGTCCATGCACGTAATCGGAAAAGGTGATAAAGAAAGAATCGTTTACCTGTCCATCAAGTCCATGCACCAGCTGAGAAAGTATTTAAAAAGCAGAAATGATGATTGTGAATATCTATTCGCAACGGAGCGCAGACCAATTAGACAGATGTCGGGGCGTGCCATCGAAAGAATTGTTGAAAAAATACAATCACGTGCAAAGCTTTCAAAGAAACTTACACCTCACGTATTCAGACATACAACGGCCACGCTCATGATGGAAAATGGAGCAGACCTTGCAGACGTGCAACATATTTTAGGTCATGAGCAGCCGTCTACAACGATGATATATGCACATGTTTCTGAAGAACGGAAGAAACAGGCACATAAGAAATTTCATGTTCAATAAGAGTCCTTCGGGGCTCTTTTTATTTTTATTAAAAGGAGATGGTATGTTTTGAAACATAACACAGACACACTTTACTCATCAATCGTAGGAGGAGGGACTGTCGTTACGTCGTACCTACTCGGGGGGTTTGACCAATTGATACTGGCTTACTTTGTTTTAATGGCATCTGATTATTTAACTGGCATCCTCTCTGGTTTTTATACAAAAAGTATCAGTTCGAAAACTGCAGCAAAGGGATTGCTTAAAAAAGGCGCTATGATAGTGCTTGTTATCGTAGCTAACCAGCTGGACATTGTGACTGGCAGCGGAGACGTAGCACGTAACGGCATGATTATGTTTCTAATCGGTCTTGAGGGTATCAGCATTTTTGAGAATTTAGGGAAAATGGGTGTTAAAGTTCCAACTTTCTTATCACAAGCATTTTCACAACTTAAAGATAAAGGGGATGGCAAGTAATGGGTAAAATCATCGACATTTCACACCACCAAGTACCAAGTAATATTAACTATGACGAGTTAGCTAAGCACGTTGACCTTGCTATTATACGCACTCAATATGGCTCAAAAACTATCGACAAGCACTATAAAACACACCATGCCGAATTTAGAAAACGTGGCGTACCAACCCAAGCATATGCGTGGGTAAGAGGCGTAAGCATTGCTGATATGGAAGTTGAGGCTACAGATTTTTATAATCGCACCAAAGAGTTTAGTCCAGAAGTGTATTGGCTTGATGTGGAAGAGAAATCAATGTCTGATATGCGAGCTGGTGTATCAGCGTACATTAAAAAACTCCGTGAATTAGGAGCTAAAAAAGTTGGAGTGTATATCGCACACCATCTATTCACAAGCTTTCATTTGGATTTATCGGAAGCTGATGCAGTTTGGATTCCTCACTACGGCAAAAATAACGGGGATTTGAACAGTAAGCCTGCTTATCCGTGTGACTTGCACCAATATACAAGTGTTGGTCGTATCCCAGGCTATGATGGTAATCTTGATATCAATATTTTGACTGGCAGCAAACCGTTAGATTGGTTCACGGGCGAACAAGTAGCAGCTGCACCTCAACCGACTACAGCTCATCCGAATAATGATGCTTATATGCACATCGTTGTAAAAGGCGATACATTGAGCGCTATTGCTACAAAATACGGCCTTACTGTCGGATACATTGCAAATCTAAACGGGATTGAAAATCCTAATAAGATTTATCCTGGCCAACGTTTGATGTTGAAAGGAAATATTCCTGTTCAAACACAACCAGCAGCAAAAAGAACAATCCATCTTCCAGCTACGGCGTCAACGTGGACAGTTTACAAGCTTAATAGACCAGCAGTTAAGGCTAATCCTTCCAACATTGCCGGAACGCTTAAACCATCGAAATTCGGTGGTTTATCATATGAAATCTTAAAAGATCTTGGCGGTTGGGTTTTTGAAATCCAAACTGCTAATTTTGGACGTGTTAAAATCTACGGACATCCTAGCACTGGTGCGATTGTAAAGTAAAAAAGTGAAGCCCTTCCATAATCGGAGGGGCTTTTAATCTTTTTACCAGTTACCTGTAGCAACACCAAACTCTTTAACTTCTGGAACCATTGAATCGATTGTAGATGCAGCTAAAACTAGCTTTATCATTGGTTCGGTATCATTCGGAGTAAAATCCTCTTTATTAACAGTTATTTGTGCAATTTTAATATCACCTTGTTTAACAGCAATCGTTACGGTTTTTGCGCCGTCCAAATCAGCTTGTTGTATAAAATTATATGTCTGATTGAATACGTGTTGAGTGGCTAATCCAGGTGTTACTTTTTCACTCATATGTACAAAAACGGTGATATGTTGAGTAATATCTCTCGCGTCTGTTACTTCAACTTTTTTAGCATAGGCAAAAACAGAAGTGTTAATCTTCGCTTCTTCCTTTTTCGGGGCATCTTTTTTCTTTGATTCTTCTTTTTTCTCCGAGGACTTTTTCTCTTTAACCTGTTCAGTTTTTTCTTTTGGATCTTCCTTTACAACTTCATCTGATCCACAGGCTGCTAAAAATAAAGCAGCAAAACACAACAAAAATAATTTCTTCATTACAATTCCTCCTTTTCAAATTATTAATTCTATATTGTATGAAACAATCCTCTTTAATAATAAAAAGAGCCCCTTATGCGGGAGCTCACATCCAAAAATCATCGTAATCTACGCTATGACCTACTTTCTTTAGTGCTTTCAGAATCTTATTTGCTGTGGATCCATTTGGTTTGGCATCTGATTCACTGCATAATCGACTAACAGTACCTTTACTCACTTTAGCGTTATCCTCTACCCACTTTTGGGAAATTCCCCTTCTATCTAACCATTTTCCAAACTTACTTCTATCCTTACCTAGTCCAAAAAAGCTAAACATTTTTCACACCTCGTCATATGTATTTAGCCTAGTTTTGTCCTAAAGTTCAATTTTTTATACCTTTTCGGATAATTAATTTGGAATATCGTACAAACAGTATCAAATACACTTTACTATACAGTATCAAATACGCTTCACTATTCGCTTTCAAAGTCGCTACATGCACACTATCACGTATTATCACGTATCTACTGCCTCAATGGATTGATCGACATTTTTATAATTCGTTTTCAAGTAAACTATTTATCAATAGATAAATGAAAGAAGGTGGTGGGATGCTCTTTGAAATTGCGTCAGCAACAATGTTTGGTGGTTTAGCTGGATTAGCATTTTTAAAAAAGTCTGCTCTCGTCAACGATGCCGAAAAAATCCAAAAAATTTGTTATAACTGCAAGCTAACGGTAAAAGAGAACGGCGATATTAAAACTATCCAGCTGCACCGAAAGGAGAAGCATGATTGGGGAACAGAGTACGTTTACAGGATTCCACTGGGACTATCTTTCTCAGATTTTGAAGGCAAGCTGGACCACATTCGTGATGGCTTGAACAATAAGAAAACCTATATCGATTTTAAACGGTTTTTACAATTAAACTTTGAAACTAATTTGCTGACACAGATAAGAGACATCTTCCAAACGCGAAGTAGCGTACATCAAAAAGACGTCGAGCTTGAGTTCGATGGTATGCTGCGAGTAAAAGTACTTTGTAATGACCTTCCAACTAATCTTCTATTTGATGAGACAATGCTTGATGAATGTTCCAACTGGGAGATACCTCTCGGGCAAACTCGTTATGGTTTCATCACGCATGATCTTGAGCAAGGACATATCACGTTAGCAGGAGCCACACGTAAAGGTAAAACTGTTCTTCTAAAACTAATCATTTCGACTGTTATCCATCAGAATCCAGAGCACGTCAAATTATCGCTGATTGACCTTAAAGGTGGTTTAGCCTTCACACGTTTTAAAAACGCGAAACAAGTTGAGTCTGTGGCCACAGACTTGGAGAGTGCGCTTGAAGTGTTAACTAAAGTTAAAAACGAAATGAAAGAAACAGAAAGGGAGTTTGATCAGAATGGATGCGAGGACATTAAAGAAGCTGGCATTCGCACTCGACATATCATTGTGGTTGATGAAGCAGCACAAATCTCGCCCAACATCGTCACGGGGAAAGATAAAAAGGAAAAAGCGAAGCAGTGCGAAGAAGCGCTCTCGGAAATAGCGCGAATCGGTGCAGGCTTAGGTTACAGGTTGATCTATTGCTCCCAGTACCCAAAAGCCGAGGTGATGAATGCTCAAATCAAACAAAACTGCGATACGGTCATCACTTATAAATTGCGTGACGCTGTAGCCTCTAGGGTAGTGCTTGATGAGTCGGGAGCAGAATCCTTGCCAATACCAGGTCGTGCTATTTATAAGACGCCTGATGGCACACAGATTGTGCAAACACCTTTTATCGATAACGATCAAATTGATAAGTTGATCAAACCTCATATTGTGATTCGACCACGAAAGGAGCAGAGGGAAAGTGACATTGGAGAAAGAAAGACGAGAAGAAGCGATACTTTTGAGCTTACGGAAATGTGATTTTTTATCAAGGGAACAATTGCAAAAAATGCACGAACTTGGTCAGACTCGAAATGCTCAACGTGTGCTCGGTAACATGAGTGAATACCTGTCATATTTCACCGAGGAAAGGAAAAAAGTGTATTATTTGAACGCAGCTGGCCGTGAACGTGTGCAAGCTGAGAAGGTGAGAAAAAAGACGGTTCAGGTGAATCACTTTCTTATGAGAAACGATCTATTCATCGCAAAGGGAAAACCATCTACCTGGAAGAATGAAGTAAAAATATCCATCCCTAATTCCTCTTTATCGCTTGTAGCTGATGCGGTCTACACTTCTAACAAACTCCACCATTTTGTTGAGGTCGATTATAAACAAGCCATGTCCCAGAACACAGAAAAAATTAAGAGATATAAAGAGTTATATACGTTTAATCCTCAGTTTGTGCTTGTGTGGGTAACGACAACACCGTACCGTAAGAAACGCTTAGAGGCACTGTGCGAAGGTCTTAAATGCCAGGTGTATTTGTGGGATGACATTAAATAGGAGGGCACAACATGAGAACGCAAGCTATGTCTATTAAAGATTTTATGTCTGGCGGATATAGGGAGAGGGATAGAGCAAAGAAGGAACGATTCCATGACAAACTTGACAAAATTGGAAAGCTAGGGGCAGGGTTAGCCCTTCCTTTGGCTTTCGGTTCTCCAATAGGTGCGGTTTTGGGTGCGTCAAGAGCGTTTGCTGCATCTCCAGAAGCAATTCCCGCAACGGCAACGGCTGCCATCGGCGAAAAGTCGCTTGAAATAATCGCTCATGCACTAGATCCAGTTGTCGAGCTGCTCGTTGCCATTAGTTTTCCGATTGCATCGATTATCATTGTTGGAGCTTGTTTCTTCTTCATGTTTGGCATGAATGACCGTGGGTGGAGTGTGATGATGAATTGCGGATTAGGATATGTTCTCATCCAGCTATCGCCTTTAATCTTAAACATCCTCAAGCAAGTCGGAAATGCTATATAATTCCTCGTTTTGTTTAGTTGTTTTTATGTGCCGTCCTCTAC
>NZ_LR656167.1 GCF_902168435.1 Bacillus marasmi
CTAAATTTATAGTAATATTGATTTGGGTCATCATCATAACCTCCGTATTAGTTTTCTTGGTCGAAAACATTGTAACACGGGTCATGATGATGACCTTTCCTTTTTACACAATTATATGGACATAATCCTTTACGTGCCCAATTTTGTGTTTCAACCTCGAATTCGGTCACGTAGATAAGCTCTACGTGCCCGGATTTGTGTTTATGCCTCGGAATCGGTCACGTAGACAAGCTCTATGTGCCCGGTTTTGTGTTTATGCCTCAGATTCGGTCACGTAGACAAGCTCTATGTGCCCTCTTTTGTGTTTCAACCTCAGATTCGGGCACGTAGACAGTCTTCACGTGCCCGCTTTTGTGTTTGTCAAAAGGAAAGTGTTACCAATGTGGCTTATTGGTAACAAACTAGGCTCCATCAAAAGAGAAAATGTCACCAATAGGGCCTATTTGTAACAAAAAGATATGTATTTAAGAGCAGATTGTAACTTAGGTCCGCAAACCAAAGCTCTTGATGTGATGTTTATCACTTGTGTCGAAAACTTGAACAAAACAATCATAAATAGGGGAATTTTCCACGGACGATGGGGAAGTTCCCCGATGCCTTAAGAGCCATCCAGACGAGTAAAATTATCGATATATTAACGGTCTAATATCACAGGGAGGACTAATGATGGAGGCAAATTTAACACAATCAACAACAACACATACCAACAAAAACACCCTCAACAACGCATTCGCATCTCATTTTGCAAAATCAATGTTCCTATCAATTACCGCTCTAATTATTTTAGTAGCCATTGGAACAAGAATGTTTACTCATATCGATTTAAACCTATACGGCTATATGGTCGGAACCATCGTCTTCATTGGCGGCTTTTTCTACCGATTCATCGCCTGGGGCGAGAGACCACCGACGAAAATAATCATTAAAAAAGGTCTAAAATTACTTCTACGCGCTTCGACGCCAAAAACGTCAGTTGAGCATTTGGCAACCTACAATTTCATTTGGAATCGGGGGATTTACCGATGGACCCAGCACGTGTTAATTGGTTGGGGTTGCGTGCTTTCCTGTTTAGTAACATTCCCGCTCGTATTTGGCTGGATGTATTTTACGATGGGCGAGAACGGCTATTACACAATCGTGGCAATGGGCATGGACATTATGACAATTAAAGCGGATGGAATTATCGGCTTTCTTTCCTACAACGCTTTAAATATTACAGCGATGATGGTTATCGCAGGTGTGTCAATGGCACTTTTCCGTCGCTTAAAAAATATGCAAGCTCGTGCGGAACAAAATTTCGTTTATGATTTCTTACCGTTGTATTTACTACTTTTCATCTCAATAACAGGCTTACTTTTAACATTTATGAACGTATTTTTACATGGCTGGGGTCAGCCGTTCATGTCATTGATACATCAATTTTCAGTCATTATTACGCTGATCTACCTGCCATTTGGGAAGCTAGCCCATATTCCATTTCGACCAATGAGCGTGCTCGCTCGAAATTATCGTGAGCATTATGCGGAGCAAGAAATGAAAGAATGTAAGGTTTGTGGCGACAAATTCGTATCACAAGAACAATCACAGGACGTTATTCAAGTGCTAGGTATCAATGAAATCGAGTTTAAGACAAATGAAGGTGCTCATTTAGCCGAGCTATGTTTACCTTGTCGCAGAAAATACCGGATAGCCCAATTTTCGGGGTTTCCTACTCACCAAGTGAAGGTCAAGGAGGCAAATCAAAATGCAAAGGGATAAGTTTTTCCGTGAAATAGAAAACGTAATTCATCCAGGTGAAAAATTAATTAAAACACATTGCAGCTACTGCGGTATGCAATGCGGAATGAATTTACGTGTAAATACTGCTACCAATAAGATTATCGGTGTCGAGCCACGTTACGAATGGCCAGTAAATGTTGGAAAGATGTGTCCAAAAGGGGTTACCGCTTATCAACAAACGAATCATCAGGACCGCATCTTAAAACCATTAATTCGTGACAATTCTGCACTAAAAGGAACGAAGGACGGCTTCCGTGAAGCAACTTGGGAAGAGGCATACGACCTAATCGCCAATAGATTTCAAGAACTTCAAAGGAACTATGGGAAGGATACGCTTAGTGTCTTTAGTGGAGTATCAATGACCAATGAAAAATGCTACCTCACGGGGAAATTTGCTCGTGTAGGTCTACAAACCCGCTATATCGATTACAATGGTCGCTTTTGTATGTCTAGTGCAGCAGGTGGCTTTCTAAGAAGCTTTGGTGTAGACCGCGGTTCAACTCTACCTTGGACTGATTTACATGAAACTGATTGCCTGTTTATCGCAGGAAGTAATACGGCTGAATGTCATCCAACTTCAATGTTCAGAGTTTGGGCCGTTCAGGAACGTGGTGGATACTTAATTGTTGCTGATCCACGTGAGACTCCAATTGCTAGAAGAGCAGATATTCATCTTGATCTAAAACCGGGGACGGACCTCGCGTTAGCTAATGGAATTCTAAATCTATTAATCCAAAACGGATATGTTGATGAGGAATTTGTGAAAAATCACACAAATGGTTTTGAGGAAACAAAAGAGCTTGTGAAGCAATTTACACCGGAACATACAAGTGAGCTAACGGGTGTTGCACCGGAGAAAATTATCAAGGCAGCAGAAATTTACGGAAAGGCTCCAAATGCCATTGTCATGTTTGCACGTGGTATTGAGCAGCAACATAAGGGAGTCGATAATGTTTCTGGATATACGAATATGGCGCTTGTAACAGGGAAAATTGGACGACCGAAAGCGGGCGTTGCAACCTTCACAGGTCAAGGGAACGGTCAGGGTGGTCGCGAGCATGGTCAAAAATCAGACCTACTGCCAGGCTATCGCAAAATCACCAATCCTAAGCATGTTGAGGAAGTGTGCCAAGTTTGGGGCATCACTCCTGAAGAGATGCCACAGCCAGGTGTTTCTGCCTATGAAATGTTCGAGCTAATGGAGCAAAAGACGATTAGAGGTCTTTACTTATTATGCTCTAACCCAGCTGTGTCTGCACCAAACCTTAATTATGTTCGCAAACAAATGAAAAACCTAGATTTCATGGTTTGCGTTGACTTCTATCTATCTGAATCTGCCGAATTTGCAGATGTAGTGTTACCGACAACGACTTGGTCCGAAGACGAAGGAACGGTAACTAATCTTGAAGGACGAATTATTAAAATAAATAAAGCTCAGGAGCCGGTAGGTGAATCGAAGCCAGACTGGCAAATCCAAGTGGAATTAAGTAATCGCCTTGGGCGCGGAAAATTTTTCTCGCACCTAAAAAATGCCAAGGATGTAGCGGATGAATTCCGTTTAGCTACAAAAGGTGGCTATGCCGATTATTATGGTGCGACATGGGACAAAATCGACAAGCAAGATGGTGTATTCTGGCCATGTAAGGATGAAAAGGATGAGGGAACACCTCATATGTTCCTCGATAAAAAATTCTACCATCCAGATGGAAAAGCAAAAATTTGTGCATTGCCTTATCGTCCGCCAGCTGAAGAGCCAGATGAGGAATTTCCGATTCGCTTAACAACTGGCCGAGTTGTATACCATTATCTATCAGGTAATCAGACACGCAGAATTCCATTCTTAAAAGATATGTGCCCTGAACCATATGTTGAAGTACATCCGGAATTAGCTGCAAAGTACGGTATTGAACATGAGGAAATCGTTCGACTCTATACCCGCCGTGGGGAAGCTCACTACAAGGTGAAAATCACTGAAGCCATTCGTAAGGATACTGTTTTCGTGCCATATCATTTCGGTCATGCGCAATCCATTAACTTATTGACGATTCCAGCACTTGATCCAATGTCAAGAATGCCAGAATTTAAAGCCTGTGCGGCGCAACTTGAAAAAATTGATTTAAAGAAGGTGCAGTAAATGAAAAAGAGGCTCTATATTGAACTGGATAATTGTATCGGTTGCCGTTCTTGCTTGGCTGCCTGTACGCAATGTGGCGGCCATGAACAGAAAAATCGCAACTATGTGTATGATGTCAATCCGCTTGTAAACCGGCAGACAATGCCTCTTATGTGCCTTCACTGTGTCAATCCGGCATGTGCGAGAAGCTGCCCGGCTCAAGCGATTCAAATTCATGAAACAGGAGCTGTTCTTTCAGCGCTAGTTGAAAAATGCATTGGCTGTCAGAACTGTACGATTGCATGTCCATATGGAATTCCAAAATTTGACCACGAAGAGAATTTAATGTACAAGTGCGACTTATGCATCGATCGTAGTAAAGATGGTATCCCACCAATGTGTGCAAGCGTGTGTCCAACTAATACATTGCAGTGGTTAACGGATGAAGAAATAGAATTCAAACGTCAAGCTTATAATTTGGACAATGGTAAATGGGTAGCAAGCTCAATGCCATTTTTGGAAAATGAAACAAATGTCCGTGTCAATCTTCCTGGTATATTACAGGGAATTACCAAACTGTTTTAGGAGGGATTATCCATGAACGATAAAAATAATAAAATCCCATTTAATGAAGATAACTATACCCATAATATCAATCGGAACAATGAACGAAAGCTAGACCGTCGAGGTTTTATGAAGAATTTAGTCGGTGCAGCAGGTGTGTTTGCGGTATCATCTCTACCATGGGGAGCACTCGCTGCCAAGGAGCTAAACGGTCTTTCTGAAAAGGAATATCCCCATCAAAAGATCATTGATGTTAGCTCGATTGCCATTGGTGATAGTGTTGATTTTAAATTTCCTGGAGAGCATGATGATGCGATTTTGATTCGTCTTTCAGAGGAAAAATATGTTGCTTATCAAAATGCCTGCACTCATTTACGGTGCCCAGTATTTTGGGTAAAGGAAAAAAATGAAATGGTTTGTCCTTGTCACCATGGGAAGTTCGATGTCAAGACAGGTGAGCCAACCGCAGGTCCTCCACGTAGGCCTTTACCAGAAATTCAAGTAAAAGTAGAAAATGGTGCGGTGTACGCAGTGAAGGTGAAAAGATATGAGGCATAATCTAGTTGGAGTAGCGTTATTATGTGCGATTTTATTGCTTAACATTGTATTTACACAATACATGGTCCATCAGTATTTTTATGAAAAATATTTAAATGCAATCATCTTTGGGGTTGGGAATGTACTATTATTCCCGGTGGCGATTTACGTTTATAAATGGGATCAAAAACGGAAGGCGTGATAGTGATGAATAACGAAACCTATCTCGATTTTTGTTTTATTCGAAAAGCAGATGGTAATTTTGCTGCGGAGATAGATGATATCCTCACTCGGATGTTTGCAGGAATTAAATTGCACTGGTACTTAGAACAGAAAACAATTGAGGATGCAGAAATGGTTATTGCGGAAGTGAAAGGAATGAGTGGTTGGCGTTCTGAGGAAGAAACTCTACACTTTCTAGAGCAAAACGGCTCTGACCAATTTTGGCATTATTTACAGGGCTATAAAATGTTCATTTATCCAGTAACAATGAGAGGATGTAACAGCTGTGGGACACATTAAGGTAGAGGATATACAAACATTTATCTCTGTTCCAGTAGAAATAGCAATAATAGATGAAGCTGAAGGGGAGCAGGCTCCATTTGTAAGAAAAATAATAAGACAAGTGAAGACGTGTCCAGACCAAACTCATTTACGGATATATTTTGATCATGTTCAATTTTTCGCAGTCCCTTTAATAGCACATGTGACTCAAACTAATGATGCATGGTCGGCTTACGATAATGATAGTGCTCTTCGATACACGATTAGGAAGGTGTGATAGAAATGGGTAAACGAATTAACACCTGGACTCCAGAGAACGAGCAATTCTGGAAATCCGAAGGAAAAAAGCACGCGACACGAAATTTGTGGATTTCCGTTCCAGCCCTAATGATGGCGTTTATTGTATGGCAAATTTGGTCAGTTGTCGCGAGCAGACTTAATGATATTGGATTTTCTTTTACGGACAATCAGCTTTTTACACTTGCAGCCATCCCTGGATTAGTAGGGGCAACAATGCGCTTTTTTTATACATTCGGCGTTGGTAAATTTGGCGGTCGAAATTGGACTGTATTTTCGACGATTATCCTTTTAATACCGGCTATAGGAATTGGGATTGCTGTTCAAAATCCAGATACGCCCTATTCTATTATGCTATTGCTAGCGGGGCTTTGTGGTCTTGGTGGAGGAAGCTTTTCTTCTTCTTCTGCGAATATGAGTTTCTTTTTTCCAAAAAAAGAAAAAGGGACAGCGCTTGGTATTAATGGCGGTTTAGGTAATATGGGAGTTTCAGTTGTACAATTTGTTACTCCGCTCATCATTACTACTGGTACGTTTGCTTTTTTAGGTGATGCACAGGTACTTCCTAATGGAGATAAAGTATGGCTTCATAATGCGGCGTTCATATGGGTTGTGCCAATCATCATTATTAGTTTAGCTGCCTTTTTTGGCATGGATAACTTGCCTGGAACGAAGCAATCTGCAGCTGAGCAATTTGTCATTGTTAAGCGTAAGCATACATGGATTATGACATTTTTATATGTTGCGACTTTTGGCTCGTTTATTGGATATTCTGCAGCCTTCCCATTATTATTAAAAACTCAGTTTCCTGAGTATGTCTCCTTAGCATTTTTAGGTGCTTTCCTCGCGGCGGCAGCACGACCTGTCGGGGGCTGGATTTCTGATAAATTGGGTGGTGCCAAAGTAACAGGAGCTGTTCTCGTTGTCATGACAATCGGTGCGCTTGGGGTAATTTATTTCCTTAATGAAAAACAGTTCGCTGGCTTTTTAATCTCGATATTATTTTTATTCCTAGCATCGGGTATTGGATCGGGTTCGACTTTCCAAATGATTCCGGGATTGTTCCCTGCTAAGGAAGCAGCAGCGGTTATCGGGTTCTCAGCTGCGTTTGCGGCCTACGGTTCCTTTTTTATCCCGAAGCTGTTCGGTTGGTCAATTAATGCGACAGGTTCATATGTAACAGCTTTCTACTTCTTTATTGGTTTTTATATCATTTCGATTGGCTTGAACTGGTTTTACTACCTGAGGAAGATTAAGGAGCAGGATGAAATTCTTGAGAAGGCATCTTAAGGTAATTTGTTAGGAAGGAGGACATGAAATGAAGCCGAATAGGGTAAGTGCGATATCTTCGTATATTATAAAATCTCAGGAAGAAGAGATGAAAAGAGTTTCCCAGGAGCTTCATGAGGGAGTTGGTCAAACCTTATATAGTATTTTCACTGGTTTGCAATATATTGAAACCGGGGTAAATGAGGTCCAAACAAAACGATTTATTCGTAATATGGCCGAGCTCCTTGAGAAAACAATCCAGGAAATTCGCCTGTTTTCGGTTGAGTTATATCCTCCTACCTTAACTAGTTTTGGACTTTTTACTGCAATGAAGCACTATGCAAAGCTTTATACTACCACCTTTGGCATTGAAGTTGAGGTGAACCACTCAGGAACAGAGCAGGTAATTCCAGAGGAGCAAAATATTGCTTTATTTAGAGTATGTCAAGAAGCATTGGCAAATATCGCTAAATATGCTGATACATCAAGAGCAATAATTATGTTTTCTTGGACTAGTGGCCACTTAAACATATCGATTACTGATTTTGGCAAGGGCTTCTCAGAAGCAGACATAAATGAAAGCTCATTTGGTTTAGCTGCAATGAAGGAAAGAATGCAATTAATTGGTGGCAATTGTCATATTACTTCTAAAATCGGAAAGGGAACTACAGTGGAAATTGGGTTGGGCATTAATTAGACGTTGAGGTGGTAGAGAATGATCAAGATACTGCTTGTTGATGACCATGCAGTCGTCCGAATGGGGTTAACAATGCTTTTGAATCATCATCCTAATATGCAAGTTGTGGGCGAGGCGTCTGAAGGAAATGAAGGAATAAAAAAAGCTCTAGCTCTTAAACCTAATGTCGTCATAATGGATTTAAGTATGCCTCATGGCAAGGATGGCTTGTCGGCTACCGAAGAACTCATGAAGCAAATGCCTGAAGTTGCAGTACTCATATTGACAATGCATGATGACGAAGAATACTTATTTAAGGCGATTCAAGCAGGTGCATCAGGCTGTATTTTAAAAAGTGCTCCCCAAGATGAATTAATTGCGGCTATTGAGTCAGTAGCAGAAGGTAATGCTTATCTTCACCCGATGGCGACGAAAAGATTAATCACCGAGTATATGGAAGCCATTAAACAGGGCAATACACAAGAAGCAATCAGTTTATTGTCAGACCGTGAGAAGGAAGTACTAACACTAATCGCAAAGGGGTTTTCGAATAAAGAAATTGCCGAAAAATTAACAATTAGTGTTAAAACTGTTGAAACACATAAGGGGAATTTAATGGAAAAACTACAAATGAAGACACGTCCGGAATTGGTTCAATATGCTTTGAAGAAGGGATTGCTAGGATATGGGATATAGAAGTGAGGTCAAATGATGATGACAGGTGAACAGAGGGATCAACGCTTTGTTAATGATTGCCATAGTTTACTTAACCAAGTAGATTGTGACTTCGTTGGTCTTGCGATTCAAAATCAAAAGGGGCCAGATATTAACTGGTATTATGCGATTGGCAACGAAAATGAAAAATATAAACGGATTACCGTACGCTACGGTAAAGGAATCGCAGGAAAGGTAATATTAACCGGTGCACCGATGAGCATACAGTTTTTTCCTGAGCATATTTCCGGGAAGGCAACGGATTATCCAATCATGTTGGCTGAAAAATTAATCCATTCCTATGCTGCACCTATTCTATGTAAAGGATCACCAAAAGGAGTACTCTTGATAGGAAGAAGACAAGGTGAAATCTTTAATGAAGGCGAGAAGGAAAAAGTTCAACAGGTTGCAGCCAATATGGAGGAATGGTTAAATAGTATTTTTGTTTGCTACTGTGAAAAAGACTTACTGACAGAAGGAGCAGAAAATAATGGATGAAGACGCACTTAAGATAGCGAGGCAAAAAATGTCGGCGAGGATAATTGAAGTGCAGGAGGAAGAACGAAAGCGGATTTCAAGAAATCTACACGACGATCTCGGTCAAAATCTGTATAGCCATTTAATCTCGATAAATCTGCTTCAGTCGCAGGTCGAACATCCACTGATTGAGCAAATAAAGCTAGAAGCTACTCAATTAATCGAGCAAGTTCGCGAAATATCTTGGGAACTTCGCCCTGCATTGCTAGATGATCTCGGTCTTATTCCTGCTATTCGTTCTTTTATTACAAAATTCAATGAAAATTATCAACTTGTCATCCATTTTGATTACACACTTAATCATGTATTAGAAAATCATATTGAGCTAGCGATATACCGAATTATTCAGGAAGCTTTAACAAATATTCGAAAATATGCACATGTAAAGGAAGCCTGGCTCTCAGTAACAGAATTACCTTCTTCTGTTCAAGTTATTATTGTAGATCACGGTAAAGGCTTTAATCCACAGGAACAGACGAAAGGGGTTGGTATGTTAAGTATGGAAGAAAGAGTTCGAGCTGTTGGTGGGATCTTTCAGTACCAAACATTAATCGGAAAAGGTACTAAAATCATCGTAGATATTCCGTTATAAAGCCAGTCCACGAAACTATGCAGAAGTTGTGGAGTCTGGCTTTTTTTGTGTGTGTAATTTCTTTTTAAAAATAAATCCTAGCAGCCAAACTGAGACCGGTAGGAGGATAGCAATGGATACAGAAGCGGTAATCCAGTTGGTTTCCAAATAATACATAGCACGACGATGATCATTTACTATATAATAGCCGAATCCACCTAGTATTAGTGTTACAGGTAAAATGAGCTTCCGATAATTTTTTGTATTAGTTATTTTTTCAAGAGCGATTGAGGCGCAAAATAGAGTCATCATTATTTGTGTTAGACTCGATAAGGCAAAGAATGCGACCATCACCATTTCGTAACGGTGCAGAAAAACACCAATACTAGCACTCCTAGCCATTTGCATACATGAAATTATATATTGTCCAGCTACTTCGGATGTTAACACACCAGCTTCAAGGATTGGCCAAAGTAAAATAAACATTCCACTAAAAACACTACCATTTACACCAGCACTTTTCCATGAATCAATTTCTTTTACGTGTGGGAGGATTAAAGCTGCCATCATGGTCGCCATACCCCAATCGGAATTGTGGTGCCGACTAGCCCAAACAATCTTTGGAAGTCCGGATTCAAAGGTTGGTAAGAGCTCCCGAATATCAAAATTCTGAATTGAACCGATTAGGATAAGGATATTAAGTGCTAAAATCGAAAAGATCCCTAACAACGCCATTCTAGAAATAACCTCTAAACCGTGAAATATTCCAAACGACCCTACGATTAAAGCTGCGATAATAAAATATATTGTTGGCATCTCAGGAAGGAAATAGTCCCTTAAATGATAGACAAACGTAATCATGACAACTCCGTAAGACAACATAAAATAGATAAAGAAAATCAGCGCTATGAATTTCCCACCCCATTTTCCTAGGATTAATTTGCATTGCTCAACAAGATCAAGTTCAGGGGCTCTTTTAATAACCAATATTGTAATAAACATAATCAAGATGCCTTGTAGGATTGATATTGTGGTAGAAAGCCACATATCGTTTCCAACTTCACGGGAAATTGAGCCTTGTGTCACTCCAATTGCTTTGGCATATATCATATTGATAATCAATGCCATAAACATACCATTTGTAATTTGTACGCGCATGATGTGTCCCTCATTTACCTTCTTTAGTCGGTTTATAAAGCAGTGCTGAATCATTAATTTTTACTGAAACTTCGACAGTGACAGGGGCTGTTTGAAAAACATCCTTCCAACGCTGCATAATACTATGCTTCCACTCACTAGGATATCGATTATGAAATACCTTTCCTAGCTCCAAAATATCTGCTTTGTACTCAGATTGTGCCTTCGACACAACACTGTTAATATTCCCTGTTAATTCGTCTTCAACTTGTTTCTCAAGCTTAGCTATCTGAGCTTCATCCTCTAGGGAAAGCGGACATCCAGCTTCAACCATTGTGTAGTTTCCAGCAAAGCGAATATGAAAACGTGGTTGATTTTTTTTAAAGGATGGTGTTACCTTAAACTTATAATTTTTGAGTTCGAGGCTAACCATTTTATTTGGTTCTTTTGGGCAGCTAATTGCCATAACTCCTGATTCAATTTTTTCTATAAATGGAAGTAGACCTCTTGTTTCCTTTTGGTTTAAAATACCTACTAGCTTATCGCCTTTAAACACACCAGCCCCCGCTAATTCAATTTGTTTCACACTGCCTTCTTGTCCTGGCTTTTTGTTGGAAATTCCTCGAGCAATTAATTTTACTCTAGCTAATACTGGCTCCGTGCTTTCGCTTAAAAAGGCAGCTTGCAAATCGAGCATTTGAGTTCGTGGCGCTAGGTTTGAAATATTTGAGTAGCGAAATAGCTTATCCATTGCTTCACCAGAAATAACCTCCAAGCCTGTCATGGTTGATAGAATATTACTAGCTTTATTTGGTGTAACGACAACCCAGGTTCGCATTCGCAGTTCAGGATTTCGCGTGAAGAAATCAATAATATCCTTAATACCCTCTCGAGCAAGGTCCTCATTGATGATGATGATATAATTATGTGCCCAAAAAACTCGACGAGTAGAGAAGGAAGAAAGATTGCGAATTGCTTCAAAAATTGTATCGCCACTAGCTTTTGCTGACCAAATGGGGTCGCCCGTATTTCCAGCTGGAGCACCGGTTTGACCTCTGGAATCAGCTGGGCGGGCAATTTGAACTGAAACCTCAACTTTCCCGTCCGTCCCTTTATCTAGACCAACGGCCATCACAAGTGCCAATTCATTGATTTCTCGCTTTCCGTTACAGCCGCTTAGAGTTATGGTAAGAACAAGGCTCATTAACACAATTATTTGTGTAGTTTTCACTCCTTCTTCCTCCCGTTGTCCAGTTTTAATTTTTTAACTTTTTTGAAAAATCTACCCTTTGTTGATAGTTTCTGCGTTATGTGATCAATATCTTTACCTTCGTGATTTATGTCCTTATCTGCAACCTGTGCGCCATCATTAGGTGGCTTAGGAATTTGATTTTGACCCATCCGTTTTGCGTCTACACCTTGAGCATCCTCTGGTAAAGTATTCATTGCCCACCATGGAAAGCGAATGATTGAATCCTTCTGATCACCAGGTTTAAATGGAGTGGCCGGTGCCAAATACGATTCTCCGAAAGATCTTAATGACATGGCATGAAGCGCAATGAGGACGAATATCATAGCAAACCCAAGCAGTCCTAATGTGCCGGAGGCTATTAATAAAGGAAAGCGTATCAGCCTAATAGAAAAGGAGGCAGATGGGTTAGGTATTGCAAATGATGAAATACCGGTAACGGCCACAACAATCACCATAGTTGGTGAAACGATACCAGCTTGGACCGCCGCTTGACCTATAACTAGCGAACCAACTATACTTACTGCTTGCCCGATAGGTTTAGGCATCCGCAAACCAGCTTCCCGCATCAATTCAAAGGTAATTTCCATCGTGAGAGCTTCAAGAAGAACGGGAAAAGGGATGACATCACGTCCCGATGCGATAGTTAGCGCCAAGGGGGTAGGAATCATTTCCTGATGAAAGCTAACTAGCATCACAAAAATAGACGGCAGTGTTAGGCTAATAATAAACGCGATATAGCGGATAATTCTAAAAAAACTTCCGGCTAAATAACGTGAATAGTAGTCATCGCTTGCTTGTAGAAACTGCCAAAAAAAGGTTGGGACGATTAGTACAAACGGAGTGTTATCAGTAAATATGGCAACCCTTCCTTCGTATATGGATGAAGCAACTTTATCAGGTCTTTCGGTACATTGAATCGTCGAAAAAGGCGAAAGTGGAGCATCTTCAATCATTTCTTCAATGTAGCCACTTTCTAGAATTGCATCAATTTTTATCCCATTTAAACGCTTCTTTACTTCTTCAACCAAGCCATCTTTGGCAGTCCCCTTTAAATAGGCGATATTAACATCTGTTTTTGATTTTGTGCCAATTTGAAAACCCTCAATCCGTAATAATGGATCGCGAATTCTCCTTCTAACCAAAGCGGTATTAGTTCGAATACTTTCTGTAAAGCCATCGCGCGCACCACGGACGATTTGATCAGTTTGTGGCTCGTCCACGGAACGGGTATCCCAACCACGTGTCGATGCCACAAATGCTTTCTCAGAGTGGTCGATGAACAGTACTGTATCACCGGTTAGTAATGCATCGATGCCATCAGAAATTTTTGTGATAACCTTAAGAGAGGCTAAATCCATAACAGTTTGTTTTAAAATTTCTGCCATTTCCTTTGGCTGATTCATTTCATTCATCTCGGGGTGGATTTTTTCTGTTTTATACACCAAATTCTCAATTAATTTTCCTACGTTTTCGGTGTTGGCGAGTCCATCCGTGTAAAAAATAACTGCTCTCAGTTTCTTTTTTTTATGAAAAACAAAATTTCTTTGTGCTAGGTCAACGCTATCTTCGAGGATATCCCGAAATATATTAACGTTACAATCGATGTTTGCATCAATATTCCTTTCGAGCTTCTGCTTAAGTTGTTCATCCATCGGTAAACTCCTATATGAAAATAAAATAATATTTCTATCTTAGACTTTCCAAAACCAACAAAAGGTATGAATAAAAATTGAGAGGGAAAAATGAGGGGGAATAGGAGGAGGGAGTAAGGTTGAATTTTTATCATTGGTGGATATATACTCACATCTTGAACGCGCCATGGTTTGTCTGGAGTATTGTCATATTTGTGTTTCTGTTTAATATTTTTGGACCCATTATTATTTGGCTAAGGATAAATAGTAAACGGATCCCGTTTTTACATACCAAATTAAATGGTCAACCCAAAACGGAAAAGGCTGCCGAAAAATAAAAAAAACAAGGAAGAAAGTATCCTTGTTTTTCTGAAGCTATTCATGATAAAGCGGAAGGATGATTTTGAAGGTGGTACCTTTATTCATCTCACTTATAACGTCAATTTTTCCCTGATGCTGTTCAATGATTTTTTTGCACATCATCAAGCCTAGACCATTTCCGTTTTCTTTCATCGTAAAGAAAGGTTCCCCCAATTTTAGGAGTGCGTCCTCTGGGATTCCGATACCAGTATCAGAAAACTCTATTATGATAGAATGCGGAGTTTTCTCTTTTATATCAATTGATAATGAACCTCCATCTGGCATTGCTTCAAAGGCATTTTTCATGAGGTTAATAAAGACCTGTTTCAAATGGTTCTTTTCGCAAAAAACGGTCTTCTGAAAGATATTATCTTCAAGATGAATATCCACACCATGTAATAGAGCTTGTGGCTGTAGGAGGGATACGACCTGATTAATGATCTCGGAGATATTTTCAGGCTTAAACAGCAGTGCTTGAGGTTTGGCAACCGCCATAAACTCATTGGTAATTTGCTCAATCCGATCCACCTCATCAAGCATCAATTTAATATAAATTTGATTTTGACTATCTGAATCATTTTTAATTAACTGCAAAAATCCTTTTAAAGTTGTTAACGGATTCCGAACTTCATGAGCAATTCCTGCAGCTAACTCACCCAGCACTCCAAGTTTTTCAGAACTGCGGATCATTTCCTCCATGTGCTTTAATTTTGATATATCTGTAGCCGAACCGATAATATGGTTAATCACGCCACCGATAATAATCGGCTTTAATGTGATAAACAGTGAAAAGCCATTGCTGTCCATCTCAAAGGAAACCTTTTGTCCTGTATCCCAGGCATGATGATAGTTTTGCAATAAGATATTTGCTTCATCAGGGGCCATTTCCATTTCCTTAATGGTTTTATTTTTGATGTGTTTTGGATTCAAGCCCATTTGGTGGAGCAATTCACCATCACATAATAAATGAATAAAATCATCATTCTGTTTTTTTATTTTATAAATAACACCTTGCTGTTCGCGGATAATTTCATCCAATTCCTGCTGTGCCTTTTTAATGCTTTCTTCAGCAAGTTTATCTTCACTAATAGTTGAAAAATAAAATCCTCTAATGATAAAAATAAACCCAATAACCTTAAAGAAGTGCCCAAGAATGTTGTCAAAATCATAAATGCTTGAGTACATTGTAAACACGATCTCGCTTATGAGCAGAAAATAAAAGGATAAAAAGATATATAAGGAAGCGTGTTTTTGCGTCCTTTTATATTGTTTTACATTAATGATCATGCCAATTAAATATAAGAAGCAGACAAAATATTCAATGCCTTTTTTAATCGGTGTTGTTCCGACACCTTCAATCACAACAACCGGTAAATAATTCCCATATTGAAAAATAAACAATGATATAAAGAAAATAACCAAGCCAGTCACGAGAACTAGGGTTGCGCGAGGATCATTTTCCATTCTTTTTTCTGTCTTTAATAGGATAACCATAATCGTAGTAGTTCCAATCAGTCTACTAACCAACCAAAACCATATCGAGTTAGTTATAGAACCCTCAGCAATAAAAAATGGCATACCCTCAAAGGTTAGTGTGTGGAAAAAGTCCAAAATACCTACAGTTAGAAAAACAAACGATAGATATAGTAATTTTTGCGATTTGGAATAAGTAAATGCTTTCCAGCCATATGTAAAGATTGCGATAGATATAGATATGCTAAAAAATTCTAGAATGATATGTAAGCTTGTATAATACTTTGCCTGATACATTGGGATAAGGTCTTGATGAAAAAAATGAAATAGTCCAAAAAAAATCGTCCCAATTAGGGCATATATAATGATTTGTTTTTCAAAAACCTTAAGACCTTTCATATAATCAGCTCTTTCATCTATAGTCATTGGGAACAGTCAAGAGTATTTTTTGAATAAATCGTGAATTTTTAATTGTTACAATTTTTATAATATATTCGCAAAACATATCGGTCAATATGAATTGCAAAAAAAGCAAATATTATTGAGAAGTATAGTATGGATTTAATATCCAATAAGAAGTTTTTTAAGCCAAAATAAGCAAACCACAACAGAATATAGTAAAATAAGACAGTATATATAATAAGGAGAAAAGTTCATTTCCAAACACAACGATAAACCCTCCAAGTAGGAGGATAAATAAGGAGTCTAGCATTAAATGTGGAAAAAGTGGATTTTTATCATCATTGTGGCACTGCTTGCTGCAATCATATTACCCTACAGTCTACCGCTAATATTTGCACTTGTTACCGCAGTCTTACTTGAGGGCTTAGTTAAATGGTTAATGCTCAGACTGCGTTTAAATCGATTGCAATCGGTTATTGCTGTGTTTACAAGCTATGTATTAATGCTAATGGTCATTGGCTACAACATGATTGCCATCATAACTACGCAAACGATTGCCTTATCAGAAAGGACCCCAACCTTTGTAAAGGATTTTTACCGGACTGGTATTAAGCCGTTAATCAAGAAATGGCAGTTTTATTCCCAGAGCCTTCCTGTTGAAGTGATTTCATCGATTGAAAAAACGATTGATAATTCAGTTACCACATTAGATTCTTTTCTACAGGGGTTGTTACAATCAACAATTAATTTCCTAACCATCATTCCAGGATTTTTAATAGAAGTGTTGATTTACTTGGTGGCATTATTCATGATCAGCCTTGAACTGCCAAGATTAAAGAACAAATTGGAGCAATACTTAACTGAACAGACGAAAATGAAAGTATTTGTAGTAACATCTGAATTAAGCAAAGCAGGTATTGGATTTATTAAGGCACAAATCATATTAAGTTTAATCACTTTCATCATGGCCTTTATCGGCTTATCAATTCTTCAGGTTTCCTATACTGCACTTCTTTCATTGTTAATAGTTATTGTTGATATTCTCCCAATACTTGGTACAGGCTCTGTTTTGGTACCTTGGGCAATCGTCGCCATTCTTCAAGGAAATCATTTTTTAGGGATTGGGCTACTTATCCTCTTCCTAGTTATAACTGTTGTCAGAAGAATTGTCGAGCCAAAGGTTTATTCAAGCAGCCTTGGAATATCACCACTCGCCGCTTTAATTAGTCTGTATATTGGCTTTAAACTCTTGGGAATCATCGGAGTATTTTTAGGTCCAGCAATGGTGATCGTCTACGACACCCTCAAAAAAGCAAATGTCATCAAAATGAACTTTAAGTTTTAAAAATTAGGCTGTGTAAATGCACGGTGTTGATTTTAGCCAAGTTGATCTTCGCTGCAGGCACGTAGACTCCTATGGGAGTAGCTGGCATGGGAGACCCAACAGGCGCAAAGCGCCGAGGAGAACGAAAAGCGGAAGCGGCTTGCTCAGGAGCGACAGGCATAAGACGAATCGCGCAAGAGACGTTAGTCTCTGGAGTGATTTGGCTTATGACCCCGAGCTCCTAGCCGCTGGAGCTAGACAGGCTCCCAGTTAGCCTCATGAACCGCACGTGCCTGGAACGGAAATCAACATCCAAAAATTAAGTGGCTACCTTCTCTACATGAGGAGGTAGCCTTTTAGTTGTTTGGGTTAATATTTACTGGATGGGAGGATTTCATTAATGTTAATGTAGTCATAATCCCGACAAATATAATCGTGATAAACGAATAACAGAACTTCTCAAATCCAACAATCTTTAAGCCGCTTAAAATTACTAATCCATCAATGATAAAAATCAGAATACCAACATTTATGGACGTGATTTTGCCAATTAATTGAGCTAATAAATCAGTGCCACCAGTGCTAGTTTTATAACGAAGCATCAAACCGATCCCACTACCGACTAATACTCCTCCAAGGACAGAACTCCAGAACATACTCAGTTGAAACAAAATATACCGATTATTTAGTAAATCGATAAACAAGGAAGAAATAATTAATCCGTGCAGGCTGTTATAAAAGAATTGCCGATCATGATGCCATGCAAGAATATAGAGAGGAATACTTAAAAGTATCATACTTAATCCAGTTGGCCACCCAAAATAATAATGGAAAATTAAACCGATACCGATGATTCCACCATCCAAGAGATGATGAGGAACCAAAAATCCATTAATTCCAAGTCCGATTAATAAACTTCCAAAAAAGACTGCCATTGTTTTTTCAAACATTCAGTATCACCCTAACTTGTCCTCTAGTTAAAAATATGTATAAAAGAGCAAATTAGAAGTAATAATTGAAAAGCATATAGTTTTACAATACAACCATATCACTTTATAATAATTATTAATAAATACTAATTTAACAATAGTACTAGGAGGAAAAAGTATGTTTGATATAGCGATTATTGGTGCAGGTCCTGCTGGGGCAAGTGCTGCCTTATTTGCAGCGAAGGCGGGTAAAAAAACACTATTACTTGATCACGGAAAGAGCATGACTGCAAGAGCATGGATGGAAAATCACTATGGGGTTGAAGCAATCTCTGGTCCAGATTTGCTTGAGGTTGGGCAAAAGCAAGCAACAAAATTTGGTGCAGAATATAAAAAAGAGCAAGTAATCGATGTGAAAGAAGATAACGGAAATCTTGCAATCGTTACAGAACAAGGCACCTACCAGGCTAAGCATGTTATATTGGCAACAGGTGCGTTAACTGACTTAGCAGAAAAAATTGGTGTTACAACCAAACCTGGTACAGAACCAAGAATTAAAACTGTTGCTGCTGTTGACGAAGCTGGGAAAACCAATATTAATGGAATTTGGGCTGCTGGGACAATCGCAGGGGTCAGTGTACACACGATTATCACAGCAGGTGACGGAGCACGTGTAGCTATTAACGTCATCAGTGAAATCAATGGCGAACGCTATGTAGACCACGATGTACTAAAACAATAAAGAAACGTAAAAAAACAGGTTCATCATATCGATGAACCTGTTTTTTTAAAAGAAAATATTTAATATATAATAAGTAATTGCAGCACATAGGGCTGATATTGGTAATGTAATTACCCAGGTGATTAGCATCCGTTGAGCTGTTCCCCATTTAACCCCTTTTAACCGGTGCGATGCACCCACACCAAGAATTGAAGAGGAGATAACATGTGTTGTACTGACTGGTAAATGAATATAGGTTGCACCGAAGATAATCATTGCCCCAGTTAAGTCTGCAGCAACACCATTGACCGGGCGGATTTTCATAATTTTTCCACCAACAGTTTTGATGATTTTCCAGCCACCAACAGATGTACCTAGTCCCATAGCAATAGCACAGGAAATCTGTACCCAAAATTGAACATCATCACCACTCTGATATCCATTTGCAATTAAAGCCATAGTGATTATTCCCATCGCTTTTTGTGCATCATTAGTTCCATGTGTGTATGCTTGTAATGCTGCTGTTCCAATTTGGAAAAGACGGAAATTTCGATTGGTTTTTGTTAAATTTAGATTTTTAAACAAGACTTTAAATATACTATACACAATATAACCAGCTACAAATGCCAAAACTGGTGAAAGAAGTAAAGCTTCAATGATATTGATAAACCCGGAATAGTTTAATGAATCAAACCCAGTTGAAGCAATCGCAGCACCAGCAATTGAACCGATGATAGCATGCGATGAACTACTTGGAATCCCATAGTACCAAGTTAATAAGTTCCAAAAAATCGCAGCGATTAACGCAGCCAGTATTACCAAATCCCCATTTTCAAGACTGAATGGGTCGACGATACCTTTTGTAATGGTCTTAGCGACTCCAGTAAATGAGATGGCACCCAGGAAATTCATAACAGCAGCCAAGTAAATGGCATGTCTTGGCTTTAATGCTTTTGTTGAAACGCTAGTTGCAATCGCATTTGCAGTGTCATGGAACCCGTTAATGAAGTCAAATGCAAGGGCACCTATAACGATTAACGCGGTTATTACAAACATTGAATCCATAGTTTAAGGCTCCTTATGCATTTTTCATAATAATGGTTTCTAGCGTATTAGCTACTGTTTGACAGTAGTCAGCGATATCCTCGAGGTTCTCATAGATTTCTTTATATTGAATAATGCGAATTGGATCCTTTTCAGTTGCAAACAAATGTTTAATCGATTGACGTAAAATTCCATCACATTTTGATTCATAGTCTTTAATTTTTATCGCGTGATCACGAATGTTAAGAAGTTTTTTCGATGAAAGTAAATCGACTGCTTTATCAATTTCAATAGCTGCTCCACGGATAGCATCAACAAATTTCACCATGAATTCATCTGCTTGAGTGATAGAATACATTTCAAATAAAGCTGCACAAGCTTCAATTCCATCAAGTACATCATCCATACTCATTGCCAAATGAAGTATATCTTCACGTTCAATCGGAGTAATGAAGGCGTTGTTTAAGTCTACAGTAACTTCGTGAATGAATGAATCACCTTTGTTTTCGTATTCTTTCATTTTTTCGGAGAAAATTTTTAAATCACTCACATTTTTAAGTTTATAGTCAGCGAAAAAGTCTGCGCTTTCTTTTAAGTTTGCTGAAATGTTACTCAAAATGACTGCGAATTTATCCTTCTTTTTAAAAGCCATGGTTGAACCCCCATTTATTTTTAGCGAAATTTAGAAAAAATCTCAACCGAGATATTGTAGCCGAAATTTGTCGGAATTGAAAAGATAATCTTAATAAAATTTACAAAATCTTAATATTGAAGAGTCTTTGTTAAGTATTTGTAAAGAGTTTTGTTGGTTATTTCCTAATATATGTAAAATATAAATCCACTTTATAAATGGAAAAATCATTTAATGTATGATGAAATTATCATTATGTTTTCCTAACTTGTAAGGTCTTTATGCATGTTGAGTAATTCAATCCCATCATCTGGAAATATTGAGGTTTCATCATTGAAAGGCGCTAGGCATTCAATAAATTCCCCCGTTAACGGATGTATAAAGGTCATTTTTGCCGCATGAAGTGCTTGTCTTGGGAATGTTGCTGCTCCACCATATAAAATATCACCAATCAGAGGATGACCAATGCTGCTAAGATGAACTCTTATTTGATGGGTTCTACCCGTTTCTAAGCTGCATTGAATTAAGGTTTGTTGCTTGTTTCGATATACTTTTAACACTTTATAGTGAGTAATTGCTGGTTGTCCTGATGGTGATACCCTCCTTCTAGTAGGGTGGTGGCGGTCCCGGCCAATTGGTTCTTTGATGGTTGCTTTCTTTTTGTGGAGGATTCCTTCAACTAAAGCCAAATAGGTTCGTGTAATTTGGCGGCGCTCGAGCATCCTGTCTAGAATGGCTCCAACAAAAGCATGTTTGGCAAATAAAACTGCTCCAGTAGTATCCTTATCTAACCGATGAATATGGAGAACCTTTCGAAATTCACCTTTAGCCTGCAAATAATAAGCCACAACATTCGCTAGCGTATTATTTTGCTTAAGGTCATTCGGATGGGTATCGAGACCAGCTGGCTTATTTACGACAAGCAGATGATCGTCCTCATATAGTACATCAATATCTTGGTAAGAAGGGATCACACCAAAATCGGCATCTGCGAAAAATTTCAACTGAAGCCGATCTCCTCGATTTAGTGGACTATGCCAATCTACTGGGACCCCATTAACAGTTACCTGCTTTTCCATTTTCAGCATATGAATCAATTTTTTGGGTCCATTCCAAACAACTCTTAGTATGTGATCGATTGTAAACTCATTCCAATCTGGTGGGATGATAATCTCAAACCAATCGCCTTTTTTTGTTGTTTTCAATACAATTCCTCCTAATTGGTACACTTTGAGTTATGCATAAAGGACTTTTATCACCTGCGCGTGGTTATAATTACCACCATAATCTAGCGTCTTTCTATGCTATTCTTATTTTATCTGAATAAAAGGATGATAAAGGTGGTCATACTGTGAAAATTGTGTTTGCTTCAACTCCCGGACAGGAAAATAAGGTAGAGGAGCTCGTTCAGTATTTTTACTCCACGATTTTTCCAAACTTTTTTCATGATGATCAGATTAAACAGTTCGAGCGCGAAAAGGTATTAAAGCCTACCTGCAATTTTGATGGCTTTGACACATTGAGGGATGCATATCAGGTAATCGCTTGCTTACAGACAATTATTTCGATTCTGGAAGCAAATGAAACGCAATATGAGTATAAAGCAATTTTTGATAAAAATGCTAGTATGCTAACCGAAATGGGTCTCCATTTTCCATTCAAGTTTAGTCAGTTTCATCACGCACGTGGAATGAAAATTGAGATGTTAAGTATTTATAGCCAACCAGCAAATCAATATCTCATATAAAAAAGGATGACCGTGGTCATCCTTTTTATTTTAGAGTATTTTGTTCAAACCATTGTTTAAATACATCTGGCTCATTGTAGCCCACGATTCTGGCAACTTCTTTTCCGTCTTTAAATTGGATAATTGTCGGAGTTGATTCTAATTGGTATTCATCCCAGCCCTGTTCAAACTCAAGCAAGTTGAATTTTTCTAAATTGATATCCAGTTCTTCCGATAGTGGAACGAGCTCTGGCGTAGTCCGTTGGCAATGCGAGCAAGTAGGACTGTAAAAATAAACCGTTGCATCTGCGCCTTTATCAAGCTTGTCCGCTAACTCTTCAGGCAATATAAGATTTTGATAAACTGGGTCAGCTAATTGATCAATGGTTGCTGGATTTAGTGTATCTTTTTTATAAGGATTATCGCTTTCCTCCACTTTTTCCTCGTTTTTTGCATTGGTCAAATAAGTTATCGCACCAAAAATTACAATTACAACTCCTAAAAAAATTAATATTTTTTTCATTTAGATTCCTCCCCTTTACAAAACCTCCAAATGAATAGGCTGCAAATAAAAATTATGACAAAAGCTATCAGTGCTAAAAAAGGAATGGTGACAAAGCCAAGCCAATTGATATATTGACCTGTACAGGGTATTCTGCCACAGCTTACGGCGTTATCAGCCATAAACGGTACCTTTTGAATTGAATAATGGTAAAGAGATATAACCGCTCCAACAGCTGATAGGAACATGGTATAAAAAGAAATACGAAAATCCTTTTTAACTATTGCGATCACTAAAATAAGCACCATTGGGTACATAAGGATTCGTTGGTACCAACACAATTCACAAGGTTCAAATTTTTGTACTTCAGAGAAAAAAAGACTGCCTAGCATGGCTATTACCGATGCTGCCCATGCAATAAATAGCAGATTTTCCTGCAGTTTATTTTTATCTTTATTCATAGAAAAGCTCCTGTCGTAATACTTTTACAACTGATTATAGGATTAAGTTGATTGAAAAGTAAAATAAATTGTTTCTATTTGAAAACATTTTGGTCGAATGATTATTATGTATTTTAGATTAAGGTTGTTTGGAATCGGAATGGTTAATATAATGATTATGGTATTATTTTCGAGATTTGTCATATTTGCTCGGAAGGTATTTAGAGGACTCCGTCTATAAATAGCGAACATTATTATTTGGAAATACATAAAATGGAGGTTGTGTAATGGATTGGAGAAATAAAGCAGAGACTTGGTTAAGTGATGAAAATTTAGATTCAGAACTAAGAGCGCAGCTTGAGGAAATGCAAGGAAATGAGAAGATCCTTGAAGATGCTTTTTATAAAGATTTAGAATTTGGAACTGGTGGAATGAGAGGAGTCATTGGTGCGGGGACTAACCGTATCAATCTTTATACAGTTCGAAAGGCTTCAGCAGGTTTTGCGGCGTATATTGAAGCTAATGGTGCCGAAGCAAAGGAACGCGGAGTAGTCATTGCTTATGATTCACGTCATAAGTCACCAGAGTTTTCAATGGAAGCGGCAAAGACGCTTGCGACACGTGGTATCAAAACATACATATTTACAGAGTTAAGACCGACTCCAGAGTTATCATTTGCAGTTCGATACTTAAATGCTTTTGGTGGAATCGTCGTGACAGCAAGTCACAACCCACCAGAATATAATGGTTACAAGGTATACGGTCAGGATGGTGGTCAGTTACCGCCTGCTTTAGCAGATGAAGTGATTAAAAAGGTTAACGAAATTGAAAATGAATTAACTATTGAAGTAGACGATGAGCAAAGCTTAATCGATAAAGGATTAATTGTATTAATCAATGAAGAGGTTGATCAAGCATACACAGAAAAGCTTGTGACAATTTCTGAAAATCCAGATATCGCTTCGGGGTCAGATGTGAAAATGGTCTTTACACCATTACATGGTACAGCAAATAAGCCAGCGCGTAATGCGTTAAGTGCAATGGGCTTTAAAAATGTAACAGTTGTTAAGGAACAAGAGCTACCAGATCCAAATTTTTCGACAGTGAAAAGTCCAAATCCGGAAGAGCATGCAGCATTTGAATTTGCGATTAAGGAAGGCGAAAAAATCGGTGCGGATTTGTTAATAGCGACTGACCCAGATGCCGATCGCCTTGGAATTGCTGTTAAAAACCCTGAAGGCGAATATGTTGTTCTAACAGGGAATCAAACCGGTGCATTGTTCCTAGATTATATTTTGTCTCAGAAAAAAGAAAAGGGAACACTTCCACAAAACGGTGTTGTGCTTAAAACCATTGTAACATCAGAAATTGGGAAAACGATTGCAGCGTCCTATGGAATCGATACAATTGACGTTTTAACAGGCTTTAAATTCATTGCTGAGAAAATTAATGAGTATGAAACAACTGGGGAATATAGCTTCCTATTTGGCTATGAAGAGAGCTATGGTTATTTAATTAGTGATTTTGCTCGTGATAAGGATGCGATTCAGGCAGTTGTGTTAGCTGCTGAGGTATGTGCTTATTATAAAGCTAAAGGTATGTCCTTATATGAGGCGTTAATATCAGTGTTTGAACGCTATGGCTATTACCGTGAAGGGCTTCGTTCGTTAACGCTAAAAGGCAAAGAAGGAACTGAAAAAATCCAACAAACATTGGCTGCCTTCCGTGCTAATCCGCTTGAAGAAATCGGTAATTTGAAGGTAACGGTAAGTGAGGATTATTTGCGAGGAGTAAGAACAACAGCTGATGGAGCTACAGAAAAAATAGACTTACCATCCTCAAATGTTATAAAGTATCAGTTTGAAGATGGTTCATGGGTGTGTCTCCGTCCATCTGGAACGGAACCGAAAATTAAGTTTTATTTTGGCGTAAATGATAAATCTCTACAAGCAAGTGTGGACAAGCTTTCCTTAATTGAGCAAGGCTTTATGGAACAAGTTGAAAAGAAAATGAATGAAGCAACAGTGCAATAGAACATAATGAACACGGCATCGGATGCGATGCCGTGTTTTTTTGTTACACTGTCTAGCTATAGAGACTAAGGGCTTGGGTCACAAGCCCTTAGATAAGCCGCTATAGCTTTATTTGCTAATTTAGACTATAAGCTGGACTGTCTAGTGCGTAGGCAGTAGCTGTTTCATTTGCATGGTCGATATAGCGAAGCATGGAGTATAATTTTTTCTCAATCGCAGAATAATCATGTTCAAAATGGTATGCGTGCAGAAAATGCTCAATTTTTTTTGCCAGAAATTGATCTTTAGTGCGTACCATTAAAATCAACAGATTATCCCATTGCGACCGATGCGTGTAGTATAAGGCTCGATCGTAATCCACTTTATTCATTTTTTTTCTCCTCCTTATTAGGAGTTGAGATTAGTGTATGATTTTTTGATGAGAAATCTCGCAGTAAATGTTGGAGTAGTTGGCACTAATGAAGTGTCATCATCACGCGTATAAATCAATTGTATCGTGGCATTTTAAAAAGAAAAAGGAGTTCAAGATGAAGAGCAAACTCACTTTTTTTATCAGCATATTGCTTTCATTAATTTTCATACAATCAAGTCACGGATATGCAAAAATTGTGAATCCTAATGTTATCTATACGTACGAGCAAATGGAAAACGACCTGAGAACATTGGAGAGGAAGTACCCTGAAGGACTTTCCGTCACAAGTATTGGTCAATCGCATTTTGGTCGAGATATTTGGGCTGCGAAACTCGGAAAAGGAAAACGAAACATCTTATTCATCGGCGCACATCATGGTCGTGAGTGGTTGACCACCTCCCTGTTAATGGTGATGCTTGAAAATTATCTCCACTTCTATGAAAAGAAAGCAGAGCTTGGCTGCTTTTCAACGAGTATATTTGATGATGTTGCCATTTGGTTTGTACCAATGCTAAATCCTGATGGAGTATCAATCCAGCAACAGGGGCTAGCAGCTGTACCAAAAGAGATGGCAGATAATATTTTTGAAATGAATGCATTTTCTCCAGATTTTTCTAAATGGAAAGCGAATGGGATTGGCATTGATTTAAATCGGCAATACCCAGCCGGATGGACAACTTTGAAGGAGGTATCCATTCCATGGTACCAATTTCATAAAGGCATGGCGCCATTGTCCGCAAAGGAAGTATTAACAATCACTTCTTTTACAAAAAAAATTAAGCCTAGTATCGCTGTTTCGTACCACTCTTCAGGACGGGAAATATTTTGGAATTATAAAAACGGCAATCATGTGGATCGAGATAAGTATATAGCAAATAAGGTTTCGTTATTAACCGGCTATTCATTAAGTAAGCCTTTAAAAGAATCAGTAGGAGGGGGATATACTGATTGGTTTATTACGACTTTTCATCAGCCTGGGATGACGATTGAAATCTGTCCGCTTATTGAAGAAAGCAGTCCACCATTATCCGATTTTCAGGAAGAGTGGCTGCGTAATGAATTAGTTGGAATCATGTTGGCTACGGAAGTAAAAAATAAGCTGCAATCTAGTCAGTGATTAAGCAAATAATAGATTCATTCTAAAAATTTCATTTTTCTTCTTTTTTCTTCATACATTGTGTTAAGGAGGAAGAAGGGAGAGAGATGTTTGAACCATTCGGAACGCAAAGCGTTGGAGTATTCAATAGGTGAAATAACTGAGATTGCCAAAGGGTTTGGGTTGGATTTTTATCCGATGCGCTATGAAATATGCCCTTCAGAAATCATTTATACATTTGGTGCGTACGGAATGCCAACAAGATTTTCCCATTGGAGCTTTGGAAAGCAATTTTATAAAATGAAGCTTCATTATGATTTTGGCTTATCGAAAATTTATGAACTCGTTATTAATTCAGATCCGTGCTACGCGTTTTTGTTAGATTCCAATAGCTTGATTCAAAATAAATTAATTGTGGCGCATGTTCTTGCCCATTGCGATTTTTTCAAAAATAATATTCGCTTTCAAAATACAAAGAGAGATATGGTTGAAAGTATGGCTGCCACAGCTGACCGTATTCGGAAGTATGAAATTCAATACGGAAAGCATGAAGTCGAAACCTTCTTAGACGCTGTACTGGCAATTGAGGAGCATATTGATCCGTCGTTAATGCGTCCAAAACTGGCATGGTCTATTGATGAGGAGAATGTGGAATCAAGCGATGCTGTGCAAACTAGTCCTTATGATGATCTTTGGAATTTGGATAATAGTAAAAACGAGAAAAAGAGCGATTCGAAAAAAGTTCGAAAATTCCCACCACGTCCGGAAAAGGACTTGCTCCTGTTCATTGAATCATATAGTAGAGAATTAACGGAATGGCAGCGTGACATCTTAACGATGATGCGGGAGGAAATGCTGTATTTCTGGCCGCAGCTTGAAACGAAAATTATGAATGAAGGCTGGGCTTCCTATTGGCATCAACGGATTCTTCGTGAAATGGACTTAACACCGGGAGAGGCGATTGAATTTGCGAAATTAAACGCTGGGGTTGTTCAGCCATCGCGGACTGGGATTAATCCCTATTACCTTGGTTTAAAGGTGTTGGAGGATATAGAAGAGCGTTATGATAATCCAACTGATGAAATGATTCGTCGTGGTGTTAAACCGGGATCTGGACGTGAAAAGCTATTTGAAGTCAGAGAGATTGAATCTGACATTTCATTCCTTCGTAATTATTTGACGAAGGACCTTGTTACCCGTGAGGATATGTATTTATTTCAGAAGCAAGGTAAGGATTATAAAATTGTTGATAAGCAGTGGGAGCATGTACGTGACCAGCTTGTCAGCATGAGAGTGAATGGGGGCTTCCCTTATATTACTGTTATTGATGGAGACTACTCGAGAAATGGGGAGCTATATTTAAAACATTGGTTTGAGGATATTGAGCTTGATGTGAAATATTTAGAAAAGGTGCTTCCGTACATCAACCAGTTGTGGGGAAGACCAGTCCATTTGGAGACCGTTATTGAAGGTAGAACAATGCTTTATTCTTATGATGGAAAAGGGATACATCGTAAATATTTATAACACGTCAAAGGTGACCCGAAATAAGGGTCGCTTTTTTTTGGCATCATAAGAATAAAAGATAGTTGACAATCAAAAGTTTATTTGAATATCATATAATCAAAAGAACGTTTGAATATAAGAGGAGTGGTTATAGTGAAGGAACATGATGTATGTGAAGTAACCTGTGTTGACGATGAAAAGGTAACCCGTGTTCGTTCAGCCATAAAAGACCACAATACGAATGAAGTAGCCAAAATCTTCAAGGCGCTTTCTGATGATACTAGACTTAAAATTGCTGTCTCATTAACACTAGAAGATGAGCTTTGCGTTTGTGACGTTGCAAATATCATTGGCTCTTCGGTTGCTACAGCCTCTCATCATCTTCGATTGCTTCGTAATTTGGGGATTGCTAAGTTTCGCAAAGAAGGAAAACTTGTATATTATTCGATTGATGACGAGCATGTACTTCAACTGATTCAACTAGCCTTCACTCATCAGAAGGAGGTGGAGAATCGTGTCTGAAGAAACTGAAAAGCATAACGTCAAAACAGTATATCGTGTTCAAGGTTTTTCTTGAGCAAGCTGTGCGAAAAAGTTCGAAACGAACGTAAAACACCTGGATGGTGTTTCTGATGCAATGGTAAACTTTGGTGCAGCAAAATTAACGGTGTATGGAGATACAACGATTGAACAGCTTGAAAAGGCAGGGGCATTTGAAAATTTACAAGTGATTCCTGAAAAACAGCAATTCCAACAAAAACAAGAGCCATTTTTGAAAAAGCATGCGACTGTGCTAGTTTCATTCCTATTTTTAGTGCTTGGTTGGATATTGGGGAACTTGTACGGTGAAGGGGATATAGTTTCGATAGGGGCTTATGCTGTTTCGATTTTAATTGGTGGTTATCGCCTTTTTAAAACAGGGATAATGAATTTAGTCCAGTTACAATTTGATATGAAAACATTAATGACCATAGCGGTAATTGGTGCTGCTTTAATTGGAGAATGGGGTGAAGGTGCTACAGTTGTCATTCTTTTTGCAATAAGTGAAGCCCTTGAAACCTATTCGATGGATAAGGCACGTAATTCGATTCGCTTATTAATGGACATTGCGCCGAAAGAAGCTTTAATCCGCAGAGGAAATCGCGAAATAACAATAGAAGTTGATGATATTGATATTAATGACATCATGATTGTAAAGCCTGGTCAAAAGATCGCGATGGATGGAGTAATAGTAAAAGGTGTTTCAACGGTTAATCAAGCAGCGATTACTGGTGAATCTGTTCCGGTTGCAAAAATGATTGATGATGAAGTGTTTGCAGGAACATTAAATGAAGAGGGATTTTTGGAGGTCCGAGTTACTAAACACGTAGAAGATACAACCATTGCAAAAATCATTCATCTAGTTGAGGAGGCCCAGGCAGAGCGGGCACCTTCACAGGCTTTTGTTGATCGTTTTGCTAAGTACTATACACCCATAATTATGTTGGTTGCGTTAGGGGTGGCTATCATTCCGCCATTATTATTTGGAGCAAGCTGGGACAAATGGATTTATCAAGGCTTGGCTGCATTGGTAGTCGGATGTCCTTGTGCGCTTGTTATTTCTACCCCAGTAGCCATTGTCACGGCCATTGGTAATGCAGCCAAACATGGTGTTTTAATCAAAGGCGGAATCCATTTGGAGCAAATGGGTGTGATTCGAGCAATCGCCTTTGACAAAACTGGTACATTAACAAAAGGAGCTCCAGCTGTTACAGATTTTTTAACATTTGGCACTAGCAATCCGGTAGACATTTTAGCAATCATTACAGCAATCGAAAAGGGATCTCAGCATCCGTTAGCTTCAGCAATTATCAAAAAAGCAGAAGCTGAGAATTGCGATTATCAACATCTTCATGTTGAGGAATTTGCTTCGTTAACAGGTAAAGGAATTAAAGCGAAAGTGAACGGAACGGATTATTTAGTTGGTAATCCAGGATTATTTGCAGAAACTTTACCAAATCCAATTCAACCTAAACTACTTAGCCAAATATCTGAATGGCAAAATCAAGGTAAAACAGTTATGATGGCTGGAACAACCATGGAGATCCTTGCGTTGATTGCGGTAGCTGATGAAATGCGTGAAAATTGTCATCAAGTTATCAAAACTTTACATTCAATTGGTATTCAAAAAACGATCATGCTTACAGGTGATAATCAAGGCACAGCAGTAGCGATTGGTAAGCAAGCTGGTGTAAAGGAAGTTAAATCTGATTTACTCCCACAAGATAAGTTGAAATATATTAAAGAGCTTCGAGCTAAATATAACCATGTAGCCATGGTTGGAGACGGTGTTAACGATGCACCGGCCTTGGCGGCTGCGTCTATAGGGATTGCGATGGGGGGAGCGGGAACTGATACCGCCCTTGAAACAGCAGACATCGCACTGATGGCTGATGATCTAGGTAAATTGCCATTTACATTGAAGCTTAGTCGCAAAGCTTTAGCTATTATTAAACAAAACATTACATTCTCATTGGGGATCAAGCTACTTGCTTTGCTATTAGTCGTTCCGGGCTGGCTTACCCTTTGGATTGCAATTTTTGCCGACATGGGAGCAACCTTAATCGTAACCTTAAACGGCTTAAGATTACTGCGGGTATATGATAAAAAATAATAAAGTAAATAATAAATGGCGTGTAAACTATACGTAAGTTTATACACGCCATTTTTTTATGTTTAAGGCGTTTTTTTGAATTCATAATAAAAATCATTGTAAACGAAAATTCAGCATTACTTTCATGATATACTAACTAAATAAAAAGTTTTATTGGAATGTCATGATTTGATAGTATGCTATAGATGTGGTTTTGATATTTTGAAATATTTTCAACTAAGAGAGAGGTTATGAAAGTGCGTTTAGTTTCAATTGGGAATTGCTACCCCGGGATGGTAGTTGGGAAACCCATTTATACAGAACGGGGAAATGTTCTGTTAGCTTCTGGAGTAACGCTCACAGATGGAATGATTAATCGCTTAAAACGCAGAAATGTATCAGTTTTATATATTCGAGATGGTCTAACCGATGATATAGAAATTGATGATGGTGTACCAATTGAACTGCGGGCAGAGGCAAATATTCGAATTAAAGAAACCTTTGACGAATTAATAAAAGGTAATAGACGTGATGGGAAAAAAATTAGGCATTTCAATATCGAGAAAGTTCAAAGCGTTCTGGATAGTTTAGTAAAAGAAGTTCAAAAATCTAAGAATGTATCAAAGTTATTAACTGATGTGTATATTCATGATGACTATACATACGCACATTGTACAAATGTTACAATCTATTCATTGGCCATGGCAGTCGAATTAAAAATGACTAGAGGAGAAATGAATATTGTTGGCATGGGAGCTATGATGCATGACATAGGGAAAATTCTAATTCCTAAAGATATTCTTAATAAAAAGGGAAAGTTGTCACCTGAAGAATTTGAAGTGATTAAGCAACATAGCGAATTTGGTTGGGAAATTCTTCGGAATGAGCCATCTGTTAATAATCTATCTGCAAATTGTGCATACCAACACCATGAGAAGTTAGACGGATCAGGCTATCCTCGAGGTATAAAAGGAGAAGAAATCTCTCGTTATGCTCGGCATTTAGCTGTTGCCGATGTATTCGATGCCCTAACTTCCAATCGAAGTTACCGAAGCGCGATGCTCCCTCATGAAGCAATGGAAATATTATATACAGGAACTCACTCACAATTTGATCCTTATTATTTAAAAGCTTTCCAAAAAGCCGTTGCTACATACCCTGTCGGTGTAACCGTCACCTTAAGTTCTGGAGAAACGGCTGTTGTTACGGAATATAAATTTAACTATCCTGATCGTCCTACGGTTCGAGTGATTAAAGATTCACACGGAAACAATGTGGATAAACCATATGAAATCGCCCTATCAAATCAATTAAATATTACAATCACAGGATGCGACGCTATTCTTTAATAAAATGAGGATTCCTTTATCGAGGAACCTCTTTTTTACTATTCCTTCAAATGGAACGGCAAGGTTGATACGACTATATCTTTTTTCCAAATTAAATAAAAGCGCAGGAACACTGCAGTTTGGTTATGCAACAATACATGCCACCATTTTCTAGTAATAAATTGTGGCATTAAAATCGTAATAAAGGTTCCTTGCGGATGGTTCTCGGGCTTTTCTAAGTATTCCAAGAGCGGGTCTAAAATCGTCCGATAGGGTGAATAAACGACATCTAGCTTAATCTCTGGATACCATTTTTTCCAATGTTCCCTTACGATTTGTTCTTGTTCTTGACTAAAGACTACCGAAAAAGCAGTAATATCAGTTGCGATAGATTTTGCATAAACAATGGATTGATCAACGGTTTTGCTTATGCCTGAAATAGGAACAATTACCCTAGTTGGAGGAATTTCCGTTTCCAGTCTTTGATGCAGTGCTAATTGATTCCCTAGTTTTATATAGTGCTCTTTGATATTATTAAAGACCCAAACGAGTAAAGGGATGGTAATAATGATAAGCCAGGCTCCTGATGTGAATTTTGCAACAGCAGTAATAATCGTGACTACGGCTGTTGTTATTGTCCCCAGGGCAATTACACCAATTTCATAAATGCGATGTTTCTCCGCCCAAAGCTTCTTTACTAATCCGTATTGTCCTATTGTAAAGGAAAGAAAGACTCCAACTGCATATAAAGGAATTAAAGCGTGTGTATCACCTGAAAAAATGAGTACCAAAAAGCAGGCTAGCAAGCTAAGCAAAATGATTCCGTTAGAGAAAACAAGTCGATCGCCTCGAGCAGCTAAACTACGGGGAAGATATCCGTCCTTGGCAATGATTGAAACAAGCTGCGGGAATCCAGCAAAGCTCGTATTGGCAGCGAGTACTAAAATCAACATGGTGACAATTTGAAAGAAGAAGAAGACAATTCCGTTACCAAATATCCCTGATGCAATCTGTGAAATAACCGTTTTATTTTCAACAGGTGCAATCCCGAGTCCTGCAGATAGGAAGGTAATTCCAAGAAACATGGTTCCTAACAAAATAGACATCCAAATTAAGGTGTAAGCTGCGTTTTTTGAACTATTGGGTCGGAAAGAAGGTACCCCATTACTAATCGCTTCCACACCAGTCATTGCAGAGCAACCAGATGAAAAAGCTCGAGCCAAAATATAAATAAGCCCAGCTGTTGAAGTACTCTCCAGTGATGCTTGGTCCGAATTATGACCGTAGCCTGTCCAGCCTTCAGTTAATAGATGAACCCCCCCAAAGATTAGCAAAATCAAGACTGAAAGGATAAAGACATATGTTGGATAAGCAAATACAGTTGCCGATTCACGGATACCTCTTAAATTTAAAATCATTAATATGAAGATAAAACATACCGCTAGTTCGACTCTCCAATAGAGTAAGCTAGGAAAAGCTGAAATCAATGCTGCTACTCCGGAAGAAATACTAACTGCTACTGTAAGCACATAATCAATCATTAATGCAGAACCGGCAACTAAACTGGTTTTTGTTCCAATATGTTCGCGGGCGACTATATAAGCTCCTCCACCAGTAGGAAAGGAGAAAATTATATGACGATAGCTGATTGTGACAATTAGCAATAGTCCCAGAATGGTTAATGAAATAGGTATTGAATAGAAGAATGTGCCAATACCTATAATTGAAAGAACGAGTAGTATTTCTTCGGTCGCATATGCAACAGAAGAGAGTGCATCGGAAGAAAAGACGGCTAACGCTTTCCATTTCGGCAATTTTTCTTCTGATAACTTAGTGGTTTCCATAGGCTGTCCGATTAAGATTCGTTTTAGCAACGCCATGACAAATAGCCCCCTAGTAGTGTGGTAAGGGAGCGCGTCTCTATGTTTGATGTGATAATTTGTCAATTCCCGGTAATCTGGGAGTGGATAATATGTAGGGAATTTGGATTCTAACCTAGAGAAGAATCGCCCCAAATATCCTGAATGGTTTTTTATTTTAATATAATAGTACTCCTGAATTATTACAATGTAAATGATGAAATGTACGTATTTTTTCAACCAAATGTTGATGAAAGGTTGCAGTTAAGATTTTACCCATGTAAACTGAACATATTGGACAAAAATAATTTAATAGGTGATACAATGAAGGACTTTATATTAACGATCTTGATGGCACTTACAGATTTGGGTTATTTTGGAATTGCGATTGGTTTAATGATAGAAATCATTCCAAGTGAAATTGTGCTTGGATATGGTGGGTATATGATTTCGTTAGGTAAAATATCATGGGTGGGCGCAGTTGTTGCTGGAACTATAGGTGGGACACTAGCGCAATTGTTTTTATATTGGTTAGGTTATTATGGTGGAAGACCATTTTTAGAGAAATACGGTAAGTATATATTGATTAATAAAAAGCAAATTGATATATCTGAAAAGTGGTTTGAGAAATACGGTACAGGGGTTATTTTTACAGCTAGATTTATTCCTGTTGTTCGTCATGCTATTTCTATTCCAGCTGGAATCGCTAAAATGTCTGCAATGAAATTCACCTTTTACACTGTTGCAGCGATTATTCCTTGGACGATTCTATTCTTGTATCTCGGTACTGTATTAGGTAGCAATTGGGCAGATATTAAGCATTATGCTGAGCCGTATATTATGCCGATAATAATTGGAGCAGTAGTACTTGGGGTTGCTTATTTCCTTGTAAAAAGAAAGCTCAACGTTAGCCCTAAAACAAAACCTGACACCATTCAATAAAAATTAAAAGGCTGTCTCTGATGAGACAGCCTTTTCTAAATTGTTTTCGCGGTAAAGCCCGGTGCTTTTGGAATTTTGACCGATAATATAGTTCCTTGTCCTTGTTGACTAACTACCTCAATTTTCCCCTTCATAGAGTTGATTACATCAGTCCCAGGCAAAATGCTATTAAGCTTTTTTATCTGCTCATTTGTAAAACACCGTCCGTTGTGCTCAATGACAATTAAAATAGAAGATAGCATTTCATGGACAGCAATTTCAATACTTCCGTTTTGTGAAGCATCAAGACCGTTTTTAACCAAATTTAGCAAAGCGAGATGGAAATTATTTCGATTTCCTTTGATGAAGGTTGCTTGTTCTAAGGTTGAGTAGTATTTAATTTTAATATCTTGGTGTGTGGAAGTTGAGTGGACAGACTTGATAACAGTATCGAGTTCTTCATTAATATCTAGTAAGCTATGGTCGGTCAAATGGACTTTACTTGATTGTCTTGTTTTTATTTGTATGATAAAAATCAATATAGTTATGATGGCAGCTAGGAATACCCAAAAGGCAATTGAAATCTGCGCGAAAATATTCAATGATGATAACCTCCTTATATTGAAAGAGTTGTTATTAAGACAATTATAAGGAAATATAAAATCTATTTCTGTCATCTATGTCACAATGTTGTAAAAAAATATCTGTATAATGTTCAAATGTTTAATAAATCAAAAAAAAAACGGCTGACATGAGTCAACCGTTAAAGTATTACTTCTGATTCAGCTATTTTAAGGGGATGAGCCGCTTCACTCAATACGGGGATTTTAGTTATCTCCACGTATTTGATGTGATGCTCTTCCATTTCCTTTATTTTAAAGGAATATTGTTCGAATTTTACGCTATCGCCTTCTTTGGCTTCGTAATCTTCTGTGAGAATCCAACCTCCGATTGTATCAACATCTTCATCATCAATGTCAAGTCCCAGCAAATCATTCACTTCACTGACTAATACTTTCGCATCGATGATATAATGATCATCTTTGATTTTTTGAACCATTGGAATCTCATCCATATCGAATTCATCGCGAATTTCACCGACAATTTCCTCTAATATATCTTCAACCGTTACAAGTCCTGAGGTGCCGCCATATTCATCCATTAAAATCGCGAGGTGAATTCGTTCTTTTTGCATTTTAACTAATAAATCATGAATCGGAACTGAATCAATCACGCGAATGATGGGCCGAATATAAGAAGCGAGTGTACGATTGGCGATGTTTTTATTTGTGATAATATCAGTCATGATTTCTTTAATATTGACCATACCGATAATATGGTCCTTATCCCCGTCAATGATTGGGTAGCGGGTGAATTTTTCAATTTGAGCAATCTGTAAAAAGGTCTCGAGCGTATCATCTTTTGATAGTGAGATGATTTCAGTCCGTGGGACCATGATTTCCTTAGCAATCCGATTGTCAAATTCAAAAATCTTATTTACATACTTAAACTCTGATTGGTTAATTTCGCCACTTTTATAACTTTCCGACAAGATGATGCGAAGTTCTTCTTCGGTATGGGCCAATTCATGCTCAGATACTTGCTTTAAGCCGAACATTTTAGTGGTAATCCGCGCAGCACTATTTAGTGCCCAAATAAACGGATACATTACCTTATAAAACATGATTAATGGTCTTGCAGCAGCAAGGCTGACTATTTCGGCTTTTTGAATGGCTAATGTTTTCGGTGCCAGTTCTCCAACCACAACATGTAAAAACGTAACGACCGAAAAGGCGATCACGAGCGCAACTACATGTGTAATGGAACTTGGAATATTGATGCCTTGAAGTAACGGACTAATTAAATGCTCCACGGTAGGTTCACCTAGCCAACCTAAACCAAGAGCTGTCACGGTAATTCCCAGCTGACAAGCCGATAAATACTCATCTAAATTCGAGATGATTTTTTTTGTGACAATAGCATTCTTGTTTCCTTCCTCAATCAATTGGTCAATTCGAGAACTTCGAATCCTGATTATGGCAAACTCACTTGCCACAAAAAATGCCGTCAAAGCAATTAAAATGGCTATTAAAACCAAGTTTAATATGTCCAAATAAATTCCCTTAGCTCGCTAGAAATACGAGTAAGGAGTCACCTCCCAGTTAGTAAAAAATTAACTTGTTAAACTTAATACAGATTGCATTAAAGCTGAGCTTTCTTTTGTAAGCTTTTTTGATAGGTCGCTTTTTTGTTGATCTTCCAGCTGCTCCAACAAAGGTAGAATGGCAGAAATTTCGGTGCGAAGCTGTTGGATTTGCTTCGTTACCTCATCAACATGCTTTTCAACTTCAGCACTTTTGAGTGAGTTAGATTTATTAATATCTAGTTTTCTTTTAATCTCTTCGAGCGGAAGATGAATTTTTTTGCATTCCTCAATAAACTTTAAATCGTAAATGGCTTGTTCGCTGTACATTCGGTAATTTGATTTAGAGCGCTCAGCCTTCAACATTCCTAAACTTGTATAATAGTCAATCGTTCTTTTTGATACGTTCGCAAGCAGTGCTAGTTCACCGATACGATAGAATGCCCCATCATATCACCCCAATTTTTATTATGAATTATTAATCATTATAGAATAATTGAAACTGTACAGTCAAACGTTCTACTTTTGAAATGATGTTATCAATAGTTTATGATATTAAAATGTTAATATGATGCGGGATTAGCAGAAATTTTTTTTACAAAAATAGCATCGGAATATAGGTCCGATGCTGTGCGGATTGTTGTTTAGCTGCGTGAAACCCATTCATTTCGGAGCATGCTGTAAACGATTAAATTATGAAAGTTGTAGTGCAATCTTTCTCCATCACGAATGATTCCTTCCTTCGTAAATCCTAGTCGTTCAGGGATTGCCCGGCTTTTATGATTTTGCTGGCCACAGCGAATTTCAACTCGATTTAAGCCAAGTTCATAAAAAGCATAGTAGAGGAGGGCTTGCACGCATTTAGACATGATTCCATTGCCTTGAACATCCTTGGCTAGGAAGTAGCCCATACTGGTTTGGGAGTTATGCCAGTCGATTTGATGAAATCCAATCGAACCAACCAAGGCACCTTTGAAGCGAATCCCTGCATTAAATCCGGTGTTTTCGGCAAATTGCCTCAACCATGTGGGGATAATGGAATGATATTGAATAGGAGAGGACATATTGTCTACCCAAGGCAACCATGTCCGCAAGTGCTCACGATTCCGATCAACTAGCAAAAATAACTCTTCAGCATGATGGATTTGAAATAATTGGAGTTCAATTTCATTATCTACTTTCAAAGTAAACATATCCATCTCCTTAATAACAAAGTGTTATGAATTATTTGATTCATTTTTTTTTGGACCAGCAATTGGCATGGTAATGATAAAGTTTGTTTGTTCAGGAATGGACTGACACGTGAGCGTACCTTTGTGTTTTTCGATAATTTCACGGCAAACAAACAGACCTAGCCCAGTACCAAGTTTCTTAGTCGTAACAAACGGTTCGAAAATCGTATTTAATTGTTGTTCCGGAATCATCGGACCATTATTAGATACAAGAATTTTTACAAAATTATTTTCAATTCGATAGCATTTAATTTGGATGGTGGGATCGTCACGATACTGACTTAATACATCAAGGGCGTTAAATATAATATTGATAAATACTTGACGGATTTCATCTGCATAGCCATATAGGTCAAGTTCTCCTGCTAAATTTAGATTGTTAAGGACCTTTACCTTACTATCCAATATACTAGGGTACAGGAAGGATAATACTTCCTCAACGAGTTCATTTAAAGAAAATAGGACCTTTTCCTTTCCGATAACTTCTTTTTTGGAAAGTAGCAGAAATTGAGAAATACGAAAATTGAGCTGTTCAAGTTCATTAGAAATAATATCTAAATATTTCATCTCTTCATTTTCAGCCTTTAACAGCTGAATAAAGCCTTGTATCGATGTAAGAGGATTCCTAAATTCATGAACAAAACTAGACGTCATTTGGCCAAGCAAGGTAAGGCGGTCTTGATGAGTTGAGTCTATAAAACGATTTTTTTCTTCAATAATCCTATCCTTGGCTTCAGTGTAGTAGGATACTGCGTAATAAGTGAATTTATCAAAGAAGTTATTTATTTCATTCATGAGATTTGAAAGGACTGACCATTCTATTTTAAGAGTCATTAAATATTGAAATAAAACGGAACGGCCCACATTGACATTAAATACAAAATCGCCAATATTGCTGTTAGCTTGAACCCGCTCTTTGCCAACATTTATAGCAATCACTCGCATATAAGTATCCAATTCTTCACCAGACATCGTTAACATTTTCATAATTGTATTGTAAATTAATTCTCGATTCTGTCTGACTTTTTCCTTAAATGGATCCTCAGCTGAGGCATGCAGTCTTTTTTCCCAATCTGCAAATATGTTATTTTTTTGATCTATTAAAAAATCAAGGAGTCTATTTTTTGGAGTAGCAATCATTTTATACCTCTCACCATTCTTCCTTCATAAATCCATATTAAAGATGTATTCGATTTAAAAAGACAAAATCCTTTGAATTTTTTAAAAAATTTAAATAATTATCCCGATATTGATTATATATATAATATCAGAGTAAGTATGAAAAATAGGTGAACTTTGCTTTGTATTTATGTGAAATAGTGAAGATTATCATTCTCATTGATTTTTTTTTGCGTTATAATGAGAACAGTTATCAATATTTAATAAACTTTCTTTTTTCATATATATATGAGGTGATTATATGCTAGGGCACTTGAAGGCAGGAGAAAAGGGAAAAATAATGGATCTTGCTGGTGCGGACCGTTTAGTTAGACGCCGCTTAATGGATCTTGGTATTACAAACGGATCGGAAATATGTATCAAATGCATTATGCCATTTGGTGGACCCGTAATGGTTGAATCTTGCGGTCAATGTGTTGGTATTCGCAGGAAAGAAGCCTGTCAAATAAAAGTGGAGAGGGTCGTATAAATGGATATTGCACTGTTGGGAAACCCAAATACCGGCAAAACATCACTGTTTAATAATTTGACTGGCTCATACGAGTATGTTGGGAACTGGAGCGGTGTAACTGTCGAAAAAAAGGTTGGACAGTTTAAAAATAATCTCGCTACATTAATAGATTTACCTGGAATCTATACTTTGAGTCCGCTTTCTCGGGATGAGGGAGTCGTAACAGACTTCATGCTTACAGGTGAAACGGATAAATTCCTAAATATTTTGGATGCTTCTCAGTTAGAACGCAATTTACACTTAACTATTCAAATTCTTGAATATGGCAAACCTGTTGTTATTGGATTAAATATGGGTGATGTGGCTAAAAACCGGGGTATTCAGGTAGATTCAACCGCTTTGTCTCGGTTATTAGGCGTTCCCGTTGTGCCGGTAATCGCAAGAAACGGTGAAGGTTGCAACCAATTAGCGCAAATTATTACCGATCTAGAGCATAATGAAATAAATATGAATATCGTAAACTATGGGAAATCCTTCGAAAATCTGATTGGAGAATTTGTTTCGACGATTGAAACAAAGACAAGCCATTCGCCAAGATGGTTAGCTCTGCAGTTGCTCGAAGGTAATACTTATGTGAAAAAGTATTTATATGAAACTATTGGACAAGGTACTGTTGATGAATTTTTGACTAAAGCACAGAAATTGCTTAAGGACGAGACGCTCGAGCACTATATTTATCGTCAAAGACGATTGGCGATTGAAAATATCGTAAAGATGTCAACGAAACGGGAAGAAAAGGTGATTATTCCGCTCAGTGAGCGAGTTGATAAAATTGTTACGAATAAATTTTTGGGCATTCCACTATTTCTTATTGTTATGTATTTATTATTCATGCTTACCTTTGATTGGTTAGGTTTTCCGTTATCAGATGCGTTGGATGCGATAATATCCGGACCAATCACTTCAGGAATTGACGCGCTATTAACAGCGGTTGGTGCCTCAACCTTTATTCAAGCGCTTGTATTAGACGGAATTGTTGCAGGTGTTGGTGGGGTTTTAGTATTTGTGCCCCAAATTTTTATCTTGTTCTTATTTATCTCCATTTTAGAGGATTCAGGCTACATGGCTCGGGTTGCCCTAGTAATGGATCGCTTGATGGAAATGGTTGGCTTAAATGGGAAAGCATTCATTCCGATGATGATTGGCTTTGGCTGTAATGTGCCAGGAATTATGGCAGCAAGAACAATTGAAACACCGAAGGAACGTCTGATGACAATATTGTTAACACCATTAATGTCCTGTTCAGCCCGCTTACCGGTTTATGCATTATTTGTTGGAGCATTTTTCGTTGGTCACAAAGCGGTCGTAGTTCTGTCCTTATATGTTTTAGGAATCGTGATTTCCTTACTATTAGCGACACTTTTTTCAAAAACAATCTTAAAAGGTGAAACATCGCTGTTTGTTATTGAACTGCCACCTTACCGTCGCCCTCAAGTACAGGCATTATGGAGAAGCACATGGGAAAAAGGTAAAGGCTTTATTAAAAAAGCAGGTACGTTTATATTTGCTGGATCAGTGTTAATTTGGTTGTTAGCATATCTTGGCCCAGGTGGCACTGATGTAGCAATGGATGATAGCTTCCTTGCCGCAATCGGAGGTATTCTTGCTCCAATATTTGAACCGATTGGATTTGGAACTTGGCAGGCAAGTGCATCTCTCATCACTGGATTTTTAGCAAAAGAAGCGATTATTTCGACGATGAATATCATTTATTTTGTTCCGGATGAGGCAGGACTTCAAGGATTATTGGCAACATATTATACACCGCTTGCAGCATACAGCTTTATGGCGTTTATTTTACTTTATATTCCTTGTCTTGCCACAACGGCAACGATCTATAAGGAAACAGGTTCCAAAAAGTGGACAGCCTTTTCCATTGTCTACGCTCTAGTAATTGCTTATATCGTTTGTTTAGTGATTTACCAAGGTGGAAAATTGCTAGGTTTTTAAATTTTCAAGCGTCGTTTTCGGCGCTTATCTTTTTTCGTTAGGGGAGAATTCAGATGCTTGTTAACTTTCTAATAGGTGGAGCAATTTTTGGCTACGCTGCCTGGGCACTGGTTCGATTTATTAATAAATCAAAGCAAGGGAAATGTGCAGCCTGCGATATACAGAAAACTTGTTCCAGCCAATCTAATTGTCAAACCTCGGTTATGAAAAATAAGGAAATTTGATGTGGATGCAGCGTTTTACTTTATTATAAGATTGAGTTGGTGTAAAATTACACCAAAAGAGTGGTAAAGGATGACTTTGCTGTGACAAAGGAAGAATTGATTGGAATTGTCTCTGAAAAAATGAGGGATATACGGACTGAAGCAGGTTATTCTCAGGATAGAATGGCGGAAATTATCGGTTTATCTAAGAAGACACTTGTTCAAATCGAAAAGGGTAGAGCAAAAGCAGGTTGGTCAACAGTAGTAACTGTTTGTGCACTTTTCCGTGAAACCGTTAGTATCCGCTCATTGTTGGGAAGTGACGCACTGGAGGTATTAGAAACTATCGCCCGTGACGGTATTGATTTTCGAAAGCAAAAAACGCTCGGCGGGAAAATTTGGTGGCGAGAAATTGCTCGACGGGATGGGTATATCTTGCAGCAGAATATGCTCAGTTCCCATTATCGTATTCTTGACAGCGATTATTACCGTATTTACAGCAGCTTTGATGAGCAAGCTGCAATGGAATGTTTTCATGATTTGAATTCGGTTAAAAATAAAAACTAACTAATGAAATTAATCCAATCTTCAATATTGAGGATTGGATTTTTCTTTTTAGGTTTGTGCGAGGGGATTCTCAAAATATTTAAAGGGTACACGGTCAAATATATTATATTTGATGTATGTGCCCAAACGCGTTGTGAACCCATCCAAAAGGTCACGTAAAGAGTTTCTACGTGCCCAAAAGCGATGGGAAAGCATCCAAAAGGTCACGTAAAGAGTTTCTACGTGCCCAAAAGCGATGGGAAAGCATCCAAAAGGTCACGTAAAGGGTTTCTACGTGCCCAAAAGCGATGGGAAAGCATCCAAAAGGTCACGTAAAGAGTTTCTACGTGCCAAAAAGCGATGGGAAAGTATCCAAAAGGTCACGTAAAGAGTTTCTACGTGCCCAAAAGCGATGGGAAAGCATCTAAAAGGTCACGTAAAGAGTTTCTACGTGCCCTAAAGCGATGGGAAAGCATCCAAAAGGTCACGTAAAGAGTTTCTACGTGCCCAAAAGCGATGGGAAAGCATCCAAAAGGTCACGTAAAGAGTTTCTACGTGCCCAAAAAAAGAGTTTCTACGTGCCCTAAAGCGATGGGAAAGCATCCAAAAGGTCACGTAAAGAGTTTCTACGTGCCCAAAAGCGATGGGAAAGCATCCAAAAGGTCACGTAAAGAGTTTCTACGTGCCCAAAAACGAGATGAACCCCTCCAAAAGGTCACGTAAAACAAGTCTACGTGCCCAAACACAAGGCGAGTCGATAAAAAGGTCACATATAAAATGACCAAAAGGTCATTCCTGCATTAGTAGGCTAACCCGACTCGACAATGCAAAAATTCATCCGAAAATAATTGTCTATAAGCAAACTCAGCTGTATCACAGGTCGAAATAGAGCGACCATTTTCCGGAAGATAATCTTTTTCAAACCGATAACTCCCCACACATTCACCATCAGGCAAATAGGTTGGGCAAACGACTGTCCAATCAAGACCTGATTCCTTCAATAATAAATATGCTTTGAGATGATCTTCGGTAGCCTTTGTCGAGCGATTGCGAGACTCACTAGATTGAAAACGAAATAAATCGTGTTCGTAACGAGCTTGCAGAATACCGGCAGTTCCAATTGTAACAATTCGCTTAATATGGTGCTTTTTCATCGACTCAATAATGATGGGCATGCACTTTGATAATGTTGAATTTCCAGCACTACTTAATGCGCAAAATACCATATTAGAGTCCGTCATAACTTGGTCAATATCCCCTGGATTTAGCGCGTCTCCTATAATTGATTTAACACTATTTGCATCGTGTAAAGTTTTGTTACTATAGCGAACCAGCGCTTTTACTGTATGTCCATCTTCAATTGTTTTAGCGATAAATATAGAGCCGACGCGCCCGGTTGCTCCTAACATTGTTATGTTCACAAAATGTTCACATCCATGTCATAATTTTTAGAAAATACCCTCTGTGATATTTATATCTTTATGATATATTTAAATTGTTATTTTGTCAGTAAAGGTTGGGGGGGCTTAAAGTGGAGGAATATTCAATTACACTTGCAATCGCTAGTATCATGGTACTTTGTTATTTTATTGGAACTGCACTTATTAAAAAACCATCCTAAGCTGTTTGTTAATTCAGGCAGTCTTTTTTGAATCGAAAATAAGATGCCTTGATTTCGATTCTGTATCAAATGAAAGCCCCATTCATTGCTGAATGGGGCTTTTGCCATATTTATTCGATTGTTGTTATCAAGATTTAAAACTGTCCACCATTAAGTTGTTGCTGAGCCATTGAAACTAAACGCTTCGTAATTTCTCCACCGACAGATCCATTGGCGCGTGAAGTAGTGTCTCCACCCAATTGAACCCCAAATTCAGATGCAATTTCATACTTCATTTGGTCAAGCGCTTGTTCTGCACCAGGGACAAGTAAATTATTTGAGGAATTGCTTCGGTTACTCATAAAATCATCTCCTCATCATTTTTTTAGGATTTAATGGTTGGGTTAAGCTGGATTTGCACCAACAGCAGACATTTATCTGCGTCACTAAGATTAACCCGTTTAAGAAGTTTTTTTATTTGCTGTGTAATCATATTATGGATTTATTTTTAGTTAATATTCGATGAACTAAACGGTAATTTATGGAATTGATGAAAGGGTAAAATAAGTATTACATACATACGCTCTCACATACAGAGAAACAATATACATAAGAATTTAATAAGCGAGGTCATGATATGGGGATTTGTCCAAATTGCAATGGGCTTTACCAGGTGATGTTTCAATGTCCGTCTTGTGGTGTGGAGATGGAAGACAACGGAAAGATCATGGATTTTTATGATGATTATAGTCCATATATGGAGGTAGACGATTTAAAGCTAGAGGACGGCTATCCCAATACGCTATCGAAGCAGCAGTGCCCGCATTTAATGTCGTGCGTTAACTGTGGACGGAATGAGGTTGTATTCATACAAGAATAGAAAGCAGGCCCAATTTAGAAGCCTGCTTTTTAAAATAAATATGAATTTAGCTAATAAAAGGTTGTTCGAACCATTTACACTATTCTTTTTTCAGTAGAAGCATCAAAAAAATGTGAGTTGTTCATATCGAACGAAAGCGTGATGTTATCCCCTGTATTAAAGTGGTTTTTTGAAAAAAGTCGGGCAACAAGTTCTTGGTTAGACACATTTGCATATAACAATGTCTCTGCTCCAGTAATTTCTGCAACATCAATTGTAACGTTAATTTTACAATTTAGAGGAGCAGCGATAAAGATTGGTTCATAATGTATGTCTTCTGGACGTATTCCGAAGAGGATCTCTTTATTAAGATAGTCCTGGTTACGAAGTGCAAGGAGTTTTTCTTCAGGAATTGCAAGCTTCATATTGCAGCTAATAAAATAGCGCTCCTCAATTCTTCCTTTGAAAAAATTCATCGCAGGAGAACCGATAAATCCAGCAACAAAAACATTCTCAGGGTATTCATAAACATCTCTTGGTGTACCAATTTGTTGAATGACACCATCCTTCATTACAACAAGTCGTGTAGCCATTGTCATCGCTTCAGTTTGATCATGGGTAACATAAATGGTTGTTGTTTGAAGCTGTTGATGAAGTTTAATAATTTCAGCACGCATTTGAACACGAAGCTGTGCATCAAGATTTGATAACGGCTCATCCATTAAGTAAACCTTTGCATCGCGTACAATTGCTCTCCCAAGCGCAACCCGCTGACGTTGACCGCCGGATAATTCCGCTGGCTTTCGATTTAAATATTGCTCCAAGCCTAGGATTCTTGCTGTATCCTTTACCCGTTTTTCAATTTCCCCTTTAGGATATTTACGCAAATTTAGACCGAAGGACATATTTTGATACACGGTCATATGAGGATAAAGGGCGTAGTTTTGGAATACCATTGCAATTTCTCGGTTTTTTGGTGGAACATCATTAACCCGTTTATCATCAATATAAAAATCTCCTTTTGAGATTTCCTCAAGTCCAGCAATCATTTTTAATGTGGTGGATTTCCCACATCCTGATGGTCCGACAAATACAATAAATTCTTTATCCTGAATATGAAGATTGAAATCAGTAACTGCTGAAACGTTTTTATCATAGATTTTGTATATATGCTCGAGCTTTAATTCGGCCATTTGTATCTCCTGTCCTTGCTTTTCTGATTCCTAATAGTTGCTATTTTTCGTAGACATGAAACAACATAAGCTCATGAATCTGTGCAGAAAGCTTTTTTTCATCATCCTCATTAGGATGAGAAGTGGTCCATTCAATGTTTCCAGATTGATGATAAATCCCTGTATAATGCTGCTTTTTAAAATAAAAAGAAAATTTCCAGCCTGGCAGTTGGCTGTTTTCATATAATGGTTGAAATTGAAAATGGCTAATCAAAGTAATCTCCTCCTTTTTTCATTATATTAATGTGGGCTATAACAAAGCAAACGGATTGTTTCATTCAAGCTTAGAGAACTTCTCGCATTGTAACTCATACTTTGATATAGTGGAATGGATTGGAAACGATAAAAGGAGAGATTGAAATGGCAGTTAATATGTATGACGCAGCTTATGAATTAGAAAAGGCCATTCGTCAAAGTGATGAATATGCTCGATTACAAACAATGTATCAAGCAGTAAATGCAGACGAGGAAGCACGTAAAATGTTTGAAGGCTTCCGTGAACTCCAATTAAATTTGCAACAAAAACAAATGATGGGTGAAGAAATTAGTCAAGAAGAAATGGAACAAGCACAACAAACGGTTGCACTTGTTCAACAGAACTTGAAAATTGCTCAGCTTATGGAAGCAGAACAGGTTATGGGCAGAGTGATTTCTGAATTAAACCAAGTCATTATGAAACCGTTAGAGGAATTATATAGCGTGAACCAATAAGCTAGTGCACTCGAAAAACGCTTGACCAACGTTCTATTTGCCTCTGCCTATTCATACAACTTAATTAGAGAGTACATCTATGAATAGGGGGGCCAATCAATGATTTACCGCTTGCTTGCTTTAAATATTGATGGGACACTTCTACAGTCAAACGGAAAACTCCATCGCTCCACTAAGGAAGCTATTGGATACGTTTTGGATAAAGGTATTTATGTTACCCTCGTCACATCTCGGAGCTTTCCCTCAGCTAGTAAAGTGGCAAAAGCTTTAAAGATTCCATCGATGCTTGTTACGCATCGTGGTGCTTACATTGGTAATTCGGTTGATAAGCAGCTTCAAGTAAAAAGGATTTCGGAGGATGTAACCTACGATTTAGTCCGTTTTCTCGAAGGATTTGATTGTCAGATTCGCGTGCAGCATGAACGATTTTCGTTAATCAATAAAACCAAAACTAATCATAACCTATTGGCAAAAACGGTCTTTAGTTCTGGAGAACCGGTCCTTTATGCACATCAATTTGTTGACAGCATTAGCGAATCACTTGCTAAACAAAAAATTGCTCCGCCAAAAATTGAGGTTAAATTCGAGCATCCTGAGGATCTCAAAGATGCAAGGGAAGCAATCTCACAAATGTTTGCCGAAATCGAGGTACTTGTAGCAGGCCCGTTAGGTTTGGAGTTTGTTCCAACCGGCGCCTCAAAGGTAAATGGATTAATTTACTTAGGGGAGTGCCTAGGGATTTCTAGAAAAGAAATGGTAGCTATTGGTGCAGATATTGATGATATTCCGATGATTGAGGCAGCAGGTTTAGGAGTGGCAATGGGAAATGCACCCGTGGCTGTGAAGCAGGCAGCTGACTGGATTACTAGGTCACAAAATGAACAGGGCGTTGCTTATATGATAAAAGAACATTTCCGTAAGCAGCATCCGATTTCATTTTTACGTAAGATGAACATCATAAAATAGACACTAGGCTTTCCGAAAACCACTTTTGGTCGAGGGAAGCCTTTTTTTATATTTATATTTGACCGCTCTGTTTTTTGTTTAGTACACTATTAATTAGTTTACATTGAAAGGTGATTTCATTGAAATTATATATTCAGGGTGTGAATGATGAAAGACTTCATCGCCCGATTCAATTAATAGCGAATTTATTTTTCGAGGAAGCGGAGCTGTGCTTTCAAGCTAATCCCAACCAAACACTTACGCTTGCTTTTCAAATTGAGATACAAGAGCTCCTTAACGTAGAAGTCGTAATGACAAGTGAAATTGGGAGAAATTATTCGAGCTCATATACGGCAAAGCGAGTTCAAGGAGATGATAAGGAACAGCTACGGCAGATCAAACAAGCAGTTTCTAGAGTCATGTTAACTGTACTTCAGGAGTACACGGGGATTGTACAAAAATGGGGAATATTAACGGGTGTTCGGCCAACAAAGCTAATCCATCGTAAAAACATAGATGGTATCAAAATGGAGATAGCTCACCAACAACTGAAGGAAGAACACTTAATTACTGATGAAAAAATAAATCTGATGGAAAGAATCGTTAAACGTCAGCTTGCTGTTGTACCTGATTTATACGAGTTGAGAGATGAAGTAAGTATCTATATTGGAATTCCTTTTTGTCCAACCAAGTGTGCTTATTGCACCTTCCCAGCTTATGCAATTAATGGCCGTCAAGGTTCCGTTCACTCCTTCTTAGGTGGACTTCATTATGAAATTCAAAAAGTGGGTCAATGGCTTAAAGAGAATAATGTAAAAATTACAACTATCTACTTTGGTGGCGGAACACCAACGAGCATAAGTGCTCAGGAAATGGATTTGTTATACGAGGAAATGCACCGTTCTTTCTCTGATATAGATAAGATTCGGGAAATTACCGTGGAAGCAGGACGTCCAGATACGATAACTCCGGAAAAAATAGACATTTTGAAGAAGTGGAAGATTGATCGTATAAGCATTAACCCTCAATCCTATACTCAGGAAACGCTCAAAGCAATAGGTCGACACCATACTGTTGATGAAACAATCAATAAGTTTAAGCTTGCCAGAGATATGGGAATGTCTAATATCAATATGGATTTAATCATCGGCCTCCCTGGTGAAGGTCTTGATGAATTTGCTAATTCCTTGGAAGAAACAAAAAAATTAATGCCGGAATCGCTAACGGTTCATACTTTGTCATTTAAACGAGCATCAGAAATGACTAAAAATAAGCAAAAATACAAGGTTGCTGAACGTGATGAGGTAGAGGAAATGATGAATCTTGCTCAGCAATGGACAACAACCAATGGATATGAACCGTATTATCTTTATCGTCAGAAAAACATTCTGGGCAACCTTGAAAACGTTGGATATTCCGTCCCTGGAAAAGAAAGCATTTATAACATTATGATTATGGAAGAAATGCAAACCATTATTGGAATAGGGTGTGGGGCCGCAAGTAAGTTTATTCATCCAATCAGCGGGAAAATTTCTCATTTTGCCAATCCTAAGGACCCTAAATCATATAATGAAGGCTATAAGGAATACACAGACAAAAAACTAAACATTTTAACTGAGCTTTTTCGTAAAAACAGAACCTTTTAATAGAAGGTTCTGTTTTTTTAAAATAATTAAATAGTAAAACTTTTTAGAAAAATTCTTATCAATTATAACTTTTCCCTTTATAATGTTAGTGGAGAACAAAGGAGGAGAAATCCATGGGGGAAAATATTATAGCAGAAATGGTCAATGTGAAAATCGATGGTCGAGTCGCCACGATTGAACTGAACCGACCTGAGGCATTAAACGCCTTAAATAAAGATATTTTGAAAACACTAGCCTGTAAACTGAAAGAAATTAGCATTTCTGACGATATCGATATTGTGATATTAACTGGAGCAGGTAATGTTTTTTCAGCAGGTGGAGATATTAAAACGATGCTGAATGGTATTACAGATAGCGATTTAACACAAGTAATGGAAATTATCGGTGAGCTTGTGATTACACTTTATTGCTTGCCGAAAGTAACAATATCAGCAATTAAAGGGGCTGCAGCAGGTCTTGGAATGAGTTTAGCACTTGCTACAGATTATTGTCTCGCTGAAAGTTCAAGCAAAATCGCAATGAACTTCATTAAGCTTGGCCTAATTCCAGATGGGGGAGCGCATTTCTTCCTTGAAAAACTTGTAGGTGAAGCGAAAGCGAAGCAGATTGTTTGGAAGGGAGAAACAATGTCTGCAGACGAAGCTCTTGAGCTTGGTTTGATAAATGAAATTGTTGATGGTGAATTATCTACTGCACTGCAAAATAAAGTTGATGAATGGTTGGGTCAACCATTACAAGCCATGATCAAATCGAAAAAAATCTTTGCTGAAATTAATCGTCCACAATTATTAAAAGTTTTAGAACTAGAAAAAATTGCCCAAGTGAAAATGTGGGATACGGAAGACCATAAAGAAGGCATTCGAGCTTTCCTTGAAAAGCGCCAACCAAAATTCACTGGAAAATAGTCAAAAAGCAAAGGGCTTAACTGGAGCTCTTTGCTTTTTTTGTGTTTAGTTTTGGATAGGAAACGCTTTTGTAATCCTATACTAAGGATGAAATAATAGTAACTTCCCTTGTGGTGAAGTACAGCGATGTGTTTTGTCTAAAAGATTTTTTTCCTTGAGAAGTTGTTCACCTTGAATTTTTGCTTCGGCATCGTTATTTGCTTGAAAAGCTTCGTCGATTAGTTTATGACCATTTGGTTCAAATGCTGTTAATTTGTAAACACCCATAAATTGCACTCCTTTTACGGTAGTAATAACCAGTCTTTTTTATATTTTTACACATTTCTGAATATTTGGCAAATAGTAAAAATAAAAATGAATCTTTTTCACAAACTATTTCGTATAATTGAAGTATTAAGGAGGGAGAAAGTGTGGATCTACAATTAAAGAATGTAACAAAGCGATTTGGTGATTTTACAGCGGTTGATGATTTATCCTTAACGATTCCAGCAGGAGAAATGTTCGGCTTCCTAGGCGCAAACGGAGCTGGAAAAACGACTACCTTCAGAATGATTTTAGGGCTACTTGATCCTAATGATGGTGTAATCAATTGGGGTAATCATCAAATTAATTATTCTACAAGCAGTATGATAGGCTACTTGCCTGAGGAAAGAGGCTTGTATCCGAAGCTTAAGGTTCGCGATCAGTTGGTATATTTAGCAAGATTAAAAGGAATGGATAAGCAGGAAGCGAGCAGAGGGCTTACAAGTTGGCTAGAGCGCTTCAAAATTCCTGATTATGCCGAAAAGAAAGTGGAAGAGCTGTCAAAGGGTAATCAACAAAAGATACAGTTTATTGCAGCTGTTTTACATAAACCAAAACTATTAATATTGGATGAACCGTTCAGTGGCCTTGACCCGGTAAATGTTGAGCTTTTAAAGGCAGCTGTGCTTAAATTGCGTGATGAAGGGACAACCATAGTTTTCTCTAGCCATCGAATGGAGCATGTCGAGGAAATGTGCGAAAATCTCTGTATTTTGCAGCGTGGGAAACCTGTAGTTCATGGCAATCTTACTGAAATCAAACGATCTTTCGGAAAGAAAAACATCATCATTCATGCAGATGCAGATTTGGACTTTTTAGCCACTACTCTTGGGGTCACAAAGTTCACGCCAACAGCCGAGGGTGTAAGACTCCAGGTAGAAGGGGAAATGATTGCAGACCGAGTTCTTAAGGATATAGTCGGTAAAGGTTTTATTCGGAAATTTGAACTGGAAGAACCTTCTCTAAACGATATATTTATTGAGAAAGTAGGTGCTTCCTTTGAATAATTTCTTTATTATCCTCATGCATACTTATTTAACAAAGCTAAAGACGAAATCGTTTCTTGTGACATCACTGATAACAGTGGCGATAATCGTTGCTTTGACTAATTTGCCAAACATTATTGAATACTTTAATAAAAACGACGAAGAAAAAATTGCTATCGTTGATGAAACAGGTGGGCAACTATTTGAACCGTTAAAGCAGCAAGTAAAAGCGGTAAATAGCGAATTGAAAATTATTGAATTTGATGGAAGTATAGCAGATGCGGAAAAAGCAGTTGAAAACGGTGAATATAAAGGCTTGCTCCAAATGAAGCTAAACAATGAGAAGCTGCCTGAGGCAACCTACAAAGCTATGAGTATCACAGATTCTCAGACCTCAACTGAGCTTCAAAGTTATGTTCAACAAATGAAAGTATCAATCGCTGCGTCGCAAATTAATTTAACCCCTGAGCAGTTAGGGAAGCTATATGAACCTGTTTCCTTTGAACAGATTGCTTTAGAGGAAAATGCGAAAACAGAAAAGGAGCTAAATCAGGCAAGAGGATTGGTTTATGTATTGCTTTTCATTATTTATTTTGCAGTGATTATGTATGCTAATATGATTGCGATGGAGGTAGCGACCGAGAAATCTTCGCGTGTCATGGAAATTCTTATTTCTAGTGTCTCTCCAATCAAGCAAATGTTTGCGAAAATATTAGGTGTCGGTCTTCTGAGCTTGACACAGCTATTCTTGATGATTGTGGTTGGTTATTTTTCAATTAACAAAAATCTTGACCAATTGCAGGGAGCACAGTTTGACTTCTTGGGATTTGGGGATGTTCCAATTGCGACTATTGTATATGGAGTAATTTTCTTTATTTTAGGCTATTTCCTATATGCAACCTTAGCAGCGTTTTTAGGCTCGTTGGTTAGCAGAATTGAAGATGTCCAACAGATGATCACTCCAATGACCATGCTAGTGGTGGCAGGTTTTATGATGGCGATGTTTGGCTTAACTCAGCCTGAGGCTACGTTTATTAAAGTAACATCGTTTATTCCGTTTTTCGCACCGATGCTGATGTTTTTACGTGTTGGTATGTTGAATATCCCTGTTTGGGAAGCTGCCATCTCAATTGGAATACTAGTGTTAACCATTGTAGTGTTAGCTGTATTTGGCGCAAGAGTGTACCGTGGCGGCGTGTTAATGTACGGTAAATCAAGTTCTTTCAAGGATATTAAGAAAGCATTACAATTAACGAAAAAATAAAATATACCAAAGTAAACTCGCTGTCGATTCTAAATTGGCAGCGGGTTTTTTATTTATTGGAGTGGAAATGCATAGAAGAAATCAACAATTATATTATCGAACGTGCATTCTGTTTTTCTGGGTGTTAAAATGAAGAAAAGAAAGAGTGATATTAGAACTCGGAGGATAATATGAAGAAAATTACGTTTATCCATGGTGCTGACCTCCATCTAGATAGTCCGATGGTTGGATTAAGGCACTTACCAGAACCCATATTTAAAAGACTTCAGGAAAGTAGCTTTACAGCCTTCCAAAAACTGATTGATGCTGCAATACAACATCAGGTTGATTTTGTTATATTAGCAGGTGATATATTTGATGGTGAAAACCGTAGTATTCGTGCGCAATCTCGCTTCCGCAACCAGATTGACAGACTTGCACTCCACCAAATTCCTGTTTTTATTATTTATGGTAACCACGATCATTTAGATGGCAAATGGGCGAGAATGTCATTGCCAGAAAACGCCTTTGTTTTTCCGGCAACTGTTGAGGTTAAGACCATTCAATGTGAGAATGCTACAACTGTCTCATTGTATGGCTTTAGCTATCCGCATCGACATGTACATGAAAGAAGAATTGTTGAATATCAAAAAACAGGATTAGCAGATTTTCATATTGGTATTTTGCATGGACACTATGAAGGAAGCAGTGATCATGGAAAATATGCCCCATTTCAATTAACCGACCTGCTCGAAAAGCAATTCGATTATTGGGCTTTAGGTCATATCCATAAACGTGCCGAGCTTTCGCATGAGCCTCCGATTATTTATCCAGGCAATATCCAAGGGCGCCATCGTAAAGAGGTAGGTCAAAAGGGCTGTTATTTAGCCACTTTGACTGATACAGAAAAACAACTAAATTTTATTTCATTAAGTGACATTATATGGGATGAAATTGAGATTGATGTCTCACAAGTGGAATCAATTGCTGACCTTTATCAGCTCTGTCGCGAAGAGATGAACAGGATTAGGAAAGACAGAATTGGGATACTAGTTTCACTGAAGCTTATTGGGGTTAGTCTACTTGACAACCAAATTCAATATCTAGAGTCAGGGGAATTATTAGAATCTTTGCAGGACGAGGAAAAAGACGATGAATATTCATTTGTATGGCCGATTGAATTAGTTTTTGAAAGGAAAGTAGAGTATGCACGTAATTCATTAATGAATGAAGCTGATTTTTTTAAAGAATTATTTCAAGCCGTTGATACATATGACAATTGGGATGAAAAAATGTCACCATTTTATCAGCAAAGTGCTGTAAGGAATTTAGAATTACATCTTTCTCAAAATGAAAAGAACCAAATAATCGAGGATGCTGAGCGTTTATTAGTGAAATGGTTAAAGCAAGATTAGTGAAGGGAGGGAACAAAACTGATTATTAATGAAATACATATATACGGTTATGGGAAATTGGAGAATTTTATTGTTAGAGATCTTGCTGAATTAACGATTTTCTATGGTGAAAACGAAGCTGGGAAATCGACGATTATGTCGTTTATCCATAGTATTCTATTTGGTTTCCCGAATAAAAATCAAACCGAATTACGATATGAGCCAAAAAAGTTTTCTAAATATGGAGGTCAACTCGTTGTCACATTTCCTACTGGAAAAGCGGTCATCGAGCGTGTCAAAGGAAAGGCTGCCGGTGATGTAAGCGTCATTTTAGAGGATGGTACTCGGGGTGGAGAAGAATTGCTGCAGCAGCTGCTATCGCACATTGATAAAAGTCTTTATCAAGCAATTTTTTCGTTTAATCTACATGGATTACAGCATATGCAAGGGATGAATAACGCCGACCTAGGCAGGTTTTTGTTTTCTACGGGAGCGCTTGGGACAGATCGGCTATTGGCTACAGAAAACTTGTTGCAAAAAGAATTAGATGCTCGTTTTAAACCAAGTGGGAAAAAGCCGATATTAAACGAAAAAATTGCGGAACTAAGGCAATTGCACAAGCAATTAAAACAAGCAGAACAATCAAATGAGAAATATTGGGTATACCTGGATGAAAAAGAGCTACTAGAGCAAAAGATTCGTAATGTTCAGCTTGAATTAGCTAATAAGCAAAGCCGGTTGGTAAAGCTAAACGAGTGGCGACGACTGTTGCCACTAATAAAAGAATCTGAGGAATTATCAGAGGAAGCCACAAGGTTAGAAAGTATTATATTTCCTGATAGTGGAGTCCAAAAATTGGATGAACTCAAATGGCGCCAACTGACATGTCAAAATAAACTGAACCAGCTTACTTCTAAACTTTCTGAGCTTAATGTTCAGATTGAACAAAGCATGCCGAATCTTGATTTATTGAACAGTGAATTGGACATTCATACAGCTGTTGAAAATTTGCCATTATACGAACAGCTTATTCAAGAAAATAAACAACTTGAATTACAAATAAACCAGCTAAAGCAAGATATGGAGGATATCCAGCAAACACTTCATCTAAAAATCGATGAAGAGCAGGTGTTAACCTGTAACACTAGCTTGTTTATGAAAGAAAAAACATTGCAAGCACAACGGGTACAGATTCAGCTAAATGAGAAGAAGCATCAGCTGGACGAACAATTTTACGATTCTAAAAAGGAACTTGAACAATTAGAGGAGGCGATAAGCAAATTAAAGACCTTGCTCCTTACTGATGAAGAACGAAATGAATTAACTGATCAATTAAAACAAGGCGAGGCTCAAGTTTTGTATGAGCAAGAGCTTAACTTCGTCCAAAATCAAATCGGTATGTTAAAGCGTCTTGCGCAAAACAATCCTAGGCAGGCAAAAGCATTACAAAATCAGCAGCATTTTAGTAAATGGATTATGATGCTTGTTTTTCTTGGTTTATCAGTTTGGAGTGTTTTTGAAGGGCTATGGTTTGTAGCGGCTGTATCAGGCTTGCTGCTTTTGTATGTAGTGATATTTCTATGGAAAATTCCTACCGAAGACGCAAATCGGTTTGAAACTGAAATAGCAGAACTTTTAGAAAAGCAAAAAGTCCTGCAAACAAAATTAGCAAAGAGCAAGCTTGATAATTTTACAATTACAGAAGAAAGGCTTGCAAAAGACAATTCTAATCGAGAGCAGCTGCGAATCCTAAATGTTAAACGGGAGCAAAAAAATGAGCAATATGAAAAAGTGTTGATGTCCTATGAGCAGTGGGAGCATGACGTTCGGAAATCAGCACAAAGGTTAGAAGAGCTAGGTAAGGAACTTGGGGTACCTAAAGCTATCGCTCAGCACTTTATTCATGATGCTTTTCAGCTGATAGAGAAATACAAAAATGTATTAACCGAAAAGGGAAAGTTAGCGTCAAGGCAAGAATTCGTCTATAAAGAAATAAAACAAATAGAGGCTCGACTTTCAATTCTGACCAAAAGTTTTATTGGAGAAGGAGCCCACAACATTCAAAATGCTGCATATTTGCTAAAGCAGGCATTAAAACGCGAGCAAGAAAAAGCATTTGTTTTTCAAGAAAAAAAGCAAAAGCTAATTGAAATCGAGGCGGAAATTCAACTGCTCCAGGATGAAAAAGTACAGCTTGAGCAAGAAATGCAGCAATTATTTACACTAGCTCAAACCGAAAATGACTTAGATTTTTATAAAGCAGCAGAGCTTTTCGAACGAAAGCAATTTGTTGCCGACAGATTAACTGATTTGTGGAGACAATTAAAGGAAACAGGCGTAGACGTAAAAGAGCTTCAAAATGAAAGTGGTTTAGAGGTAGAGGTAATTGACATGCAAATTAGCTTGCTTGAGCAGGAACAAACTGAGGCTAGTGAAGAGATTGTAGCTATTCAGGAACGACTTGCAGAGCTGAAATACCAAATTTCTCTACTTGAAGAAGGTGGAACCTATTCTGAGCTCCTGCATTTGTATAAGCTTAAACAGTCAGAGTTGAATGAAGAAGCAAAGGTCTGGGCAAAGTATGCTGTCGCAAAAGATATACTTAATATTGCAGTTGAGCGCTATAAAAATGACCGTCTCCCAAAATTGATGGAAAAGGCAGTAGGTTATTTACGCGAGTTAACAGCACATCAATATATTGATATTCATCCACAAAAAAACGGAACTGGTTTTCTCATTGAAAGCCATGATCACATTTTTTATGAGCCTAAAGAGCTTAGTCAAGCAACCTCAGAGCAAGTCTATGTTGCGCTAAGACTAGCGCTAGCGACTACACTGTATGAAAAATATCAATTTCCAATTATTATCGATGATAGCTTTGTTAACTTTGATCATCATCGTTCTAGGAAGGTAATTGATCTAATTTGTGGGTTAACAGGACATCAAATTTTGTTTTTTACATGTCATCAGCACTTGCTATCTCATTTTCAAAAAGGTAAATTGATTCAACTTAAAGATTGTAACCAAAGTATGATCAAAAAATAATGTAATTTTTTATGTAAACCGGGCATATGATGTAGAAACAATAGGACAACCATATACCAGAGAGGTGAAATAAATGATTATTCCAATTTGGGTTTACTTTGTGGTCACTGGGATCATAATTAGTGCATTTATGGCTGTAAAAACGGGTAGGGAAGAGCGGCAGTTTGAACAGGAAATGATTGAACGTGAAGGAGATATTTATATGCAGCGCCTTGAAACGGAAAAAGAGCAGCGCAAGCAAAACGTTCATGGGGCTGAAGGTTAAAGTTGGAAATCATAAGGAAAGGACCTGAAAATTTTCAGGTCCTTTTGCTTATTTTGCTGTTCCTGCTGTAGTTCCGTGAGAGATAACGCCTTCAAGGTCTTTATCCTCGATTTTAACGTTTGCACCCTTAATTTCTTTGTCTAAAACTTTTTGGATAGTTTCTGAGTCAAGTTTGGTTAATTTTACTTGATATTCAACTTCTTTTTTCATGTCTTCGTAAGATTTCTTTTCTTTTTTATCAGTTAATTGGATAACGTGCCAACCGTGTTCTGATTTTACAGGTGCACTAATTTCATCTTTTTTAAGCGCATATGCAGCTGTTTCAAATTCTGGCACCATAGCACCAGTACCAAACCAGCCTAAATCTCCGCCATTATCCTTTGAACCAGGGTCTGTAGAGTATTCTTTGGCTAAATCTTCAAATTTAGCTCCACCATCAAGCTTCGCTTTTACTTCCTTCGCTTTATCTTCGCTGTCAACTAAAATATGACGAGCCTTAATTTCAGGCTTTAGATTTTCGTAGTATTCTTTCATTTCCTTTTCGCTTGCTTTAACTTCTTTTAAACCTGCTTTTTCAATTAAAAGCTGTGGTTTTAATAATTCCTTTAGTTCTTTTTCGTCTTTCAGTCCATTTTGAGCAAGTAGCATATCAAAGCTTGCACCTGCTTGGTCCTTAATATCTTTTACCTTTTTGTCTAATTCATCATCAGATACTTTGTAGTTTTTAGAAAGAACTTTTGTATATAGTAATTCTTGAAGGACTGCTTCACCGTACTGATCCTTCATTGCTTCATATAGCTCGTCCTTCGTAATATCGCCAGCGTCAGTTTTTACAATTGTTTCTGAGGTGCCACCGCAGGCAGATAATCCAATAACCCCAGCCGCTAAGGAAAGGGATAGAATCCATTTTTTCATGTTGAACACTCCTAAATAGTAAATTCTGTGATTTTAGACCACAGCTTTTACTATAACATAAATCGAAAATAGAATAAAAATTATTATCGTAAATCTCTGTGAAAATCGGAAAAAATTAGGTATTTGGCTTACCCAAAAAGTCAGTTCTACATATGATAAAGGGAATAGATAATTGGATGCAAAATCTCAAGGGCAATTCAATTACATCTATTCGGGATAACCCTCAGGTGTTCATTCAGTGCTATTTGGAAATTTAGCCATATCGGGATAATTGCCTAAACGAAATCGTCCCAAGTTGAATAGTATAGGGTAGCTAACCTAAAAGGGGGTGTTAAAATGGGTGCAGGTTACGGTGGCGGCTTCGCGTTAATCGTTGTGTTGTTCATTTTATTAATCATTGTTGGCGCAGCATGGCTATAATTCAATCTTAATTCACATGGTAATAAAACCGTGTGGTTAAATTAAAAGGAGGAATTCAATATGTCCGGAGGTCATGGCGGATTTTACGGTGGAGGGTTTGCCCTTCTAGTGGTTCTTTTCATTCTATTGATTATTATTGGAGCAGCTTGGCTATAAGCTGGTTGACTTCAACAAAAAATTAAATGAACGAGAGGCTGCCGATTTAGGTTAGCCTCTTTATCTGTTAGGCGAATAAAATTTCGATATATGAGGTAATTAACAAAATGGTAACCAAAATATTAATGGTTCGGAATATGGATGGTTGGCGCTCAATTGGGATTTCACGTTGTAAACAAAGTGAATTGGTTAGGGTATTAATATAGAATAGTATAAACACAGCAAGTAAAATAAAAATGGAGATCAACAACGATTCCCTCCCCAGTTAATAAATAATTTAGCTAATTGTCTAGCTCCAGCGCCTAGGCAAGGCGCTTCCGCTTTTCTTGTATTTTACATGAATAAAGCAAAAAAAGATAGTGCAAATGGTACTAATACAAGGTATGGAGGGGGATTAACATTTTCAATAAAAAGGTTGTTAATGAAAAAATTGGTTATTTTATGTTATAACTATAGTGTTGATAGTTTGTTAAAGAAATATTTTATTCGGGGGAAATGAGGTATTGTCAATGAATCATGAGGATTTTATACAAAGGTTACTGAGGCTGGAATACCACCAACAGCTTTTATTAAATATGGTAGGAAATACGAAACAGCAATTCTTCAAGCTTGTCATTAAAAAATCATTGAGCGAGGAGGAGGTAGAGGCCTTCTTTGAACTGTGTGAAAACTTGAGCATTGAACTCGATGAACAAAAAGCGGAAGGATTTGTTCATTTCAATCCGCTTTTGGTCAAATTCAAAGAAGGCTTACATCCTAACCTCCGGGTCGATGAAGTAATACAAGCATGTCTAACTCAACAATTATATACCCCTTTGATGGCAGAACTTAGCAAATATTTGTAACTAGACGAACTCTTTTTCTGTAGATGGATCAGTTAAAGTATCTGTTGAGTTATCTGTTGCATTATTAATCTTGGAATCTCGTTTCTTGAGTTTCCCTTCTTCTTCTACATAATCCTGCTCGACATTATTAAATGAGCGTTCAAAAATGTCCATGAAATCATCGCCATAAATATTCCGGACAATGGCCATCATTTCGATGATGTCTGGAAACTTTCCGTAAAGCTCTTTTAATGGCATTGCCCCTGTAAATGTCGCATTTTGAGTAGGATCGTAGTTTTCCATCAAACGTAGGAAAATTTCCTCTCCCTCTGGAGTAAGCTCGATATACGTATTTCGTTTATCAGTTTCCTTTTTTGAAAATTTCAAAAGGCCCCTTTCTTCTAATTTTTTCGAAAAGTTAAACGCTGTTGATACATGCATCACTCCAAATTTCGCTACATCCGAAATTGAAGCACCATGTAAATGGTAAGCAATCCATAAAATATGGTGCTCGTTGATGTTTAAGTCAAAAGGCTTAATCCATTGCTGCCAATCCTTCTCAACCGATTTCCACAGTGCCTTGCTTAACTGGGCAATCCTTTGACTAAAAAGCATCGCTTCTTTCATTGAATACTGTTTTTCCGCCATCCCCATTTTCACCTACTTTTTATTTCTCTACTGTTATTATGCCAATAAAACAAAAATTAATAAAGTAAATTTGCACAATTTTTTGAAATATTATTCTGCATATTTTGCCTTATTAATCCATTTTATCGCGCGCCAAATAATTTAAATTTTCACACTATATTAAATTTCGTTCTTTATAAAGGAATTCCTGCTTTTCTCGCAATGTTTAATAAAAGAATTTCAATAAAATGCAAGAAATTCCAACTTCATACAAAAAAAGAACTCGTAACACGTACGAGCTCTTAACGTAATGTATTATGCATTTAATGCTGCTTCTGATATGTTTGTACGTTTAACAATTGATTTTGCAATTGGGTACAGGATGACCATGGCAGCTGTATTAAATGCTGCGGCTGGAAGAACAACTGCTGCAAATAATCCAACGAATGGACCAGGTAATCCAACGATAAAGTTAGCAGATCCTAAAAAGACAAGGCCACTAACAAGGGTACCGATAACCGTTAATGCGCCGATACCAAATACTGAAAATCTTAATTTACCAAAAGCAATCAGTAAACCAAAGACAACAAAGGATGTCACAGCCTTATCAATGATGTTGGGGAATAAACCACCAGGGAATGTTGTGGTAAGTCCGGAAATAATGCCGGTAACAAGACCTAATAAGAGTACGCTCTTTTTCTCAGGAAATAGGATAATCCCAAGAAACATCATGGTAAGCATCATATCTGGCTTCATTCCTAGGAAAAAACCTGGTATTACCGTGTGTAACACGGCACCCATCCCAACTAATAATGACAATGCGACAAGGTTTTTCGTATTCAATTCTCATCTCTCCTCAACTATTCTAAACTATTATCTAAAAACCTCTCCTACAGTGCACTCATTGCCTGCAGCGAAAAGCTTTAAATTATTATAGCATACTATGATAAAAAAATTAAAGAAAAAATGCTTCTCATAGACTATACCTGTCTATGAGAAGCATCTTAACGTATACAATTAGCTTGTATTAATTAATAATTAGGGTCACGAATTAATAATTTTTTTGGAATGATTTCATGAACTCAGCTAAAGCTTGAACATGTTCTAAAGGCACAGCATTGTAAATTGATGCACGGCAACCACCTACAGAACGGTGCCCTGCAAGACCAACGAAGCCTTGTTCTTTTGCTTGAGCTAAAAATGCTTTTGTAGCTTCGTCAGATTGAAGAGTAAAAGTAACGTTCATTGTTGAACGGCTGTCAGGCGTAGCATGACCATTATAGAACCCGTTGCTTCCGTCAATGACATCGTAAAGAAGCTTCGCTTTTTCTGCGTTAATTTTTTCGACAGCCTCAACACCACCTAGGGAATCAACATGTTCTAACACTAAAGATAATAAGTAGATCGCCAGTGTAGGAGGTGTGTTGTAAAGTGAATTATTACCAGAATGTGTTTTATAGTCAAGCATAGTTGGAACGCTTTCTGGAGCTTGACCAATTAAATCCTTACGAATAATGACAAGTGTTACGCCAGAAGGACCAAGGTTTTTCTGAGCACCCGCATAGATCATGCCGAATTTATTTACGTCGAATGGTTTACACATAATATCACTTGACATATCGGCAATTAATGGTGCCCCGTTGACTTCAGGGAATGATTGCCATTGTGTGCCGAAAATTGTATTGTTGCTAGTGATATGTAGGTAAGCAGCATCGCTATCTAATTCCACTTTATCTAGGGTAGGAATAGTAGTGTAGTTGTTATCTTTTCCAGTAGCTAGTACAGAAGTTTGACCAACTTTTTTTGCTTCCTTTAATGCCTTTTCAGACCAAGAGCCTGTTAAAACGTAATGTCCAACTTTACCTTCAAGAAGGAGATTCATAGGAATCATTGAAAATTGTGTGCTAGCACCACCTTGTAAAAATAAAATTTCGTATTCATCTGAAATGTTAAGAAGTTTACGTAGTAGGGCGATTGCTTTGTTATGTACCATTTCGTAATCCTTGCTGCGATGGCTAAGTTCCATCACATTCATACCAGTTCCGTTAAAATCTAACCACTCCTCTTGGGCTTTTTGTAAAACCTCTAGAGGTAAAGCGGCAGGACCCGCATTAAAATTATAGGCGCGTTTCATGTTTATTCCTCCTAAAATGTTTGATTTTTTGACATTTTTCATGGTCTTATCGTACCAAATAAAGAGAATGTCCGTCATTAGAAAATTTAAAATCTTATAATTTTTTATTTATTAAAAGAAAATAGACTTCCATACAGAGAGAAGTCTAATGGTATCCTTTACAAATGTTTAGCGATATTTTGGGCCATTGTTTGTAAATCATCAGAGCTATAATCGTCGTGATGTGTTTTCCAAACTGCCCCGAAGCCGTCACCTTTGCCATACCGAGGGATAAGGTGGAGGTGGTAATGAAAAACCTCCTGACCAGCTGCTTTACCGTTATTATTTAGTAAATTTAAGCCTTCTGGATTGAATTCTTGTTTAATGGCGTTAGATATCTCAGGAACAACTTCAAAAATATGTTTAGAGATTTCTGGTGTTAGTTCAAAGACATTTTCTTTATGTATTTTTGGGATGACTAGTGTATGTCCCTTCGTCACTTGACCAATATCAAGAAACGCTAGTACATGTTCATTTTCAAAGACTTTCGCTGAAGGGATTTCTCCGTTGACAATTTTACAAAAAATGCAGTCGCTCATTCATTTCACCCTTTCGATTAAAAAACTCTCTTTTCTAAATATTTTAGCATATAATTTCTACTTTAAAAAATAGGAAAGACAGGATTCAAACGAATCCTGCCTCCTGAAGGGGGGTATTTCATTACTCGTCTAATTCAGGTTCTTTTCTGCGATAAACACCTCATTTATTTAATAGAAATTAAATAATTAGTGTTTCAAGTGGGTTATTTACGTTGTTCAAAGTGACCATCCCCTAATCATAAATAGGTTTTTTACAACTTATTAATGTGGATTGATGATCGTATCTTTAACAAACACCTCATTTGTTTAGTTAAATTAACTGCACAAATTCAATTGGTGTAAGGACGTAAATTCATATACATTTTGCAATGTAATCATCCCCTGTTTTAGCAAAATCCCTAAGAATTAACGTTAGTAAATGAACGGGTCTTTAACAACCACCTCATCCGATTTATGGATTTTTAAAACCATAATGAATGTTTACCCCTTCGAAAATTATGATATCCAAAATCGGAAAAGAATATCCACTCAATCAAAAAAATTTTTAATTTCGTTTCTCTATCATGACTTCAAGGTTTGGAATGAGTTTGAACTTTGGTAAAATATATATATCTGACAAGGGAAGGGCGTTATGTATGTCTTTACTCAATATTGAAAATCTAACCGGGGGGTATACCCGCAATCCGGTTTTAAAGAGTGTATCGTTTAAAGTAAATAAACAAGAGCTTGTCGGCTTAATTGGATTAAACGGGGCAGGCAAAAGCACAACGATTAAGCATGTAATTGGTTTAATGGAGCCCCAGAGCGGGAAAATCACGATAAATAACCAAAGCTTTCATGAAAATAAGGAAGGTTATCGCAAACAATTTAGTTTTGTTCCAGAAACGCCGATATTATATGAAGAATTAACGCTTGAGGAGCATTTAAAACTAACAGCAATGGCGTATGGGTTGGATGAAGCTACATATCAAAAAAGAATGGATTTTTTGCTGGATGAATTCAGAATGAAGAAACGGCTTAAATGGTTTCCTACTCATTTTTCCAAGGGCATGAAGCAAAAAGTCATGATTATGTGCGCTTTTTTAGTCCAGCCTGATTTGTATATCGTCGATGAACCGTTTGTTGGACTCGATCCACTTGGGATCCAATCGCTGCTTGATTTAATGAACAAAATGAAGGAAACAGGTGCAGGAATATTAATGTCGACCCATATTCTTGCAACAGCAGAGCGGTATTGCGACCGTTTTATTATTTTACATAACGGCACGGTTAGAGCAGAAGGGACGTTGAATGAGCTTCGTAAACAATTTGGAATGCCTGACGCAACACTTGATGATCTTTATATTCAACTGACAAAGGAAGAAGACTATGTTTGATGAAAGCAAATTGTGGAAGGACAGGTTTAGCCAGTTTACGAAAGAGCTTGGCCGTTATCTTCGCTATATATTTAATGGTCATCTCGTTGTTGTGTTATTGTTTTTACTTGGCACAGGTGCCTATTATTACGATTTATTTGTAGAGACACTTACCTTGGATTTTCCAGCAGCACTGATAATGGCCTTGGTGTTGGGCTTATTTTTAACCCTAAGTCCCATTTATACCTTTTTGCTAGACGCCGATAAAATTTTTCTATTGCCATTAGAAACCAAGCTTGGCTCCTATTTTAAAAAATCGATTGCAGTTAGTTTTGTGTTTCAACTATATATTTTAGTGATGATTCTAGCCTTGTTTATGCCGATGTATGTGCAAGTGCATCAAGGGAGCTTTAAGTCTTTCTTTACGTTTTTATTGTTGTTAGCGATCATGAAGCTTTGGAATTTGTTTTCACGTTGGCAAATCCAATACCATGTTTCTGAACAGCTTCATGCTTTGGATTCCATTGTTCGTTTTGTGCTGAATGGCTTGTTTGTCTATTTCATGTTGATTGAAGAGCCTCTATGGATGACTGTCATGTTGGCTCTGATGATTGGGCTTTATGTATACTGGCGCAGAGAAACAAGAAATCGTGGCTTGAAATGGGAGCAATTAATTGATTTAGAGGAAAAACGATTGACCTCCTTTTATCGAATCGCAAACTTATTTACGGATGTTCCAAAATTAAAGGACCAGGTAAAACGGCGCAGAGGCCTTGATTGGATGCTTAACTGGATTTCACTTCGTCAAGAAAACACCTATTTATTTTTATATATGAGCGCGTTTGTTAGAGCAGGGGATTATTTAGGGCTTGTGTTTAGATTAACGATTATTGGTGGAATTGCTTTGTGGTTAGTCAAATTTGGAATCGGACAGGTATTGATTGTGTTGATTTTCCTTTATTTAACTGGGTTTCAGCTTTTGCCATTAGCCAATCATCATCAAAATAAACTATGGGTGATGATGTATCCAGTTGCGGAATCTTTGAAATACAAAGCTTTTCAACAGTTATTATTAGCTATTTTATTATTTGAAACGGTCATTTTATTTCTGGTTCTATTAGTATCAGGTGCCTATTTGTATGGCTCTATTGCTCTAGGTGCTGGTTTAGCATTTACCATTTATTTTGTGTTTAGTTACAGCAAGCTGCGATTAAAAAAAATGTGACGTTTTTTGCCCCCTTTTTGAAAGGGGGTTTTTGAAACTTTCGCCTCTCGATTTCGTAATAAATAAAGGGTGATCAATGTGAATGAATACGAATTAAAAATAAATCAAGAGGTTCAGGAATGGAAACGGAAACTGTCTAAACGTTCGTCGATTCTGAATCGTGTTTCAAAGAAGGCGCAAACAAAAGTAAATGATATGATTCCGGAAAAGGTTCATCAAGTCGTGACTGAAAGCATGAAGGGACTTGTAAAAGCGACATTAGTTGGTTCTGATTTTACAACGAAAAAAGGGCAAAGTGTCGGGCTTAGCTTGGCTGAGATGGACGCGGATATGGGTAAAAAGCTTGAGACCTTTAGAAAAACAGCGATGCTAGAGGGAGCAGGAACTGGGGCAGGTGGCATACTTTTGGGATTGGCTGACTTCCCGTTATTGCTAACGATTAAAATGAAGTTTTTATTCGAAGCAGCTGCTAGCTATGGTTTTGATACAAGCAATTATGAGGAGAGATTGTTTCTGCTATATGTATTCCAGTTAGCGTTTTCTAGTGATGATACGCGGAAAGAAACACTAGCGATCATTGATAATTGGGATGTGGAAAAGGAGCGTTTGCGTGAACTAGATTGGCGCCAATTTCAGCAGGAGTACCGTGATTATATTGATTTTGTCAAAATGCTTCAGCTTGTTCCGGGAATTGGCTTAGTCGTTGGTGCAGTCGCAAATTATCGACTTCTCGATCAATTAGGTGAAACGGCAATGAATGCTTTTAGGCTTAGAATATTAAAAAATCCCACTTAATCGTGGGATTTTTTTTGGTAGTTTACGGCAGCGGTTGCTAATGTTCTTGCTGCAATCAGCATCGCCCGTTCATCGATATCAAAACGTGGATGGTGATGTGGGTAGGCATCATGAGAGCCAGCACCTGTAAAGAAGAAACTGCCTTTGAGGTTTTCTAAATAATAGGCAAAATCCTCACCACCCATTTGCGGTTCGGTTTCCTCGACTATTTCAACGCCTGGAACGCTCTTGGCACAGTCCATTAAGAATTCCGTTTCTTCACGATGATTAACAAGTGCAGGGTAACCACGTTCGTAAACATAATCATATCCACAATCATTTGTGAAGCAAATCCCTTTAGTAATCCGTTCAATTTCCTTCTCAATCATCGCCCGAGTATTTTCATTAAAAGTTCGCACTGTTCCAATTAATTTAGCTTTATCAGCAATCACGTTAAAAGCATTATCAGCAACAAAGGAACCGACTGTGACAACAGCAGAATCAATTGGATTGACCTTGCGGCTCACTATTTGTTGGAGAGTCACAACCAACTGCGCAGCTGTTACGATTGCATCTTTTGAAGTATGGGGATGAGCACCGTGACCACCTTTACCGTTGACTGTGATTTCGAAACGGTCGGCAGCAGCCATAATCGGGCCTACCCGAGATTGGATTGTTCCGGTTGGGACGGTTGCCCATAAATGTGTTCCGAAGATCGCATCAACTCCATCGAGGCAGCCTGCTTCTATCATTGGCTTAGCGCCTCCAGGGGCATATTCCTCAGCGTGTTGATGAATCATAACATAGGTGCCTTCCAAGTCTGCGCGCATTTCGTTGAGATTTTTTGCTAACACAAGCAGTGTCGCTGTATGTCCATCGTGTCCACAAGCGTGCATGACGCCGGGGACAAGTGATTTATAAGGAGCATCCTTCTCATCTTGGATTGGCAGCGCATCAAAATCAGCGCGAAGAGCGATGGTGCGACCGGGTTTTGAGCCATAGATTTTTGCTACAACGCCGTTACCACCAATCCGGTCCTGTACCTCAATGCCAAGCTTTTCGTAATATTTCTTGATAAAACTTGCAGTTTTTGTTTCCTGGAAGGATAGCTCAGGATGCTGATGCAAATAGCGACGAATCGATACCATTTCGTTAAAGTCATTTTCTAAATTTGTATAAAGCTTTGCTAACATATTCAACGCTCCTTTACGTAAAATGAGTTGATTTGATTTAAGATTTTGATAATAATTATAACATTGTTTTGTTTAGGATTAAGACAACGACAGAATATTCTAACTGGAGGAAGAACGTTTGATGAGAAAGTCAAAAATCGCATTTGTGATGTTGTTTATTTCAATCGCAGTTGCAGCTTATTTATCAATGATTGCGAAGGTAAGTGGCAAGCTTGGATTTGATGGTCCAATTGCAAGTAGTATTAAGACGATTTTTCCGGAACAAACTCATGAGTTCTTTAAAATGATCGAAGTTCTTGGTGCAAAACCCGGAATAGGCGTTGTCGGTATCGCAGTGATATTATGGTTATGGTTTAAAAAAAGAAATTACTTTGGAATGGTTACTGTCCTAATTGCTGTTGCGCTCGGAAATGAACTAAGTAAGTTAATTAAGGACATCATTAAGCGACCGCGACCTGAACTGGAGCATTTAACAGATGTGGAAAGCTATGGTTTTCCGAGTGGGCATGCAATGGTTGGTGGTATCTTATATATCGTTATTGCTTATTTCTTTTTTAAAGAGATGAAGAATAGAGCAACGAAATGGCTGGTTGGCTGCTTATTCTTCATAATAATGGGACTTGTTGGTGCAAGTAGAATCGTGCTCCAGGTCCATTATCCATCAGATGTAATGGCGGGTTATGCTTTTGGCTATGTTTGGGTATATCTTGTGATTATCGGGTATGAATATATTGATGGAAGAAAGACTAATTTGAGTGTTTAATTCAAAGGAAATAAAAAGAAGCTGACTTCAAATGGCTATTTGCCATTTGAATGACTCAGCTTCTTTATTTTTTCTGAAGTAATCGTTATTTTTCTATTAAAGGAAATAGAATCGTAAAGGTTGTTCCTTTATCTAATTCACTTTCGACGGTGATTGTTCCTTTATGGGCTTCTACGAGTGCCTTTACAATTGATAGACCAACCCCGACACCGCCAGTTTTGCGAGCCCGGGATTTATCGCCCCGGTAAAATCGTTCAAAAATATGGGGGAGATCTTGGCTGGCAATACCGATTCCTTCATCCTTAATTCTAAATCCACCCATGCTAATATCCTTGATTGCGGAGATAGTAACTGTTCCGCCTTCCGGTGTGTACTTTAAGGCATTATTAACCACGTTCGTAAGAATTTGTGTTACTTTATCAAAATCACCTTTAAAGATGATTTTTTCCTCAGGTATATGAACAATTAAGCTGACGCCTTTTTCTTTAAAAATAGGGGTTTGCAATTGCTGGATTGAAGAAAGCATTTTATCTGCTTCCAGTTCTGTTTTGTTTAAGCGAATTTGCGGATTTTCAGCTGCTAATAATTTTTCAAGCTCATTTACGAGACGGACGAGCCTCATTAATTCACTGTGACTTTGCTGAAGTCGGTCAGGAGTGGGCTCCCATATTCCGTCCTGGAATGCTTCAATCTGGCTCCGCAATGTGGCTAAGGGTGTCCTTAGCTCATGAGCAAGATCGCCGGTAAATTCTTTTCTAAGCCTTTCTTCCTTCTCTAAAGACATGGCTAGTTCATTAAAGGCAACGCCGAGTTGCTTCATTTCTTCCGATAAATTGTCGAGCGGAACCCGTACGTTTTGTTTATGCTTAGTTAATTCTTCGACTGCCCCAGAAAGACTGTTCAGTCCAGAGGTGAGTCGTTTGGAAAATAACATGCTAAATGCCAAGGCGAGAACGATCGTGATGAGCACCGCAATAATAATGTATTTCTGAATCGTCTGCAGAAAGACGGATTCACTATCGACGAATCCTTTTGGGTAATAGACCTTTAAGAGTCCGATGGTGTTTCCATCCACTTTTATTAATTCTGATGATGTTTGCCATGTTTCCTCTTGATCCTGATAGGGGTTCATCCTCATTTCATTATCAGAAGGAATTGGGTCCTCGCTAATGGATGTGGAGTCTATTAGGAGGATTTCGTCTGGCGTATATATTTTATAAAATAAGCGATCGGTTGTGCCTTGCTGATAAAGGAGCTGAGTCACACGCTCCCCAGTAAAGGTTCGGTTTTCTTTGTATTCTAGCTTTAAAGCTTTGATTAGCTGTGTAATTCTTTCGTTTCGATCTTCGTTAAGATAATGATTAAAGCTGGCTTCAAAGCCCCATTGGATGCTGAAGCTAACAATTAAGATTCCCGAAAGTGATACTAATAGAAAGTAAAAGAGAATTTTAGCGCGAAGAGTTTTTAGCATCCGCTGCTCCTCCAAATTTATAGCCCATTCCAAATACCGTTAATATATATTTTGGATCGCGTGGGTCTAGCTCTATTTTTTTACGTAGGTTTTTAATATGAGTATCAATACTTCGTTCATAACCTTCGTAGGACATTCCATCCTCTTGGATTTTTTCTAATAAATCCATGCGGCTGTATACGCGACCTGGGTACTTTGCCATATTGGATAACAGTTTATATTCGATTGGCGTGACATTCACAATTGTATCCAGGAACAGGATTTCCTTTTTCGTTAAATCAAGAACTAGCTCGCCTTGGTTATAGGTTAAGATTTCAGCCTGTACCTCTGGGTTGGCTTGTCCATGTTTGTTCGCTCTTCTTAAGATCGCTTGAATTCTGACGACAACCTCTTTTGGACTAAAGGGCTTAGTGACATAATCATCGGCACCAATCACGATTCCGTTGATACGATCGTCTTCGCCAGATTTTGCGGTTAGCATAAGGATGGGGACGTCTGATTCCTTGCGAAGCAGACGGCATATTTCCTCGCCAGAAATGTCAGGTAGCATTAAATCTAGGACAATTAAGTCAGGTTTGACGGTATCGGCTTTTCGAAGTGCGTCTAGTCCGTTATCCGATGTAACAACATGATAGCCTTCTTTTATTAAGTAAGCTTCTAGTACTTCGACAATCATTCTTTCGTCGTCTACTAGTAAGATGGTCGTTTCCATGGTGATCTCTCCTTATACTACGTATCTTATCATTGGTGAAATGAGAAAAAGTAATCTTCATAACTTCCACATAAGTTCTACATAAGTTCTCCATACGTTATTTATATTATATAGTCAAGAGGAAGGCAGTTAAGGTCACAAAAAGTAAAAATTAACGAACATTGCCAACCTATTCATATTGTAAACAATCATTTTTGACTAAATTAGCTCAGGAAAACCTCCCTTTTACTATAAATTGTATTAAAAGGTCAATAAACTCCCATATAAATGTAGAAAAGCTAGCCAAATCGGCTAGCTTCTTTTTTGCTTTAACGCAGCGGGGGACTGTCCCCCACTGCACTGAAGCGTTACCGTGGTGGGGGACAGGCCCCCACTGCGGTAACGCGGTGCTAGATTAGAAACATGGCGACGATGGTGGTGACAACGAGGCCGATGGCGACGGGTTTAAGATTGCGTCGAGCTAATTCAAAGGCGTCAACATTACAGATTGCTGCTGCCGGAATTAGCGCCCACGGAACGAGGGTTCCACCGCCAACCCAGATAGCTGCTATTTGCCCAAGTGCAGTAAGTGTAGCAGCACCTGCACCGATTGCTGTTGCAAATAGATTGGCAATAGAACCAGCTAAGGAAATACCAGAGAAGCCCGAGCCGTCTAACCCCGTAATCGCTCCAACTACAGTCAGTGTTACAGCACCTACTCCTTTGCTTAACGGAACAACATTTGCGAGGGCTAAGCCCAAATCATTAACGATACCCTGAGATCCTTTTGGGAGATAGTCACCAATAATTGTCGTAAAGCCTGAATCACCAAGATAGAAAAATGCGGCGATAGGAATCACCGGACCGAATACTTTAAATCCAAATTGAAAACCATCAATTAAATAGGTTGTAGTTTTCTCTAAGCCTTGATGTTTATGGCTCGTTAGAGTAATGATGAGCAGTATAATTATAGAAGTACCACCTACAAGTGCTGTTGCATCGCCACCTTGCAAATCAAACATAAACATCGCGACAACATCCAAGGCAAACAGCACGGGTATCATAAGTGCGAAAAATCGTTTTTGATTTAGTGATAATAATTTTTGACTTGCCTCTTCTTGTGGTTTTATTGGTAGAACGGATTCATGCGAGCTTACTGCCAATTTACCTGATTTCATGTCTCTTTTTAAAAAATAAAATGCAGCAATGGTTGTAACAAGACCCATCACAATGACAAGTGGGATGCTGGCGCTGATGACATCACCAACTGGAAGTCCAGCTGCATCTGCTGTCAGTTTCGGAGCTGCTTGAATAATGTAGTCACCTGAAAGGGCAATCCCATGTCCAAATAAATTCATTGCCATTGCCACACCTAAAGCAGGTAAGCCAACTCGAACAGCAACTGGTAGTAAAACGGCTCCAAGTAAAGCAACGGCAGGTGAAGGCCAGAAAAACCATGAAATGACCATCATCAAAATTCCTATCGTCCAATAAGCAAGGGCAGGAGTACGAATTATTTTCGTAAAAGGGGAAATCATCACATCATTGATACCCGTAGTTGTTAATGTTTTGCTCATGGCAACAATAATTGAAATTACGAGGATAGTTGATAGAAGTTCAGTAATGGCAAAAATAAAACTAGCAAAAATACTACTTACCGAAGCACTTAGTGAACCGGTTGCGGTGATGGCGATTAAAAAGATGCCAACAATACAAACAATGCTGGTATCACGCCTCATCACCATAAACCCAATGATAAAGACGATAAACGTCACGTAAATCCAGTGCAGGGCTGTCAAATCCACGCCCATAGTTTTCTCTCCTTCCAACATCCGGGCATGTAATTATCCGGATGTAATACAGAATATGATATCAAGGAGAAGTTGTGAGCGGTACATGTAAATGGCACAAAAAAAAGAATAGGAAGTCATTTTCATGAGCATTCCCATTCTTCCACGAAATCATCCTTCTTCAGGAACGTAATACTTTGTCACGTAGGAAGAGCCAGAGAAAATCTTTTTCGGGGATCCACTCTCAGCAGCACCGCTGGGAGAAGGTTTTCCGTGTGCTTGCCCAAATGCTTCAGATTTTTTCCACCCTTCAAAACGTGATTCATCCTCCCAGAGCGTTACGATTACATATGTTTCAGAACTTAATGGTCGCAATACTCGAATCCCTACAAAACCAGGCATTTTTTCAATGGAACGGTTTCTGTTTTTAAAACGATGTTCAAATAATGCTCGACCTTCCTCGGAAACCGGAATATTATTCATTACGATAAATCGAGCAGTGCCAAAATCCCCAACGGAGTCAAGGACTTCATATTTTCGTGGTTCTTTGAAAATAGTATCACCAGCGGTCTCGTGCAGTAGGAGTGCCTGATCTTCATAAACCATCAGCAGCATCGTTTCACTCGGATGATTGTTTTTGATTTTAAACAAATAATCGTAGGTTCCACTTGTCATATATACATTCATCAAAGCTCACCTCAGCTTTATATTTGGTCATTCCTCTATATAAAATTCAAGATAATAATAGCCAATCCTGCAAAAATCAATAACTATTACACATTAAAATTGTGTGAAAATCGTCAATTTATCGACATTTGAAAGCGTCATCTATACAACTATAAAAGAAAAGGATATATTGGAAACAGTTATGTCTTCGATAACCCTAGTTTTTTTTGATTTTAGTATATACTAAAAATAAGAACCAGTTAGTTTTGAAAGGTGGATATATGTTCATGACGAAAGTGATCAACGAAACATTTTTAAAAGCAGCTAGAGGCGAAAAAACAGATTATGTTCCGGTATGGTATATGCGTCAAGCCGGTCGTTCACAGCCGGAATACCGTGCAATTAAAGAAAAATATTCCTTATTTGAAATCACTCATCAGCCTGAATTATGTGCGTACGTTACACGCCTTCCGGTTGAAAATTATAATGTAGATGCTGCAATTCTATATAAAGATATTATGACTCCGCTACCGGCAATTGGTGTGGATGTTGACATAAAATCAGGAATTGGTCCGGTTATCACAAATCCAATCACATCTTTAGCGGATGTTGAGAAACTTGGAGAAATACATCCAGAGGAAGATCTTCCTTACGTGTTTGAAACAATCCGTATTTTAACACAAGAACAATTGTCAGTACCTCTAATCGGTTTTGCTGGTGCACCATTCACTCTAGCTAGCTACATGATTGAAGGCGGTCCTTCTAAAAACTACAATAAAACTAAAGCGTTTATGTATACAGAGCCAAAAGCATGGTTTGCGTTAATGGACAAGCTTGGTGAGACAACGATTACTTATGTAAAATCACAAATTAAAGCTGGTGCTAAAGCAGTTCAAATTTTTGATTCATGGGTAGGGGCTTTAAACGTTGAAGATTATCGTTACTTCATTAAACCAGTGATGACAAAAATCTTCTCAGAATTAAGAGCTGAAGGTGTACCATTAATTATGTTTGGTGTTGGCGCTAGTCATTTAGCTCTTGAGTGGAACGACCTACCATTAGATGTAGTTGGTTTAGATTGGCGCTTACCAATCGAACAAGCTCGTTCAATGGGAATCAATAAAACAGTTCAAGGAAATTTAGACCCGGCAATTTTACTTGCTCCATGGGAAGTAATTGAAGAAAAAGCTAAGGCAATTTTAGATCAAGGAATGGCTCAACCAGGATATATTTTCAATCTTGGTCATGGTGTTTTCCCACAGGTGAACCCAGATACTTTAAAACGACTTACTACCTTTATTCATGAGTATTCTGCATCAAAGTTACAAGGTTAATTACTACAACTAAAAGTATTTTAAAGAGAAAGCCCCCTAGGTTCCTAAGTGTATTTCCTCCAACTGGAGGAGTCTTAGCTACTTTTCGGGGCTTCTTTTCAATAAAAAGCTTTTTTGTTGCTAAAATTGATACTTTTTTGGGAAAATACACAGGAAGATAAAAGTATAGAATAGGTGGAGACAAATGCAAAAAAAGAAAATGGGACTTCTAGTAATGGCCTATGGGACACCAACTAAAGAAGAGGACATCGAACGTTATTACACACATATCCGCCATGGTCGGAAACCTACCCCTGAAATGCTAGAGGATTTAAAAAACCGTTATGAAGCGATTGGTGGTATTTCACCATTGGCTAAAATTACCCTAGATCAGGCCGAAAAGCTTGAACAGCATTTAAACAGTGTTCAGGACGAAATAGAATTTAAGATGTACCTTGGACTTAAACATATAGAGCCTTTTATTGAAGACGCCGTGAAAGCGATGCATGATGATGGTATCGAAGAAGCAGTCAGCATTGTACTGGCTCCGCATTTTTCTACCTTTAGCATAAAAACTTACAATGGACGAGTACAGGAAGAAGCGGCAAAGCTTGGCGGTCCGACGTTTACCTGTGTAGAAAGCTGGTATCAAGAGCCTAAGTTTATTCAATATTGGGCAAAACAGGTTCGGGATACATATGACAAAATGCCAGAAAATGAAAGACAGAACGCGATGTTAATAGTATCAGCACATAGCCTCCCTGCAAGAATTGTACAAATGGGTGATCCATACCCAGATCAGCTTCAAGAAACTGCAGATTTAATTGCAAAGGAAGCGGGGATTGAAAAATTTGCAGTCGGTTGGCAAAGTGCAGGAAACACTCCTGAGCCCTGGCTTGGACCAGACGTGCAGGACTTAACAGCAGACTTGTTTGAAGAAGCAGGCTATAAGGCGTTTGTCTACACACCAGTCGGATTTGTTGCTGATCATTTAGAGGTGCTTTATGACAATGATACAGAATGTAAAGCAGTAACAGACAGAGTGGGAGCAAGCTACTATCGACCAGAAATGCCAAACTCAAAACCAGAATTTATAGATGCAATGGCAACCGTCGTCTTGAAAAAATTATCAGTTCTCTAGTGAATAAACCGAAAAGAAGGGTTTTACCATGTTAGAAAAGAAACAGAGGGTAGTGATTATTGGGGGAGGAATTACCGGTCTTGCAACGGCGTACTATTTGCAACAGCAAGCGATTCAACAAAACCTACCCTTTGAAGTGAAGTTAATTGAAGCATCGCATCGTCTTGGGGGTAAGATGCAAACGGTTGTTCAAGATGGTTATGTGATTGAAAGAGGTCCGGACTCGTTCCTTGAGCGAAAGCATAGTGCCATGCGCCTAGCTAAAGAAGTAGGACTTGATAATAAGCTTGTGAACAATACCGCAGGTCAGTCGTTCATACTTGCAAATGGACGTCTTTATCCGATGCCTGGCGGTTCGATTATGGGTATTCCAACAGAAGTAGGACCATTTATTACAACTCATTTATTTTCTGTGACTGGAAAAATGAGGGCTGCTGCAGATTTAATTATACCGCGCTCTAGAGGTAAAGAAGATCAGTCGCTTGGACATTTTTTTCGCCGCCGCTTAGGTGACGAAGTCTTAGAGAATCTTATTGAACCATTGTTGTCTGGAATTTATGCTGGGGATATTGATCAATTAAGCCTACAATCAACCTTTCCACAGTTTTATCAGGTAGAGCAAAAATATCGCAGTTTAATTTTAGGAATGAGAAAATCGACACCGACGAAGCCGAAAATCTCAGCAAGCTCGGAAAAGAAAAAAGGACAGTTTTTAACCGTATCAACTGGATTGCAATCCTTCGTCGAAGCGATTGAAGCTAAGCTTCAGCCGCAATCGGTTATTAAAGGTTATCGGGTGGAATCAGTTCGAAGGGTTGGCAAAGAGTACGAGCTTGAGTTGAATAGCCGAGAAAGAATTATCGCTGATAGCGTTGTCGTTGCTGTCCCGCATTATGTGGCAGCGTCAATTTTTTCACAATATGATTACTTTTCGGTATTTAAAGAGGTGCCAGCAACTTCTGTAGCTACAGTCGCACTTGCTTTTTCAAAATCAGCTATTAAAAAAGACATTGATGGAACAGGCTTTGTTGTTTCAAGGAATAGCGACTTCTCTATTACGGCTTGTACCTGGACTCATAAAAAATGGCCGCACAGCACGCCTGATGGAAAGGTGTTGCTCCGCTGCTATGTAGGCCGTCCAGGACATGAAACGATTGTCGACCTTTCTGACGATGAGATTATTAATATTGTTTTGGATGATTTGAAAAAAACGATGGATATTACAGAGAAACCGGAATTGTCGGTTGTAACACGTTGGAAGGATTCCATGCCGCAATATACTGTAGGTCACCAGTCAAGACTAGAGACTGTTACAAATCGGGTAGCTGAGGATTTACCAGGAGTATTTTTAGCTGGAAGCTCATATCGCGGAATTGGAGTCCCTGACTGTATTGACCAAGCCGAGGAAACAGTAAAAAAAGTATTGAAGTATTTAGATAAATAACAAAAAAGCAGCTGTTTTCAGTTGCTTTTTTGTTAGTAAAATATTTTTCTTGTTTTTATCAAGCAGGTCTGATAAATTAATAACGTACTAAATGACTAAAAAGGTCATTCAGTCATTTTGAGAGGAGGCGATGTTGGTTGGTGATAGATCGAAAACAGATGATTATCGAAGCTGCAACTAAATCATTCTCTTTATTTGGCTATAAAGCAACAACGATGGATCAAGTCGCGAAATTAGCTAATGTTGGTAAAGGGACAATTTATACCTTTTTTAAAAATAAAGAAGAATTGTTTGATGAAATCATGCTCAGTTTAATGAAGGAAATGAAGGTAGCAGCGGCGGAAACAATCGATAGTTCACTAAAATTTCATGAAAATCTCCATCGTGCTCTATTTAAAATGATTGAATTTCGCAATCAACACCAATTGATGATTAAACTATTTCAGGAAGAAAGAGAGATGGGAACGCCGGCAGTTCAAGAGATGATTGAAAAGGTAGAGCAAACGATAATCAGTTATATGAAAGAAAAGCTGATCATGGGCATTGAAAAGGGTGATATTGCCAAATGTGATCCTGAGCTGACTGCTTTTATTATGATTAAACTCTATATATCGCTCATATTTGATTGGGAAAAAAAGCATTCACCTTTATCGAAGGAAGAAATCGGCTCATTATTTGAACGATTTATTGTAAAAGGATTATCGATTTAGATAATCCTCATTTTTACGAATTAAATGACCAATTGAGAAAAGCGGTCAGTTCGTCACTATAAATAAGGAGTGTGAAGTATGAAACAAAGGCTTATGTATCAGGAATGGTTGTCCATTTTTCAAAATAAAAAAGTTCTCATACCAGTCATTGCAATTTTGTTTATCCCTGTTCTATATGCCGGTATGTTCCTATGGGCTTTTTGGGACCCGTATGCTCGATTAAATGAGCTACCGGTAGTAGTGATTAATGAGGATCAAGGGGCTACTTTTGAAGGAAAGGCTTTAGAGCTTGGGAAAGACTTATCCGAGAAGCTTGCAGACAGTGATGAGTTCGAATTTCACATTTCTGAAAATAAAACCAAAGCAAAAGAGGACTTAAAAGGTCAAGAGTACTATATGATGATCCAAATTCCGAGTGATTTTTCAGAAAACGCAACAACGCTGTTGGATGAAAACCCACAGAAGCTAGAACTTGTCTATATTCCGAATGAAGGTTATAACTTTCTTTCAGCTCAAATTGGAAATACGGCGATTGAGAAATTGAAAGCGTCTATTTCAGAGAAAGTGTCTGAAACATACGCTGAAACGATGTTTGATAAAGTTGGTGCGCTCGCGGATGGCATGGTTGCAGCTAGTGATGGTGCGGCTAAAATTGATGAAGGCGCGCTAAGCTTAAAGGATGGCACCGAATCGCTACACGAATCGCTCAAGTTGCTTGCTAGTAAGGCGGTCGAATTTCAAACTGGTATGACAAAAGCGAATACTGGGACAAAAGATTTACAAACAGGTGCTGCAACTCTTGCTTCTGGTTTAAAACAACTTGAAGATGGTCATGAAAAGTTACAAAATGCCTCAAATGAACTATTAGCAGGTGAAGAGGAACTAGGCAAAGGGATTGCTAAATCTAAGCAAGGCATAGATTTAGCAAACAGCAAGATGCCAGAAATTCTTGGTGGTACGGAAGAATTGCAGAAAGGAACTGAAAAACTCCTAAAGCAAGTTGAAACGAGTGCAACAACAACATCTAGTTCAGCACAGAAAATCAACGAAGGGATTCTCAGTTTACAGAAGCAATTAACACCGTTATTAAGTCAATTACCAACTGAGCAGCAAGCAGCACTGAATGATTCATTTGCACAATTAGCAGCTGGAAGTAAGGCTATTGCTGACGGGAATGCCTATTTAGCCGACATGATGTCCTCACCAGAAGGAGGCGACAAATTAACCTCAGGATTGTCCAGTTTAATGGATGGACAAACTCAACTACAATCCGGCATTGAACAACTAGCTGATGGCAGCAGTTTATTGCAAGCGGGATCTAATAAAATCATTACTGGGCAAAAGCAATTTAATAGTGGTATGGAAACATATTCAACAAATTTTGCAACTGCAAAAAATGGTGCTTTAACGCTTGCTAGTGGAACAAATGAACTTTCTAGTGGAATGACCCAGCTATCTGATGGCACTGATAAAATCATTGATGGGACAGGGCAGTTAACTGACGGGGCTGAACGAGTTGCAGCAGGAAATGCGGAGCTTAAGGCAGGAACTGAAGAACTGGCCAGTAAGTTAACTGAAGGTGCAAACCAAGCATCAAAGGTTGACGGTAATGAAGAAACCTTCAGCATGTTTGCTTCACCTGTTGGGGTGAAAAATGAAAAAATGAATGAAGTGCCAAACTACGGAACGGGATTTACGCCTTACTTCTTATCCCTCGGCTTATTTGTCGGAGCACTCTTGCTTTCTATAGTATTTCCATTAAGGGAGCCCGTGGCAGTTCCAAAAAGTGGCTGGAGTTGGTTTATGAGTAAGTTTGGCGTCATTTCAATTATTGGGATTATTCAAGCCTTGATTGCTGTTGCTATTATCTATTTTGGTTTAGGTATCGAAGTTCAAAATGTTCCATTATTTATTTTGTTTGCAATTGGAACAAGTTTAACATTTATCACTTTAATCCAAGTACTAGTCACAACCATGAGTGATGTCGGTCGATTTGTTGCGATTCTAATTTTGATTTTACAGCTGACAACAAGCGCTGGTACCTTTCCACTGGAATTAATTCCAGAATTCCTACAGGGCTTTAATACGCTGTTACCGATGACTTATTCTGTACAAGGCTTTAAAGCAGTTATTTCCAGTGGTGATTTTTCATTTATGTGGATGAATTTTGGTGTACTGATTGGATTCATTCTCTTATTTATTGCTGGAACAGTGACGTATTTTAATTTTAAACACAAACGGAGCTATTCGGCTTTTAAAGAGACTTTTGAAGAACAGGTGGCTAATTAATAAAACAATCCTTACACCCAGCTTGAAAAAATGGCTGGGGTGTAAATATTAAAAGTTGAACAAGAAATTGATTTTGATTAATACTTATGATTACGATTACTTGAATTAATGCCTGCGATGTTAAACAATGCATTAAATAACGTAATATTTTGTGAAATGTAGTACCTTCAAAAGAAACCCCAGTCACATGACTGGGGTTTTCATATATGGCACACTATTGATGTGGGAACCCTATTGATTAGTAACGCTTAAACATTTATCGCATGTATTGCCGTAACATTCATGCTGTTCTTCAATCTCTTCACCACACACTGCACATTTTTTTTTCGGTAAGTTTTTAAAAAATTCTAGGACGTTTTTAATCATCGTGATGCTCCCCCTTAAAAATCGAATTGTAAGAACTTTGTTAATGTTAAGATTATTGTAATATAACAGATGAAATTGGTCAATCGGTGTTTTAAAACAAAATTCTGGAAATATAATTTATCGGTAAATTTGAGTATAGTAATACTAATGGCAAATCAATATGTTGGGAGGAAGTAATATGCAATTACAAATAATCGGCTGTTGGGGTGGTTATCCTAAAGCAAATGAAGCGAGCTCGGGATATTTATTGGAATGTGAAGGTTTTCATTTATTAATTGATTGTGGGAGCGGTGTGTTATCAAAACTGCAAAACACGCTGAAGCCTGAGCAAATTGATGCTGTCATCGTATCACATTATCATTCAGACCATATTGCCGACATAGGTGTACTTCAGCATGCTCGGCTAATCCAAGGGATACTGGCTGGAACTTTGCCTAACTTGCCGATTTATGGACATCAGCTAAATGCCCAAGAGTTTGAAAAGCTTACCTATAAGCAAATCACAAAGGGGATTGCTTATGAGCCTATTGCTCCCTTAAATGTTGGACCATTTAAAATCCAATTTTTACAGACGGCGCATCCTGTTCCTTGCTTTGCAATGAGAATCGAAGCAAAAGGAAAGGTGTTGGTATATACAGCCGATACTTCGTTTAAGCCAGAATTAATTGACTTTTCTAAGGATGCTGATGTGCTATTATGCGAGTGCAATTTTTATGGGAATTTGGATGGAAAAGCCGCGGGTCATATGAGGAGCTTCGATTGTGGAACTCTAGCAAGTAAGGCAAATGTAAAAGAGCTGGTACTTACTCATCTTCCTCATTTCGGGAATTTACAGCAGCTTGTTGAAGAAGCAGGACAGCATTTCACAGGAAAAATACAGCTTGCTTTTCAAGATTTAAAAATAATCATCGACTAATATTTATATGGAGGCGATATTGTGCTTTTTATCGATAATAAGGGAATAACAGATCCACGGATAAATCTTGCAATTGAAGAATACGCATTAAAAAAATTAAATATAAATGAAACATATTTATTGTTTTACATAAATGAGCCATCAATCATCATTGGTAAAAATCAAAACACGATTGAAGAAATCAATACAGATTATGTTGAGAAAAATGGGATTCATGTTGTGCGGCGCTTATCGGGGGGTGGGGCAGTTTATCATGATTTAGGAAATTTGAATTTCAGTTTTATCACTAAGGATGACGGAGAAAGTTTTCATAATTTCCAAAAGTTCACCCAACCCGTCATAAACGCACTAAAAAAATTAGGTGTAAACGCTGAGCTTAGTGGCAGGAATGATATCGTTGCTGAAGGTCGGAAAATCTCCGGAAATGCCCAGTTCTCGACTAAAGGAAGAATGTTCAGCCATGGAACACTTTTGTTCGATTCGGAAATTGATAGTGTAGTTTCTGCTCTAAAAGTGAAAAAGGACAAAATTGAATCGAAGGGAATTAAATCAATTCGCAGCCGGGTCGCGAATATCTCTGAATTTTTATCAGAAAGTATCACGATAGAAGATTTCAGACACCTGTTGCTAGAAAGCATATTTGAAGGTGAAACTGATATTCCTGAATATGTTTTGACAGAATCGGATTGGAAGGAAATTAATCAACTCTCAAAGGAACGCTATCAAAATTGGGATTGGAATTATGGAAAGTCACCAAAATTCAATCTTCAACATTCACACCGCTTTCCAGTTGGCCAAATTGATGTTCGCTTAGAGGTGAATAAGGGAGAGATTGGGTTATGTAAAATTTACGGAGATTTTTTTGGGATAGGAGATGTCCAAGACATTGAAGAACGCCTTGTAGGTATACGTTACGAACGAGCGCTAATCGAACAAGCACTAGCGGATATCGATATTAAACATTACTTCGGTAATATCACAAAAGAAGACTTTATTCAATTACTCTATTAACCCAAACAACCACGGTGCCATAATACATCGTGGTTTTACTTTTAATTAAATATTGGAATAGCAAAAACGGACAGGCTTCGACAGAAATATTATTTAAAAAAGATAAATTGATAATGTTTGTTGGAAAAAATTATAAATATTTATCAGGGGTAGTAAATAAGATAAAACCTAGAATAACATATTTTATGTTGTTAAATCAGTTATTTGACAGAAAATTGTCATAAATCAATCCGAAAAATATTTAAAATATCTAAAAATACTTGCAATTAAAAATAATTTCGCGCTATAATTTAGTGCATAAAAGCGGAAAAGTAAAAAAGCAAAATTGAGGGGGAAGAAAAACCATGAAAAAAGGTTGGAAAACGCTGATAGCTGCTAGTTTAATTGGCAGTGTTATACTTAGCGGTTGTGGCAGTAAGGAAACTAGTGATAACGGAAGTTCTGACGAAAAAACCTATAAAGTTGGTGTAAGCCAATTTGTTGAGCATGATTCCCTTGATAAAGCTTTTGAAGGATTTAAACAAGCACTTAAGGATGAGGGTTTAAAGGTTGAATACGATGTTCAAAATGCTCAAGCAGACATGAACAATAACTTACCAATTGCCCAAAATTTTGTAGGTGACAATGTTGATTTGATTTTCGCAAATTCAACACCAAGTGCACTAGGAGCATTGAATGCAACGAAGGATATTCCAATTATTTTTACATCTGTTACAGACCCTGTTGCACCTGGGCTTGTAAAGGCAATGGATGAGCCAGGTGAGAATATTACTGGTACAACTGATAATCACCCAGATGCGATTCCTAATACTGTTAAATTTATTGATGAACAGTTTGAAGGGAACAAAGTTGGTTTGATTTATAACGCCGGTGAACAAAATTCCGAAGCGCAAATTAAGCTAGTGGAAAAAGCAGCAAAAGGTACAGACTTAAAGCTTGTAAAAGCGACAGTATCTACAACAGCAGAAGTTAAACAGGCTGCCGAGTCCTTAATTGGTGCAGTTGATATGATTTATATTGTGACAGACAATACGGTTGTAGCTGCTCTTGATTCCGTTGTGAAGGTTGCTGAGGATAATGATATTCCATTATTTGTCGGTGAGCTTGATTCTGTAGAAAATGGCGGTTTTGCAGCTTACGGATTTGATTATTATGATATCGGATATCAAGCAGGCTTAATGGCGTCTAAAGTTCTAAAGGGCGAGAAGAAAACGAGTGAAATACCGGTTGAATATCCTGAGAAACTGACACTTGTCATCAATAAAAATGCCGCAGAAAAAATGAATGTTGAAATCAAAAAAGAATGGGAAGAAATGGCTGAAATAAAATAGTAAGTGGAAAAACAAATCCATTGAACATAGTTGTAATAAGTGGTGTGAAGGTAGTTGATCTGAGTTACGGTCAACTACCTTTACATTCATACAGCCATGATAGAAAGGAAGAATCATATGTTTACCGCCATATTTGGCTCTTTGGAAGCTGGTGTGATTTACGCACTGATGGCTTTAGGGGTTTATCTATCATTTCGAATATTAGATTTCCCAGATTTGACGGTGGATGGTAGCTTTGTAACTGGGGCTGCCGTTGCTGCTGTGTTGATAGTTGAGGGGGTTAGCCCATTTATAGCAACAGTTGTAGCGCTACTTGCAGGAGTATTGGCAGGGCTTATGACTGGAATACTTCACACGAAGGGGAAAATAAATCCGCTCCTATCAGGAATACTAATGATGATTGCCTTATATTCAATTAATCTACGAATTATGGGGAAATCAAATGTCCCTCTTTTAAACGAAGAAACCTTGATTACACAAATCAATGATTTTTGGAGCAAATTGGGCATTGATGCTGCGCTTGAATCTGCCCTTATTAATATTGGCTTAGGTGAGTTTGTTCCGAAAACTTGGGGAACGCTTATCGTCATGCTGTTGTTAACCTTAATTGTGAAATTTGCTATCGACTGGTTCCTAAAAACGGATTTAGGTTTGGCAATTCGAGCAACAGGTGATAATGAAACGATGATTCGTAGTTTCTCAGCTAATACCGATTTTCTGAAAACTTTAGGACTGGGATTATCAAATGGTCTTGTCGCTTTATCAGGAGCATTAATTGCACAATATGGTAGCTTCAGTGATGTTGGAATGGGAATCGGGATGATCGTCATTGGCCTAGCTTCGGTTATTATTGGTGAAGCGATTTTTGGTACGAAGAATATTGTCCGCGCAACATTTGCTGTAATTGGGGGTGCGATATTATATCGTATTATTGTGTCAATCGCCCTCCGTGTTCAATTTTTGGAAACTGGAGATATGAAATTAATTACTGCTTGTATTGTTATTATTGCGCTTATTATTCCAAAGTTGCTTGATTCGCAGCGTGAACGAAAGCGTAAGCGGAAACGGTTATTGGAAGCGAGTAAGAAACAGAGTCCGGTAGAGAGAAGTGGTGAGCAGCTTGCTAGCATTAAATCAGATCTTTAAGGTATTTAATGAAGGGACTCCTGATGAGAAGGTTGCCTTAGATCATGTGAATCTTCATTTGAATAAAGGTGATTTTGTGACAGTTATTGGTAGTAATGGTGCCGGTAAATCTACATTGATGAACATTATTTCCGGGAAACTAATTACCGATATTGGTTCCGTCTCGATTGACGGGAAGGACGTAACCCATGTTAAGGAACATAAACGGGCAAGATTAATTGGTCGTGTGTTCCAAGATCCAATGGCGGGTACAGCACCGAAAATGACAATTGAAGAAAATTTAGCGATTGCCTACTCACGTGTGGGAGCGCGTGGCCTTCGAAGTGGTTTATCAAAAAAACGCCGTGATTTCTTCAGGGAGAAATTAGAAATGCTTCATTTGGGTTTGGAAAATCGGTTACAGGCAAAAGCAGGTTTGTTATCTGGTGGTGAGCGTCAAGCACTATCGTTATTGATGGCGACTTTCACTGAGCCAAAAATTCTATTGCTAGATGAACACACTGCTGCACTTGATCCATCAAGAGCTGAGCTCGTTACGCAGCTGACGAAAGAGATTGTAAATGAATACCAATTAACTACGTTAATGGTTACCCATAATATGCAACAGGCCCTAGACCTTGGTAATCGGTTAATAATGATGGATAAGGGTCAAATTATTTTTGAAGCAAATGAGGAAGAAAAGCAGGATTTAACGATTGAACGTTTGTTGAGCGAGTTCCAACGCATTCGTGGTGAAAAAATGAACAGTGACCGTGCTGTCTTGATTTAATAAATTTGGATGTTGATTTCCGCTCCAGTCAACGTTGAAAAAATCAACATTGTTCATTAACACAGCCGAAAAAAATGCATGCATCCAAAATATCGGATGCATGTTTTTCTTATGGTGTCGCATTTCTATTTTTATTTCGAAAAAAGATTAAGGTTAAAAAAACGAGCATGATCGGAATGGCTGCGCCCATAATGATATTCATTGGTACGTAGGATTGAAATAAAAACTCATTAAATTCGGCATAGTTCTTTGCGAAAAACAAGGAGCCAATACCAATTAGCCATGCTAAGGGAACAACAAGTGGCTGATAGCTCGATAACTTAAATATTTGTCCGATCCCTAAACTGAGTCCGTAAAAAAAGACAGAAATTCGTATCATCGAACCAACCGTCCAAAACAATATTGCAATTGTATCAAACCGATTAATCACATCTCCACTAGTGATATAGCGAACCTCAGAAAAGGTTGGAAAGGCCATTTTTGCAGCCTCTACTGGACCGAATAATGCGATTGGTCCTGTAATTGGTCCTAGGAAAAAGATGAGTGTAATTATAGCTGTCCATAGCCCTGTTTTCCCGAGCTTTTCCGGTCTTTGTACATACGGAAGAATCATCCCCATGATGACAAATTCTCCAAACCATCCCATGACAGATAATGAACCAAGCGCCACAGGTCGAAGCCCATTTCCTAAAATCGGCAATAGATTTGAATAATCCTTTTCTTTTCCTATAGTTAAGAAAACAACTGATATAGCTACAATAACTAAAACGGGTAGCATAATTTGATTTAATCTCCCTAAAGTTTCTAGGCCTCGGGAAACGATAAAAGTTGTTAACAGGAGAATGATAGAAACAAATGCCCAATAAGGTGTTTCAGGCAAAATCCTCGAATAAGCTTCAACAAACAATCTTGTCCCCAAGGTAACCATGATAAAAAAGTATCCTAGATAAAGGATTCCAAGTAATTTTCCGACCCAAGAGAAGTGCATAAATAGTATTTCAATTAAAGTTAGTCCAGGAAAGTATTGTGCTAGCTTTACTAATGAAAAGATGCCTGTTAAGCCCAAAATTGTGCCAACTATAGCGGCAATCCAGCCATCCTGTCTGCTTTGTGAAAAAATAACTGTTAATACAATTAAATGACCAATAATCGTTAGGGAGGTAATTGCTAACATTGCGGCTTGTGTATTACTGATTCGACCATGCTCTATCACTGATGATGCCTCCATTCATTTAACAAGCTGACTTAGGCCATTAAATATACTAGCAATGGAATATCCTTTGATTTCAAAAATTAATAATATACCAGAAACAACCGCGAGACTGATAATGCTTACAACGACTTTAAACGTACGATAGTCTTTATTTTTAATCAAAAAATAACAGTTTGTCGTTGATGATATGCAAATTAAGAAGATAAGGACTAAACTAAGTAATATTTTCATAACTTACCTCGATTCGTATGCTTTACTCGGTTCTTTATGGAGACCAAAGCGAGATATATTAGTTTGAACCTGTAATCTAATGTGTAAATTCTTTAGTCCGTCTTTTCGCCAGTTAGGCGCAATTTTATCCCATTCCCTTGGGTTTTTTCGATAAATTGCCTCTCCAAAGGAAAATACATCTGTCTGCCATTGTTTTTGGGCCTTTGTTAGGATAGTTTTAACTTCCTTAGTAACGAATTTTTCGAGTTGTTGATTTAACTCATCAATGTTTTCACTATCGAGCTTCATATTTGGACAGTTAACCTCATTAATGTCAGCCTTTACGTTTATTTTTAAGGTTAGCTTATCCGCAGGATTGGTCGGATCCGGAATACGTTGTGATTTTGTATCACGGATAATGATACTGACATTTTCATTGGGGTTAGTGCCGCAATTTAACACGATGATATCGTTTTTTACATTTCCACGAACCCATAACAATCCACGTGTTTCGCTTTCATTTAAAAAACCATATAATTTCCCATGTTTGAAAACCGCGGTTCCACCTAAACTAGCTACAGAAACTTTATCTTTTAATTCTTTATTAAGAGTATGATTCTCGCCATTTGCAGCAATTCCGATATTTTTGGCTGTCGAGAGAACACCGGTAACTGGGTCGGTAGTGTTACTCGTAAAGGACTTCATGAACTGGCTTAAATCAGATATCATATTTGCACTGATATTCCGTCCTGCTTTTGTAAAATCGAGAATTTCAAGACCAAGTGTTGCATTAAATTCTGGGGCGGTTCTAATGATTTCGCTAACCTTTTCCTTCGTCACGATTAATTTAATATTAGGCCGAAATCGAGTTTCACGCTGAAAATAGTCTAAGGTTGGTTGCATTCGCTTTTGCGCAACTTTTTGACTGATCAATAATATATTCATATGTCCTAAATAGACTTTTTCAGGAATTGAGTTTGATAGCTGATACAAAGCTTTAGAAATCGATTTTCCAGTCGCTGTCTGGAATATAAAATTATTTTGATGATCATCACTCATTTTTTCTGTCATAGCAGGTGAGAATAGTGCTCCAGGTCTAACAATTGCAGCTGTTACTTCGTATTCGCCAGCCTCATTAATATCAATTCCTAATACATTTGTAATGGCCATATTATGAACTTCAATTGAGCTCCAACAGCCAGACAAAAGTAAAATGAAGAAGAGTAAAGGGATGTAACAAAGTTTATGAATCATTTTCCCGGAAAAGAGATTGCTCATATTTCATCCTTCTCCTTTTTAAATGAAGGTGCCTCTGTATCTGAACTAGATTTTGTTCCAAATCCAATTGGCCTCGAATCCATTGCCCACCATGGTGCCCGTACGAACACATCCTTCCATCTTTCCATTCGTGCCGGTGAAACAGGAAAGAAGTACGGGGTGCCAAACGAGCGGATACTGACTAAATATGTTAATCCAAACATGAGTCCTACAATTATCCCCATAAATCCAAATAGACCAGCTAACAGAAGCAATGGCAAACCAGAAAAGCGGATAGTTTGATGAAACACATAATTAGGCAAAATAAATGATGTAAGTGCAGTCACGGAAACAACTATCGCAAGTATTGGTCCCACAATACCTGCTTGAACAGCTGCTTGACCAATTAGAACCAGTCCTAAAATCGTAACGATAGGCCCGCCAAAGGGTTTTGGCATTCTAAGACCTGCTTCCCGAAGTAATTCAAAAGTAAGATACATAAAAAGTGCTTCAAGTAGTACAGGGTAGGGAAGAGCCTCGCGATTGGCAGCAATTCTAATGATAAAGGGACTTTGGAGTAAATCTTGATGGAAAGAAACAAGCGCAACATAAAAGGCTGGAAGTATGAGTGTGACAAACAGACCGAGAAACCGAATCCACCGAATAATGGTTGCCGCAAATGCTCCGTCATAATAATCCTCACTAGAATGAAGGAATTCCACAAAGAGAGCTGGAACTGTAAGGGCAAATGGAGAACCATCAACAAGTATGGCAACCTTTCCATCTAACAGACTTCCGCAAACGTGATCAGGACGTTCAGTACTATAAACGGTTGGAACAGGTGACCTTGGCTGATCTTTTATCATAGATTCCACATAATGACTGTCAAGAATACTATCAGTTTGGATTTGTGATAAACGATGATGAACCTCTTCGACTACTTCGTGACTTGCTTTTCCGTGAATGTAAATTACGCTAATCTTTGTTTTCGATTGTTTTCCTATAGTTGAATTTTCAACTTTTAAAGCTGATGTTTTTAGTTTTTTTCGAATCATCATCACATTTTTTTGAAGGTCCTCGACAAACCCCTCTTTAGGACCTCGGACAGTTTGCTCAGTTTCAGGAGTGCTAATATGTCTGCCTAAATCGGCCTTTGTATTAAAGATAAATGCAGATTCTACTTCGTTGACCATTAACACAGCATTTCCTTCTAATAGGTGTTCAGAAACAGTCTCAAGCGAGTTGACCTCCATTAAAAGACTATAAGCAAATCTCTGGTAAATAAATTTGGAAATGTCGCCTTGACTAGAGATTGCATCGTTGCCAAGTGCTAGCTTTGTTTCAATTCTTTGCATTGCTTCACGACTAACCATATCGTTTAGATAAATTAAGCAACACGAAAAGTGGTTTATATTTGTAGAATGAGATATCAAATCATTACATAAATCAAACATTCCATGCAAACTATCGAGGTTTTCTTGCAAATCTGCTGACAAATGCTTGGAGATTTTTCGTTTTACTAATTGCCTTTGTGTTCCGTGTGAAGGATCATGACCTGCCATTTCTTAACACCTCCTAACCGTTAAGTTTTCCTAGTAATGCTTGAAATATTACACTCTGGTAAAAAGTAATAAAAAGAATTTGTAAAGAAAAAGATAACAAGAGTAGCGTTAGAAATAATATAATTGTTTTGGTTGCGTATTTTAGTAACTAAATCTAACTTAGAAATTTCATTGGAGTGATTGGATGAAAGCTGTTGTGCACGCAGGAAAAACTGGATTAGAAGGGCTTACATACCGAGAATTTGAAGAAATTGAGCCAAAAGCTGGCGAAGTAAGAGTCAAGCTTAAAACAGCTGGCCTGAATCACCGCGATTTATTTTCGCTAGTGCGTCATCAGCCAAATGACCCTCCGTTAATATTAGGTTCGGATGGGGCAGGAATTGTTGATGCTGTTGGAGATGGTGTTGAAGGCATAAAGGTTGGTGATGAGGTGATCATTAACCCAAGCTTAGGATGGAAAGAAAATAGTGATGCTCCACCCCCAGGATTTGAAATTTTAGGATTGCCATTTCACGGTACCTTTGCTGAGAAGGTTGTTGTCCCTGCTGAAAATGCTGTTAAAAAACCAGCTTATTTAACTTGGGAAGAAGCAGGAGTACTTTCTCTGGCTGCTTTAACCGCCTACCGCGCCTTATTTACACGTGGGAAAATAAAAGCTGGCATGAATGTATTAATACCAGGGATTGGTGGCGGCGTAGCTACATTGTTGATGCAGTTTGCAAAAGCAGTTGGCGCAACGGTCTACGTAACGTCTCGTTCGAAGGACAAGTGTGAGAAGGCACTTGAGCTTGGAGCGGATAAAGCGTTTGATAGTAATGGGGATTGGAATGAAGCACTTGAAGGTGTGAAAATGGACCTAATCATCGATTGCGTTGGTCCCGCAACGTTTAATCAATCTTTAGCACAGCTCCGCCAAGGAGGCACGATTGTTACATTTGGTTCATCAACTGGTGATGAGGTACAGATCAATTTACGAAGTTTCTTTTATGGGCAATTTAATTTCTACGGTTCAACAATGGGCAGTGGTGAGGAGTATATTGAAATGCTTCAGTTTATCGAAAAACACCAAATACGTCCAGTAATCGATCAAATGTATCCATTGGAGCAATTTGACCAAGCTTTTGACCGTTTAGAAAAAGCGGAGCAACTCGGAAAACTTGGATTTTTGATTGGATAGATTGTATACAATTAATACAAGAAAGGCATCGACAATTATTATTTGCCGATGCCTGTTTTTATTTAGAAGTTTTTTTGCCTATTAAGATTTCTAAATCAACGGTAATCTCGTAAATATTTTTTGCTAAAAACGCTTGAACTTCCTCATCGGTTCTATCCCATGTTAAAGGTGTCATTCGAATCAACGATTCCAGTGAAGTCTTGTCTAGGTTCACAGAATAGGTTAGCCTTAATGAATCTAGCAATTGAAATCTTTCGTTGAAGCGGTCGATGGTATCTGAGTTTGAATAGGTTTTTTTATCAGTTTCATGATAGAAGGCTTGCCTTAACTCTTTTAGATAGCTGCTTTGAGGAACAACTTTAATGAGCAATCCGTCTTTTTTTAATAGCCGATTAAATTCAGCATAGTTTGAAGGGGATAAAATATTAAGGATAACGTCAAATTGATGCTCTTGAAATGGTGTATTAGCTAAGTCGGCAACAGTCCAAATCTTCTCTGCATGATTTTTGGCAGCTGCGATGATTCCTTCCTTGGCAATATCAATGCCAACACCAATTGCTGTTGTAGAGACTCCCTCACAAATGCTTGAAAGGTGCGTACCTTCTCCACAGCCTGTATCGAGTATCATTACTTTATGATCAAATCCGTCCCGATTAATAATGTTTTCGATTGATTCGATTAATGGATTGAAAAAACCCTCCTCAGCCATTAGTCTTCTTCGGGCTTCGAAAAGCTGTTTATCATACTTCGTCTTAATTTGATGGGTTGTCAAATTAAGATAACCTTGCTTTGTAAAATCAAACGTGTGCTTGTTTTGGCAAATTAAACTCTTTAACTCTACGACATCCATGGTACAACCACAGACAGGACATTTGAAAATTCCAGCGAAATTCTTAACGAATTGAGCGCTGCTCATTCTCTTATTTTGGGCAGACAATATAGACACCTCTTTATTGTATTACGTTGTATTTGAATTTTCTTGGACTGGATATTTGATAATTTCATTATTTTATCATAAACAATGGTTGGATTCTTCTTTCATTACTGTAAATCCAGGAATAAGTCGTGTGATTTGATTAAATATATTGGACGGGTTAAATTTTAAGTTAAGCAATATAGTTATAGTTGATTGAAAGAAAGGAGCGATTTTATGTCGTTAACGACTTGGTTTGAAAAGGGAATGACTTTTGATGAGTATCGTGCTGGTATGAAAGTGAATGTAAAGCAGCTTAATCATGTTTATGAGGAATTAAGATTTTTACATAATGATTTAGATTTCTTTCATGATTTGGCCAAACGGAATTGGAGAGGTGTTGTCCTAACAGCAGATTGGTGTGGGGATGCAGCACTTAATGTTCCTGTTATTCAAAGGATTGCAGAGGAAGGAAAAATAGAGCTACGCTATCTAATTCGTGATGAGAATTTAGAGTTAATGGATCAATATTTAACAAATGGGACATCTAGAGCTATTCCTATTTTTATTTTCATCGATGAGAGTGGAGCGGAAGTAGCGGTTTGGGGACCACGGGCAAATGAGGTTCAGGATTTAGTAATGGCTTTAAGAGCTGAGCTTCCTCCGTCAGAAGCACCCGATTTTGAAGAGAAGCAAAAAAATATGTATCGTGATTTTAGAAATAAGGTAACTTCTGACCCCGAAATCTGGAGAAATGTTATCGACAGTGTCAAAGCGTGTTTTGTTAAGGGAGTTGAGAAATAAAGCAATTCTTTCACACACTAAAGCAATGGGGGACTGTCCCCCATTGCTTTAGTGTGTGAAAATGGCGTAGTGGCCGATGTTGTTTAGCCAGAGCTTGGCGTTTTGTCCGTCAGGTTTTGCAATCCAGAGGTCACCTTTAAATGCGGACTCTTTTCTCCTGAGCCAGGTGATTTGGTTTGTTGCAGGTACATATCTAGGTTGAACATCTTCAAAGCCTTTAACTGGTTTTGAGATTCGTTTTTGCTTTCCATCACTAATACTTATCGAGTATAACGATGCATTTGGTCGTTTTTTCGGATCATTCGACCATTCTGCCTCCTTCACTCGAGAAACGACAACCCCAACATCACCAACCCATGTAAAACCCATTTCAGCATAATCAGGTGGTGTCAGTTCAATTGTTTTTAGTGCAGGAAGCTCAGTCACTTTCAAATCTTTATTTTTAAATCCAAATACGATTCTTCCGCCACCAGCGATATATCCTAGTAAATTTTTCGAAACGGCCCATTGCGGTTCGTCTAGATGTAGAATGATTTCATCGAGTACTTCAAAATATTTTCCATCAGATGACAGTAGACAAAGCATATTGCTATCCATTGACATGGATGCCGTCGGGCTTACAATAAAGGATAACCATTTTTCATCTGGGGAAAAAGCAAACGAACCAACATTAATTGATAATACATTTGCATCCTTTTTAGAAAGTTCTTTAGGAATGATAAAAAAGCGTTGTCCGCTCATTAGGTTTGTACTTTTGAGGATCTTTGGAACAGCCACCTTATACAGAATTGGATTCGTCCAGCCATCAGGGCGCAAGGTGGCACCTGAAGAAACAATAAACGACTTTCCGTCAGGGAACCAATTGTAGTCGTCGACCCCTAAAGAGATATTATAAAATTGATCCAAATCAGAAATGTTTAAAACGCCTCTGTCAGTAAATGCAACGATATTTTGATTTGGAGACCATTTAGGGTTCCTTCCATTATAAAATATTTTCCTATGTTGTTTAGTCTCGATGCTATATACCCAAAGTTCATTTTGTGGTTCTATGTTCGAGTTTGGTGTTCCGTTCAATTTTTTCTGATATAAGAGCCATTTCCCATCATGGGACCATTGGGGAGGATATGGGAATACAGCTAATTCTGTTGTGATTTTTTCCTGCGTCCCATTGACTTCAATCCAAAGAAAGCCGTCTTTTTCAAATGCTATTTGAAGTGGAGCATTAGACGCTTGTACTGTTGATGCAAACCAAAAGTCCATTGTAAATATGAGGAAAAAAATTAAATGCTTTTTCATTAGTCACTCAACTCTTTCATCAGTTTCTATTAGCTTTTTCTTTTACTAGAAGGAAAATACGGAGACATGGTCGTTTTACAAATAGGGTTTGTTTGAAATGAAGGGATTTTGGAAAAAGATGAAGAAATGAATAGAGCAAGTTATTAATAATTATTACTCTCACATTACGGAAGAAGGTGTTGCTAGGTGACTTTAGAAGAAATCATGACGAAGCTTGCAGAATTGGGTTCGGAGCAAACAAAAAATACGTTAATAAATCATGGTGCGAGAGAGCCGTTCTTTGGTGTGAAGATTGGCGATTTAAAAAAACTTGTGAAATATGTGAAAAAGGACCATGGATTAGCGCTGGCATTATATGAAACTGGAAATTCTGATGCGATGTATTTGGCAGGGCTATCAATTAACCCTAAGCTGATGACGAAGGAAGATTTACATAATTGGGTTCAAAAAGCGTATTGGTATCAGCCGGCTGAATATACTGTGGCAGGCGTTGCAGCTGAAAGTGACTATGCCCTTGAGTTGGCACGGGAGTGGATGAAATCAGACGAAGAAATGATTGCATGTTGCGGATGGAGTACGTATGCCAATTATCTTTCGATTACACCAGATGAAAATTTAGATTTAGAAGAGATTAAGCATCTATTAGATGTCATCGCTGAAACCATTCATTCAGAAAAGAATCGCGTTCGATATAATATGAACACATTCGTCATTAGCGTTGGATCATTCGTTGTTCCACTGTATGAGGATGCGATGAGAGTTGCAGGTCAAATTGGCAAGGTCCAGGTCAATGTTGGTCAAACCGCATGTAAAGTGCCTATCGCGACTGATTATATTAAAAAGGTAGAAGCGAAATCTAAGATTGGTTCAAAGAAAAAAACATGCATCTGCTAAAATGGCGTCAGTAAGGAATGTATTTGCATATTGATATCAGGAGATTACTCGAATGGGGATATTGTATAAAAAAACTGTTAAACTCATTAAATTTAATCCTGCCCAAACCTTATCAATTGGATTTTTATGTCTAATTGCTCTTGGAACCTTGCTGTTGATGCTGCCTTTTGCGACAAAGGACCGTCATCATTTAGCATTTGTTGATGCTTTGTTCGAAGCTACAACCGCAGTCTGTGTGACGGGTCTAGTAGTGGTTGATACGGAAACAACCTTTACGATTTTCGGTCAGATTGTGATGATGTTGTTAATCCAAGTGGGTGGGCTGGGCTTTATGACCTTTGGAATCCTTATTGCACTGTTCCTTGGGAAAAATATTGGTCTGCAAAGCAGATTGATGATTCAGGAATCTTTGAATCAGCTTTCCTTGGAGGGAATGGTTAGATTAGTTAAATTTGTTATTGGTTTCACCTTTTTAGTAGAGGGAGTAGGAGCAATTATATTGGCCATTCGCTGGGCAAGTGACTTTGGATGGCCAAAAGCCATATATTATGGTGTTTTTCATTCAATCTCAGCTTTTAATAATGCTGGGATTGATATCATGGGGGATTTCCGAAGTATGACTGACTATTCCTCAGATATTACGATACTAACAACAGTAAGCTTACTGTTAATGATTGGTGGAATCGGGTATACAGTCATTTTAGATTGTCTTAGAAAAAAATCATTAAAAAAATTATCTTTACATTCAAAATTAGTCCTGATAATGACAATCATATTAGTTTTCTTTGGGACTAGCTTGATATTCATACTAGAATACAATAATCCCGGTACACTGGGAGGACTTTCGTTAAAAGATAAACTACTTAATGCCTATTTCCATGGTGTTGTCCCAAGAACAGCAGGTTTTAATAGTTTGGATATGGGGGAACTCACTTTAAGTTCCCAATTCGTTACGATACTACTCATGTTTATTGGTGGGGGGTCGGGAGGAACGGCTGGCGGAATTAAAGTGACAACATTTTTCATTATCTTCCTCGCGGTTTGGAGCTTAATCAGAGGTAGAGACGATGTCAATATTTTGGAAAAGCGGATTCCAAAGGAAATTATCTTTAGAGCATTTTCGATTACTGTATACTCAACCGCTGTAGTGTTTTTTACGCTATTTATCTTAACGATAACAGAGAATGCTCCATTAAATGTCCTGCTGTTTGAGGTTGTTTCAGCCTTCGCAACGGTTGGGATGTCGTTAGGGATTACACCTGATCTTAGTATAATTGGGAAATTGGTTATAACTATTCTTATGTTTGTTGGTAGGGTTGGGCCGCTTACTATCGCGTTTGCCTTAGCTAAAGTAAATCAAAAACCACCATATAAATACGTAGAAGAAAAAATCATGATAGGTTAACGCGTTGAAGCGGTGGGGGACTGTCCCCCACCGCTTCAACGCGTTATTCTGTCAGTGTTTCGGAAGTTTTTAGTGCTGGTTTGGTTAGGGTGTTTATTACCAATCCAATGACGGTACCAACGATTGCTGGGATAATCCAGTCAAGTCCTACAGCGGAAAATGGTAGAGCATTTCTTAAGGATTGCACTGCTCCAAGTTCCATCCCTGTTGCTGCTAATCCTCCAAGTACAGCGAAAACACCAGTAAATAACATGGCACTTCCGTATACCACACGTGAATTTTTGAAAAAGTGATTGAAAAAGGTTAGCATGATTAACACAATTGTTAGTGGATAAGCTGTTACTAAAAACGGTACTGATACTTTAAGGATTTGGCTTAAGCCTAAGTTTGAAAGGGTAAATCCAACTAAAGTGACTACTAAAACAACTTGTCGATAGCTCAATTTTGGAAGCAAATTAGAGAAATATTGTCCACAGGCGGTCGTTAATCCGACCACAGTTGTAAAGCAGGCTAAAGTGAAAATAAATCCAAGCAATGCTGTCCCGCTATTGCCAAATAACATGGTAGCTGCAGAAGCAAGAATTTGGGTCCCACTTTCATATGTTCCGCTTGCGGCCATTTTACCACCCATCCAGCCGATGCTGATATACACTAAAGCGAGTAAAACACCAGCAACGAGAGATGCTTTAAATGTATATTTCGTCAACAGCTTGCTGTCACTTACACCTTTTTGTTTCACTGCTGTTAATATTACGATACCGAATGCCAAGGATGCTAGGGCATCCATTGTGTTATAACCTTCTAAAAAGCCTTTAAAAAATGCTCCAGCTTGATAATCACCAACTGGCGCGGTCAAGTTTCCGTCTAACTTCAAAAAGCCAGCAACACATAAAACAATCATGGCTAAAACTAAAGTCGGCGTAATCCAGCGCCCCATATATTTTTCCATTTTTGCTGGGTTTAAGCTAATTACATAAACCAATAAGAAAAAGACTACTGAAAATAAAAATAATACTAGTGTTAAATCCCAGGATGCATCGATAAAAGGAACAACGCCCATTTCAAACGCCACATTGGCATTTCGGGGTATTGCTAGGAATGGCCCAATTGATAAATAAACAATCACCATGAACACTGTACTAAATACAGGATGAACACGATTTCCAATCTCTGTGATTCCACCTTTAACAAGCGAAATAGCTATTAGTACAGCAAGTGGGAGTCCAACTCCAGTTATAATAAAACCTGCCATTGCCATCCAAAAAGAGGTGCCCGACTGAGCTCCTAAAAAAGGAGGGAAAATTAAGTTTCCGGCCCCAAAAAACATTGAAAATAACATCAAACCGATAAATAAACTATCAACTTTTTTCATTACAAACTCTCCCTTTTTAGTAATATTTTTCCGTATAAATCAATGACGAATCACCCAACGCTAATGGACGCTGGTGTTTTCCTGGAAAAATAAAAAAACCCGTCCCTATAACAAGGGACGAGTTTGTGCTCGCGTTACCACCCTAATTCCGCATCAACACAAAACATGCGGCTCTCAAGATCAACGTACCATCATACGTGTTCCATAGTAACGGAGGAAAACCCGTCAAAGCTTACTATATTTTCAGCTTTGCATCTCAGAGATGATCTTCAGAAAGGTACTGAACATCGGCTTTCACCACACGCCGACTCTCTTTGGAACAGCAATCCAAACTTACTCTTCTCGTCATTGAATTTATTATTTAAAAATAATTTAACAAAGGTGGTTCAATCTGTCAATATTTTTTGATAGTTTTTATTTTTATAAAACTTCAAAGTGCATCCTGCCGAATTGAAGGGGGAGCCTTTTGAAAATTCAATTGGACAAATTCTTCTACAAAAATGTTAATCTTGTAAAATCGACAATGGTAAATGTTTCTGTTTTTTTAGGATTAGATAAAACCTTTTGCTAGACATGGATAGTATTCACTTGTATATAATATAATACAATGCGTATGTTATTTGTATTATTCAATTAAATTGTTTTGTTTAGTATTTTGCAATATTAATAGGTGGTGAGAAAGACCTTGGAAGAAATCGTGTTAAATAAACCTTCAACGGAATTTAAGAAGGGCTTACAGTCGGGATTGAGCATTGCGATAGGTTATTTACCAATTGCTTTAACGTTTGGACTACTTGCCAAAACAACAGGAATAACGCTTATTGAAACTTTATCGATGAGTATATTCGTGTATGCGGGGGCGTCGCAATACATAGCATTAAATTTAATTTCGCTTGGAACCGGGGCGTTTGAGATTATCCTGACAACATTCATTGTCAACATTCGTCACTTTCTTATGTCTGCGTCGCTCAATGAAATGAGCGAAGATGATTCCATTAGTAAGAAAATAGTTTATTCCTATGGGATAACGGATGAAACATTTTCAGTTGCAGCAACAAATGAAGGAAAAGTATCAGCACGTTACATGTTTGGTCTTACCTCAATAGCCTATTTGAGTTGGGTTATTAATTCAGGAGTTGGATATGTAATTGGTGCTGCTTTGCCCGAGACACTTCAGGAAAGTATGTCTGTTGCACTTTATGCGATGTTTGTTGGACTGCTAGTACCATCTCTTAAGAAAAGCGTGAAGGTTATTTTACTTGCTGTTTTGGCGGCATGCTTTAACTCTGTTTTCACGCTTAGTGGGTGGCTATCTACCGGGTGGTCGATTGTTGCATCCACACTTCTTTCTGCAGTTTTAATTGAAATGGTCAATTCGTTCAAGCTGAGACAGGGAGGGAGAGGCCTTGAATAATTTAATCTGGATGATTATCGGAATGGGGCTAGTCACTTTTATCCCACGAATGCTCCCGTTTGTTTTATTTAAAGGGAAGCAGCTCCCTCCATTTTTACAAGGTGTTTTGCGGAATGTTCCATATGCCACGTTAGGAGCGCTTATATTTCCAGGAATTTTATTAATTCAGGATGATATTTGGTACGGATTGCTTGGAGCGGGGGCTGCTTTTATTATCGCTTGGTTCGGTGCCAATGTGATTGTGGTCGTACTAGGCTCTATTGCCGTCTTAACTGTATATTCTTATTTCTTTTAAGTTTTTATTACATAGGAAAAACCCGTCAATTTGTGCGGGTTCTTTTTTTTGATTATGATAACGATGTTCTATTTCGTTGGAATTTTACTAAACATAATAATGAGAAGTTGTACAAAAAGGAGGACAGCAAATGGCACGAAAGCTTGGCATTTTTGCCGTATTACTATATGCCGTTTATGGGTTATTGATCTATTTTTACCTTTTTTATATTGCGGATACAGGCTTACCGTTTGAATATGGTGGCACAAAAGCTGATCCTGCTACATTTTTAAATGGCAGGGAACTGATGCTTACCGAAGAATATTCGCGAACGAGAAATTTACTTTTTTTCCTGTCAACACCACTTGAGTGGCTCATTTACTTTTTAATTTTATTGGTGGGATTATCGAAGGCATTTAAAGGCTGGGCAGATAACTCATCCAAGTACAAAGCGGCACAAACGGCTATTTATTTATTTTGGCTATCCCTGTTTTCTTATATCGCGACGTTCCCAGTTGGTTATATTAGCTATTCCCTTGCAAAAACGTATAATATTTCAACGCAAACGTTTGCGGGATGGATGAAGGATAATCTGATTGACTTCTGGATTAATTATTTAACCATGTTTATTACTGTGGCTGTTTTATATTGGCTGATGAAAAAGAGTGTGAAGCGATGGTGGTTATATGCTTGGCTCTTATCTGTTCCATTTACTCTTTTTTTAATGTTTTTGCAGCCAGTCGTTATCGATCCACTATATAATGATTTTTATCAGTTAAAGGATAAGGAGCTCGAAGCAAAGATTCTCGCTTTAGCTGAAAAAGCTGAGATTCCAGCGGAGCATGTATTCGAAGTGAACATGGCGGAAAAAACCAATGCATTAAACGCTTATGTTACCGGAATCGGTGCAAATTCACGGATTGTGTTGTGGGATACGACCTTAAATCGGCTTGATGATGAGCAAATTTTATTTATTATGGCACACGAAATGGCGCACTATGTAGAAAAGCATATTTACATCGGCATAGCTGGTTACTTGCTGCTCAGTCTTGTTGGATTGTATTTAGTATATCGGATTATGAATTGGGCAGTTCCGAGGTACGGTAAGGTGTTAAAATTTGAATCGGCTGCAGATATTCGTTCGTTACCATTTTTATTAATGGTTCTGTCAATGCTGATGTTCGTCTCTAGTCCCTTAAGTAATTTTGTATCACGTTACCAAGAAACTAGGGCTGATCGATATGCAATTGAAATGACAGAAAATCCTGAAGCTGCGATTGATTCATTTCAGGAGCTGACAAGAGCAGGGCTCAGTCAGGTCAACCCACCATTATTGGTTAAAATTTTCCGTTACGGACATCCGACGATGCTTGAACGGATTTCAAGGCTTGAGGAGTACGAAATTCAACAGCTAAAACAAAAGTAATAAAAAACAAAACCCCTGTTTCTACAGGGGTTTTTAATGGTAAGAAATTCGTTAGCTTTTGGACTTAAGATCCAAATCGCTTATTTAGTTCTCGATATTGTGTGGATAAATGAATGAATTCTTCTTGGTTGCGATCATCAATGGCCTGATCGATGAGAGTTAATAATTTTTCCCTTCTCGAAGTTAAAAGCACCTCAGACAGTAGCATCTCAATGTACAACTCCAAAACAAAGGATTCACTTGATTTTTTTCTATTCATGGCACCGGATTTCATTAACTCTGAATAAGATCTCTCTTTCATCGTTATCACCCCTGCAACCTTTTTACTATTATATGGAGTTTATATAAAACAATCAATAAAAAATTTCGAAAATTAAAAATATAATTTCTGGAATTTATGAATAAATTAGCAATTTTTCATCAAATTTCCTATATTCGAAAATTGAAGATGCTATTATATTTTTAGAATTTGAAAAGGAGATGAAAATCATTGAATCAAGAAAAGACATTATTATTTGTAGAAGAATATGAAATTAATCGTTTTACGACGCTGATAAGGCCAGTGCTGTACGGTGAGAAAGTGTATTCGGAGGTTTTTGAGCTTCAGGATCAATTTCTTGTTCCATTGCCACCAACGGTAATCGTAGATAAAAGCTGCAAATATTTCGGATCGAGTTTTCAAGGCAGAGTGACCGGCACACAACAACTAACGGGTTATCAAAGAAAGGTACCAATTGCGATTGATCCAACCTTCCACATTCTCTTCATGCCAACATCTTCGCCCTACAACCATGATTGTACTTGGTTATCCCATGAACATGTATTAGATTATCATCGAGAAGATTCCAAGAGCACACGAGTGATATTTCGAAACCAATCAACCCATATCATCCCAATGTCCTATAGTTCTTTTAATACCCAATTAGAACGGACTTCCCATTTGCGTTCAAAATTAATGCAAAGATATGATAAATGGTAAGTTTTTTGAAAATGTAAGGGTTTACAAATACAGCAGAAAGAGGATGACATGATTAGGTCATCCTCTTTCTGCTGTCCCGGGAATATGGCGCCGATATAAATAGTACTCCAGTAACTCCTGGACTTTGTTACGAATTCTTGGATTAAAATAATTATGGTGCTCCTCATAGCCTTTATAGAGGAACATAAACATCGTGAACGCTTCGTCCCGGTGGATTTCCTCAACCTTTAATTGATTCTGCTTCATCGTACGCTTGACCTCAGCTAATTCCCTTTGAATTACCTTTAGGGTTTCCTCCACTAATACAGAGTAGGGCTTTTTGAGCTTAAACGGACTTTTATCAATGACGTTCAAATCACGGTTCAACACTGTAATAACCATTGGTAAATAAATGGCTTTTTCCATCAAGTCACGTTCTTCCTCTGGAATTCTTGTCATATCCCATCCTTCTTTCGAGAAAAATAGAACATTTGTTCGTTGTTTATTTTACTAAAAATCATACTCCAAATCAAGATAATCTCATTATTAATATTTCAGTTAAAAAAAATTCCCCAAAAACAGGAAACTGATGTAGGATAAAAGAAAACATTATCATATAAAAATGAAAGGGCTAGGAAAATGAGATTAGAGAAAAACAAAAAGAAAAAATTAAGGTTGAAGAAAAAGTGGAAAATCACTTTTAATCTATTATTTGCCTTAATTTTAGGAATCATGATTTATTCCTACTATCAATATAAACAGGGACTATTGGTATCTAAGGGGAAGGTGGAGAAGGAGCAAATAAATTATCAATTTAATGGAAAGCGAGATCAGTTTGGTGGAACGAACATTTTATTAATCGGCAGCGATGCTCGTGAAAAGGAGACTTCAAGAGCTGATACGATTATGGTTGTCAATTATCACCCAGATAAAAAAACATTTAAACTGATATCAATTATGCGAGATACGTATGTGGACATTCCTGGTCATGGGAAAAATAAAATCAATACGGCATATGCGTATGGTGGTCCGGAGCTATTAAGGAAAACACTAAAGGAAAACTTTGATTTGGAATTACAGTATTATTCGATTGTTGATTTCCAAGGCTTTATACATGTGATTGATGAGGCGTTTCCTGATGGAGTCAAGATAGACGTAGAAAAAAGAATGGAAGAATACCTTGATGTTACTCTCGAACCCGGTGAGCAGATGCTCGATGGTAAGCATTTGCTGAATTATGTGAGATTTCGTCACGATGCCGTTGGAGATTTTGGACGGGTTGAGCGACAGCAAAAGGTAGTAAATGCCTTGGCAAGCCAATTTGCAAGTATTGAGACAATCCCAAAGCTTCCGAAGCTAGTTGGGGTAGTAAGACCGTTTATTAATACCAATTTATCGACGGGAAATATGATTTCAATTGGTTCAGACTATATGAGGAAAAAAGGCGAAATTGAAACATTGCGAATACCGATTGATGGTGGTTATGAGGATCAGCGGATTAGTGGAGTAGGCGCTGTGCTAAGGCTGGATTTCGAGAAAAATAATCAGGCAATTTATAATTTTCTAAAGAAATAAAATGCAGTTATCCAGATTTTTTTTTAATAGGAAAAAAGTGTAGAATAAAAATATTGGGGGAATGCAATTAGGAACATTGCCAACCAACTATTTGAGTTGTAGTAATTGAGGAGAGGCACTTAATGGATTTTGATACATTGAAAGAATGGTTTACGATTGAGAATATTATGACATTGATAAATGAATATCGATTACTTGGCCCGCTACCAGGGATATTACTTCCGATGCTGGAAGCGTTCCTACCATTCTTACCATTAGTATTGTTTGTGATGGCGAATGCCAATGCATTTGGCTTATGGTTAGGATTTTTATTTTCATGGATAGGTGCATGTGCAGGCGCTGTGCTGGTGTTTCTATTTTTTAGAAAATTTGGTCAACAGAGATTTTTGCGTTTTTTACACCGACATCCGGCAGTTGAAAAGTTAATGAAATGGGTGGAGGAACATGGATTTGGCCCGATTTTTCTATTATTGTGCTTTCCTTTCACTCCTTCAGCTGTAGTAAACATTGTGGCAGGACTTTCCAATGTTAGCATAGCTCAATATATGCTGGCAGTAATTGCCGGGAAAATGGTCATGATTTTTACCATTAGCTTTGTCGGTTATGACCTTAAGGCCCTCATCACTCAGCCGGTGCGTACGATTGTTGTAACTGTGGTCATCTTTTTATTATGGTTTGTTGGAAAAAGAATAGAAGTACGCTTGAATAGAAGTGCAAATAGAGAGCATAGCCGTGGATAATATTGAACAAAATCTTGTAGGAATGATAGAGGAGGAGACGTCGTGAAGGAAGAATTAAAGCAAGAAAGCATAGAATGGCTTAAAGCATTAGTAATCGGAATTATGATTTTTGCCTTCATTAGAACTTTTTTCTTCTCTAATTATGTAGTGGAAGGCGAGTCAATGAAGCCAACACTCGAAGATGGGAATAAGCTAGTTGTTAATAAAATCGGCTATCAAATCGGAGACTTTAATCGTTTCGATGTCATTGTTTTTCACGCGAATGAAACTGAGGATTATGTAAAACGAATCGTTGGGCTGCCTGGAGATCAAATTGAATACAAGGATGACGAACTCTTTATTAATGGAGAAAAAATCGATGAGCCTTTTTTAGATATATATCGGGAACAGGCGGCTGGTGGTAGACTTACAGGCGATTTCTCCTTGCTCGAAATTACGGGCGAGAAAAAAGTGCCTGCTGGGCAATTATTTGTATTAGGTGATAACAGATTAGGAAGCTGGGACAGCCGTCACTTCGGTTTCATCTCAATCGAACAAGTTGTCGGAAAAGTAGACCTATGCTATTGGCCGCTAAATGAAATGACAGTATCATTTTAACTGCAAAGAGTCAGGATTATTTCGTAATACGACATAATCCTGACTCTTTTTTCGACCACATTTTTACAAAAGCTATGATAAAGTGGTGGAAGATTCTGAAAAATCGAAAGAGGGATTAGGATTGAACTCAATTCCACTAATTCAAACAAAGCTGATGATACCCACTACTAAACATACTGACCTTCGACGTGCCAAATTAACAAAAAAATTAAAAACAATCAACAGTCATCCTTTAACGATCGTTCATGCTGGGGCAGGCTATGGAAAAAGTACAGCGATGGCCTTATATGTAATCGATGAAAAATGTAGCTGTTGTTGGTATTCCATTTCAGCAATGGATGATGACATACTACCCTTTTTAACCTACCTAGTGGCCTCGATTCGAACAAGTATCCCGCAATTTGGAAGAGAAATGGAAGCGTATATTAAAGAAATGGACCGATATATTCGGGAACAGGAGCTGCATTTGCTTTGCAGCATTTTTATTAATGAGATTCTCGCAATTAAGCAGGAGCTGCTTTTGATATTAGATGATTTTCAGCAAATTGAACATTCATATAATGTGAATCGATGGATGGAACTTCTATTAGAGCATATTCCGTCCAATTTACACTTAATTGTTATCTCGCGCAGTCGACCAGCTTGGAAACCGATTACGAGGATGAAAGCCAATCGGCTAGTATTGGAAGTGACAAAGGATGATTTAATGCTATCGAAGGAGGAAGTTGAACTCCTTCTAAATGAAATTTATGAAATGACATTGCCGCAAGCTGAATTGGATCAAATCTATCAATTGACAGAGGGATGGGTTATTGCCTTAGGAATGATTGCTGGCCAAACTGAAAATTATCAGCATTTGCGGAGTGGAATATATGAGCATTCAAGGTCCTTAAAGGAGCTGTTCCATTACTTAGCTATGGAAGTATTTGCAAAACAGGAGCCTGAAATTCAGAGCTTTTTGGAGCAAACCTCTATTCTGGTGGAAATGAATGAAGGGATTTGCAATGCGATTTTGGGTATTGAGCATTCCAAGCAGTTGCTTGAGAGGCTGACAGCAAAAAATTTATTTATCCAGAAAATGACTGATAAGGACTATCGCTATCATGCTTTGTTTCGGGAATTTCTTGAGAAACAGCTTCGCAGTAATTCAGCTCATGCAGTTATTGGATTACATGAACGGGCTGCCCTATTTTTTCAAAACAATCAAATGCTTGAGGAAGCTTTAATTCATTATGAAAAAATAAACCAAACGAAAGCAATTGCATCATTGCTTGAAACACATGGTTTAAGATTGCTGGTAAACGGTAAACTGGAAGGCTTGCTCGAACGTCTAACAAAGATTCCCGAAGCCAATAAGCAAGGGAGTTGTACCCTTTGGTTTTTACAAGGGGAAATTCACCGCTATCGTTCTAGCTATAAAGAGGCAGAAGTATGTTATCAACGCGCAATTGAGATTGCAGAGCTCAAGCATGATGTGATTGGCAAAAGTAAAGCGTTGGAAGGGAAGGCGAGAATTTATTTAGATACCATTCAACCAAATCTGGCTGAACGCCTGTTGTATGAGGCAATTGAACTGTTGGAGCAGGATGAACTGCATTCAAAAGCACAAATTGCTAGTCTATATCAATTGTTAGCTGAAAATTTAATTAATCTAGGGCATGGACAGAAAGCGGAAAAATGGCTTAATCGTGCGAAGTTGTTTAATGTTCCACTTGATAGTAGCTCTCTTGAGGCCAGGTTATATTTGCGGACTGGAAAATTCACCAGGGCAAAACAGATTCTTCATTTGACGAGGGAGGCAGAACAGGCAAGTAAATCAAGCTTACCACAATCACATCGCGAAACCGAATTGCTACTTTCAATCATTGCCGCTTTCACTGGTGAAGGTGAGAAGGCGAAGGAATTAGCCCAAGAAGGAATTCATCATGGATTAAAAATGAAGGCACCATTTGTTGAAGCTTGCGGCTGGATCCGAATGGGACATGCTGTTCAACTACTTAATCGCTATGATTCTACTTTAGCAATTGAGTGCTATGAAACCGCTTTAGAGATCATGGAAAGTCTTCACGTTGAAAAAGGAAAAGCTGAAAGTTTAATGGGACTTTGTTATTTATATGGTACAAAGGGCGAGTATCACAAAGCACTAGAAGTCGGAAAGCTTGCTTTACAAGAAACAGAAAGAGTGAAGGACCATTGGCTTTCAGGATTTATTACGTTATCTATCGGAATCGCTACCTTTTATAGTGGAAGGACTGAAGAAGCGTTAGCACACTTTCAGCGCGGTGATGATATGTTCTTGGAATGTAATGATGATTTTGGGCAGATGTTAAGTCATTTTTGGCTGGCGTATAGTTATTATCAGCTCGGCAATCATTCAAGCTTCAGCACCCATTTTTTATTATTTCTTCAGAAAATGGAATATGGACGCTATGAGTTTTTTTTATCAAAACGAACCTTATTTGGACCAAATGATTTGCAGGTTTTTGCACCATTATTAATTGAAGCACAGAAACAGCAAATCCCCTCTCCTTACGTTCCAAAGCTGCTTAAAGAAATGAATCTGATACGTATCAATTCTCATCCAGGCTACTCGCTCCGGGTCAAGGCCCTTGGTCAATTTCGTGTTTGGCTTGGTGAAAAAGAAGTCGAAAGTCGAAGTTGGCAAAGGGGGAAGGCAAAGGAGTTATTTCAGCTATTTATTACCAATAAGCACAAACTGATTCCAAAAGAGGAGATTTATCAAATCTTGTGGCCTGAGCAAACAGAAGCTAATGCTGCTCGGGATTTTAAAGTAGCCTTGAATGCTTTGAATCATGTGCTGGAACCGAACCGAAAGGCTCGCGCCAATTCCTTTTTTATTTTACGAGAGGGAGTATGTTACGGTCTAAATCCGAATGCTGGATTAGAAATTGATACAACCTTTTTTGAACACTATATGATGCTCGGTTTAGAGGAAAAAGACATGAATAAAGCCTTGAATTATTTAATAAGAGGGCTTGATTATTATGGTGGTGATTTTTTACCGGATCGGCTGTATGAGGATTGGTGTGTCCAAGAACGTGAACGTTTACTTAATTATTTTTTGCGGGGAGCGGAAAAGTTAGCCCAAGCTTGTGTTCGAAATGAGGATTATGACTCGGCGATTGAGTGGTGCCTAAAAATCATTAGCCATGATTGTACTTGGGAGGAAGCCTACCGATTGTTAATGTATAGTTATTTCCGGAAAAATAATCGTCCGCAAGCAATCAAATGGTTTAGAAAATGCAAGGATATTCTGGAACAAGAATTAGGTGTTTCGCCAATGGAACCAACTGTTCATATGTACGAGATGATACTTGAGGCTGAAATTGATTAGGAGGCTGTTTTAAAAAACAGCCTCCATTCCTTTTAATGCATATTATTGTTGTTGATGTTGTTCTGGTAATTGATATTTCCGAAGCCTGTGCTTGTGTTTTGCTGAATTTGTGATGTACCTTGAGCAGGGGCAAAGGAATTAATAATTTGCATCATATCTTGCTGAGAGAACTGTGGAACTTGGTAGCTATGGTGCTTATTTTGATAAATTGATAATTCATATGCCATTTCGACGCAATTCGGAATGGAATCAGCAAGGACGCGGCGTACCACCGGGTTGGTCGTTTCGCAAGCTGCCATCGTTTTAGCGGTGGCGTTGTTTTTACAGGTTGCAAGCAGGCAACCTGCGACAATTTCTTCTGACATTTCCATCTCAGATTGAATTGGTTTTTTAGGTTGTGTTGGCGTTAATCCATAAATAAAGTCGTTATTTTGCCTCATTTGATAACTCTGTGTTTCCTGAGCAGGGTTTTGCCCTGATTTAAAGCAATCCAACGTAATATTGTATTCGTTTTGGGTGAATTGATATTGGCGATCGATTATATCTAATAGCTCGGGATCTTTCACATATTTGCGCAATAAGGAATATTGATTAAGTGCGCCGATTGTTCCAGATAAAACCTCATGAACATCCATTACCTCATGGCCACCGTGATTTAATTGGGGTGGTACAGTCCCCGAGTGCATATTTATATGTGTTTGCCCTGGTTGTTGATTTTGCATGTTTACTCCCTCCAATAAAGATATTTCAACACTCGATTAGTTTGGTTTCATTTATAAAAAATATTCATTCATGTAACTGAATTGTAACTCGCCACCTTTATGATAGCTTTACAGCAATGATTAACGAATAGACGAACTAAATAATCCAGGGGGGAAGAGACAATTGAAAGCAAGTTCCCGAAATCTACTATTAGTCAGTGTACTTGCCGTTGTAATGATTTTTACCAGTGCTTGTAGCTCCAATAAAACCGGAAGTGATTCTAACGATTCGGGTAAAGAAAAAGCACCAATTAAAATCGGTGTACTTGCCTCGTTAACGGGAGGCTTAGAATCATACGGAAAGCAGACGCTTAGAGGCTTTGAGTTAGGTCTTGACTATGCAACTGATGGGAAAATGGAGGTTGCTGGAAGGAAAATCGAATTTATTACAGAAGATACTGAAACAAAACCTGAAGTAGCTGTTCAAAAGGCGACCAAGCTTTTAGAAGAGGATGAGGTTGATTTTCTAGTCGGATCTTCAAGCTCAGGTGATACGCTTGCAGTTCTACCGCTTGCGGAAGAATATGAAAAAATTATGATTGTTGAGCCAGCTGCAGCTGACAGTATAACTGGTACAGAGTATAATCCATTTATCTTCCGAACAGCTCGTAACTCATCACAGGATGCAGTTGCCGGTGCAGCAGCAATTGCTAAAAAAGGTGTAAAAATTGCTACGCTTGCTCCGGATTATTCATTTGGACGCGATGGTGTTACTGCATTTAAAGAAGCTGCATTAAAACTAGGTGCTGAAATTGTGCATGAAGAGTATGCAGATCCTGCTGCAACCGATTTCACTTCTAATATTCAAAAGGTGATTGATGCGAAGCCAGATTACTTATTTGTTGTATGGGCTGGAGCAAACTCACCGTGGAATCAAATCGCTGACATGAAGGTTCAGGAAAAAGGAATCAAGATCTCAACAGGTGCCCCTGATATTGCTGCATTAGCAACAATGGAACCGTTAATTGGCATGGAAGGATTCACTGTTTATTATCATGACCTACCGAAAAATGACATCAATAAATGGCTTGTAGATGAGCATAAAAAACGCTTTAAGGGTGAGGTACCTGACTTATTTACACCAGGAGGTATGAGTGCCGCTATCGCCATTGTTGAAGCATTGAAGAAAACAGAAGGCGATACAGATTCCGAAAAATTAATTGAGACAATGGAAGGAATGAAGTTTGATACACCAAAAGGTGAGATGACCTTCCGTCCTGAAGATCACCAAGCACTACAAGCGCTTTACGCAATTAAATTAGAGAAAAAAGAAGGCGTAGATTATCCCGTACCAGTGTTAATCCGTGAATTAACACCAAAAGAAACAGAGCCACCAATCCGAAATAAATAACGTAGCTCAAATCCTGCCAAATGAACTTCGGTAACATAGTTACCGGGGTTCATTGTCTATATTTCAAGAAGGTGGTGGTCTAATCTGACAACGATTATTGAAACAAATGGTCTTACGATTACATTTGGTGGCCATACGGCAGTTGACGCCGTAAACATGAAAATTACCCAAAACCAATTCAAATCGATTATCGGTCCCAATGGTGCTGGCAAGACAACCCTGTTCAACTTATTAAGTGGTCAACTCCAACCAACTAGTGGGCGGGTTATTTATCGGGGCAAGGATATCACACGACTATCACCTACCGCCAGAACACGTCTTGGTATCGGACGATCTTTTCAAATCACGAATGTTTTTCCGAACTTAACCGTGCTTGAGAATGTACGATTGGCAGTCCAATCTCAAGGAAAAGTGCGCTACAACATGCTTTCATCTTATAAAAAATACGCCCAATTTGAAGCTCTAGCGCTCGAATGGCTTGAACTAGTCCTCCTTGCTGATAAAAAAGACTCGCTCGCTGCCAATCTCGCTCATGGGGAAAAACGAAAGCTAGAAATAGCGATGCTGCTTGCACTTAATACAGAGGTGCTATTGCTAGATGAACCGACAGCAGGTATGTCATTGGAGGAAGTGCCTGCGATTCTTGAAGTAATAAAAAAAATCAAGGATCAGGGCAATCGGACAATTGTGTTAATTGAACACAAGATGGATATGATTTTAGAATTATCAGACTCAATCATGGTGCTATTTAATGGTCGTTTATTAGCCGATGGAACACCTCAGGAAATAATTGAAAACGAAACAGTTCAATCAGCCTATTTAGGAGGGGTATATGATGAGCGTCCTCTTAAAACTTGAAAACGTCGAAACGTATATCGATCAATTCCACATTTTGCAAGGTGTTTCATTGGAAGTGAAAAAAGGAGAAGTAACGGTCTTACTCGGTAGAAATGGTGCAGGAAAAACAACAACATTAAGAACAATCATGGGCTTGAATAAAGCTACTAGCGGGTCAATCCTTTATAAAAATAAACCAATCCAAACATTCCCCACTTATATGATTGCACAGCATGGTATTGGTTATGTCCCGGAAGATCAAGGGATTTTTGCAGAACTAACAGTTGAGGAAAACATGAAGGTTGCGATGAGACAAGAAAATGAGCAAACAAAAGAGCGGCTGTTCTCAATATTGGAGCTTTTTCCTGATTTAAAAAGGTTTTGGAAAAAACCAGGTGGCTTGTTAAGTGGTGGGCAGAAGCAAATGCTGTCCATCGCTAGGGCTTATGTCAATGAAAATGAGCTACTGCTTATCGATGAACCAAGCAAAGGCTTAGCCCCGATAGTTGTTGAAAAAGTGATGGAATCAATAATGCAAATAAAAGAAAAAACGACGATTATTCTCGTTGAACAAAATTATATGATGGCGAGTAACGTAGGAGACCATTTTTACATTGTGGATGATGGTCGAACCGTATTGGATGGAAGGATGTCACTCTTAAAAGAAGATGAACAATTACGTCGCAAATACCTTGGGATTGCCTAGGAAAGGGGGCTGAATAAATGGAGGTATTAGTCAATCTCACCTTAAACGGTTTAGCGACAGGAATGTTGATCTTTTTGTTAGCTGCTGGATTAACCCTTATTTTTGGTTTGATGGATGTCCTTAATTTTGCCCATGGTGGTTTGTTTGCATGGGGAGCTTATAGTGGAATTTGGATTTATGCAGAAACAAATAGCTTTTTTATCGGGATGATTGGTGCGATATTAACGGGCTGTTTGCTTGGAATCATTACTGAGAAATGGATTATTAAACCGGTATATGGCAATCATGTCCAACAAATATTAATTACGCTTGGCTTGATGTTAGTTTTATCTGAAATGCTGAAGGTTGTTTGGGGACCGAATCAAATTTCTGCTGCTCCGCCAGATTATTTAGCAGGAAGCTGGGAACTTGGTGGTGTTATCATCATCAAATATCGAGTATTTATCATTTTAATTGGACTGTTAATTTATGGGATAGTCCAGTATACACTAAAAAATACGAAAATCGGCCTTGTCGTTCGTGCCGGAGTAATGAATAAGGAAATGGTGCAGGCACTTGGCATTAATATTCAAAGGGTATTTATGCTCGTATTTATGGTAGGTGCAGGTATGGCTGCTTTAGGTGGCGTACTTCTTGGACCGTATTCAGGGGTTATCCATGCGGAAATGGGAATGGAGTTTGCCATACTTGCCTTCATCGTTGTTGTGATTGGGGGCATGGGGAATTTCTCTGGTTCCATTTTGGCAGCAATTCTTGTTGGACTTTCAGGCTCATTTATGGCCTATTATGTTCCAGATTTGGCTTTAGCTGTGAATATGTTACTCATGGCGATTGTATTAATCTTTAGACCACAGGGTTTGTTCGGAATGAGAGGGTGAATTCGATGCAATGGATGAACAATAATCGTTCTACTTTTCTACTCCTAATGTGCGGAATTGTCCTACTTATTCTTCCTTTTGTGTATGAATCTCGCAGCCTACTTATCTTACTCACCCAAGTATTTATTTTTGCAATATTTGCGATGAGCTACGATTTACTGCTTGGCTTTACTGGAATTGTCTCATTTGGGCATGCGATGTATTTCGGAATAGGTGCATATTCGTTTGCGATCATCATGAAGCAGTTTGAGCCAACTGAGGTATATATGTTTCTCGCTCTTGCCGTGACGATTGTTCTATCAGCGCTAGTGAGTTGGATTGTTGGCATGTTGTCGCTGAGGTTAAAAAGCCATTACTATGCAATGTTAACCCTTGCGTTAGCCGGCTTATTCTTAGTGGCTGCAGAGAAGTGGCGAACATTAACGTACGGAAATGACGGGTTTACATTTCGGGTTCCAGGGTTGTTAAAGGATCGCACCGATTTTTATTTAATTTGTCTCATTGGCATGTTGGTAGTGTTTTTATTGTTAAAACGGTTTACAAATTCTCCAGTTGGCAAAGTGTTGCAAGCAATTAGGGAAAATGAAAAAAGAACAGAATCACTAGGGTTCCAAGTCATCCATTATAAAATCATTGCCAGTGTGGTGTCAGGTATATTGGCCGGAATATCGGGATGTCTTTATGCGGTGTCGCTCCGCTTTGTAAACACGAGCGTCTTTGCTCTAGATATTACGCTTGATGCATTGTTGATGACGATTATTGGTGGGGTTGGAACACTAATTGGAGCAATTATTGGTGCTGGACTTATTGAATTTGCTCACCACTGGCTGACTGAACTTGCGAAAACACACTGGATTTTTGAAAGATGGATCATCTTTTTTGGGATAATTTATATTCTCGTTGTTATGTTTTTCCCACTTGGAATTATTGGGACACTTAGGTCGCTTACCTTTAGACGAAATAAACGACCTTCACAAAAATCGGAGCAAAAGCTGACTGGTTAGTCCTGATGTTCTTAGAAAATAGTCCTTTGGATTAAAAGACAATCAAGTGAGGTGGGGTGCGGATGCCGATTGCAATTGTCAGTACTGGAATTTACTTGCCAAAACGGACGATGACGGCGCAGCAAATTGCTGATAAAGCAGGTCTTCCAATTAATGTGGTTGTTGAAAAAATGGGAATAAAGCAAAAGTACGTTCCGGGACTTGAAGATCATACGTGTGAAATGGGAATCCGCGCAGCCAAGCAGGCGCTAGAAAAAGCAAGGATTGATCCTTCCGACATTGATGTCATCATTTATATCGGCGAGGAACATAAGGAGTATCCGCTCTGGACATCAGGAATTAAGCTCCAGGAGGCAATTGGAGCGGTCAATGCCTGGGCCTTTGATATTGCGCTCAGATGTGGAACGACCATCATGGGATTGAAGCTTGCGAAGTCACTGATGAATGGGGACCCAGCGATTAACACAGTCTTACTTGCTGGTGGTTATCGGAACGTGGATTTTATTAATTATGAAAATAAGAGAACACGATTCATGTTTAATTTGGGAGCTGGTGGCGGGGCGATTTTACTTCAGAAGGGTAATCATAGCAATGTTGTGTTAGAGACGGATGTTATTACAGATGGGTCGTTTTCAGAGGATGTTGTTGTTCCTGTTGGAGGAACAAAGCAACCATTAACTCGAGAAAATTTAGATTTGTATATGTTAGATGTCACCGATCCTGAGGGAATGAAACAGCGACTTGAGCAAAAGTCGATGGCAAATTTTCTAAAAGTGATAAGAGCATCGCTTCGAAAAAGCGGTTATCGCGAATCAGATATTTCGTATGTTGCCCTTCTTCACATGAAGCGCTCTGCACACGAATTTGTATTGTCGGAATTAGGTCTGTCTCTCGATCAATCAATCTATTTAGAGGATTATGGTCATATTGGTCAAATCGATCAAATTTTGTCCTTGGAGTTGGCTGAACAGGCTGGAAAAATAAAACCCGGTGACATCATCGTACTCGTAAGTGCGGGTATTGGCTATGCATGGGGAGCGACGACGATTCGCTGGGGGGAAGGATGATGCATATTTTATGAAGATTAACCTAAAAAAAGTGGAGTTAGCAAATGGAGAAACGATTGCTTACCGGGAGCGTGAGGGGGGAGACAAAAAGCTATTATTGATTCATGGCAATATGACCTCTTCAAAGCACTGGGATTTAATTCTGGAAAACATCGATGCATCATTTAAAGTATTTGCAGTTGATTTACGAGGCTTTGGTGAATCCAGTTATCAAGAGAAGATATTTTCTTTAAAGGATTTTTCTGATGATATAAAGCTTTGGGCAGATGAGATTGGATTAACGGATTTTGCTATGATTGGTTGGTCAACTGGTGGCGGAGTGGCAATGCAATTTGCCATAGATTATCCAGGATATGCTAACAAGTTGATTTTACTGGAATCCGTGTCAACGCGGGGGTATCCTTACTTTGCCGTTGACGATAGTGGTATGCCAGACTTTACAAAGCGCTTAACCACTTATGAGCAAATTAAAAATGATCGAATTAGAGTAATTCCAACACAGACTGCCTATGAACAAAAAAATCGTGAATTTCTTAGAGCCGTCTGGAATGCGGTTATTTATAATCATAATCAACCTGAACCTTGGCGTTATGAAGAATATATTGATGACATGTTAACCCAGCGTAATTATGCTGAAGTCATTCACGCGCTCAATATGTTTAATATTAGTGCTGTCGATAATGAAGCAGCAAAGGGTACCAATCAGGCTAGTAATATTCAAATTCCCGTTCACGTTTTACGTGGTGAGCATGATCTGGTGGTTACTGCAAATATGACCCAGGAAATTATTGCAGATCTTGGCGAAATAGCAAGTTATATAGAATTGAAGAATTGTGGACATTCACCGTTGGTTGATGATTTAGGGCAGCTATTAGAAGTTATCACTGATTTTCTAAATATTTAACTGAGGAGTGGGTTAGGATGAGATTATCTGGAAAAGTGGCTATCATCACAGGGGCAGCAAATGGACTTGGACTCGCAGCTGCGGAAATTTTTGCTAAAGAAGGTGCCAGTGTTGCAATTGCTGATTTCAATGAGGAGTTAGGTCAGGCTAGAGCACAAGAGCTAGCTGACCGAGGGCATCGAGTCGCCTTTTTCCAAGTAAACGTCGCCGACCAAAATAGCGTAAATACGATGGTAAAGAATGTACTAGATACTTTTGGGAAAATTGATATTTTAGTGAATAATGCCGGAATTACGAGAGATGCGATGTTGAAAAAAATGACGTTAGAAAACTTCCAAAAAGTCATCGATGTTAATTTAACCGGCGTCTTCCTTTGTACACATGCTGTATTGCCGTCAATGCTCGAACAAGGGAGTGGCAGAATTATCAATACATCATCCGTCTCAGGTGTTTATGGAAACATCGGTCAGACAAATTATGCGGCTGCAAAGGCGGCGGTTGTTGGAATGACGAAGACGTGGGCAAAAGAACTTGGTCGCAAGGGAATTAACGTAAATGCAGTTGCACCAGGTTTTATCGAGACAAATATGACAGCTGCGGTTCCAGAAAAGGTCCTAGATACGATTAAGCAAACGATTCCTCTTGGACACCTTGGTAAGCCGGAAGACATTGCTAATGCCTATTTATACTTGGCTTCAGATGATGGGAAGTATGTTAATGGAACTACACTCCATGTCGATGGCGGAATTATGATGTAAAAAACGGAGGCCTAGTTGCCTCCGTTTTTTTGTGGAATTTTGTACCCACCTAATGCGTTGTATTCCCACTGTATTCTTCCATTAAACTCACACACATTCCAAAGCCAAAGGTAACCATTGCTCCAATCAATACTCCTATTCCGGCAGCAGATATTGCGTGCGAATGGATGTAATCGCTTACAATCATTCCAATAATAAAGAGAATTAAGCCGAGTATAAAACCCCAAGTTGCAAGTGATCTAAAATTCGCTAATGTTCGTTTCGGGTTATTTTGCACAATATCATCCTCCTTGTAAAGAATATTCTAACAATTGTAACAATTTTGTCAAACTTTTTTGAAATCTTCCTCTAGTTGGTGATTCTGAAAAGAATAATCATATTGATGGATTGATTCTGAAAAGAATAATCATATTGATGGATTCTTTCCAAAAGATTGTTGCTTTTGGGCTTGAGGCAGAAGGGAATAAAAGTTTTGCGGACATATAAGCTGTTATTTGTGTTAAAACTAGCATTTTCGAGTTGTGAGCGGACATATAATCCGCTATTTGCCCAAAATGCAGATTAAATTGGATGATTTTCACGAAATAAGGTCGCTAGTGTCCGCTAAATTCTTAAATCAATGCATTTGACTGCAAATAAGGTATTCTGAGTCCGCTGAAATCACTAGCATCATCCGGAACGGACATAGGAGCCGTTATTTGTACAAAAAACAGTGCCATCCAGGCGTGAGCGGACATATAATCCGCTATTTTCCCAAAATGCAGATTAAATTGCATGATTTTCACGAAATAAGGTCGCTAGTGTCCGCTAAATTCTTAAATCAAAGGATTTGACTGCAAATAAGGTATTCTGTGTCCGCTGAAATCAGAAACCAGATAGTGAAACAAAGACTTGATAGACATGCTAAGCACCGTGTAACTCACTTGTAACTTTCCTCACGTATTATTAAAGCAATAATAACGAGGGAGAGATCACGATGCGGTGGGAAATGGATTGGATAGATAACAGAGCAAGATTGACGCCAAATCGGGTTGCAATTATTGATGCTGATACAAATGAAACCTATACCTATCGAAACATAAATATGAGAGCAAGCGCGCTTGCAAGTTGGTTTATAGAAAATGGGGTAAAAAAAGGCGACAGGGTTGCGCTTTTGTCCCCCAATCATATCTCCTATTTTGATTTACTTTTTGCTTGTGCGAAAATCGGGGCGATATTTGTTCCGCTAAATTGGCGCTTAGCCAAGGAGGAGTTAAATTATATACTGTCGGATTGTACTCCTGTTTTGATTGGATACCACACTCAGTTCCAAGAAAAAGTCGAGCAGCTACACGCAGAGACTGAAAGGTCCTTTTGTATTAACTCTGCTGAGTATGCTAATCTTCTCGTAAACAATACTAGCCTAAAAGATATGGTGGAACTAAGGGAAGAGGACCCACTGGCAATGATTTACACCGGAGGGACAACAGGTAAACCGAAAGGGGTTGTCCTGGCTCATCGCTCGATTATGTCCAATGCATTAAATACTGTGTTAAGCTGGAATTTAACGGAGCATGACTGTACATTATCCAGTATGCCAATGTTTCATACTGGAGGATTAAATGTATTATCGATACCACTCTTGCTTATTGGCGGAAAAGTAGTCATCACTTCAGCATTTGATCCAGTAAAATCAATTGAATATATTAACACATATCATTGTACAATCGTCATTTTCGTACCAACGATGTACCATATGATGTTTCAAACAGAAGAGTTCAAAAGCAGCAAATTTCCTTCAATTCGAATATTTCTTTCGGGTGGTGCCCCGTGTCCGCTTGAGGTTTATGATACTTTTCAAAAGAAAGGAATTGCCTTTAAGGAAGGCTACGGATTAACAGAAGCCGGTCCAAATAATTTTTATATTGACCCTAAAGTTGCCAATATTAAACGAGGGTCAGTAGGTAAACCTATGATGTTTAATATGGTTAAATTGGTTACAGAGGATGGACATGAGGCTGGGCCAAATGAAGTTGGTGAAATATTAATTAAAGGAAAGCATGTATTCATTCAATATTGGAATAATCCAGAGGCAACCGCTCAAAGCATGCAGAATGGGTGGCTTCATACGGGGGACCTTGGTCGGATGGACGAGGAAGGCTTCTTCTATATTGTCGGTCGAAAAAAAGATATGATTATTACTGGTGGGGAAAATGTTTATCCGCTTGAAATAGAGCACTGGCTTGAATCCCATCCTGAAATTGATGAAGCTGCCGTAATCGGCCTTCCAGACACGAAATGGGGCGAAGTTGTAACTGCCTTTGTTGTAGTGACAAATTCACTACTTCAGGGCACTGATTTAATAGCCTATTGCGGGCGCAAACTAGGAAAATATAAAATACCGCGGAAGTTCATTTTGGTCGATGAACTGCCGAAAACTCATGTTGGAAAAATTGATAAAAAACGTTTAAAGGAAATAGGTATTCAAGTGCTAGAAATGAATAAATCTAGTTGACCTGCAGGCTGTCGATTATTATAATCGACAGCTTTTGTTCGTTTCATATTTGTTTGTCGATGAATGTTAAGGTAGACTAACGATATATTAAAGTGAAACTTTCTTTGAATATTCACTAGCATTTTGTGGAATTATTTAGTTTGTAAGTTAGATGAAGGGAGCTTTTTCAAAAATGACAGAAAATCTTTACGAAAAGTTAGGCGGGGAACAAGCAGTATCAAAGGTGGTGGATTATTTCTATGATGAGCTGGTTTTAAAAGACGAGACAGTCAATGGTTTTTTTGAGAATACTGACATGGATAAACAGCGCAGCCATCAAACAAAATTTATTAGCTTTGCTTTAGGTGGACCTAATCAATACTCCGGACAATCAATGGCAAAGGCTCACGAGGGAATGAATCTCCATCCAGAGCATTTTAATGCAATTGCCAATCATTTACATAAAGCTTTAGCGCATCATGGTGTAAGTGAAGCGGACATAGACCAAGCTTTATCGAAGGTTGCTTCATTGAGAGAAGATATTTTATATAAATAAAAAATGCAAAAACAAAGCGATCCACTCCGTGGGTCGCTTTTGTTTGTATACCAACAATGTAAACGCTTTTAAAATATTAATAAATTCCAGCGTAATAAATAATTTACTGAATATTAAAATTTAATACATTGACAATGAATATCAGTGGTGCTATCCTTTGTGTTAGAAAAGCTTACATGTTAAGTTAGCAAATATAACTGAATTCTTTGTGTTAACGGTCGAATACAAAAATACCTACGCAAACGCCTAAGGTTATTGTTAGGAAATATTACATAATTCTTGTTTTTACGACAAAAGTTGATACGAAAGAAAATACATAGAACAGTTTTAGGAGGAAGAAGATGTTTTCAGAATACGATTTTGAATCTAGTTTTGATGAAATGTTTGATGAACAAGGTGGAATTCGCAATCATTATGAACAAATACATAGTCAACTATCAGAAATGGGTGAATCAGAATTAGCGGAATTACAAGCCGCTATGCAGAAGTATATGATGAAGCAGGGGGTAACGTTTACTTTATATAACGGTAACGAAGGTAATTCCTTGGAACGAACAATACCTGTTGATATCATACCAAGAGTTATTCCAGCTCCTGAATGGTCCCTAATTGAAAAAGGAATTAAACAGCGTGTAACAGCTATGAATCAATTTATCCGTGATGTGTACCATGAACAAGTCATTCTCCGCGAAGGCATTATTCCTCGGAAAATGGTTGTCTCTAATCCGTATTTCCTAACTGAAATGATGGGCGTTAAAGTTCCCGGTGATGTCTACATTCCTTTATCTGGGATTGATTTAATCCGCGATGAGTCAGGACAATACTATGTTTTAGAGGATAACCTAAGAACTCCATCAGGACTCTCTTATATTTATAAAAATCGAGCTTGGATGAAAAGGTTGTTCCAAGAGTTGATGACAAAACATAAGGTTCGTCCAATCGATAAAAGCTTGAATTCTTTACTATCGATACTAAGAAGTCTTTCTCCTACAAATAAAAAAAATCCGGTTGTTGTTCTATTGACTCCAGGTTGCTATAATTCCGCATATTTTGAACATACTTTTTTAGCTCAGCAACTTGGGATTCCGCTTGTTGAAGGCAAGGATTTAAAGGTCATTAATCAAAAGGTATACATGAAAACGATAAAAGGTCTGCAACAGGTAGATGTTGTATATCGCCGAGTCGATGATGAATTTCTTGATCCATTATGTTTCAGAGCTGATTCACTTCTAGGAGTCCCTGGAATCATGAATGCATATCGTGCTGGAAATGTGGCGCTGGCTAATGCACCGGGGACAGGAATTGCTGATGATAAAGCAATCTACACCTATGTACCAGATATGATTCGCTTTTATTTAAATGAAGAGCCGATATTGAAAAATATCCCAACGTATGTTCTTTCTAGGGAGAATGATCTGCGGTATGTTTTAGCTCATCTACCCGAAATGGTTGTAAAGGAAACTGCTTTATCGGGTGGGTATGGAATGTTGATTGGACCTAGTTCAACGCAACAGGAAATCGCTGAGTTTAAGCGAAAGATTGTTCAAGCTCCAGAAAAATATATTGCGCAGCCTACTATTAATCTTTCGAGTGTGCCTTCACTAGTTAGCGATGGAATCAAAGGTCGCCATGTAGATTTGAGACCGTTTGCGTTTATGGGGACCAATGAAATAGAGGTATTGCCTGGTGGTTTAACAAGGGTTGCCTTAAAGGAAGGCAGTCTGGTGGTTAATTCATCGCAAGGCGGCGGAAGCAAAGATACTTGGGTATTATACTAATATATTAAAGGAAGTGTGGATGAATGTTAAATCGAATTGTTGCATCATTTTATTGGATTGGCCGTTATTCTGAAAGAATTGATTACACAGCACGTCTCGCTGATGTGAATATTTACGGACATTATAAACTTAGTGATAATGAAGAGTATTACAATTCCGTCATGACCAACCTAACGTTTGTTAGAAATAATGTTCGTGAAATAAGACAATATGCGACCAATCGGATGTGGGATTGTATTAATGGTTTTTATTTATGGTTATCTGACCATGATCATGCTGCTGAGCATAGACCATTTAAGGTGTTAAATCGTGTTCGCAATGAAGTGTCCTTGTTTAAAAACGTTGCTGATTCATCAATGCTTCATGAAGTGGAGTGGCGATTTCTAACAGCTGGTGAACAACTAGAATGTGCTGAAAATACAGCTCGTATGATACTGCATGTACTAGACTCACTTGAGAGAGAAGAAGACTTACATAACTTAGAATATCATCGTCTAGTTACGTTGCTTGAAAGCGTTGATGGATTTGAAGCTTTTCGAAAGGTACACGCCAACCATTTTACAATAGATAAGATTATTGAATTTTTATTGTTAAATTCTCTTTTCTCTAAATCTGTCTATTATTCTTTATTTTCCTTAGAGGAAAATTTTAAAGGGTTAAAATTAGAATATCAATTGGATCATCTTTCGAAAGTAATTCGTTTAGTTAATCGATTACGTGCACTTTTATACCAAAGTTTAGACTTGAAAGGGAAAACAATTGTCGAGCACCGTGAATTTTTTAACACAATTATTCTAGGGTGTGGTCAAATCAATCAGGAAATTGAGAGAAGTATTGCCCATGAACCGGAAATGGATATTAAAGACAACTTTCATCGGAAACTGGCAGAGCTTGTATGAAGCTAGAAATCATTCATCAAACGAGTTATACATACGAGGAAGAGGTTGGCTACAGTGTCAATGAGATTCGTTTAACCCCAAGGACGAACTTTCGGCAATCCTGTGCCAATCATACAATAATGACTTATCCGAATACCGAATTGTTTTCCTATCAGGACTACTTTGGTAATATTGCCCATGCCTTTACAGTGGCAAAGCCACATCGCGAGCTTATAATTAAGACACATTCAATAGTCGATACCCATGAAAAAGATCGCAATGAGTACAATCTGTTTCCTTATCGAAAAGAAGAGGATTTTTTAAAAAGTGAAAAATTTATCAATCACCATGCAGAGTTTTTATCAGCAACACCCTATACATCGCTGACGGAAGAAGTGAAAAATTATGCAATGACCCTCTCTGGGATTGATTCAGCGGGGGGTGTCTATCAGTTGCTAAGAGAAATTTCCGAAACGATTTATTCGACTTTTATTTATGATCCAAATGCAACTCACGTACATACTACAGTAGAAGAAACATTAAAGCTCAAAAGAGGTGTATGTCAAGATTTTGCCCATCTAATGATCACGATTTGTCGGATAAAGGGTATTCCCGCCCGTTATATAAGTGGTTACCATTTTATCGGAGACCTTCAAGGTGGTCACGCTGATTTTGAACAAGCCTCCCACGCCTGGATTGAAGCTTATGTGCCGGGTATCGGCTGGGTTGGTTTTGACCCTACTAATAACGGTTTAATCAATTGGCGCTATGTGAAGGTGGGCCATGGACGTGATTATCGTGATATCGTACCTGTCAAAGGTATCTATCAAGGCGCATCAGCGCAAACGATGACAGTTGAAGTCGATGTAAAACTTGTAAACGATAAAAATTAACAAAAAACAACCTCATCAACAAGCGATGGGGTTGTTTTGACGTTTAGGAGATATATTCCGTTGACACTATATAACGAACGTGATATTTTATAAGAAACGCATTGTTCTGTATACAGAACTGTTATTTCGGGGAATTTAAATGTATTTATTTTAAAAGCATAAAGTTTATTAGGTTGAATGTTCTTTAAAGTGAACAAATAATGCTGAACGAGGTAAAGTGATGATTGGAAACATAATTAACGAACTTCGGAAAAAAAAGGGACTCTCGTTATCAGAATTAGCTGACCGTGCAAAAATCTCAAAATCCTATTTGAGTAATATTGAACGAAATTTAAACCAAAATCCATCTATACAAGTGATGCAAAAGCTTGCTAATGTACTTGGGGTAGATTTGAACTCCCTACTTATTCGTAAAAAAGAGGAACAGGATGAAGTAGTAAATGTAGAGGAATGGGAAGAAATTGTAAATGAGATTAAGGATTTAGAAAGAGAACAAATTAAGGAATTCAAAACGATAGTCGATTATATAAAGTGGAAAAATCAGCGTGAGATAAAATAGGTGTTTAATATAATAAACAAATTACTCATAAAAGTGGTGGGATTGTGGAGAAAGAAATCAATATAAAAAAATTGTTGTATGTGATTCGGAAGCGTATTTGGATTGTGATACTTCTTTCTATATTATTCTCTATATTTGGTGGAGTCTATAGTGTGTTTTTTACAAAGCCTCTCTATGAATCATCATCACGACTTATTGTAAATGCTGAGCCAGAGTTAATGAATACGTTAATGGTGATGATTGAGGAGCCATCTTTTTTGGAGTATGTGATTGTGGACTTGGGCTTAGAAAAGACTCCTGAACAATTAAGTGAACAAGTATATGCAGAAAGTATTGAAGGTTCTTCAATCGTGAAAATATCGGTTATGGATGCTAACCCGCTTATGGCGAAAAAAATAGCTGATGCAACAGCCAAGGTTTTTCAAAAAGAAGTACCAAAGCTATTAGAGTTTAAAGATATATCAATTTTTTCAAAAGCAAAGCTAGGATCAAAGCCAATTAATGATGATCATGAAACTAGAATGATGCTTGGCTTTATTGTTGGATTGATTACAAGTGTCGGATTAATCTTTTTAATGAATTTCTTCGATGACACAATCAAATCAGAAAAAGAAGCTGAGCTGTTATTGGACTTGCCTGTCTTTGGGTATATATCAAAAGTCGATACTCGGCAAAAATCTGGATTAAAAAATAAGCGGATAAAAGTTAAGGTTAGGGGAGCATCACATGGAACAATTGAGTAGAAAATCTACTAATGTAAGAAAAAAAATCAACCTGATCTCATCGACTAATTTTTATAGCAAAGTCCTTGAACAATATCGTTCAATTCGAACAAACTTTAATTCTTATATAAAAGGACTTGATTACCAAACCTTGTTGATTAGTTCTCCGAATAGCGGAGAAGGAAAATCAACTATCGCTGCCAATTTTGCGATTTCTTTAACACAACAAGGAAGAAGGGTTTTGCTGATTGACGCCGATTTAAGAAAGCCAACTCTTCATTTGTCATTTAAAACGGATAATACCTTTGGCTTATGCGATGTATTAAGAGGGAATATATTACTAGAGGATTCGATATCTAAGACTGATATCAGCAACTTAGATTTACTATCAAGCGGCTCGATTCCATATAATTCATCTGAGCTATTAGGTTCAAATGAGATGGAAAAGCTTATTGAAAAGGTTACCGGAATTTACGATGTCATTATTTTTGATGCTCCAGCATTGTTGGAAGTTGCTGATGGGAAAATAATAGCGAGTCAATGTGATGGAACAATTCTTGTTTTGAAGTGGGGAAAAACAAAAAGTGATGAGGCGTTAGAAGCGAAGAAATCACTTGAATCGACAAATGCAAAAGTTTTAGGAGTTATTTTAAACGAAAAGGATTAACAATAGTTTTTTCTGATGAACATCATTAATGTGTTCTTTTTTTGGGACTAATCGTTCTATATAACGTACAAATCATTCTATATATGGAAAAATATGGTGATGTCTTCTAACCGGTATCAATGGAGGCACTCGGTCGTGCTGCGGGTTTAAACAACCTTAGACGTAAATCGTCATAAGTGTGATGTGAGGTGGGGTTAGATGCCCTCTACTTATTGGATACGATCTGAAAAGTATCTTTGGAATTGAGATTTTTCATTATAATGTCTATTCAGATTGTATAATGAAAGTTTTCAATTAACTGCAAGCTGATTTTTTATTTAATTGAATTTGAAAAGGAGCGAAATGCTGGCATGTTTTAGAGTCAATGCTGGTAAAAGAAAAATGAAAAAAATACTTTATATCACAACTGTCAGTGATACTATTAATTCCTTTTTAGTACCCCATATAGAAAAGCTAATTAGCGAGGGAAATATAGTTGATTGCGCTTGCTTTATTGATGAAGAAATTGATCCCAAGCTTCGTTCCTTGGGTGTATTAGTTCACAATGTTCCATTTACGAGAAATCCGCTCAATCCAATTAATTTTAAGGCGTATAAAGAATTGATAAAAATCCAACAGGAGCTCTACTATGATATTGTCCATGTGCATACACCGATTGCTGCTATATATGGGAGACTGTTAAAAATAAAGTTTCCGAGAATCAGGACGATTTATACGGTCCACGGGTTTCATTTTTATAAAGGTGCACCATTAGTTAATTGGGGCCTTTATTATCCGATTGAGAAATTCATGACAAATTATACAGATGCGATGATTACAATTAATAGCGAGGATTATAAAATTGCAAAAAAACTAAGATGTAAGGAAACTCTCATCGTAAACGGTGTAGGAGTTAATTTTGCCTCCTATAATAAAGAATTATTTGACAGGAGCCATGTTAGAAAAAAACTAGATTTACATAATAATGATTTTGTATTGATTATGATTGCCGAGGTGAATAAAAATAAAAATCACCAACAAATGATCAAGGCTGTTGAGATTTTAAAGAATAAGGGAATCGAAGTCAAGGTAATCTGTGCTGGAGGCGGGCCGCTTCTTAACGTTCTTAAACAAGAGGTGAAAGCTAGGAAATTAGCAAACAATATTGTATTTTTAGGCTCGCGAACAGATGTCAATCAATTAATTGTCGCCAGTGATTTAGGTATATTAGTATCCTTTCGCGAAGGCTTGCCCCGAAATATTATGGAATTAATGGCCTGCCAAAAACCTGTAATTGGCACAAATATTCGTGGAATAAGGGACTTAGTTGAAGATGGAGTGACGGGATATTTAGTTGGTGTTGGTGACGAGAAAGCAACAGCGGCAAAAATTGAAGAGCTTTATCATCAGCGGGAGCGATTGGAGCAAATGGGCGCAAACGCATATGAATTTATCCAAAAATTTGATGTCGACTCCGTAATGAAAAGTATGGAAAGGGTTTATCGATAAAGATGGAGCAGAAATACGTAATGTTTAGCGTGCAAAATATCCTCATTTTAATGATGGTGCTTTTCTTTGGGTTTACTTCGTTAAGATTTGGTGGGTTTGGAATAGGTGAAATCATCTTATTATTCTTTTGCATTCTCCAATTAATTGGACAACGGAGTATCGTGTTATCGATAGAAAAACACCTGTTTTCCTTATTTTGGATAAGCTATCTTTTCGTTATTTCGATTGGATATTGCGTCAATCGATTTTTTGATATTAATCCGCAGTTTGTTTCTTTTGATTATCAGGCCTATATTGTTGTGCTGTTTTTATGCTTCACGTTTGAAACCTTGTTTAAAGAAAGTAGCTTTGTTCATCTATACAGTATCATCCGATTTATTTATTTTATTGGATTAGCTATGATTGGCGTATTATTTATTTTATTTTTGGAAGGCTATAGGGTTCTCTTTGGTTACTATATTACCTATGCAGGATCAGACATTTTCTCTCCATTTGCTAATGATTACCATCAATTTGCTTATTTTGTGGCCCCCCTCCCATTTATTGGATTGTACATTTTTACAAAGGAAAATAATTTTATCATAAAAATTCTAGCAGTGCTTGGCGTGCTGTTAAGTGTCGATATTGGCTTAGCCACTACCTCATCAACCCTAGTGGCAGCATGGATATTGGCATTATTAGTCCTCGTAATATCAATGATTACTTTCGGTCTGAAGAGACTACGGGATGATGCAAGCCTGCTACTAGTCCTGCTATGCATTGGGAGCTTCATTTTACTATTTAATTATGAAAAGATATTCGTCATCATTCAGGATTTTTTTTATGCAGATTCCAATGGTGGAAGCAGATTAACAATCTGGACTAACGCAATGAAAGCATGGCTCCACTCTCCAGTTTTTGGGCTTGGACCAGGTTCTTTCAGTGGCGAACATGTTTTTGATGGTTATGAGGCACATAATACTTTTTTACAAATATTAACACAAGGTGGAGTTGTTGCAGGATTCATCTATTTGTTGTTTATTTCAAAATTAATCAAAATGACGCATGTGAATCTATTTCTTTTATGTGGTGTTATATCATTAGTAGCCTATGGATTTGGAATCAATGATCTACGAAGAACCGTGCTTTGGTTTTATTTTATCTTATTCTATTATTTAAGCTTAAAAAGTAAAGGAGAAGGCAGTTGATGGAACAACCATTACTATCAATTATCATCCCCGTATATAATTCTGAGAAAACAATTAGCCGAGCAATAATAAGCGTTTTAGAACAAGCTTCGGTTGAGCTTGAATTGATTTTAGTCAATGATGGTTCAACTGATGAAAGCCTTCATTTAATGAAACGATTTACAGAAATGGATTCAAGAATTAAGTTGTTTACGAGGCAGAATGAGGGAGTCAGTTCAGCAAGGAATTTCGGAATTCAGCAGGCAAAAGGAAAATATATTACGTTTTTGGATGCTGATGATTATTACATTGAAAATGGCTTGGAAAAAATCATGAAGGATGTAAATGAAAATACTCAATTAGTCATCTATGGTTATGATATTGTTTATGAAAATAAAACAATTGAATGCAGTCCACCGTTTAAATCGTGCTTACAATTCTCTGAATACGATGACTTCCGCGAATACTGCCTCCTACTAATTGAAAACGAAATAATTAATGCCCCATGGAACAAAGTATATTTAGCTGAGTTTTTGCGAGAGCATAACATCCTATTTCCGCCTGAACTGGACATGGGGGAGGACTTGAAATTTAATCTCGGCGTCCTTAGAGATGTACAATACGTGAATGTAATACCCCAACCAATCGTAAATTATACGGTCAATAAAGGAGCAGGACTAGTTTCTAAATTCAGAGGAAACCGCCTCGAACTAAGGTATAATTTGATGGTAGAATTGAAAAATTTGATTTCTTATTGGCGAAAACTTGATAAGACAGAAGCCGTGATTGATTCGATGCTGATTCGAGATATCATGGCTTTTTTTATGGACTTTTTTAAATCAAATTGCGATTATACGAGAACAGAAAAACGGAAAATGGCTAAGACAGTACTTCGCCATGATGTAATTAAGCAAATCCTTGCTAAACAACATCAGTATGATTTAGCTACGAGGCTAATTAAAGGTATTTTAGTTACTAGCAATTCCAGTTTGATTTTAATCGCGGCTAAAATTCTGAATTTAGGGAGGAGATTTCGATGAAGATTAGTGTGATTGTTACTGCTTACAATGTTGAAAAATATATTGCTAAGTGTCTTCAATCAATTGTTTCCCAAACCTATCAAAATCTCGAAATCATTGTTGTTAATGACGGTTCCAACGATGGGACACTTGAGAAAATCTCAAGGTTTGCTCAAACAGATCAGCGTTTTATAGTGATAAATCAGAATAATGGTGGACTCAGCTCGGCGCGAAATGCTGGCTTGATGTTGGCAAGTGGGGCTTACATTGGCTTTATTGACGGGGACGATTATATTGCACTAGATATGTACGAGCATCTTTTCAAATTGGCTGTTGAGAACGATAGTGAAATTTCGATGTGTGCAGTACTAAAGGTATATAACAGTTATTTCGAAAAGGATTGCTACAATGAAACTTCTCGAGTCATGAATAAGCAGGAGGCTCTTCAAGCACTTGTCGAAGAGGAATATGTTAAGCATTATGCCTGTAACAAGCTATACAAGGCGAGTCTTTTTGCAAAGATTAACTATCCAGTCGGAAAACTGTATGAAGATATTTTTACAACGTATAAATTATTTGGCCTCGCTAATAAATTAGCTTATTCGAATAAAGTCGGTTATTACTATGTACAAAGACAAGGAAGTATTTTGCGGTCAAGGTTTGATGAAAGAAAACTGGATTGTATATCTGCGTTTACGGAATTTAAGGATTATGTGGATAAACATTACCCAGCCCTTAGCGGCAAGCTACGTTGGCGTGTCAACCTGTCAGTCATTAATTCGCTATTTGATATGCTAAAATCGGAAGCCGTCTATTCAGATTGCCAATATACGAATATTGCACCAAAGCTGATTACGCATGTACGCAAAAACCTATTATTCTACTTGTTTAGCACAGAAATATCACGAGAATATCGAGTGTTGTCTGTGCTTTCATTAGGAGGTTACTCATTTATGAAGCTTTTGTTTAAAAAGACAGTTATCAGAAGAATGGTTCTTAAGAAGTCTGCAAATTTGGCTTAGGAGTGTAATGGATGAAGAAGATTCTATTTGTTATTGATCGTATGGTCATCGGAGGCGCAGAGAAAGTGTTAATCGATATCGTTAACCATCTTCCGGAGAATCAATATGATATTACTGTTTTTTCGTTGTTTGCTGGAGGTGAATTATCAAACCAGTTTCGGAAAGGTGTTCACCATTATAGCTGGTTTGATAGACAGTATAAAGGAATATACAGAGTCATCCGTTATTTAAATCCCGAAAAAATCTATCGTAAATATATTCAAGATAGCTATGATATTGAAATTGCCTTCAAAACAGGAATGCCGGAGAAAATTATCGCTGCCTCACCTAACAAAAATTCTAAGAAAATCGCCTGGATTCATGGTGATATGGAACATCAAAATTTTGGTCTTGAAAGTCATCGAACAAAAGCAAAGCAACGTGAATGTTATCTGAAGTTTGATGAGATTATTGCAGTTTCACAAAAATGCAAGCGGAGCTTTCAACAAATCGTTGGGGATTTCAATAATGTAAAGGTCATCTATAACGGTGTCAATATTGAAAAAATCAACATATTGGCGCAAGAAATGCTAGAACTGCCAAAAGAGACAGATGTACTGAACTTTATTTCTGTAGTACGTTTGCACCATGATAAGGGAGTAGACCGGATGATTTTAGCGATTGAAAACCTGGTTAAACAAGGTGTCACCGGTTTCAAGGTTTGGGTAGTTGGAGATGGAGATTTAAGGAACTTTCTGCAAAATATGATTACCGAAAAAGGATTGGACTCGTACATTGTTCTGTTAGGATGGCGAATTAATCCTTATAAGTATATACATCATAGCGATGTGTTTATTTTACCATCAAGATCGGAACCATTTGGTATTTCTGTCATTGAAGCTATGAATTTAGGCTTGCCTGTCATTAGCACTAAATGTGGAGGTGCTGAAGAGATTATTGGTAATGATGAGTATGGAAGATTAGTAGAAAACAGCGTTGACGGTATATATTTCGGCATGAAACAGGCGATTGTTGATTTCAAAAGAAAAAAAGCGGTTGACTCTAAAAAAAGTCTAGAAAGAGGGACGGACTTCAGTATTCAAGCGATGATAAAAAATGTAGAGGAGGGAATATTGTCAAAATGGTAGACGAAGCTTTAGTTAGTATAGTGATGCCAATTTATAATGCTGAAAAATATCTTACTGTATCTGTAAACAGCGTGTTAAATCAATCGTATCGAAACATCGAATTGATTTTAATTAATGATGGTTCAGAGGATGATAGTGCCGCTATGTGCGATGGATTTGCGAAACGGGACAGGAGAATTCGTGTTTATCATAGTGAAAATAATGGGCCTGGAGCAGCAAGAAATTTAGGTATCTCTTTGGCAAACGGAAATTATATTCAATTTATTGATAGCGATGATTATATTGAAAGAGATATGGTTAAGCAGATGGTAAACTCACTGAAAAAAAGGTCTGCTGACTTAGCTGTGTGTGGGATGAGGAGGGTACATCCTGAAGAAAATGGTCAGGAGCTCTTCTTTATTCCTAAAAAATTATCATATTACCATGAAATAAAGAAGGATTTTATTCAACTGCTTAAGCAAGGATTAGCCTATTCACCCTGTAATAAACTGTACAAAAAAAGCATTATTGATAACCATAACATTCGGTTTGATCCTGACATATTAAATGGTGAAGATGCGATTTTCAATATTGATTACCTGTTACATTGTCAGAAAGTGAAGATACTTGATTGTGCCTTTTATGTCTATTATCAAAGATCTGGCAGTCTAACTCATCATTATTATAAAGATAAAGAAAAAGCACAATTATTACTATTTAATAAACTAAGCAAATATTTATCAATGAATATACCGAATGAAATACAAAAGGAATTCAATGCTTATTATTTAATGGAATTTAGCTATGTTATTTTTCAAACTAGCACAAGCGTAAGGAGCGTTAGTGAGTTACTTGGTGCAATAAAGCATACGAGGAAGTTTGTTAAAACTCCAGAGTTTTCAAATGTATTAACTAATACATATTCATATAGTTGGATTCAAAGATTGGTATTGTTTTTAGCAAAGTTTAAAGGTGAATCGCTAATTGTGTTAATTTTTTACGTATATAACAAGTTAAGGAACCGCAGTTATATGAGCTCCTTTATTGAATTAATGGCACTCCGAGAGCTCACGTCTTTGGGAGGAATATAATTGTGTAGGCTGTCAGTTATTATCCCGGTTTATAATGTGGAGAATTTTTTAGGTACTTGTTTAGATTCTGTATTAAATCAATCATTTGCTGACTTCGAAGTGATATTAATTAATGATGGTTCAATGGATGCCTCTGGAGAAATTTGTAATAGCTATGCTAAAGAAGATAGGCGAATAAAGGTTTTTCATCTGAAAAATTCAGGACCATCCGTAGCAAGAAATTTTGGGTTGAAGCAAGCTATTGGTGAATATCTCATGTTTATTGATAGTGATGATTACATTATTCAAGATACCTTTAGCTTGTTAATTGATACGGCTGAGAAAAATCAAGCAAGTCTGGTCGTCTACCCCTACTATGAGAAAAATGGGGACCAACTTATGTATCGAAAGGTAACGGAATGCTTCTATAACGAAATAGAGGGGAAAAGAGCGTTTTTAAAACACGTTTGGCTTGAGGATGAGTGGCTTGCCTCATTAGTCAATAAGCTCTACCGGACTGAAGTTATCAGAAACAATGGTTTATTTTTCATAGAAGAGTTTCATATTGCTGAAGATTATTTATTTAATTTAAGGTATGTCGATGCTGCAGAAAGTGCGATTAGCATCAATGTCCCGATGTACTATTATATTCGGCACGAGTCAAGCGTTTCTTCGAGGATCATATATAACAAATATGATATTGCCCTCACCTTGTATCGTGAATCCATGCAACTACTTATGAAATACAAACTGACGGACTCAAAGGCTATAGGCAAAATTTACGCTGAATTTGCCACCCACTTAGTTCGTGCTTTATACGAGCCAACGAGGCAGGGCTTCCAAGCTTCTATTTTTCATAAATTGGATGAAATAAGAAGATATATGAACTGCCGGGAAGCACGCTCACTCTTTGTAGCACGAATTGACCTTTCATCCTTCAACCAGTTCGCAATTTTTTGCTTGAAAAATAAACAAAGCCTACTATATTATTTTGTTTTTAAACTATTAAATATGCACAAGGGGTTGTAGTTAATCTCTATGAAAAGGGACTTTTAATGAGAAGTATAAATTCAATAAAAAACATAGCTGTTAGTATTTTGTTACAACTGGTGATTATTCTCCTTGGATTTATGTCGAGGAAGGTGTTTCTTGATAGCCTCGGTACGGAATACCTTGGAGTTAATGGTGTACTCACCAATATTATCGCGATTCTTTCGCTGGTCGAAGCTGGAATTAGCGGCAGTCTAACCTACAATTTGTATAAACCTTTGGCAGAAAATAATCGTGAAAAAATTATTGCTCTTGTGCAGTTGTATAAACAAGTATACAGGGTGCTAGCATTCATCATTTTTGTTGTAAGCTTGGCGATTTATCCAATACTTGATCATTTATTAAAGGGTAGTGAATCTGTATCGTTCTTAAAGCTAGCCTTTTTCATTTTTGTGTTAAAAAATATCGTTTACTACTTTTATGAGCATAAAGTGGCCATTTTTGTTGCTGATCAAAAGGAATATATCTTGACGCGAATCTATACGATTTTTCATGTCATTGCAACGCTGGCTAAAATGTTGATTTTAATCCTAACAAAGGATTTTATTCTGTTTTTAATCATCGAGTTAATAACGAATACTCTGCAATGCTTCATAAACAATCGCGTTGTGGCTAAACGTTATCCATACTTATTTACGAAGAAAAGATACCAACTTGAAAAGCAAGAAAAGGCTGGTTTAATCACTCAGATTAAGGCGTTATTTTTACACAAAGTGGGGACATATTTTATTTATGGAACTGACAATATGATTATTTCGTATTTTTTAGGGGTTGGAACAGTTGGGCTTTATGCCAATTATTTAATGTTAATTGGACAGGTTGGAGCTTTGTTTACGCCGATATTAGGAGGAATGACGGCGAGCGTTGCCAATGTGATTACCATCGAAGGCAAAGACAAACAGTATTCAGTCTTTAATATGGTGTATTTAATTAATTTCTGGTTATATTCTATCGGTATTATATTCCTGTATAACCTGTTAGAGCCTTTTATCAATTGGTGGCTTGGTGACGGCTATTTACTGGACCACCTCACCTTTATCATTTTGTTGGTGAATTTTTATTTAACCGGAATGAGAGCTTGTATTACAACCTTTAAAGAAGGTGGAGGCATCTTCGTGCTCGACAAATATACTCCGATAATTGAAGCTGGTTTGAATGTTGGGATATCGATGATATTAGTTCATTATTTAGGCCTTGCAGGAATTTTTCTTGGTACGACAATAAGCTTACTAGCAGTTTTTTGGTACCCTCCGAGATTAGTGTTCAAAAACATATTTGGGCAAAAGGTCAGTACTTACTTTTGGAAATATGGTTTTTATAGTTTACTAGCGGTGGTGACGTGTGTGGTCACTACGCTCTTGATAGATCATCTGTTTAGTGGAAATAGCTTATTGATTTTAGTTGGCAAAGGTTTAGTTTGTTTGTTTGTTCCAAATTTAGTCTATTTGCTCGTATTCTTTAAACGTCCAGAATTTCAATATTTGAAGGATATTATTGGAAATATCTTATTGTCGATAAAGTTGAAAGTTGCACCCTCCAAATAAATGTAAAGGGTGTTTTTGTGTTGAGGTGGAAAAATGAAAAGAATATTTGACTTAATCGTTGCGTGTGCAGGGATTACATTATTATCACCAATTATTTTATTAACTGCGCTGTTAATCAGACTGAAGCTTGGGTCACCGATATTGTTTAAACAGGAACGACCTGGTTTGCAAGGGAAAATATTTACCCTTTATAAGTTTCGGACAATGACTGATGAACGTGATGAAAAAGGTGAACTACTGCCGGATCATCTTCGTTTAACTGGTTTTGGGAAGCTGCTTCGAAAATTAAGCTTAGATGAATTTCCTCAGCTCTTAAATGTGGTCAAGGGTGAAATGAGTTTAGTAGGTCCAAGACCATTGTTAGTGGAGTATTTGCCATTGTATTCGTCACAGCAGCAAAAGCGACACAATGTCCCCCCAGGCATTACCGGATGGGCTCAAGTTAACGGACGTAATGCCATTACATGGGAGGAAAGGTTTGAGCTTGATGTTTGGTACGTGGAAAACCAAAGCTTCTGGCTTGATATGAAAATATTGTTTCTGACGTTCAAAAAAGTCATTATGTCAGATGGTGTTAGCCATCAAGATTACGTCACAATGCCCGATTTTGAGGGGAATTCACTAAAAAAATCAAATTAAATTAATAAAATTAATGTAAGAAGTGAGGATTTAGTTATGTTGCAGCTATTACCACGAATCCGAGAAAGCAAGCTTTTCAAGCCACTTCGTTCAATGAAAACACAGTATATAGCCAAGCAGTACTGGAAAGGAGTTATTCAAAAGTTAAAGTCACAAAATCAATCCAACCGTAAATCAAGTCCATTTCGGCCAGGAATCGCCTTTTCCTTTGATGATAGTTTTCGAGTCCATGATTGGTTTCAGTACGGTAAAGACTTATTTGGCTATTATGATGTGAAGGTAACCTTTAATATTAACGCATTTCACCATTTTGAAGGACAGCGGAAACACAACCAAGCTGAGATTGATATGCTCTTAGAGCTGCAGGCCGACGGACATGAAATTGCTCACCATGGCTATTCCCATCAAAATGCTAAAGAGTTTGCGGATGAGCATGGATGTCGCAAGTGGATTGAAGCTGAGATTGAACCATTGTTTGACTGGATGGATCAGCAATCTCATTCCATAACGAAAGAGAAGTTCAAAATGCCGGTTAGCTTTGCATACCCTTATACCCTTTATTCACAAGCAACAAATGCTGCGTTAGTGCCAGCTTATTTTAAAGTGGTCCGAGGCGGCTTTGATCGTTATGACTTGCCAAGCCATGATATTTCCGGATATGTTCCCTCTATATGCATTGACCAAAAGGAACTGTTTGATTTTTCCTATTTTAAACAAGCGATGAAGCTAGCTAAAGAAACGGGGACAAATTTAATCATTATGTGTCATTCAATATTGCCTAATGAAGTAAACTGGGATGATTTTGGCTGGGGAGAAGAGGCGCAGCTGCCTGGTCAATATCGAACTGCACCTAAATTGCTACAGGCGATTATAAAAGAAGCGAGAAAGCTTGATATGGCATTTTATACAACTGCAGAATTAGCAGGGATTGCCACATTTATTGATCGTAATCTAGAAGCTTATCTTCGCAACGAAGTGCTAAAAACTTCTGAAAAATGGATTAAGATTGTTGATTTGCATCATGTTAAAGAACTCGACCTGCGTCACTGTCACATTACTAATTTAGATGGTATACAGTACTTTATCAATCTCGAGAAATTGTATTTGGGTAATCATCACATTAATGACCTCAGCTTATTGAACAGATTACCTAAATTGTCAACCATCTTATGAATAGGAAGTATTTAATGGTCTGGATTTTCGTAATTGCAATAGGCGTGGTTGTGGGATGGCGAACACTAAGTATGGAAAATGGCAAGACAGCCTCCGACTTCGTTGTAGATGTGAAGGATTATGGTGCGGTTGGTGATGGAGTTAGTGATGATACAAAAGCCTTTCAAACAGCGATTGATGACGTAAAGAAGCATGGTGGAGGAACCGTATTTGTACCTTCTGGAACTTACAGTCTTCAGCCGGTTTTTCTAAAGAATCATGTTCATTTGCGGGGCGAAGACCGTGATAAGTCGATTCTTAAGCTTGCTGATGATGCTCCTGATGATTACACACGTTTACTCACCACTGCAAACAACACGAGTATTCAATCACTAACCTTCGATGGAAATTATCAAAAGCATCCAAATGGTATCGAGCATATGCATTGTATTTTCGTCTTTGATCATAAAAATGTCTTGATCAATAACAATAAAATCATGAATGCGGTTGGCGATGGTATTTCGGTGTCTGGGACTAGCAAAACTAGTAAAAACATCACGATTACCAACAATATTGTTGAGGAAAATCAACGTTCGCAAATTGTGATTGAGCAAGTGAATCAATTGCAGGTTAACAACAATGTGCTTCGCTCTAAAACCGCTCGACCAGCGCTTCATTTCGAGCCATGGGAAAAACAGCAATATGAGAATGCGCAAATTAGTAGTAATACGATTGAATCGAATGTTGAAGGCTATTGCGTTCTCCTTTCAGGTGCCGATTCGGAGTTAGCTGGAGAGGGTGAGCTTGGTTATTTTTTTAATGACATAGAGTTTAAGCAAAATAAAGTTGATTGTCCTCTAGGGGCTTTGCTAGTGATGGATACAAAAAATGCGAAGCTAATTGATAATGAGCTTAAAGTGTCAGAGATTCATGTTTGGCGTAAAAATCAGCAGGTGAACATTGTACGGAATACAATTAACTCCGTTAACGGAATTCGGCTTGAAGGGGGAAAGGATGGTGAGTTAATCTCAAACGGAACAAACATCTCTCATAATATAATTATAGCCTCCAATGATGGAGTAAATATCCACGCAGGTGCCAGCAATACAAATATTATTAGTAACCATTTTACTGGTTCGAAACAAGCAACAGGGGTCGCGCTTTTTGCATCGGATCATATTACAAATACGATCATTTCTAAGAACACCTTTCAGCACTATCGCTGGGGTGTTTTATTAGATTACGACAATTATAGTGATTCTGAAATTCAAGGTGTGATCATTTCTGGTAACAGGTTTGATAGTATAAACAAAGCGATTGAGCAAACGGTGCGAAACAGCAATCGCCTTAAAGACCTGGTCATTTCGAAAAATCACTATTACTAGCTTCACATTTTACTAAAAAGGAGATTTTCGCAATATGAAGGATCAAATGAAGAGAAAGCATTTAAACTTGATCCAATTTTCTCGGGCGCTCGTCCCGCTTTTCGTCCTTTTATTCCACGCCGAAGCATTTATGCATGTCTATTTCGATTATGATTTTTTGAAATTGCAGGATGTGTCAAAATCAGGGGGAGTTTACTATTTCTTTGCACTGTCAGGCTTTATGATTTTTTACATTTACCAGGGGGATTTTGGGAACCCAAAGAGATGGAAGTTTTTTCTGCATAGCAGGTTTATTAGAATCTATCCAATCTATTGGATATTATCGCTATGTATCCTTCCGGTATATATTCTCTTTCCGAGCTTCGGCCAAGGAAACGAATCTCAGCTCAATACGATTATTACCTCGCTTCTATTGTTTCCTAACGAAAACGAACCGATTTTAAGTGTCGCCTGGTCATTAGTTCATACGGTGTTTTTTTATCTAATATTTTCGGTTGTATTTATGAAAAATAAAACAATCACAACGGTTATCCTAATGACTTGGGCTATTGTTTCGCTTGGATTCAGCACCGATATTTTTATTTCAGCCAATTACTATGTAAACTTTTTGTTCAATGGAAATAATTTGGTGTTTTTATTGGGGGTCTTATGCGCTTATGCAGTGAGAAGAATTAAACTCCAAATGATCATAGCCTGGTTGCTGGTTGCAATAGGAATGATGGGGTTTCCATTCGCCTGGTTTAATACGCAATTTGAAATATTTCATCTCAGTCTACAACTCATAACGAGTCTTGCATCTGGTTTTATCATTTTTGGTTTATCAGCGATTGACCTTCAAGCTGAAGTCAATATTCCAGTATTTGCAAAATACCTTAGCGACGCCTCTTTTTCGATTTATCTTAGTCATTTTTTAATCATGTCAGGACTATGTAAATTTTTTAGTATAACAAATGTTTTAACGAATCACTACTTTATCATTAGTATTCTCTTAATCGTTCTAGCAACTGGCGGTGGTTGTTTAGTTTATTCATTTTTGGAAAAGCCATTAAATCGTAAAATAAAGGATTTAAACATAAAAAGGACCTTAGGTTCAGATGGTAATAAATTACAGATGGTAGAAAAGTCCTGATGATAGTCGAAAAGACCTGAAAAACAATTGACTTGTTCTTTATAGAGAACTATAATTACGATAAGTGTTTCTTAAAGTGAACAAAATTACTTTTTAGATTGTCATTTTTAAAGGGGATAAGGAAATGAATTCGACTCCGCGGACAGCTTATATTTTACAAATTCATAAAAATCCAGATCAGGTAAATAGGTTCATAAAACAACTGATCACTACAGAACATGCTGATGTTTTTGTTCATATTGATAAAAAAAACACAAAAATAATTAGCGGAAAAATAATGAAGCATCCACAGGTGAAAATTCTACCAATTAGCATCAATTGTGAGTGGGGGGACATCAGTCAGGTGGACACGACCATTCTATTGCTGAGAGAGGTACTGGCTTCTAAAAATGATTATGATTTTGTTGCCTTGAGAAGTGGACAGGATTTAATCGTTAAAGAAGGTTTTAAGCAGTTTTTAACGGAAAATACCGATAGAATTTTTTTACACTATAAAAAGGTAAGCGATGAAAACCTTGGCTTTATGAAAATAAATTGGCCTAGTTTTGCCAGAAAGCGCTACACGAGTAAGCATCCAATCAGAGTCTATCGACGGGTGTTACTGAATTGTTATAAAAGGGGAATTAATTTAGCACCAAATCATAACCATTGGCCGAAGGATTATTCATTTTATAAGGGATCACAGTGGTTTACGATTCCATTTCCAGTTGCAAAATACATGATTGATTTCATAGATAAAAATCCATGGTACTATCGTTTTTTTGAAAAAACTTTGGTTCCTGACGAAAGCTTTTTCCACACATTAATACTAAATTCACCTTATAAAGCAAATGTCGTTAATACAAATTTAATGTTTCTCAAATGGGGAGAAACATTAAGTGAGCGAAATTCTCCGCAAAATCTTACTAATGAAGATGTTTCGTTGATTGAAGCGTCCAATGAATTTTTTGCACGAAAATTTGACGAGGCTATTGATGGTAATGTTATAGAGTATTTCATCAAAAAGGTGGGAGGTGCAACAAAATGAAAAATGAGGAAAAAATCTTCCTGTCTTTGCCGCATATGAGCGGAAAAGAGCTTGCATATATAACCGAAGCATTTGAAACAAACTGGGTTGCACCTTTAGGACCAAATGTTGATCGATTTGAAAAGGAAATTGCTGATTATGTGGGTGTAGGAAACGCAATTGCTTTAAGCTCTGGTACGGCTGCAATTCACCTCGCTTTACGACTCCTTGATGTAAAGCAAGGCGATACAGTGTTTTGCTCCACGCTAACGTTTATTGCTAGCGCTAATCCAATTTTATACGAGGGAGCAAAGCCGATATTCATTGATTCTGAGCCTGATACATGGAATATGTCTCCCCAGGCATTGAAAGTAGCGTTAAGGGAGGCGGCGAAAAAAGGCAGCTTGCCAAAGGCAGTCATCGTTGTTCATCTATACGGGCAGTGTGCCAAAATGGATGAAATTATTAACCTTTGCAATCAATATCAGATTCCAGTCATTGAGGATGCGGCAGAATCGCTCGGTGCATTGTATAAAGGTAAAGCAAGCGGAACAATCGGTCACTTTGGAATTTACTCCTTTAATGGCAATAAAATTATTACAGCATCAAGTGGTGGTATGCTCGTTTCCAATAACCAAGCTGCGATAAAAAAAGCAGGTTTTCTGGCTACTCAGGCGAAGGATGACGCGCCATATTACCAACACTCGCAAATGGGTTTTAATTATCGGATGAGTAATATTTTAGCTGGCATCGGCCGGGCCCAATTAGAAGTGCTGGATGAAAGGGTTTCTGCAAGAAGAGCAATTTTTCAAAGATATTTTCAGCATTTATCACATATGCCTGGAATAACGTTTATGGGTGAACTGGAAAAAACAAAATCAAACCGCTGGTTAACGGTTATGTTAGTAGATGAAGAAAAATCTGGTCGTTCAGTAACGTCATTAATCAAGTATTTAACAAATGAAAATATAGAAGCAAGGCATGTGTGGAAGCCACTGCATTTGCAACCATTATTTCAAGATGCGCCGTACTACCCTCATAGTGAAACAGAGCATGTTGCCGAAAGATTATTTCGCAACGGTATCTGCCTCCCTTCTGGTTCTGGGATGTCAGAAGAGCAACAAATGAGTGTAATAAATTGCATTAAAGAATTCTTTATTTCAAAACCAATTCAAGAAAGTAGAAAAATAGAATTATCATCAAACCAAGCAGAAAAATCATACCAGTATAAGCTATTGGGGTGACTGAAAAGTGTATTGCTATGTCCAAAAACTAGTAGAAAAGACACGGTTATAAAAGACCTAACCTAAAAAGGGGGGAATAGGCTTGGTCAAGTCAACTGGTGTTGAAGGAGGCCTTACGGTGCAACAGAATCCGCTTGATGACTTCTTATCGGATCATAAAAAAATGACGGAACTGGAACATCAATTTGGTTCATCCTTTTACTTATTTAACACAGAGCAATTGCGGATGAATTATCATAAGATTGAAAGCGCCTTTAAAAGTAGATACAGTAATTTCATCATTGGCTATTCATATAAGACAAACTACTTGCCATATTTATGCAAGGTGTTATCAAAGCTTGGTGCATATGCTGAGGTTGTGTCTCGGCTTGAGTATGATTTGGCTTTGAAAATCGGAGAGAATCCAAAGCGGATTATCTTCAATGGACCATTAAAAAGCCGCGATGATATTTTTTATGCCATTGACAATGGCAGCTTGCTCAATCTTGATTCACTTTATGAGATAAAGTTCGTTGAGGAATATGCAAAGCAGTATCCTAAGCGTGATATTAAGATTGGCTTACGGCTAAACTTCGATATCTCAGAAAATGGAGTGAGTCCACTTCAGGAAGGGTATCCAATAAGTCGCTTCGGAATTTGTGTTGAGAGTGGGACACTTCATCAAGCTATTACCGAACTTTCAGCCTATAAAAATATAAAAATAGTGGGTTTGCATGGTCATTTTTCAACAAAAAAAAGAAATATCGAAGCCTATCAAAAAATTACTGAAACACTTTGCAAGATTGGAAAACGGTATATAGAGGAGTCGCTCGAGTATATCGATATCGGTGGTGGAATATATGGTGAGGTTCCGAAATCATTTAATCTAAACACACCAAGTTTTGATGATTATGCGACAGTTGTCTGCGAGATAATGAATCGAGAATTTGCACATTGGACGAACAAACCAGCCTTAATTTTAGAGCCAGGTATTTCGATGGTAGCTAATACATTCCAATTTGTTGCGAAAGTGATTGAAACGAAAACGATTCGTGGTCAGAATTTTGTGTTGGTCGACGGTAGTGTACATAATATTAAACCAACAATGCACAAGAATAATTTACCGATGAGAATCACAAGTCAATATCCAAGCTCCACAAAAGCTACAGTTTTCCATGTCGTTGGTTATACATGTATGGAAAAGGATTACTTAGCTCACGAAGTCGTGGCAGAATTACCGCAAATAAATGATTTTCTGATTTTTGATAATGTCGGTGCTTATACGATCGTCTTTAATCCTCCTTTTATAAAAGAAAGACCCGGTATTGTTGCAGTGGATGAGGATGAGTTTATGATCGTACGGAAGAAAGAAACATTGAAGCAATTTGTTAATGAAGAAATCTATACTTTTTAAAGTGAGGTTGAGTATATTTGAATATATTAATCTGCAGTGTCGGCCGACGTGTTAAATTAATTGAATATTTCAAAAATGAACTAATGTTGGTAGGCGGAAAAATTGTTGCCGTTGACTGTGACCCAACTGCGCCAGCCTTGTACCATGCGGATTGTTTCGAAGTTGTGCCCCGTATTGATCATCCAGACTATATTCATGAAATAAAAGAAATATGCAAGAAGCACCGTATTGATGGGATATTATCGTTGATTGATCCAGAATTAAGCTTGCTTGCCAGCGTGAAGGCTGAGCTGGCACAAGAAGGGGTTAATGTAATTGTCTCCGGGCAAACAGTGGTCGATCTTTGCTACGATAAATACGAGACAGCGAAATTTTTACAAGAACACAATCTTCCAGCCGTGCCAACTTATGTCGATATAAATGAAGTCATTACTGATATAAATGAAGGAAGACTGAAGTTTCCCTTAATAGTAAAACCGAGATTTGGCAGTGCGAGCATCGGAATCCATAAGGTTACAGCTTTAAGGGAGCTAAAGGTTTTCCAAAATGACGAGCAAGTATGGATTGTACAGCCGTTCATCAATGGAGAAGAAATCGGCTGCGATTGCTATGTTGATTTATTATCTGAGCAAACGACGAACATTTTTATGAAAAAGAAGATTCGAATGAGGGCTGGTGAAACCGATAAATCAATTGCCATCAAAGACTCTAGCTTAAAAATGATGATAGAAAGGCTGATTGCTGTCCTTAAACCACTGGGGCCCATCGACATTGATTGCTTTAAAACAGAGTCGGGCTACAATATCTCAGAAATCAATCCAAGATTTGGTGGAGGTTATCTCCATGCACATGAAATGGGTCAAAACTTCGTAAAAAACATCATTAGAAATTTGAAAGGCGAGCAGAATGAAAAGAACCACGAGGACTACAAAGAAGGAAGCACACTAATAAAATTCGACCACTTCATCGTTATATAGAGTCTTTAATTTACCTAGAGTGGAAATGATGGCTCTAGGTAAATTAAAACGGAAAATGAATTTACCTAGAGTGGAAATGACGGCTCCAGGTAAATTAAAACGCAAAATGAATTTACCTAGAGTGGAAATGCTAGCTCCAGGTAAATTAAAACGCAAAATGAATTTACCTAGAGTGGAAATTAGGGCTCCAGGTAAATTAAAATGCAAATTGAATTTACCTAGAGTGGAAATTAGGGCTCCAGGTAAATTAAAATGCAAATTGAATTTACCTAGAGTGGAAATGACGGCTCCAGGTAAATTAAAACGCAAAATGAATTTACCTAGAGTGCCAATTAGGGCTCCAGGTAAATTAAAATGCAAAATGAATTTACCTAGAGTGGAAATGCTAGCTCCAGGTAAATTAAAATGCAAAATGAATTTACCTAGAGTGCCAATTACGGCTCCAGGTAAATTAAAATGCAAAATGAATTTACCTAGAGTGCCAATTACGGCTCCAGGTAAATTAAAACGGAAAATGAATTTACCTAGAGTGGAAATTCTAGCTCCAGGTAAATTAAAACTCGAAATAAATTTACACATTCCATATTCCACTTTTTATCCCTCTCATTGACATTATTTAACGAAACATCCACCGTCAAAAATACCCGTAAAAATGATAAGATAGAGACATTGCTTAATTCGAAAAAAGAAGAATAGACTTTTTACAAGAGCAGTGGCTAGCTCCAGCGGCTAGGGGCTCGGGTCACAAGCGTGTCTAGCTTCAGCGGCTAGGAGCTCATGTCATAAGCCAAATCCCTCCAGAGACTTCAGTCTCTTGCGTGATTCGTCTTATGCCAACCGCTCCTGAACAAGCCACTTCCGCTTTTCGTACAATCCCTTCCAGAAATCAGGATTTCCTGCAGGGCTCGTCTTGTTCCTGTCGTCCCTGGGCAAGCCGCTTACGCTTTTCAAGGCAAAGGAGGATTACAATTATGTCTGTTCGATTCATGCTCGGGCGTTCAGGTAGCGGTAAGACAGAAACGTGCCTTAATGAGATACATGAAAAATTACTAGCCGCACCTGGCGGAGACCCGATTATATATTTAGTACCGGAGCAAATGACATTCCTATCAGAGCAGAGGCTGGCAACTGCACCTGAGCTAAATGGAATGATTCGTGCCCAAGTATACAGCTTTACCAGACTTGCCTGGAAAGTGCTGCAAGAAACTGGCGGTTTTAATCGCTACCATCTATCTAGCACTGGTATCAGCATGCTGATTAGAAAAATTATTGAAGATCAAAAGGACGAGCTCCACTTATTTAAACGAGCTGCCGATAAGAATGGCTTTATTGAACAGATGGAGCAGTTGTTAACCGAGTTTAAGCGTTATTGCATTAAACCGGAAGAGCTTGCATCTAAACAAACTGAATTAGCAAAGCACCACTCGCTACAAGACAAATTAGCGGATCTTGAAAAAATATATCAGCAATTTGAAGAGGCATTATTAGATAAATACATTGATTCAGAGGACTACTTTAAACTACTAGCAGAGAAGGCACAAGTCTCCACATTTTTGAAGAATGCCGAAGTTTATATAGACGGATTTTATAGCTTTACGCCGATAGAGTATATGGTGCTCTTACAATTGATGAAGCATTGCAAACGGGTCACGATTACGTTAACACTTGATCAAGTTTATACTGATGCACAGCCGGATGAGCTGCAGCTATTTAGGATGACTGGTGATACATGTCAAACGCTCTATGATATAGTCCGGGCTGAGGGGATTACCTGTGAGGAGCCGCTAATGCTTAACCAACCATTAAGGTGGAAAAATCAAGCATTTGGTCATCTCGAAAAATATTTCGATATGCTACCGGTCCAGTCCTACCAAGAGGAACCGGCCATTTCAATCATCCAGGCCGCAAACCGTAGGGCGGAAATCGAAGGGATTGCTCGAAAAATCAATAAGCTTGTTGCTGAAGAAAACTATCGTTATCGAGACATTGCCATTTTAACGAGAAATGCACAGGACTATCGGGATGTAATAGAAGCCATTTTCACCGATAACGAAATTCCGCTATATTTGGATCAAAAAACCTCGATGCAAAACCATCCATTAATTGAATTGCTACGTTCAAGTCTAGAAATATTAAATGGATTTTGGCGCTATGAACCTATTTTTCGTGCCGTGAAAACGGAGCTTTTATATCCGGTTGATGCAAATCCTTATAAGCTACGAGAGCAAATGGACCGTCTTGAAAATTATGTGCTCGCTTACGGAATCCAGGGTGATCGATGGACGAGAAAACAGCCGTGGATTTATCGTAAATTCCGGGGCTTAGAGTTAGAAAATCTTCCACAAACCGATAGTGAACGGCGAATTGAGGCTGAGCTAAATGAGCTTCGCGTGATGATTACCACACCACTACTACAGTTAGCTCGACGATTAAAAAAGGCAGAAACCGGTCGGGAGCTAGCGCAAGCATTATATTTATTTTTAGAAGAATTAGAGATTCCAAGCAAACTGGAGCAATGGAAGCAAATTGAAGAAGAAAACGGCAAGCTCATTAAAGCTCGTGAGCATGACCAGGTTTGGGATGGCGTTATTGACCTGTTAGACCAGTTCGTGGAAATGCTTGGTGATGAAAAACTTAGTCAAAAGAAATTTGCAGCAATCATCGATTCGGGGATTGAGTCGCTCCGATTTTCACTTGTTCCACCTGCACTTGATCAGGTTGTTGTTGCAGATTTGGAAAATTCCCGCTTAGAGGAAATGAAAGCGGTGTTTGTCATCGGCTTAAATGAAGGAGTTATGCCGGCAAAGCTAAATGATGAAGGGATTTTTGCCGAAGAAGATCGCGAGGCATTGCTGGCACAGGGAATCAAGCTTGCTCCATCTAGTAAGACAAAATTGCTTGATGAAAATTTTTTAGCGTACAAGGCGTTTACTTTACCTAAAGAGCAATTATTTTTAAGTTATCCGATGGCTAATGAAGAAGGCAAGGCGTTAATGCCATCGCCTTACTTAAAAAGGATGCAGGAGCTTTTCCCTCAGGCACCTCAGTATTCCTTTGTTTCTGACCCGACCGACTTAACCGAGGCAGAGCAGTTGGAGTATGTCGGAAATAAAAACACAACCTTAGCATATTTAACAGCGCAATTGCAGCTGAAAAAGGAACATTACCCAATATATGATTTTTGGTGGGATGTTTATAATTATTATATCGAAAACGATACATGGCGCAGACCAGCAGCAAAAGTATTCTCAAGCTTATTTTATGAAAATAAAACGGACAAGCTGAGTGAACAGGATAGTCTTGAATTGTACGGTGACCATATACAGGCTAGTGTATCGCGAATGGAAATGTTTCACAGTTGCCCATTTTCACACTTTGCCCATCACGGGTTGAAATTACGAGATCGCCAAGTGTTCCGCCTTGAAGCCCCTGACATAGGTGAACTGTTTCATGCTGCGTTAAAGCAGATTGCTGATACCGTGAATGAAAAAAATCTGTCCTGGGAAAACATGACCAAGACGGAATGTGCTGCGTTGGCTTATGAAGCAGTCGAAGTACTTGCGCCAAAGCTACAGCACGAAATATTACTTAGCTCCAATCGCCATGCTTATTTAAAACGTAAGCTAGAAAAAATTATTAGTAGAGCAACATTTGTGTTAAGTGAGCATGCTAAAGCGAGTGGTTTTGCGCCAATTGGCCTTGAATTAGGCTTTGGACCAAATGGCGACCTGCCACCGATTGGTTTTACGCTTAAAAATGGCACGCGAATGGAGCTTGTCGGTAGAATTGATCGAGTTGATAAGGCTATAGAGGGTAATCAAGTGTATTTACGAGTGATAGATTATAAATCGAGCGAGCGCGATTTGAATTTAAGTGAAATGTATTATGGACTATCACTGCAAATGCTCACTTATTTGGATATTTTGATTACCCACTCCAAGCAATTGGTTGGGACTCAGGCGACTCCAGCAGGTGTCTTATATTTCCATGTCCATGATCCACTAATTCAAACGAAGAAAATGCTGAGCTTAGAGGAAATCGAGCAAGCTATTTTAAAGCAGTTCAAGATGAATGGGTTGATTCTTGGCGAACAAAATGTCATCCAGTTAATGGACAAGACGCTTGAAACTGGAGATTCTCAAGTAATCCCGGCGGGAATAAATAAGGATGGTAGCATTCGTTCCAGATCCAAAGTCGTTACAAAGCCAGAATTTGAGCAGTTTACTAATTATGTTCGGGAAACCTATGTGAAATCTGGGGACCAAATGCTGGCAGGTGCAGTAGAGATTGCACCTTATAAAATGAAAAATAAAACATCTTGTACGTTTTGTTCATTTAAGTCGATTTGCCAGTTTGATCCTTCTTTAACCAATAATGAGTATCGCCATTTGCCGATACTATCGAAGGAAGAAATATTAAACAATATTCAAAAGGAGGATGTATCAGTTGGCACAATCGATAATACCTCCAAAACCGAGTGATGTAACCTGGACAGATGAACAGTGGAAAGCAATTTATGCGAAAAATCAAGACATCCTTGTCGCAGCCGCTGCTGGTTCTGGTAAGACAGCTGTTCTAGTCGAGCGGATGATTCAAAAGATTATTGCTAGCGATGACCCAATCAATGTGGATGAATTGTTAGTTGTAACATTTACGAATGCATCAGCTGCGGAAATGCGAACTCGGATTGGGGAAGCACTCGAAAAAGCAATACAAGCTGACCCAACCTCAATCCATTTAAGGAAACAGCTTACCTTATTGAATCGGGCAGCGATTTCAACTTTGCATTCATTCTGTCTTGAAGTCATTCGAAAATACTACTATTTAATAGATTTGGACCCAAGCTTTAGGATTGCTAATGAAACAGAAGTTCAATTGCTTCGCGATGAGGTGATGGATGAACTGTTTGAAAATGAATACGGTAAAAATGATAATGAACCCTTTTTTGCGTTAGTCGATGCCTTTACAAATGACCGTAGTGATGATGCCTTACAAGCTATTATCGGGGATGTTTTTAATTTTTCTGTTTCTAATCCCGCTCCGGATTTGTATTTGAAATCAATGATAGCAATGTACGAGGTAGATGAAGCAACAACATCGATTGAGAAGCTCCCTTTTGCGGAGCTGATTTTAGAGGATATTGAGTTACAACTTGAGGGTGCAAAAGGGTTGCTAATGCAGGGGTTGCAACTAACGAAAGAGCCAGGGGGGCCAGCTCCTAGGGCGGAAAATTTTATTGGTGACATTGAATATGTTGATGCACTGATAGCCGCAAAAAATGAATCATGGGATGCCCTTTATTCGTTGTTCCAAAAAATCGCGTTTGCACGGGCGAAAACGTGTAAAGGGGACGAGTATGATCCGGAATTAATTGAAAAGGCCCAAGAGTTGCGGAAAAAAGCAAAAAAAATTCTAACCGATATTCAAACTGAATTCTTTATGCGAAAACCACAAAGCTTCCTAAAAGATATGATCGAGATGAAGCAGTATGTTGAAACAATTGTCGGTCTTGTACAAGAGTTTACGGAAAGATTTCTTGCTTTAAAACGAGAGAAGGGTCTTGTTGATTTTTCAGATTTAGAGCATTATTGTCTTGAAATACTAACTGAAGAGTTGCAAGAGGATGGAACAAGGCAGCCCTCTGCCGCTGCTTTATTTTATCAAAATCGTTTCAAAGAAGTTCTAGTTGATGAGTATCAAGATACGAATATGGTTCAAGAAGCAATCCTGCAATTAGTTAAAAGTGGGAACGAAGAATGCGGAAATCTATTTATGGTTGGCGATGTCAAGCAGTCCATTTATCGGTTCCGGCTTGCAGAACCTAATTTGTTTCTTGGTAAATATCGCCGTTTCACTGTTGGAGGAGATGAGAGTGGTTTACGGATTGATTTAGCGCAAAACTTCCGGAGCCGCAAAGAGGTTCTAGATGGAACGAATTTTATATTCAAGCAAATCATGGGTGTACGCGTTGGTGAGATTGAGTATGATGATGCGGCACAGTTGAAATTGGGGGCAAGCTATCCCCTTGACGATTCATTTCCAGTTGAACTGATATTAATTGAACAGAGTGAAAAACAAGGTAGCTCAGCTCAGGACGAGAATACAGAGGATCAGGAAGATACAGCTGGGGATGAAGCCGTGTTTGATATGGCGGAATTGGAGCAATCGCAGCTTGAAGCACGTGTGATGGCGAAGAAAATCCGTGAAATGATAGAGGAACGCAAAACCGTTTACAATCCAAAAACGAAGCAATCAAATCCAGTGAAGTACCGTGATATCGTCATTTTATTAAGGTCGTTCGGTTGGGCAACGCAAATCATCGAAGAATTTAAACAACAGGGAATTCCCGTATATGCGAATTTATCCTCCGGTTATTTCGAAGCTACCGAAGTGTCAATTATGCTTTCCTTATTAAAAGTGATCGATAACCCATATCAGGACATTCCATTAGCTTCTGTATTGCGTTCACCACTTGTTGGTTTATCTGAAGCGGAATTAGCACAGATTCGTATTGCCAAAAAAAATGGAGCCTATTATGAGGCTCTTGTAGAGTTTAGTGAACAAACTCCATCATTGTTTGTTGCTGAATTGTATGAAAAGGTTCGCTTGTTTTTGGAGCAATTGGCGGACTGGCGGACCCGAGCAAGACAAGGGGCCTTATCGCAGTTTATTTGGCAGCTGCTAAAGGAAACTAAGTTTTATGATTTTGTTGGTGGGATGCCGGGCGGCAAGCAGCGCCAAGCCAATTTAAGAGCGTTATTTGATCGAGCCCGTTCTTATGAGGCAACATCATTCCGTGGGCTATTCCGCTTTTTGCGATTTATTGAGCGGATGCGCGAGCGGGGGGATGACCTTGGAACAGCTAGGGCACTTGGTGAGCAAGAAGATGTTGTTCGGATTATGACGATTCACAGCAGTAAAGGGCTTGAGTTCCCGGTGGTGTTTATTGCCGGAACTAATCGTAATTTTAATAAAAAAGATTCCCAAAAGCCTTACATGCTGGATAAAGAATTTGGATTTGCAGCAAAGTACATTGATCCGGAGAAACGGATCGCCTATTCATCATTACCACAGCTTGCCTTTAAGCGTAAATTAAAGCGAGAAATGCTCGCTGAAGAGATGCGTGTATTTTACGTAGCGTTAACTCGGGCAAAGGAAAAATTATTCTTGCTCGGATCCGTGAAAAAATTACCGAAGCTGTTAGATAAATGGGGTAGTACTGGAGCTCAGAATGATTGGCTTCTACCGGATTATCATCGAGCAACTGCCTCAACCTATTTGGATTGGATTGGCCCAGCCCTTGTTCGACATCAAGATTTTGTGGCTACACTTGGGAATAGCGGAAGCATTGCTCCCGGATTGATTCCAGACGAGGTTACGTGGCATTCATCCTCGTGGAAAATTATAACAATGAAAGCTGAGGATGTTGCAAAGTTCGAGGTTGACCAAGCCGAAGTAGAATCGAACTTATTGAACTATGTTAAAGACGGAAAGGTAGTGCCGGTATCGACTGATGCAGCAACTATTATTGGTGAGAAGCTATCTTGGAAATATCCATTTTCAGAGGCGGCAATGCACCGTGCTAAGCAATCTGTTTCTGAAATGAAACGACAACTGGAGCTGTCTGACGCTGAAAGCGGTTCGGATCTAAAAAGGAAATTCACGAAGCCGCTCTTTAAGCGGCCGCGGTTTATGCAGGAAAAAGCACTGACTCCAGCTGAGCGCGGAACGGCGATGCACATGGTAATGCAGCAAATCGATTTAACTCGATCAATCAATGAGGTTTATTTAGAAAATTTACTCGACGAGTTGCTTGAAAAAGAACTGCTGACTGTCGAACAGAAGGAAGCGATTGATTTAGAGCAGATAAATGCCTTTTTTGATACGGAAATTGGAAAGCGTATGCTGAGGGCAAAAAGTGTCCGACGGGAAACTCCATTCAGTGTTTCACTTCCAGCAAGCGAAGTTTATATAGCTTGGCAGGGTGATGATGAGTCAGTCCTTGTTCAGGGGATTATCGATTGCCTATTTGAAGATGAGTACGGTCAAACGATTCTCCTTGATTATAAAACGGATTCCATCACAGCGCGCTTTAAAGGCGGCTTCGCCGAGGGAGAACCGATATTACGCGAGCGCTATCAACTGCAGCTACAACTCTATGAAAGAGCAATCGAGTCAATTTTACAAAAGCAGATTGATGAGAAATATTTATTCTTTTTTGATGGCGGGCATGTAGTTAAAATGTAAACAAAAAAGACGTGAGCAGAGGTTCTCACGTCTTTTTTGTTTTTTGATTGTTACCATCCTAACCGCTAACTTTAAAATAAATATATAATCAACAACCCTCAGTTATTCCCAATGTTTGGTTGGTCAACGAGGTCTGGATCAAGGACATTCGTGCCGTTGACACCATTATTGGTAATGATGAATCCTCCAGTATTTCCTGCACCAGAGCCTGAATAAGATTTTGAATTATTTTTAGGTGAAATAAGAAACGTATCTCCAAATTGCACGACTCCGCCACTAATATTGACAACTTGGACTGGTCCAACGAAAGCAGGCATAGTAAACCTCCTTTTTCTACAGAATTAGTTTTCCTCTCCCGGTGATACTTCGGTTTCTTGTCCGAACGGAGAATCACCCTCATGTAAAAGGTGGCGGATATGCTTAATGCGCGCCTCCATCTGAATAATTTTACTATTGCCTACGTGAACAATCGATGAGGAGGAAACCCCTAGAATGTCAATGCTTCCAACTTTAATGCCAATTGACGCTTGATTATTGGTTGATAGGGACAACTGCTCTGTAATGGACGGCAAAAGGATGGGTTCGGAAAAAACGCGATAAGAACGCACATCGCCTTCCTGCCCCAAAAAGATTTCTTCCTCACGTTGCACCGCCAAAGCCAGGTTGCCCCCTTGAATATAACAGGAATCGCCTAACTGAATAATAGAGCTGTATTGAAGTGAATCCACCTTTAGTGAATCAACAAATGAGGTTCTTTTGAGCATTACGACATTCCTTTCTTAAGGAGCAAGCGGAACGAACGGACCGATAATGAGCGATTCGGCCGGGGTGTCGAAGGTAGAGGCAAGCTGAATAGACTCTGTATCTCCAACCAATAGTACCGAAGAACTAGATACCCCAATAATCCTAATATGCCCCACGCAAAGCTCGCGATTGTAAACCTGGAAGTTCATTCGTTCTTCATTCCTTTCATGTTATTCGGTAAATTGTTGATGAACGTGCAGATTCCATTCTCCATTTCCTTAAGAAGCTTGTTAACAATGCCCTGTTTCCAGCTTTCGCGTTCCTGTTCATCTCCCACAAATGGCGTTTGACGAATGTGATGTTGTACTCTTGGAGGAATCTGAATTTTAATATCTTCTTTAATAAAATCAATATATTGCTCATCAAGCTTTTGATTGACCCGTTGTTCAGCATTAGTGACTAAGGTCGGTAATTCAGTTTCTAAAATGTTGTACACTTCCTCCTCAAGCTCAATCGTATTGCGAAATTGTCCTTTTGGGTCATTGAAGCTTCCAGGTGGAGGCGCACCAGCTTGATTAATTTCCATACTATCGATGCCTTGTAAATCGGAAGGATTTAGACCTATATTTAATGTGCCTTCTAATGTTTCAACCTTTAATTGGTCAAATTTATATTCAATTTTTTCAACATTAATTTTTGGCTTTTCTTTCACTTCTTCTAACTCTATTCTTAGCTGTGCCACAGTTCCTTCAAGAGCTTGGATTCGTTGTTCTTGCTTTTGGATGGTCTCATGTAATTGTTGAAGATAATATTGAAACTCCTGATACATACAATCACCTCGCATTATCCAGCTTAGTTATGTTAAAGGAACGGAAGGGGGCTTTGTTACTGATGTCCCACCGCTAACCCCATTTGGTTTTGAAGCCTCCGGTGCCGGAGCAGTGAAACCGCCGGTATTATAAAGATAGGATGCAGGTTTAATGATCCCAGAGCTGCCAATTTGCAGGACAGATGAGTTGGAAATTCCAGAAACCTTTAAAAAATTAATATGAATTGATTGTTGTATATAGAAGTTCATCGTATCACCTAAACATTCAAATAGTTTCCTTGATCAAGACAATCCTGATCATAGGTATTCGTCGAACTGTAATGGTTGTTTACATTCAGTCCATCACCAGTATTAAAGGAACCGGCGCCAGAAAAAGTTTTGGCGTTGGCGAATGGCATGATTTTATAAACGTCACCGATATTGAAAACGGAACTTGAGCCGATGGATATCACTTGAACAACTCCAACGATTGCTGGCATACGAAACACCCTTTATTCATTATTTCTTTACTATCCTATGTATTAGGCGATGAAAGGTGATTAATTCGCCCAATTTCGATAAAAGATAACGAACCCATACATTTGATCTAATAAATCTGTCGAATAGTGTTATATAACAAGGGAATTTAGCAAATTCCATTCCGTCGAACGAAGACAGAATTGTGTTAAAATAAAGTATATTTTGAATATTTAAATCAAATTACGGGGGTTAATTGGATGAATGTACCATTAGTTTTAACGAGTTTTTTAGATCGAGCAGTATCCTTATACGGAACAAAACCATCAATTTTTAGTGACAATAGAGTGTTTACATATGCTGAAATAAACGAAAGAGTGAACCAATTATCACATGGTTTACAAGAACTAGGTGTTGTAAAGGGTGATCGAGTTGCATATTTAGCTCCTAATAGCCTAGAAATGTACGAAGGTTTCTACGGGGTTTATCAATTAGGTGCGGTTATGGTGCCGCTAAATACCCGACTAAAACCGGAAGATTACTTATTTATTTTAAATCATAGCGAATCTAAAGTTCTTTTTGTGGATCAAGATCTTTATAGCTTAATCGTTCCAATTAAGGACAAGCTTGAAACAGTTGAAGCAATTATTGTGCACTACAAAGAACAAGATACAACTGAAATCGGTTATGATGCGTGGTTAGAAAATCAACCTAAGCTTCCATTTAATCGTGTTGAACTTGATGAAAACGACGTTGCTAGCTTGCTTTACACAAGCGGTACGACAGGAAATCCAAAAGGGGTTATGCTAACTCATCGCAATAACTACCTACATGCATTAAGTGCTCAGCATCACCTGCGCGTTAATGATAATGATGTTTTATTGCATATCCTACCAATGTTCCATGTTAACGGATGGGGTTCACCTTTCTATTACACTTCCAATGGAGCATCTCAAGTGTTCTTGAGAAAAGCAACTGCCGATACAATTTGGGCTGAAATATTAAAACATAAAGTTACGATTATGCACATGGCTCCAACGGTTCTAAATGCCTTAATCCAATATTATGAGAAGAATGTTCCAGAAGCTGAACAGGATGTTCGCGTAGTGGTTGCAGGGTCTGCACCACCTCCGGCTTTCATTACAAGAGTTGAAGAGGAGCTTGGCTGGGAGTTCATTCAAGTTTATGGTATGACAGAACTATCACCATTTGCGACTGTATCAACTGTGCGTTCACATCTTAAACATTTACCTAAGAAGGACCAGTATCGTTTAAAAGCTAAAGCGGGATATGCACAAATGGGCGTTGAGGTTAAGCTTGTTGATGATAATGGTGATGAAGTTCCTCATGATGGTCAATCGATCGGTGAGGTTGTCGTAAAAAGTCATGGAGTAATGCTAGGTTATTGGAAAAATGAAGAAGAAACGATGAAAACGATTAAAAACGGCTATCTTCACACTGGAGATATGGGAACAATGGACGAAAACGGTTATGTCGACATCGTTGACCGCAAAAAGGATATCATCATTTCGGGTGGAGAAAATATTTCTTCGATTGAAGTAGAAGGTACACTTTATGAGCACCCATCTATTCTTGAAGCTGCGGTTATTGCTGTACCACATGAAAAATGGGGCGAAACTCCACACGCATTTGTAGTTGTAAAAGAGGGTCATAGCTTAACAGAGAAAGAGGTTATCGCTTTCTCAAGAGAAAAATTGGCACACTTCAAAGCTGTTACGGGCGTAACTTTTGTAGACGAATTACCAAAAACTGCATCAGGTAAAATTCAAAAAATCCATTTAAGAAATGATTATTGGGAAGAGAAAACTGGTGAAAAAGAAGTAACTCGTTTTGTAAACTAATTTAATCAATGATATATAAAACAAAAGGATAGATTGGCAAAAGCCTGTCTATCCTTTGTTGTTTGGACATTACTCTCTATATGGTACGATAGAAAATATGGATTTGAGAGGAGTTGGGGAAGTGTCAAGACAAGACGGTGGAAGAATCATTTCATTGGATACTATACGTGGCGTATCGATTCTCGGGATATTTCTAGTAAATATGATGTCATTCCATTCCCCACTACTATATATTGATCCTTTGCAATGGTGGAATGAGCCATTAGATCAAGCCACCTATATGTTCATAGATATTTTTGCACAAGCAAGCTTCTATCCGCTGTTTTCGCTGCTGTTTGGCTTTAGTCTCGTCATTTTTAGGGAAAATGCTTTAAGGCGTGGTATGAACTTTTCGGTGCTAGCAGTTAGGCGTCTATTGATGCTTCTTTTTATTGGAATTCTACATGCTTTTTTTGTTTGGCACGGTGATATCTTAATAGAGTATGCGTTGTTAGGGCTCGTTGTATTGCCAATGCTAGCATTCTCAGGGCGAAGCTTGCTTATTTTTGGCGGGGCTCTTTATGGACTTCCGACCCTGCTATTAACTTTATTATTAATTTTCGCTTCATTAGGGGGACAAGGCATTCCATCTGAACTGAATAATCATCAAGCTATTCAACAATCGCTCGAGATTTACCAGGCTGGTACCTTTTATGAAATTACATCGCAGCGCGTAATCGATTGGTATTTTACTAATAAGCTTGAAAACCTACCATTCTTTATTATCTCGATTTATCCATTTATGTTAATCGGTGCTGGAGTGGCGAAACAAAAATGGCTTGTTAGATTAGGTCAATATAAGCGTGGGATCTCGGCGGTGTGCTATTCACTATTGGCGGTCGGCCTCATTATAAAGCTGTTGCCGTATTGGTTGAAAGGAAATATTGCCGCACAGTATGCTCAAGATAGTATTGGCGGATTTTTCTTAACTATTTTTTACGGGTTATTCATTGTTATCATGGTTGAAAATGAAAAATGGCAGAAGCTTCTTACGCCATTTGCAGCAATTGGGAAAATGTCGTTAAGTAATTATCTATTTCAATCCATCATCGCAACTTTGATATTTTATTCATATGGACTTGGGCTGTATGGGGAGATTTCACTTTTTACTGGGACTTTACTTGTTTTGGTTATTTTTGCTTTGCAGCTTTTGCTAAGTACTTTGTGGCTGCGAAAATTTTCATACGGACCGGTTGAATGGCTGTGGCGCTTAGTTACATATTCAAAAAGAGTAATGCTATTCAAATCAGAGAGAGAGAAATAGATGATATTTATTTTTTTAATAAGTTTTAAAATAGTTAGTTTATAAGTTTAACAACTTATTTTTAGTATTTTCCTCCGTGATGTGATATGATGTTTTTGTTAATAATGATTATCATGTGAAAATTAGGAGGAAATTTAATTGGTTCACGCACATATCACGGCATGGTTACTAGCAATTATTTTATTCTTTGTGGCAGTATCCCTTCAAAAAAGCGGTAATGAAAAGGGCGCGAAAATCGTGAAAATGATTTTACGAGTTTTCTATATTTTAATTTTCCTTACTGGCGGTATGCTTGTCACAATGTGGAGTATGCATCTATTGAAAGCAGCGGTTGGAATTTGGGTAATCGGTGGAATGGAAATGGTATTAGCAAAGCTTTCTAAACAAGAAAAGGCGACTGGAGCTTGGACGCAATTTGTGATTGCATTAGTCGTTGTACTTTATTTAGGATTATCACTTCCAATCGGCTTTGATTTCTTTTAATAAGATAGGCTGAAAAAAACCAGGTAGCTCCTATTTATAGGCTACCTGGTTTTTCTTTTTAAAATAAAGAAGATATGCGGACTTAGTTCAATAATAAGAAGTACAGTTAAACTAGACTAGTGTCTAGCTCCAGCGGCTAGGGGCTCGAGGTCTTAAGCCAATCCGACCAAAAGGTTAAAGAACAACCTTTAGGCCGGCTCGTCTTAAGCTTGTCGGGGCTGAGCAAGCCGCTTCCGCTTTTCAGATTGTCTAGCTCCAGCGGCTAGGGGCTCGGGGTCATAAGCCGAATCCCTCCAGAGACTAACGTCTCTTGCGTGATTCGACTTATGCCTGTCGCCCCTGAGCAAGCCGCTTCCGCTTTTCTATTTAAGAAATCTTTTCGATAATCAAGCGTTTTCCGCTGTTCAATGTGAATTCAAAGCGATCGCTGCTTTTTTCATAATAAGTGAAGTGATGCTGAACTGTACAAATCAACTCCTGATTATCAAATACGAGAAAATTTACACCGGTATTTGGAATATTTTTATTCAAAAAAGTTAAATGATTGTAGCAATATATACAATCGAAAATGGAGAATTTTAGCGAGTTTAGGGTTGTGATGAAATGAATGAAGGCATCATCATGGAGATCCTCCAGCAATCTTTCCAAGGAATAAATCAAATGCTTTTTGATTCGAATGGTGTCCTGGTTTTTAAGTTTATAAATATCATCAGCAAAACCCAATTTCCCTTCCTCAAATAAAATTCCCTTTTTCCAGCATTTATTGTTAAATACTTCTATTTCTTGGTGAAGATATTCATCGAGGCTTGATGCTTCCTCGGTTTCTTCATCAAAGAAAACCCATTGATTGTTTATATATTCAACTATTCCAGTTGTAAAGGCTCTAGCCTGACCTTCAAATAAGCGCATTCGCTGTTGTCGATTCATGATTTCCCTCCGTGGATAGTCCCTCACTTTCTTTCTAGACACTTTACCCACTTTTTAAACCATTAGCCCGTTTTAAAAATAACCATTTTCTAAAGAATGCATAATATAAAACATTCCCAGAACAATAGTCTAATTTGGAAGTGAGGAGAAAAAAATGTGCGGAATCTCAGGTTGGATTGATTATCAAAAAGACATTCGATCGGAAGCAAAGACAGTTGCGAGGATGGCTGAAACTTTGTCTAAGCGAGGTCCGGATGATACGAATGTTTGGACGGATTTACATGCCGGATTTGGTCATAAACGCCTCGTGGTTGTCGATCCCGTAGGCGGTAAGCAGCCGATGACCAAGGAAAAGTCCGGAAACCGTTTTACCATTTGTTACAATGGCGAGCTATACAATACAGAGGATATCCGCAAAGAGCTTCTAATAAAAGGATATTCTTTTAATGGTCATTCCGATACAGAAGTTTTGCTTACCGCTTACATTGAATGGCAAGAAAAGTGTGTCGACCATTTAAATGGTATTTTCGCCTTTGCTGTTTGGGATCAACAGAAGGAAAAATTGTTCATCGGTCGGGACCGACTTGGGGTTAAGCCATTATTTTACGTGGAGTCAGGGAACGGCTTAATTTTTGGCTCTGAGTTAAAAGCAATTTTGGCAAATCCTCATGTGAAGGTCGAAGTTGATCGTGAAGGCTTGTCAGAAGTGTTTGGACTTGGTCCTTCTCGCACACCTGGTGTAGGTGTTTTTAAAGGGGTTAAGGAGCTGCGCCCTGGCCATGCTTTAATTTTCAATGTGAACGGCTTAAAAATTTGGCGTTATTGGAATGTGAAAAGCGCAGAGCACCAAGATAGCATTACTGACACGATTACGAAGGTTCGCAAGTTAGTTGTCGATGCTGTGACTCGGCAGCTCGTTTCTGATGTTCCACTTTGTACATTTCTATCAGGAGGTGTTGATTCCTCAGCGATTACCGCAATTGCCGCGAATCAGTTTGCACTTGAAGGCAAAGGTGCACTTCACACATACTCCATCGATTACGAAGGAAACGCAAAATACTTTAAAGAAAATGAATTTCAGCCGAATTCCGATGCTAGTTTTATTCAAAAAATGGTGCAGGATTTCGGTACCATTCATCATAGCTGTGTCATTACCCAAGAGGATTTGGCCAAGCATTTAGTGGAAGCTGTTCATGTTCGCGATTTACCGGGAATGGCCGATGTTGATTCCTCTTTATTATGGTTTTGTCGTGAGATTAAGCAAGATTTTGTTGTAAGTCTGTCAGGTGAATGTGCAGACGAAATATTTGGTGGTTACCCATGGTTTTACCGCGAGGACGACTTAAATCGGGCAGGCTTCCCTTGGATGCGTTCCGTCGATGCGCGCCAGGCGCTTTTGCGGAATAATTGGCAATCACGGCTACGTTTGCCGGAATATATTATGAGCCGCTACTCAGAGGCAATCGCCGAGACACCACGCCTTGATGGAGAAAGTGCGGTTGATGCCAAGCGACGCGAGATGTTTTATTTAAATATGATCTGGTTCATGACAACGCTACTCGACCGTAAGGACCGCATGAGTATGGGGGCAAGCCTCGAGGTCCGTGTGCCATTCGCAGATCACCGTTTAGTCGAATATGTTTGGAACATTCCATGGGACATGAAAACATACGGACACCGTGAAAAAGGAATATTGCGTAAAGCATTAGAGGGGCTCCTCCCTGACGAAATTCTTTATCGGAAAAAGAGCCCTTATCCTAAGACACACAATCCAGAGTATACAAAACTAGTAACAGGGCTGTTAAGTGATGCACTGCGCGATAAGGGTTCCGCACTACATGAGTTTTTCGATGGAGAGGAGCTGCGCAAGATTGTTGATACAGGTGGAGCATCGTTTGTGGATCCATGGTTCGGCCAGCTAATGACCGGTCCGCAGCTATTAGCGCACCTTTATCAAATTCACGTCTGGTTCAAAGATTACGGGATTAATATAGTTGAAAATTGAGTTGGGGCCGCCTGTGGGGCGGCCTTTTAGTTTGGGTTTGATGTTAGAAAATGGGTTTTGGCGATTAAACTGAAAAATCGGCGATTAAATCTGAATTTTGGCGATTAAACTAAAAAATCGGCGATTAAATCGAATTTTTGGCGATTAAACCGAAAATCACTATATTATCAGTTCCAATGAGAGTATGTAAACCCGATTTTTTTTCGCCCCTTTATTGGGGAGCTTTAGTTTTACAAGTAATTTGGAAGCAATATTCATAGATTCCAGCCCTAAAAACTCGCGAAACTGCTTATTGGTGAATTCTGGACCATAAATAAGGTAATAGTCTTTTAATGCTTTTAGGTGGGCATCCTTTGATTTACAACCACAGCGATGACAGTGCCACGAGCCGCCGTGATATTTCATTCCGAGCGTCCCGCAGCATGGGCAGTGTACGCCGCTGGGAATCTCCGAACGCTTAATTTTGTACATTTTTTCAATGTCGAAGGTAGGCTCAACATGATGGTTTAACAAAAATTGACTCATATACTGAAGGTCAGCTTGTGAATAAAAAACCTGTTGGTGTTTAGCGGAAAATTGATTCAAACGTGGGATAACGCTCCTACCACGGCAGACACGATACTCTGCTTCGGAGCCTGCCAAAGTCTTCAAAACGCAAGATTGATTGGTCATTGCCACCAAATATTCGAGATCAGCAATTGGGAAGCTGTGTCGCGCAAGCCATCTATGTAATTCACCTAACTGAAATTGCGCTTGAAGCATGGGATTTTCATAGCCGATTTCACCATTTTGGATCATTTGATTGCGGTTTTCATCAACTTCAATTGTACCGGCCAGGTTTTTCGCTTCAATGATTGGAATGTGTGTTGGAGATAAGAGTAAGGTGTCAATTTGGAAGTGGGTGTGACGATCATTGGCTAAGCGCAGTCCTTTAATGATGTAGTAATCATGATATGGAAGGTAATGAAGGTAGGAATCGAGCGTTAATTCGCCTTTGTGTCCTGATTGTTCTCGCCTGAGCTGCTCTTTAATAACGGGAACCATAGAATGATTGCTTCTAATCCTCCCAAGAATCGCTTCGAGAAATTCCAACTTACGCGATTTTTTGCGTTTATTCATAAACATTCGCAGTACTCCTTTGTGTTTTTGATTTGTAAAAAAACTATCCGACTCATCTTTGTGATTTATGGTAAATAAACAAACTACTCCTCTCTAAATTTTCAATACACAATGTTTCGACACCAAACTCAATACGACCTCTATCAATTTTTATTTTTCATAAAAATAACAAAATCTCCTAATAGCATCTTGTTTGACCTAAACACGACAACAAGATAATCTAAAGGCATATGTAAAAATGTGAGAGATTTGTGGATAGTTGCGGAAAAAAGCTAAAAAAATACGCGAAAATCAGTGAATTCACTCATTTCAAGGGGGAGCGGAAGTTTGAAAAACAGAATTGTTTCAATCATATTAATCCTGTTTCTCATTTTTGCAGGGCTCGGTGCACCAGCAGCGGCCGCTGACAAAAAAGGGGAAAATTGGCAGGATGAGTCCATCTATTATATTATGGTCGATCGCTTCAATAACGGCGATACTGCTAATGATTTTACGATGGATTCAAAAAATCCATTAGCTTACCATGGCGGTGATTTTAAAGGGGTATCACTGCAATTGGATTACATTAAAGACATGGGTTTTACGACAATTGCGTTATCACCAATTTTTGAAAATCAAGAAAATGGCTATCATGGTTATTGGATTAATGATTTTTATAAAACTGAGGAGCATTTTGGAACGCAAAAGGAATTTAAAAGCCTGGTGAAGGAAGCTCATAAACGCAATTTGAAGGTGATGGTTGAGTTGCCAGCCACTGCAGTTGGAACGAACCACCCTTGGGTAAATGAAGCGGACAAGCAGGCTTGGTTTGGAGTCGCTGACACAACTGCAAATGGTCTAAAGAAACTGAATCTAGAACATAATCAAGTTCAGGAATATATTATTGAAGTTGCACAGTGGTGGCTAACTGAAACAGGTATTGACGGATACATGCTTAATGAAGTACAGAATATGCCGAGCAAATTTCTGAATGATTTTTCAAAAGAAATCAAATTAAGCCATCCAAACGCATTTCTGCTAGCTAATGGTGCTAATTCAAACAAACCAGAAATGGACGGATTTTTCGATTATCAAGGTAATCAAGTGCTGCGAAAGGGGTTCGCTAAACCTGATTCTTCCTTAGAGGAAATCGTCCCAATAATCGAGAAAAATCAGCAACTAATTGAGTCTGAACAAGTAGTTGGTAATTTCTTAGATAATCTGCAAATGAACCGCTATACACATGATGCGGTTGTAAATAATCTACATCCGGGTTCACGCTGGAAGCTCGCATTAACGTACCTTTATACTGTACCTGGTGTTCCGATTGTTTATTATGGAAGTGAGATAGCGCTGGAAGGAAATGAGAACGACCATAAACAAATGGATTTTCGTACCGATCAGGAGCTTGTTGAGTATATTACGACGATTGGGGAATTGCGGAATCAAATACCTGCGCTAACGAAGGGGACCTTCGAGCCTCTGTATGCAGAAGGCGGTATGATTGTTTACAAACGGGAATTCGAAGGTGAAACGGTTATCATCGCCATTAACAATACCTCTAAAACACAAAGCGTCGAGATTGATGCGGATAAAATTGCTAAAGATATGGAGTTAAGAGGACTCATAATGGACGACCAGTCGAAAGAAAAGGATGGAAAATACAAGCTGATTGTCGATCGTGATGAGGCTGAAATTTACATGGTTACCGAAAAAAGCGGATTAAACATCCCATATATTGTCGTGATGGGAATCGTTTATTTGCTGTTTACGTTATTTATTATTTTGTTATTAAAACGAAGAAAGCGGAAAGCTACAGAATAAGGAAAAAATAGGACTGGATTGAACTCCAGTCCTATTTAAGTAATGTTATCGATAATTTACAAACTGCACATCCACGGTTAGGTCAGCATCACGAACGGCAGCAATGATTTTTTGAAGGTCATCACGACTTTTACCTGTCACGCGAATTTGGTCATCCTGGATTTGACTTTTTACCTTTACGCCGCTATTTTTGATAATCGTATTGATTTTCTTTGCGTTCTCTTTATCGATACCTTGAACCATTTTGGCTCGTTGGCGAACAGTCCCGCCAGACGCACCTTCGATTTTGCCGTAATCAAGATTTTTAATCGGAACGCCGCGCTTGATTAATTTGCTAAACAATACATCTTTTAATTGACCAAGCTTATATTCATCATCGGAAATGAGCACGAGCTCTTCCTTGTCTAGCTTTACCTCGCTTTTACTGCCCTTAAAGTCGTAACGGGTACCAATTTCTTTCATCGTTAAATTAATTGCATTGGTGACTTCAGAAAAATCAACTTGGGAAACAATATCAAATGAACTGTCTTTTGCCATAGCTACCTCCGAAAACATTTTTCTTTATGTCTCCATTATAGTAAAATATAGCAGTCCAAACAACTTAAGGAATTTTATAAAAGATAAACCAATGGAGGAAATAAACATGCCTTTAGTAGATGATTTAGGTCATGTCGTCGAATTAACCGTATCCCGTGAATCAGAATTTGGCTATTTTTTAACAGACGGAACAGAAGATGTTTTATTGCATAAAAATGAAGCTAGCAAGCCGTACAGCCTTGACGATGTAGTTAATGTGTTTTTGTATACAGATTCACAAGGAAGAATCGCGGCAACTGATACCATTCCGCTTGTGACGGTTGGGAAGTATGAGTGGGTAAAAGTAAGCGATGTGAAGCCTGGTTTAGGAATATTTTTAGATATTGGCACGCAAAAGGAGCTTTTGCTTGGGGAAGAGGATTTACCTGCGCATAAAGCGGTATGGCCAATAGTCGGGGATTTATTGTATGTGACGATTCGCGTAAACAAAAATCACCGACTTTATGCAAAACTTGCTACCGATCCAATTATGGAAGACATAGCTGTGGAGGCAACTGAGAAAGATTTTAATAAAAATGTCCATGGCTATATTTATCGGACTGCGAAGGTTGGTAGCTGGCTATTTACTGCTGAAGGCTACAAAGGGTTTATCCATGAAACGCAGCGCCCAATGGAGCCACGCCTAGGTGAAAAAGTAGAGGGCCGTGTGATAGATGTGAAAGTTGACGGTACCATTAATGTGTCTATGCTCGCAAGAAAGCAGGACGTACAAGATGTTGATGCTGATAAAATATATCAGTATTTGCTGTCACGAAACGGTGCAATGCCTTATGGTGACAAAAGCTTACCAGAGGATATTACGGAGCGCTTTAACATGAGCAAAGCTGCGTTTAAACGTGCACTTGGGAAATTAATGAAAGAAGGCAAGGTCTATCAAGAAGACCGTTGGACCTATATTAAGAAAGAAGAGGGAGACTCCAATTAAGGAGTTCACCCTTTTTTTTGAGTAATCTTATTTTTTCTTTTAATTTCATTATTTCTGACAAAGGATTGTTGAAAATGATCCATCTCAACCCTAAGATATAGTAATATAATGTAGATATGCCTCTATTATCCATTTGGGGGATTTCATTCGACTTCATAGAATTAAAATGGCTGTGTGAAGAGTCATATTTATCCATCTAATAGATTTTGTGAAATTATTCACAAATTAACTGCTATACATATCGATGCCATTACCTATCATTTTCCTCCATTGAATAATCCAGGTTCAATAAACTTTACTTATTTAGGAGGTTTAAAGAATGGATTATGAAAAGTTTCTTTCGGAAGGGTATATTGGTCAGTTGAAATTGAAAAACAGAACTATTTTTCCACCTATGGGATCTGGACATGTTGAAATGGATGGGACGATTGGTCAGAAGCTCATTGATTATCATGTGCGGAGGGTTGAAGGCGGTTGTGCAATGAATATCGTCGAAATTGCTACCGTTCATCCGACGACTTGGAAACCAGGTCTCGTCGGTATTCATGATGATAAATTCCTGCCAGGACTCACAAAGCTAGCTGCGGGAATAAAGGATGCTGGCGGACTAGCCTGCGTTCAAATTTGGCATGGTGGTAGACAGCAACCACCTGTAGAGGGAGAGCCATGGGCGCCATCAGCAATACCTTGTCCGATGATGCAAGTAATGCCTCATGCTATGACCAAAGCGGAGATTCAAGAACTTGTCGCTGCTTACGGAGATGCTGCATTACGCGCCAAAACAGCAGGTTTTGATGCCATTGAAATTCACGGGGCGCATGGATATTTAATTGATTGCTTTTTAAACCCATATTCAAATACAAGAGAAGATGAGTACGGCGGCAGTTTTGAAAACCGGATTCGTTTCGCACTTGAAGTCATTGCGGATATTCGCTCAAAAGTTGGTGCCGATTATCCAGTCTTAATCCGTCTAAGTGCCAGCGAAAATGTTGAGGGCGGCATTGTGCTTGAGGATGCAATTGAGGCTGCGAAATTATATGAAAAAGCTGGTGCTGATGCAATTGACGTTTCTCAAGGCTGCTATGGAGCAATGCCATATACAGTTCCACCATATTACATGCCGCTTGGAGTTAATGTGAGCAATGCTGCAGCAATTAAGAAAAATGTAAATGTTCCAGTCATTGTCGCTGGTCGGATAAATTCACCTGACCTTGCCGAAGAAATTCTCCAAGAGGGAAATGCTGATTTTATTTCGTTAGGGCGTGTGCAGCTGGCTGATCCTGATTTTGTTAAGAAAACAATAGAAGGAAGAACTGACGAAATTGTAAGATGCATTGGTTGCGACCAAGGTTGTGTTGAAAGAATGTTTGCAGGTTATGGTGCTTCTTGTGTCTTTAATCCGACTGTCGGTAAAGAAGCGGAAATTCTCATCACCCCTGCTGAGAAAAAGAAAAAAGTTTTGGTTATCGGTGGCGGTCCTGCTGGACTAGAGGCAGCTCGGGTTGCTAGTGAGCGCAGCCATGAAGTCACTCTTTTTGAAAAGAGTGGGGAACTGGGCGGACAATATTTACTGGCCGGTTATGCACCTCACAAAGAAGGCTTTAAAGAAGCAGCCGTTCATATGGGCTACAGAGCTCAGAAAGCCGGTGTTGATATTCATTTATACACAGAGGCAACTCCAGATAGACTTAATCACCTTAACCCTGATTACGTTGTGGTTGCGGCAGGTTCTAATCCAGCTATTCCACCAATTCCAGGTGTAGGCAACAAAAATGTCTACGAAGCGCGCAGTATTATTGGTTCTAATAAGTATGTGGCACAAGATAATATTGTCGTTATTGGTGGCGGACTTGTCGGATTGGAAGCAGCTGAAATATTGACTTGCCAAGGTAAAAAAGTATCCATTGTTGAAATGATGGAGGAAATAGGCAAAGACCTAGAAATGTATATTAAGCCATACGCATTGGACTTCTTGGAAAAGAACAGCATTCGAACGTTCACTAATACGAAATGCATAGAAATTGGTGATGATTATATCCTGTTAGAAAAGGATGGAGAAAAAATTAAGGTTGATTGTGGTGCGGTCGTAATTGCCACTGGCTCTAAGAGTAATCATGGCGTTGAAGAAATGGTTAAAGGGTTGGGCTATGAATATTCTGTAGTGGGCGATGCGAAAATCCCTGGTAAAGTACTAGAAGCGATTTGGCAAGGAAATGAAGTAGCAAGAATGATTTAAGTTTATTTTACAAACTTGGGATTTTTAAAAAAAAGACAGAAGAGGGCGACTCCAATTAAGGAGTTCACCCTCTTTTTTGTTTTTGAAAAATTGTAAAGTCAGCTTGTGTTTACAAGTGGTCCGTTTTCTTTGAATAAGAACGCTTACCAGCTTTACGATTTTTTTCGCGCATCATGTTTTTTTCATGACGTAATGCATTATTATCCTGTGCTTTTTTGTCATTATCAGATGTATGTGGCATTATTTACAGTCTCCTTTCAAAAATAACTACAGTTTTATTGTCTGTAGAAATAGAAAGGAGTATGTAAATGACCTTAAGATGGCATCTTATTTAAAAAGAAGATTGCGATGGTTCCAGGTCCAGTATGAGCACCGATTGCCGATCCAATGTCAGTGATGACGATTTCCTTAGGGTGAAAAGTTTCATTTATCATCATTTTGATTTCTTGAAGGGTGTCGTCAGCTTCGGCATGGCTGATACCAATGATTTGCTGATCGAGCTGTTCGCCGCGCTCCTTCATTAATTCAATGATGCGGTTTAAGACTTTTTTCTTACCGCGCAGCTTTTCAATTGGCACAAGTTTTCCGTCCTCCATATCGATTAGTGGCTTTATGTTAAGGAGTCCACCAACAAATGCCGAGGCTTTTGAAAGGCGTCCACCGCGGGCTAAATAGTCTAATTCATGGACAGAAACGAGGCTTTCCATATGATGACTTATGAATTCAATTTGACTCACAAGCTTCTCTTTATCAACACTTTGTTGAACTAAGCGAACAGCTTCCATCACGAGCAAACCATGCCCCAATGAGGCACATGTCGAGTCAATCACAGTAAGATTAAAGTCTGGGTAGTCCTCCTTGACTTGATTGAGCACCATGATGGCGGTGGAATATGTGCCGGATAATCCGGAAGAAAAAGCAATATAGACGCCATCCTGTTTATTTTTGGCCATTTCTGTAAATAGCTCTTCAAATTTGTTTGGTGGAACTTGAGCTGTTTTCGGTACCTTTCCATCGCGCATCGCCTGATATATTGTACTAGGTTCAATTTCAATTAGGTCATCGTACTCATTTCCATCTAGTTGAACTTTTAAAGATAATAGAATAACATTGTTTTCTTGATAAAAGCTTAACGGTAAGTCTGCACCACTATCGGTTATGATGGTTAAAGCCATATGTTTCACCTGCTTTTGTGAAATGTTTTATTTAAGTGTATCGGTTTAATAAGAAAAAAACAATCTTTCCTCACTTGTTCACAATAATGTTAGGGGGCAAAAAATGGTTGTAACAGAAATGAAAAAATTCATTGTTGTTATCATTGGCGCGATCTTAAATGCAATGGCCTTAAACTTATTTCTTATTCCCGCTAACGTCTACTCCAGCGGTTTTAGTGGTGCTGCTCAATTGATTTCAAAAATAGTCACTGACTATACCCCTTTTTCATTGTCCACAGGGATTTTATTTTTTCTATTAAATATTCCCGTGACGATAGTGGCTTGGAGGAAGGTGGGAAAGTCTTTTACAATTTATAGCTTTGTCAGCGTATTATTGATGTCTTTATTTCTTGAATTAATTCCCATCAAGACAGTGTCTGACGACATTTTGTTGAATGCCGTTTTTGGGGGTGTCATATCGGCTGTCGGTGTTGGCTTTACATTGAAATGGGGTGCATCGACGGGGGGGATGGATATAGTTGCGATGCTGCTGTCGAGAATGAAGGATAAGCCAGTTGGGACTTATATCTTCACACTTAACTCCATTATTATTTTGTCAGCAGGGTTATTGTTTGGCTGGGAAAAAGCATTATATACGCTTGTAACATTATATGTCTCGACCCGTGTCATTGATGCCATTCATACACGTCATGTAAAGTTAACCGCGATGATCATAACGAAAAAACCTGAAGAGTTAAAAAAAGCGATACACGCAAAGATGGTTCGCGGTATTACATCTATCAATGTCAAAGGTGGTTTCACAAATGAGCCAAAAGAAATGCTGATGACCGTGATTACGCGGTATGAATTGTATGATTTAGAGAGAATTATTAAGGAAGTTGATCCAGGAGCGTTTACGAACATCATTCAAACAACAGGAATATTTGGCTTCTTTCGGAAGGACTAATTTAGGTTATTGACCCAATTTTTGGCGACTTGAAAAATGGGAATCAAAAAGCTCGGTTGATGCCCAAAAATTGAGCGACACGGAAAAATGGGAATCAAAGAGTTGGATTGATGCCGAAAAATTAAGCGACACGGAAAAATGGGAATCAAAGAGTATGATTGATGCCCAAAAAATTAAGCGACACGGAAAAATGGGAATCAAAGTGCATGATTGATGCCCAAAAATTGAGCGACACGGAAAAATGGGAATCAAAGAGCTCGATTGATGCCCAAAAATCAAGCGACACGGAAAAATGGGAATCAAAGAGCTCGATTGATGCCCAAAAATTGAGCGACACGGAAAAATGGGAATCAAAGAGCTCGATTGATGCCCAAAAACTGAGCGACACGGAAAAATGGGAATCAAAGAGCTCGATTGATGCCCAAAAACTGAGCGACACGGAAAAATGGGAATCAAAGAGCTCGATTGATGCCCAAAAATCAAGCGACACGGAAAAATGGGAATCAAAGAGCTCGATTGATGCCCAAAAATTGAGCGACACGGGAAAATGGGAATCAAAAAGCTCGATTGATGCCCAAAAATCCAGTGACATGAAAAAATGGAAATCAAAGAGAGAGTTGACGCCATAAATCAGTAGTAGGTTAAAAATTCATTAATTAAAGAAACAAGGCTGATTACCATCATAATCAGCCTTGTTCTATAAATTATTGTAAAGTCTCAAGCTCGCTCTGCAGTTGGCTAAGTTGTGCTTGTTCGGCTACGGTTGAATTGGCATAGGCCGATACTAAAGCATTTTTTGCCCGATCGATTGCCAGTTGCTTTTCATCCTCAGACGCATTTTTAGCCAAGTTCACAAACTTTCGGGCTTCCTGGAATAGTCTGTTTCCCATCTTATATTCCCCCGATTGTTGAATTGTGCTCATTGGACATCTTACGAGCCTCTGCCTCAGCATAGGTCGTGTGGTAAGGGAGGCGCTCATCGTGCTTCATAACTGTCGTTGCACCTTGTGATACAAAGCGTCGAGATTTATTCCGTTTACCCATGTACAATCCCTCCAACTGAGCTTGATTTTTGAAGCAATCTCTTGCTTCAATTATAGTATTACCGTAACAGAGGGATTTACAAAGGTAAGAGTTGGTTTGTCATTAAATTGTCAAAATTACCCTATAAAGCCTTTAAATTCAAATATTCATTTAAATATTCGGCGACGCCATCCTCTTCGTTTGTCAGCGTAACATCGTTGGCTATTGTTTTAACATGATTAATGCCATTTCCCATTGCGATGCCCTTTCCGGCGAATTCGAGCATTTCCAAGTCATTATCCTCATCGCCAAATGCAATAACACGCTCTTGCGGAATTTGATAGTAATCGCAAGCCCGCTTAAGCCCAACAGCTTTGTTCATTCCGCTTTTGATGATTTCAATTACATGCCAAGGGGCTGTCCAACTTCGATGGTCGACTACTTCAGCATGTACTGAGGATAGGTGTTCGCGGATTTTTTGCAAATGCACTTCATCGGTATGGATGAGCATGCTCGTTGGTGCGTCTGGTAGAAATCTAAGCAAGTCACCACTTGTAACATTTGGCTTATCAAGCTGGAAAATTTCAATTAATTTTTCATCATGATAATGAAGATAAACGTCATCTCTAATTTCAGCGATAATATTATGAAAAGAAAAGGAGTCAAGTGCTTCGATAATTTCCTTTGTAACCCTTAAATCAAGAGGAGAATGAAAAATACCCCACTTATCATTATTCGGGTGGTGAATAAATGCCCCATTAAAGTTTACAATAGGTGTATCTAATTCTAACTCACGATAATACATTTCACTCGAGCGGTAGGGTCTGCCTGTTGCGATCATGACAATGTGTCCCTCTTCACGTGCTGTACGGATTACCTTTTTTGTTCTAGAAGTAATTTTCTTATCATCCGTTAATAAAGTACCATCAAGGTCTAATGCAATAAGGTGTTTATTCGTCATAGATTCCCCTTCTCTTATTTATATAATGATCCTCTTAAGTGTAACTGAGGAAGTTTAGCGTATTGTTGTGAAAGTGTTAAGCTTGGGAAAATATTGCTAACATGGTAAACTAATTTTATGATTTTTTTGAAAGAAAATGCAAATAGATTGTCCAAAACTTTTCGATATGGAGTGATATAGATGGATGAAGCATTAAAAGAAAACATGATGGGTGCCCTTGAATTGGTTATCGACCCTGAGCTAGGTGTCGACATTGTCAATTTAGGACTTGTATACGATATTGAATTAGATGAAAACGGGAAGGCTACGGTAACGATGACGTTGACTGCGATGGGGTGCCCGCTTGCTGGAACCATCGTCGATCAAGTGAAAACGGCATTAGCTGATATCCCAGAAGTGAAGGAAACAGAAGTGAATATTGTCTTTAATCCGCCTTGGACAAAGGATAAAATGTCTCGCTATGCGAAAATTGCTTTAGGGGTACGTGATTAGATGAATAACAAAGTGATTTTAGTAAGTTCTGATACGCTTGGAAACGGTGAAAAGGAGTTAGGTGAAGGCATTTTAGAAACATTCTTCACTCTGTTAAAACAACGTGAAGATTTACCGACTGCGATATTTTTTATGAATAGTGGAGTGTTTACACTTACCGAACAATCTTTGATTTCAGTTCATATTAAAGAGCTTGAGGCCAAAGGTGTTGAGATTCTTGCCTGCAAAACGTGCGTTGATTATTATGACATCGAAAATCAATTAATTGCAGGGAAAATAAGCAGTATGGCAACATTTATTGACCTTGCTGCAAAACATGAAGTCATTACCATTTCTTAGTAACAAATAGGCTGGGACATAAGTATTTCAGCTAAACAAAAAACCGAACTATTAGGAAATTCTTACTTAGAATATCCAAATAGTTTGGTTTTTTTATTCTTGTATTCAATAGGCACTACCTTGAAATAACGTGTGTGCAAATTTTTTTGCACGGGAGTTTGTTAACCCGAATGTTGATTTACTTGTGGTTAATAATAAGCGGAAGAATTCCGCTTATTTTGGGAAATACCCATATTTCCCTAAAAATAACAGGAGTTTTTCCGCTTATTTCATAAAAATCACTGTATTTTGTCTTTTTGAGAGCAATTAAGCGGAAATTCTCCTTTTATTTCAGACCATTTAGCCCCCCTTACATACAATAAGGGGAAATTCTCCGCTTATTTTTTCTCATACCTTCATCAAAATCACCAATGAACTTTAACATAAAATCATTTAGTTCTGTCCAAGCTCCTTTTTGTTGTCAAAGGCAGTGTTTTCTTAGGGTGGTTATGAAGTCAAAACATTGCTAAAATATTCACAAATATCCGAATAATCTTAGGGCTAATTATGTATGGTAAAGGTAGGACAAACGTGAAGAAATGTGAGAGGTGAGTAGGTGTGAGTATATTAACTGTTAGAAATTTGCAGAAAAGCTTTGGCGACATGGCAGCCGTTAAAGATGTTACTTTTTCTGTGGAAAAGGGCGAGGCGTATGGATTATTAGGACCAAATGGAGCAGGGAAATCGACCATTATTAACATGATAACTGGCCTGTTTTTACCAACATCAGGACGCATTCACTTAAATGATATAGATGTGATTAAAAATCCAAAACAAGCGCAAAAGTCGATAGGAGTTGTACCACAGGATATAGCATTGTATCAGGATATGTCGGCTAAGGAGAATTTGAAGTTTTGGGGAAGAATGTACGGCTTATCTGGTAAAGCATTGAACGATAGCGTTGAGGAAGTTCTCGAAATTATTGGGCTTACAGATCGTTCAAAGGGTAAGGTCAATACATTTTCCGGTGGAATGAAGCGGCGTGTAAATATTGGCGCTGCAATACTCCATAAGCCTGAACTTCTCATCATGGATGAACCGACTGTTGGAATCGACCCACAATCCCGAAATCATATTTTGGAAACAATCAAAACCTTGAATAGTCAAGGCATGACCATTATTTATACAAGTCATTATATGGAGGAAGTTGAATACCTGTGTCAGCGTATCGGTATTATTGACCATGGTGAGCTTATTGCATCAGGAACGATGCCAGAATTGCGTGAAACCATTGGTGATAGGTCACGAATTATCTTATCTTATGATGGAGAACTGCCGGAAGCAGCAAAGCTGCAGCATGAATTAGCAGGCATATTTCCTGAAAAGGACATAACTATTCTAGATCAAAAACTAACTGTTTTTCATAAGGAACCACAGTTGGTTCTTACTGATTTTATTAAGGCAGCCACTAGTACAGGGGCAAAAATTAATTCGGTTGATATTGTTGAACCGAATTTAGAAAGTGTCTTTTTACATTTAACCGGACGTAGTTTGAGAGATTAGGGGAGGGAGAATCATGAGTTTTTTCTGGCTGGCAGTAAAAGATTTACTGCTTACTTGTCGTGATAAAAAGGCCTTATTAACGCTCATTGCTATGCCTCTTTTGCTTATAGCTATTTTAGGTGCGGCATTCGGTAATGTTTTTCAGGAAGAAGGCAATGTAACCATTGATAAATTCACGCTAGGTATAGTGAATCATGACAATGGTGACCTAGGAAAGGTATTAACTGAAGATGTATTTTCAGAGGCGCTTTCAGAACAAATTCGCGTTAAAAGTCTAGATGAAAATGAGCTTAATAAACAAATTGAAACTCGAAAGCTGTCAATAGGCATCATTATTCCAGATGATTTTTCAACAAACATAACGACGGGAAAAGAAGCTAAGGTAAAGTTGATTTCTGTACCTAATCCTGGAATTAAGGCTACTATTGTCCAAAGTGTCCTTGAGCAGTTTACGCAATCTGTAGCAGTTGAAGCGGAGCTTACTAAAATTGCGATGCAGCAAGCGTTACAATCTGGTATGACCATTGAGCAATTCCAAGCAGGTCTTAGTGATGCCTCACAGGAACAAGAAATTAATCCAGATAGCTATAAAAACCTCGTAACTGAAAAAACAGTAAAAGCGGATAGTGAGCCTGTTGGAGCCTTTCAGTACTATGCTGCGGCGATGGGCGTAATGTTTCTTTTGATTACCGTCACGGATGGGGTATCCGCAATGATCCAAGAGAAGGAACAGGAGGTGTATAAGCGCTTGCTTGTATCAAAACTCAGTTTCGGAAACTACCTAACTGGTAAAATGCTGGGTCTCATCGTCATCAGTTTAATTCAAGCGTCAGTCATCATTATTGGAACAACAATTTTGTTCGATGTCGATTGGGGCAGTTCGCTTTCGGGGATTGTTTTGAATACATTCGCGTTTGTGATGAGTGCATGTGGACTTGGAGTGCTCGTTGGCTCTTTTATAAAAAAAGAAAAAACCTTCAGTGTTGCAGCCATGCTTGGTACGCAAATTATGGCTGCTTTAGGAGGAAGCATGGCCCCGCTTTACATTTTTCCTGACTGGGCTGTTTTAGCAGGTAAGTTTCTGCCAAACGGACTTGCGTTGCAGACATATTTAGACTTAATGTCTGATGCTACATTTATTGAAGTTATCCCCGAGGCTGCAATTAGCCTAGGTATTGGCATTGTTTTTTTCGCGATTGGTTTAATGCGCCTTTCAATTGAGAGGAGGGGCAGCTATGCATAGGATATGGACAATTCAATTGTTACATTTAAAGGAATTTGTTAAATCACCTGCTGCCTGGGTGTTAATGATTGTTATGCCAGTTGTATTTAGTTATATTTTTGGCGGGATGGCAATGAACGCCGAAACTTCTAAGCCGATTGTAAATATCGTTGCAGGAGACGATGCAGTTTCAATTGAAGTAATTGAGCTATTAAAGCAAAATGACCAATATCAATGGGAAAAAGCGTCAGAAGCGAAGGCAAAGAAAAATGTTCTCGAACAAGAAGCCATCGCTGCTGTTGTAATCCCTGATAACCTCAAGGATAAATTTTCTAACGACACATCATTGTTTGAAACGATTATTCAGCGAAAAAGCGAGCAATATCTAGGACTAGAACCATATTTAAATGGAGTAGCCCAGCTATTGATTCGATCATATCAAGCGACGGGTAATCTCGATGAAGTAGAGTTTGCAAAGGTGCTTGGGGCGGTTAACTCCACACCACAAATCGTCGTAAACAAAGAAATCATTCAGAAAAATAATGAATCGAAAGCTGCTGTCAATTTAATGTTTATTGGTTTTGCGATTATGTTTATGATGTTTGGATTATCAGGGGCGGCTTCAGAAATCCTGGATGAAAAACACAATGGTACCTGGTCGCGTTTGTTTATTTCACCGGCAACAAAGCTTGAAATCAGCTTAGGTTATTTGGGTTCATACTTTATTCTTGGGTGGATTCAATTCGGCATGCTGATGCTTGCGATGAAATTAATGTTTGATATTGAATGGGGAAATCTCGGATATCTAATACCTTTTGCATCACTCGTTATTTTATGTGTGGTGGGGTTTGGCTTAATGATTTCTGGCTTAGTAAAAACAAAACAGCAAGCGATGGCTTTAAGTGCGGTCCTTATTACCAGTACGTGTATGCTGGGAGGAGTATATTGGTCGCTCGATTTAGTTCCGGAATTTATGCGAAAAATATCTCTCGTTGTCCCCCAAAGCTGGGCGATGTCTGGCTTTGAAGAAATCATCAGCGGAAGCCTTCATTCTGGAACGCTCATTAAAGATACATTGGTTTTACTAGGATTCACGATAGTGTTTTTTCTGATTGGTTTACGCTTAATCAAATATGATTAGTTTGATGCAGTAAAATGTCACTATTTTGCCATTTAGACAACCTTCTGTAAAAAAATCCTTTCAACATTGTGATGAACTTCACTTTTGAAATAAGGAATGAGACTTATAATACATTTACAAGTTGTTTGAAATGGAAAATAGGAGGCGAATCAAAATGGTCTTTAATCGAGATTTTAATCAAGATCCATTTATCGTCATATGGGAATTAACAAGAGCTTGTCAGTTAAACTGTCTGCATTGTCGTGCAGAAGCACAATATAGACGTGATCCAAGAGAGCTTTCTTTTGAGGAAGGTAAAAACTTAATTGATCAAATAAAAGAATTGAATAATCCGATGCTCGTTTTTACAGGTGGAGATCCATTAGAGCGAGAAGATGTTTTTGATATCGCAAAATACGCTGTTGATAAGGGTGTTCGGGTTTCTATGACACCTAGTGCAACACCAAACGTAACAAAGGAAGCAATCCAAAAAGCCAAAGAGGTTGGTCTTTCACGTTGGGCGTTTAGTTTAGATGGACCGACAGCAGAAATTCATGACCATTTCCGCGGCACGAGCGGTTCATTCGCATTAACGATGGAGAGAATTAAATATCTTCATGAGCTTGAAATTCCAATTCAAATTAATACAGTCATCTCACGTTATAATATCGATCATTTAGAAGAAATGGCAAGGCTAGTAGAAGAGCTAGAATGTGTATTATGGAGCGTTTTCTTCCTAGTGCCAACAGGGCGTGGCCAAACTAGTGATATGATTTCTCCCGTACAGCATGAACAGGTATTTACATGGCTTTATAAGTTAAGCAAGACCGTACCTTTTGATATAAAAACAACTGCAGGCCAACATTATCGCCGTGTTGTGATTCAGCAAAAGAAACGGGAAGCAAAGGAGCAACCGACTGAAATTCAATATTTAGATGCATTAACAGAACAAGGTTTAACGGGTTCTATCGATGGCTTGGGTCGTGCACCAAAAGGAGTAAATGATGGGAACGGCTTTATATTTATTTCACACATTGGCGACGTATATCCTAGTGGATTGCTCCCAATCAAAGTTGGTAATGTACGGGAAACTCCACTTGCGAAGATTTATCGCGATTCACCAGTATTGAAGGCATTGAGAGATCCTGACCAATATAAAGGAAAATGTGGTCAATGTGAATTCCGTCATGTTTGTGGTGGGTCACGCTCTCGTGCATATGCTATGACAGGAGATTATCTAGAAAGCGAACCATTCTGCGTTTATATTCCAAAAGCCCTTCGTAAAAAAGAAGTAGCTGTTCAATAGCGTATTTTAAAATTTTCATCCAACGTGAAGTGTCTAATGGAAATTCCACAAGCATATATAAAAAGAGGCTGACCTTTGCAATTAAAGTCAGCCTCTTTTATTAAAAATAGGTCATTCAATACTACAGTAAACTGCAGGACAGTTTTCGCAGCCAATTTCATCCTTTAAATATTGTAAATCATGGACAAAAATCTTCCCCTTTTTTATCGATATTACGTTTTCTCGTTTAAGCTCATTTAGGATTCTGTTTGTACTTTCGCGTGATGTACCACAGAAATTGGCTAGCTCCTGATTGGTTAGTGGTAAATCAATCAGGATACCATCTGGTGATTCTTTTCCATAACTATTGGTCATTCGGATTAAAGTAGAAAATAGAGCGCCTCTTTTCCCATTCAAGACAAGGTCTCGGAACTTTGTTTGAGTTTTTCGGAAATGGTCACTCATCCATTTCATAAATTCAAACGCTAAGGAGCTGTTTTGAAAGATTTCTTTTTCCAGAACATCCTTGCGTATGGCTGCGACTTCACCCTCTTCAATTACAAGTCCGCTTAGTAAATATTTTGGATTTTCAGTGAATAAGGTTAACTCGCCACATAAATCGTTCGCACTGCATATTCTTAATGACAATTCGCGACCATCGGCAGATATTTTACTAATTTGAACTTTGCCAGAAAGAACGAGATATAGCTCTTCTGCAGTTGTTCCTTCCTGAAATAGGTATGTTCCTTTTTTTGTATGAATAATTCGATCAGTAAATCGAAGTAATTCTTTTATTTCAAGTGGTTTAGTTGCTTTCATTGTATCAGGCATTGTCATCACCCTTTAATTAATATCATTCCCAAAGTAAAAAATAATTATTGCTCCTAATTCTAACATCAACATAGTGTTATTTAAAGATAATAAAATAAGGAAGAATCTAATACTTTTAATATTCTTAGTAAAATTCACAAAAACGACAAAAAATAATATAATATGACGTGTTTTGTGATAATGTCGAAGGATAAACACATTCTGAAAGCCTTGAAGTATGTACGAATAGATAATTTTGTGAGATAATTAACAGTCAAAGAACCGTTTTCACTATTACAATATTTATAAGGACTTCTATATATATGGAGTTGAACTATATGACTAAACAGCAAGTAAGAGACCAGTTAAATCGTCCGCTTCGAGATATTCGAATATCGGTCATAGATCGATGTAATTTTCGTTGTCAATATTGTATGCCTGCCGAGCTTTTTGGCCCTGATTTTACCTTTTTACCAAGATCAGAATTACTCTCCTATGAGGAAATTCATCGACTTGCCAGTATTTTTATTAGTTTAGGCGTTGAGAAAATTAGACTGACGGGTGGAGAGCCGTTAATGAGGAAGGATTTACATATCCTCATTAACATGCTGTCTAAAATTGAAGGACTCAAAGATATTGCCCTCACAACAAATGGCGTAATGCTTCCAAAGCATGCCGAGCAGTTAAAGGCAGCAGGCTTAAAACGAGTTAATATTAGTTTAGACAGTTTAAATGATGAATTATTCGGTGAAATAAATGGAAGAAATGTTGGAGTCGGTCCTGTTCTTAAAGGAATAGAAGCAGCAAAAAAGGCTGGTCTGGGCATCAAGATTAATATGGTTGTGAAAAAAGGTCTTAATGATACTGAAGTCATTCCAATGGCAAAATTCTGCAAAGAGAATGACTTAGAACTTCGTTATATTGAGTTTATGGATGTGGGTAGCACGAATGGCTGGAAAATGGATGATGTCGTCACAAAAAAGCAAATTTATGAGATGCTGAAGGAGCATTTTGAATTTGAACCAGTGGAGGCCGCTTATTACGGAGAAGTTGCAAAACGCTATCGCTATAAAGGCACGAATACGGATGTTGGTTTCATTACGTCTGTTTCCGAATCGTTCTGTTCAACTTGTACACGTGCAAGATTATCCGCTAATGGGCAAATTTTCACCTGTTTATTTAATGGAAATGGTCATGATATAAAGGAATTTATGCGCAGTGGCGTTTCAGATAAGGAAATTGAACAACGCATCAAAGATATTTGGAATCATCGCCAGGATCGCTACTCAGATGAGCGAACCGAAGAAACAAGAAAAGCTCGCAAAAAGATAGAGATGTCATATATTGGCGGTTAGTAAGAAAAGCGGAAGGCGCCTGCTTATCGGCTTGTGACCACAAGCCGATGGTGCCTGGAGCTAGATAAATCGAAAAGCGGAAGCGGCTCGCCCAGGGGCGACAGGCACAAGTCGAATAACGCAAGAGAAGATAGTCTCTAGAGGGATTTGACTTGTGATCCCGAGCCCCTAGCCGCTGGAGCTAGATATGTTAGAGGGTTGCAATCTAGATTGCAACCTTTTTCCATATTATTAAACAAAAAACAACTCCCATGAAATGGGAGTTGTTTTAGCGATACTTAATAATATCTAGGGAATAGGATGTTGTTCTCAAGATGAACGTGCATGAAAGTTTCTGCTTCAAGCATTTCAAGGCGTTTATATACTAATCGATATGTTCCACAAGCATCGATTGGTGGTACGTAATCAGAAGTAATATCCCGTAATTCAAATAGAATCGCACCAGCTGCATCATGCTCTTCTTCAAGCTTCTTAAGCTCAGCAACTGTCTTTTCGCGTTCTTCGCCTTCAAGCTGATCTAATGTTAACAGTGTAGGGAAAATAGTTGCTTCTTCCTTTGCTGTATGCTCAAGCAATTCCTTTTTCAAAGCGAAAAATAAATCATGAACTCTTAGGAATTCAGGATGAGAATCACCATGGACCTTTGCAACCTTTGTAACATAAGGGCTAAGCATAGTTAATTCTTCCTCTAAAGGACGGTGATATTTTTCAATGATGTGATTGATGAGGGTTTCGGAATCAGTGTTTGTCCAAACTTCCATATCAACTGGCTCACCAGCACTCTTTTCGTAAACCTGTGCTAAGTCTTCCATTAATTTATCAACATTAACATTTCTTTCTGCAGCAGCTTCTTTTACTGGTCGGTTCCCTCCGCAGCAGAAATCAATTCGATAGCTTTTAAATAGGTCAGCTGACTTTGGGATTTCGTTTACAATATCTCTTACTAACGATGTATCACTAAATGGCATTGTTGTTGTCATAAAAAAGTTCCTCCTTGATATCCCTTTGTATTAACTTCCTCTATAGCATATAAAAAATGGACTTCCATCAAGGTGATTAATATCACACAGAAACGGTGTTTTTACTAACATGCCAATATCAAGGGTGGTTTATGACAAGGAAAAAAAGACAAAAAACTGTGATAAAATGCATGTAATATTGATTTTTATTATGATTATAATGTAAAAGCATATAATGAACATAAGCATTATTTCATACATAGTCGTTCATAATGAGGAGCTGATTACAGTGTTAAATAGAAAGCCAATTCCAATTGCTGAAGCCGTGCAGTTGGTAATGAATTATAAGCAAAATGGACAAGCAGAATATGTTTCGATTTTTGAAAGCCATAATCGTTATTTAGCAGAGGACCTTGTTGCTACAAGTGATGTACCTCATTTTGACCGAGCACCATATGACGGATTTGCGATACGTTCTATCGATTCAAAGGATGCATCATTGAATAACCCGGTTGAATTTGAAATTGTTGATCATATTGGTGCAGGGCATGTTTCTGATAAAGAGGTCGGAAATTTCCAAGCCGTGAGAATAATGACTGGTGCACAAATGCCAACAGGTACTGATGCTGTCGTAATGTTAGAGCTTGCCAAGGATATTGAAAAAGACGGCGAAAAATTCATGTCAATTAAACGCTCTTATAAAAAGGGTGACAATGTTTCTTTTACTGGAGAAGATGCAAAAAAAGGCGAAGTTCTTGTAAAAAAAGGGACATTGATTAATCCTGGGATTCAGGCGATGCTAGCGACATTCGGTTACGCACAGGTTCCTGTTGCCAAAAAACCAGTAGTAGGCTTATTCGCAACGGGCACTGAGTTGCTGGAAGTCGATGAACCGCTTGAACCTGGTAAGATTCGCAACAGTAACTCCTATATGATTTCTGCACAGATTGATCGGGCTGGAGCTGAAGTGATATATTTTGGGAAGCTTCCAGATGAATTTGATACGTGCTTCGAGGCGGTAAGCGGTGCATTAGATAAAGTTGATCTACTTATCACCACGGGTGGGGTGTCGGTAGGAGATTTTGATTTTATGCCAGGGATTTATGAAAAAATGGGAGCAGAGGTACTATTTAATAAAGTGGCGATGCGTCCTGGAAGTGTTACGACTGTTGCTCAATATCAAGGTAAGCTATTATTTGGTTTGTCTGGCAATCCGTCTGCCTGCTATGTGGGTTTTGAGTTATTTGCGCGACCCATTATTCGTACGATGCTTTGTAATGAAAAACCACATCTCCGCAAGGAAACGGCTATCTTAGAGGTGGATTTTCCTAAGGCCAATCCATTTACGAGGTTTGTCCGTAGTGCAACAACGATTAAAAACGGCAGCTTAGTAGCAGCGCCGAGCGGTTTGGATAAATCCAATATTGTCATGAGTTTAGCAGGTGCAAATTCTTTGATGATTTTACCTGGAGGCACTAGAGGTTACGAGGCTGGTATTAATGTGGATGTTCTCTTACTTGAAGATACAACAGGTAGCGTGTGGCCTTGGTAACATATCAAACGCAACCAGTTGTTTTCCAGTTAGCGGGTTATTCTAATAGTGGGAAAACAACGCTAATGACTAAATTAATCTCCGCATTGAACTCTGATGGAAAAATGGTCGCGACACTTAAGCATCATGGGCATGGCGGCAAGCCTGATCTTTTACAAAATAAAGACTCCAGTCAGCACCTTAATGCAGGTGCCATTGCCTCACTCGTTGAAGGAGAGGGGAGAATCCTCCTTCAGGCTGAAAGGCAAAGCTGGTCGATTCAGGAGCAAATACAGATTTTAGCTCAACTACAGCCAGATTTTATATTGATTGAAGGACATAAACAGGAAGACTTTCCAAAAGCTGTTTTAGTCAGAAGACATGAGGATTTAGAGCTTTTATCAAATTTAAAAAATATAGTCGTTGTTTTTTACTGGGATATGGAGATCATCAAAAATGATTCACTACTAGGTAAAAACGCTTTCCATATTGATGATCCAGTTGGGCTAATATGGATAAAGGAATTTCTTTATCAAATGAAGAATACAAATAAATAGCACATATATTACAAAATGAAGGCAAATCACGGGGATTGCCTTCATTTTTTTGTTGAGATGTGACGAACTTCACTTTTATAAGGGGGGGATTCTCCTATAGTAAAATTAGAAAGACAAAGGAGTGATTCGCATGCAATTATTTTTACCGAAACAACATGGTGCATGGGCAATGCTTATTATACCATTTTGGCTTGGTGTGGCCGCTTCTGGTTTTTTGTGGCAGCATATTCCATTCTTTTTTGGATGGTTGTTTTTATATTTAGCAACTTATCCGTTGCTTTTGCTATTTAAAAAGAAAAAGATTCCATTTTATACTAAATGGGCAATTATTTATCTTATTCCTGCATTAGTATTATTAATAATTGTTTTGATATCGAGACCTACGATTATTTACTTCGGGCTTTTAATGATACCGTTCTTTTTTATTAATGCATACTTTTCTAGTAAAAATAATGATCGTGCCTTTTTAAACGATGTTAGTGCGATATTTACTTTTTCAATTGCCGGACTTGCGAGCAGTTATTTATATAATGGTAGTATTAATGAATCTACAATTTTAATTTTTATTGCTTCGATATTATTTTTTACTGGTAGTACTTTTTATGTAAAAACGATGATTCGCGAGAAAAAAAATGAGCAGTTTAAATGGATTTCCTGGGGTTATCATATCGCGGTACCGATTATTTGGGCTGCGCTTGGTCAGTGGATTGTTGCAATCGCGTATATTCCGAGTTTAGTCCGGGCGTTTTATATGTATGGAAAACCGTATTCAGCAAAGCAGGTTGGGATTTATGAAATCGTAAACTCTTGTATTTTCTTTAGCATTATCGTCGCAGCCATTTACCTATAAGATATGAAAAAGAAGCTAGCCGAAATGGCTAGCTTCTTTTTCATATTGGTTGTTAGGACATATTGCATATTTCTATTGGGCAGTTCTCGCAATCGATTTCTTGTTTGATATAATGGAGGTTGTGGATGGTAATCATTCCCTTATTAACGGAGATGATACCGAGCTTCCTTAGTTCACTTAAGAATCGATTGACAACTTCTCGTGAAGTGCCACAAAAATTTGCCAACTCTTGATTAGTAAGATTAATATTTAAGAGAATACCATCTTCAGTTTTTACACCAAAGCTATTTGCAAGTCGGATTAGCGTTGAATATAAAGCACCTTTTTTTCCGTTTAAGATAAGATCGCGGAATTTTGTTTGCGTTTTTTGCTGTTGAAGACTCATCCATTTAACAAATTCAAGGGCAAGGAAGTGATTGGTGGATAATTTACTCTCTAATTGCTGTTTGCTAATGACGATTACTTCACCGCTTGTAATAACTTTTCCGGTTACCATGTATCTTTGTGAAGCATGAAATAAGGATAGCTCCCCGATTATATCATCTTGTTTACACATTCTGAGGGTAAGCTCGCGTCCGTCTGGAACGATTTTACTTACTTGAACAGTCCCGCTGAGGATGATGAACAGTTCATCAGCGAGGGCATCTTCTTGAAATAAAAAGGTCCCTTTTTCAATTTTTTGCGTATATCCAATAGAGTGGAATAATTCAATTAGTTCAGTTGATAGTCCAGTAATTGTTGTCATATTCATTACCACCTTTTTGTGCGGTAAACGCACTTAATATGTTCCGTGGCAGCAACTAAAGAATCTATATTAAAATTCAATACATTTAGCAAATCGTGTTGAATGTTAGTTTCGATTCTAAGTTATAAAAGGTATTGAATTATATCACTATAATTATAGTGTAAACCCTAGCTAACAATCAATTAGTTTGATTGTACGTTCACATATTATTTAAAAATATATTGATTTTATTTTTCTTAATTTTTATAATTATAGAATCATGAATTTATAATTATAAAAAATAATGATTAAATATACATTATTATGATTAAAGGGGGAGCAAAATGAACGTATCAATAATTGGAACTACAGGATATGGTGGCGGTGAGCTGTTTCGTCTTTTGCATCATCATCCCATATTTAATATACAATCTGTCCATACAACGAGAGATGAAATTCCTTTATCAAAGGAATTTCCGCATTTACATGGAATAACAGACATTCATCTTGAAAAAATTGACCCTGAGAAAATTGCCAAGCAATCAGACATTGTATTTTTAGCCACTCCACACGGAGTTTCGTCAAAGCTTGTACCTGAATTCTTAAAAACTGGTATTCAAATTGTCGATTTATCAGGAGATTTACGCTTGACTGATGGGAATGTATATCGCGAGTGGTATAAGCATGAGCCAGCTTCAACTGAGGTATTGGAGAAAGCTGTTTACGGATTACCTGAATGGAATAAACACAATATTGCAAAAGCGCGTTTGTTATCAAATCCTGGCTGCTATCCTACAGCCACTTTGCTTGGACTTGCTCCAGTGGTACAGGAAAATATCATTGATCCATCAATGATTATTGTTGACGCAAAATCAGGTGCATCCGGTGCAGGACGAACAGCATCTAAACCTTTGAGCTTCTCAGAAATAAATGAAAACCTACGAATTTATAAAGTGAATCAGCATCAGCATATTCCTGAAGTGGAGCAGCAGCTCAAGCTTTGGAATGGTGCTGTTGAACCAATCAGCTTTAACACTCACTTGTTACCAATAACAAGAGGGATTATGGCAACGATGTACTTGAAGCTTACTAAATCTGTAAGTACCGAGGACATTATTACTTTATATAATGAAAAATATCAGAATCAACCATTTGTTAAAATTCGTCCTGCCGGCAATTTCCCAGAAATCAAAGAGGTTAGTGGATCTAATTTCTGTGATATTGGCTTACATGTTGACGAAAGAACAAATCGATTAACGGTTGTTTCAGTGATTGATAATTTAATCAAGGGTGCAGCAGGTCAAGCAATTCAAAACGCTAATATTATGAACGGACTCGATGAGCGTACAGGATTAGACTTTGTCCCTTTGTTTCCTTAAGGAGGAATAACGGATGCAAACATTATCCGCTGTAGATAAAATCAAAACAATTGAAAATGGTAGTATTTTAACTCCGCTTGGCTTTCAAACCGGAGCGGTTGCTGCTGGGATTCGTTATACAAAGCTTGATTTAGGGGTTATTTTTAGCGAGAAGCCAGCAAGCAGTGCAGCCGTTTATACAACTAATTTATTTCAAGCAGCTCCGATTAAAGTGACTAAGGAAAGCATTTCGGTTGAAGGAGGAAAGCTCCAGGCTGTTGTTGTTAATAGTGGCTGTGCCAACGCTTGTACAGGCAAACAAGGCTACGAGGATGCCATTAACATGCGAAATTTAACTGCAAAGAAATACGGTCTAAAAGAAACACAAGTAGCTGTAGCGTCAACAGGTGTCATTGGCGAATGTCTACCGATGGATAAGGTTGAAGCAGGTATCGAGGCGTTATCACTTGGAAATTCAAAAAACGACGCAGAAAACTTTCAAACGGCAATATTAACAACTGATTTAGTGATGAAAAGCAGCTGCTATTCAGCTGAAATTGATGGCAAAACGGTTTATATGGGTGGGACATCAAAAGGATCTGGAATGATTCATCCAAATATGGCAACAATGCTAGCTTTCTTAACGACTGACGCTAATATCTCATCAGAAAATCTTTCACTTGCTTTAAAGCAAATCACTGATAAAACCTTTAATCAAATTACGGTTGATGGTGACACGTCAACAAATGATATGGTACTTGTTATGGCGAATGGAATGGCGGAAAATAACCCATTATCGTCAGAGCATCCAGACTGGGAAATCTTCGTTGAATTGTTAAGAGTAAGCTGTGAAAGCTTAGCTAAGCAAATTGCCAAAGATGGTGAAGGCGCAACAAAGCTAGTAGAAGTAGAAGTTAAGGGTGCTGTAAACGATTCAGAAGCACGTTGGGTTGCCAAGCAGATAATTGGTTCGAGTCTTGTTAAGACTGCGGTCTATGGTGCTGATGCAAACTGGGGTCGCATCATTGGAGCAATTGGTCAAAGTAAGGCTGCTCTTGATCCGGAGAATGTGGATGTCGCGATTGGGCCTATCAAAATGCTTGAAAAAAGTGAGCCGCTGAAGTTTTCAGAGGAAGAAGCGTTAGCATATTTAAAACAGGATTTTATTCAAATTTTTGTAGACCTTCATTATGGAGAGGGCTATGGAAAAGCATGGGGCTGCGATTTATCCTATGATTATGTAAAAATCAATGCCAGCTATCGTTCTTAACGTTAGGGGAGAAGAAAATGAATATAGTCGTAATAAAATTGGGCGGAAGCGTTATCGATGAACTCGCATTGGGATTTTACCAAAGCCTTGATGAGCTCATAGGTGAAGAATATAAACTCGTATTCGTACATGGTGGTGGACCAGATATTAATGACATGCTTGCGCTCAACAATGTGAAGCCTGAGTTTGTGAACGGATTAAGAAAAACCGGTCTTGATACATTGAAGGTTGTTGAAATGACATTAGCGGGTCAAACAAATCGTAAATTGGTTTCGTTATTAACAAATCATAATTTAGCTGCAATCGGCGTAAATGGCAGTGACGGAAAGCTATTGAATGCTGAGTTTATTAATCAGGAAGAGCTTGGATATGTTGGTGAAATCACCGAAGTAAACACAGATTTGATTAATTTGTTAATACAACAAAACTACATCCCGGTCATTACACCAATTGGGATTGCACCTAGTGGAGATAAGCTAAACATTAACGCTGATTATGCTGCTGCTGCAGTTGCTAAAGCATTAAAGGCTGAACAATGTCTATTTGTAACGAATGTTGACGGAGTTTTAATCGAGGGTAAACTAGCTTCTAGCCTAAACGAATCGGAAATAAACACATATATTGAAAATGGGGAAATTAGCGGAGGAATGATTCCGAAGGTTCAATCAGCCCTAGCTGCTGTAGAAAAAGGAGTCGATTCCGTTATGATAGTTTCTGGGAAAAATCCATTTTACAAAAATGGAACCTGGCACGGCACTAGTGTGACGAAACGAAAAGCATAAGGCACTTGCTGCTTATGCGAGACATGGAAGGAGCCGATGATTAAATGAGTAATTTATTTCAAACCTATGGCCGTTGGGAAATTGAGCCAGCCTCTGCACAAGGAAGCTGGATGACTGATATCAATGGGAAAAAATATTTAGATTTTACCTCTGGTATTGGGGTTTGCAATATTGGCCACAGACCGGAAAAAGTTCAACAGGCTGTTCTAGAGCAAATCAATCAATATTGGCATGTTTCTAATTTATTTACGAATTCAAAGCAAGAAGAAGCCGCTACTAAATTGGCAACTGCAGCTGGAATGGATCGTGTCTTTTTCGCAAACAGTGGTGCTGAGGCTAATGAAGGTGCCATTAAACTAGCTAGAAAAGCAACAGGGCGAACAAAAATCATTACATTCCTGAATTCCTTCCACGGTCGTACATTTGCAACAATGTCTGCTACTGGTCAGGATAAAATTAAGCATGGCTTTGGTCCAATGCTTGAAAAATTTGTTTATGTTCCATACAACGACCTAGAAGCAGTAAAAGCAGCAATAGGAGATGACGTTGCCGCTGTCATGCTTGAGGTTGTCCAAGGTGAAGGCGGAATCCATGTTGGTGACCAATCATTCCTACAAGGTGTTGAAGCGCTTTGTAAGGAGCATGGTGCTCAGTTTATTATCGATGAAATTCAAACTGGAATTGGTCGTACTGGTAAACCATTCGCATTTCAATATTTTGGCTTAACACCAGATATTGTGACATCTGCAAAAGGATTGGGAAGTGGTTTTCCTATCGGTGCTGTTATCGGAAGAGAACACCTAAGTGAATATTTTGGACCAGGAAGTCACGGTTCAACCTTTGGTGGTAACCCAGTGTCCATTGCTGCTGCAATTGCGACCATGAATGAAATCTTTCATAGCGAGTTGTTAGAAGCAGTTCAAGAAAAAGGAAAATATTTAGTTGAGCAAATTCAAAACAACTTAAGTGACGTACCATTTATAAAAGAGGTACGCGGCCTTGGGCTTATGATTGGAATCGAGTGTGATCAAGCGGTTGCTCCTTTGTTAAGCGAGCTTCGCAACCAGGGTTTAATCTTATTACAGGCAGGCGAAAAAGTGATTCGCCTATTACCGCCTTTAACCGTTACAAATCAGGAAATTGATGAAGCTGTTAAGATTTTAGCGGCAGTCATTAAAAATAGCGATGCTGTGAAAGCATAATAAATGTATAAAATGCCCCTGTCTTAAGCCTGTTTTTAAGACAGAGGCAAATTTTTTGTAAAAAATAATGCATAATTATGAATTAGTATGATATATTTATACAAAAACCTTCGAGGTGTTAAATATGCGCGGAATGTTAAAATTATCAAGTGGGGAAGTTTTTGAAGGAAAGTGGAAGACGAATACTACTTTTGAAGAAGCATTTGGCGAAGTTGTTTTTTATACAGGAATGACTGGCTTTCAAGAGGTCTTAACTGACCCCTCCTATAAAGATCAAATCGTTGTATTTACGTATCCGTTAATCGGAAACTACGGAATAAATGAAGCTGATTTTGAAAGTGCAATGCCACACGTTGCTGGTGTTATTGTGTATGAAGCAAATGAAGAAGTATTTCATTATCAAGCAAAATATTCGCTTAAGCAATATTTAGAAAAGTGGAATATCCCGTTGCTTGATGAAATCGATACGAGAGCACTTGTGAGGAAAATTCGTGATCAAGGTTCCATGCCAGCAGTCATATCAAAGCATATAGTAAGTCAAAGTGAGATTATTTTGAAAGACAACTGTAAAGTCGAGGAAGTATCGACTTCTGAGATTACGAAGCTTGGTGAGGGTGATCACCATGTTGTTGTCGTCGATTTTGGCTTTAAGCATTCAATCGTGGCATCACTATTGGCACGTAATTGTGAAGTAACAATCGTTCCTTACAACACGAGCTTTGACGCTATCGTTGCCTTAAAGCCAGACGGGATCCTACTATCGAATGGACCTGGAAATCCAAAGGATGTGAGCGAGGAACTTACGAAAATTAATAAACTCGTTCATAAATATCCAACACTGGGAATTTGCCTAGGACATCAGCTGACTGCGTTAGCACTCGGAGCCGATACGGCAAAGCTTACTTTCGGACATCGTGGTGCGAATCATCCTGTTTGTGATTTAGTGACAAACCATGTCTTTATGTCTTCGCAAAATCATAGCTATGTCGTTGATAAGGATAGCTTGTTTGGAACAGGTTTAAATACACGCTTCTATAATTTGCATGACCAATCGGTTGAGGGATTAACACATGATACATTGCCGTTACGAACTGTTCAATTTCACCCAGAAGCAAATCCAGGACCAAGTGATAGTGAATATATCTTTGATGAATTTATCGATTTAGTTAAAAATAACGGGAGAGTAGCTACTTATGCCTAAAGACACTAGTATAAAATCCATTCTTGTTATCGGTTCAGGACCAATCGTAATCGGTCAGGCAGCAGAATTTGATTATGCCGGCACACAGGCATGCATGGCGTTGAAGGAAGAAGGCTATCGCGTCATCCTTGTTAACAATAATCCAGCAACGATTATGACAGATGAATTCTGCGCTGATTCTGTCTATTTTGAACCACTTACTGTTGAAAGCTTAGAAAAAATCATCACTAAAGAACGCCCGGACGGAATGCTTGCGACAATCGGTGGGCAGGTCGGTCTAAACCTTGCCTTTCGTCTTAGTGAGGCGGGCATATTCGAAAAATACGGCGTAAAGCTTTTAGGAACCTCAATTGAATCGATTAAAAAAGGAGAGGACCGTGAAGCCTTTCGTGCACTAATGAATGAATTGGGTGAACCTGTACCCGAAAGTACGATTGTTCACACAAAAGAAGAGGCTGTTCAATTTGCGAATGAAATTGGTTTTCCAATTATCATTCGTCCTGCTTATACCCTTGGTGGAACAGGTGGAGGAATTGCCAATAATCTTAACGAGCTAATTCATTTAGTTACAAGCGGCTTATCTGAAAGTGCCATCAATCAATGCTTAATCGAAAAAAGTATCGCTGGCTTTAAGGAAGTCGAATATGAAGTCATGCGTGACGCTAACAATACCTGTATTACTGTTTGTAATATGGAAAACATTGATCCGGTTGGAATTCATACTGGTGATTCAATTGTAGTAGCACCATCGCAAACCTTAACTGATGACGAATATCAAATGCTACGTACAGCTTCAATTAAAATTATCTCTGCCTTAAAAATTGTCGGGGGCTGTAATATTCAATTCGCTCTTGATCCATATAGCAAGCAATATTACTTAATTGAGGTAAACCCTCGGGTCAGTCGTTCCTCAGCATTAGCATCAAAGGCGACTGGATATCCAATCGCGCGTATGGCAGCTAAATTAGCAGTTGGCTATTCTTTATCAGAGCTAATTAACCCGGTAACAGGTGAAACATTTGCAAGCTTTGAGCCAGCCTTAGATTATGTTGTCGTGAAATTCCCGAAATGGGCTTTTGATAAATTCCCACAAGTGAATCGTAAGTTGGGTACACAAATGAAGGCGACTGGCGAGGTAATGGGAATCGATCGTAATCTTGAACGTTCATTGTTTAAGGCGATTCATTCTTTGGAAATTGACAACGAGGACTTAATTTTACCAAGCCTACAAAATAATACCGTTGAAGAGCTGAAGGAAATGATGCTCGGTCAAACGGACGAGCGACTGTTTGTTATTTTCGAATTAATCCGTCGTGGTGTTGGTATTCAGGAGATTCATCAGCAAACGAAAATTGATTTATTTTACTTAACTCGTTTTAACAAACTTATTGAGCTTGAAAAGGAGATAGCTGTAACAAATAATGAAACTGTTACGAAAGAAGCGTTACAGCTTTACAAAAATAAAGGCTTTGGAGATCAATTCTTAGCGGGTCAATGGGGCATTACAGAGAGTGATGTCCGAAAATTGAGAAAAGAAATGGGAATTCTTCCAGCCTATAAAATGGTTGATACATGTGCAGCAGAATTCCATTCCGTTTCAAATTACTACTATTCAAGCTACAGCGGGGAAAATGAGCAAAGTCCTTCTAATAAGCAAAAGGTGTTAATTATTGGTAGCGGACCAATCCGCATTGGTCAAGGTATTGAATTTGATTACTGTTCAGTCCATGGAGTACTGGCGTTAAAAGACGAAAATATCGAAACCATTATGATTAACAATAACCCTGAAACGGTGAGTACTGATTTTGCTACCGCTGATAAGCTTTACTTTGAGCCATTAACAATTGAATCTGTGTTGAATGTCATGGAAGCTGAAGAAATCAATGATGTGATTGTGCAGCTAGGGGGCCAAACCGCGCTTAATCTTGCTGATAAGCTTGAAGCGCTAGGTGTGAATCTTCTCGGCACAAGTTCAGAAATGATTGATTTATTAGAGGATCGTGAACGCTTCTATCAGCTTCTAGATGAACTTGAAATCCCACGTGTTCGTGGCGATATCGCAAATAACGAAGCTGAATTATTGAGTTGCGTAGCGGAACTTGGTTACCCAATTTTGCTTCGTCCATCTTATGTCATTGGCGGAAGAGGGATGGAGGTTCTTAAAAATCAACAAGAGCTAGATAAAACACTAGCAAGTGGTACCATTTCATACCCAATTTTAGTAGACCAGTACATTTACGGCCATGAAGCTGAGCTTGATTTGGCAGCAGATGGGGAAAATATTCTAGTACCGACAATTGTTGAGCACATCGAAAAAACCGGCGTACACTCTGGGGATAGTATGTCAATTCTTCCAGCACAAAGCTTTTCTAATGAAACAGAAAAAACAATGCTGACATATGCTGAAAAAATTGTGAAAAAACTCAATTATAAAGGTTTAATGAATATTCAATTTATTGTAACTGACAAATCTGTGTTAGTATTAGAAGTGAATCCGAGAGCAAGTCGTACGGTGCCAATTGTGAGTAAGGTAACAGGACAACCACTTGTGCAAATTGCGACAAAGATACTTCTTGGAAAATTATCACTATCAAATCGTGAAAAACAAAACAAGCCAGTATCCTTGCCATTTATTACGATTAAATATCCTGTGTTCTCAAACTATGCACTTCACGGACTAGATTCAAAGGTCGGTCCGGAAATGAAATCTACTGGTGAGGGGATAAGCATAGCAGCAAATTTCGAGGAAGCGCTGGCTAAATGGCTACATGTGAACGTGAAGAAATCTATTTCTGGCGGAAAGCTTGTTTGTGGGAACGTCGATGATATTTCTGAGCTTACACAATTAGCGAAACAGGCAAATATTGAAATTGTTCAAACCGAGAAGCTTGAAGAGGCACTAGCTGATTGCAATACGATTGCCTTCTTTAATACACAAAAGCAGGAAACAGATATTAAAGCACGCCAAATGGCGACTCGAAACAGAATTATTACATTTACTGAACTTGAAACGGCAAAAGCATTCTTAATCGCAGTGGCTGTTAAGGATTGGGAGGTTCAATCCATCAGTCATTGGCATGAAACCATAAATAAGGACGTGACGGTAGGATGATTCAAACGTATGATACACAATTAAAAGGAAAAGATTTATTAACATTAAAGGACCTTCCAGCTCAGACTATTCAAGCATTGGTGGAAAGAGCTATCAAATTGAAACAAGAAAAGCTAGCTGGTATTGATCATGGTAAACCGCTAGCTGGCAAAATTCTTGGTATGATTTTTGAAAAATCATCAACAAGAACGCGCGTATCTTTTGAAGCGGGCATGCTTCAATTAGGTGGGCAAGCAATTGTCATGAACAGTAAGGATTTACAAATTGGCAGAGGTGAGCCCATTTCTGACACTGCAAAAGTCATGTCTCATTATATCGACGGAATTATGATTCGTACTTTTTCTCATTCTATCATTGAAGAATTGGCCGAACATGCAACTATTCCTGTCATTAATGGCTTAACAGACCTATATCATCCTTGTCAGGCACTGGCAGATTTGCAAACTGTTTATGAGCAAAAGGGCAAGTTTGCTGGTTTGAAAATGGCTTATATCGGTGATGGTAATAATGTGGCTCATTCATTAATGATTGCATGTGCAAAAATGGGAATGGATATCGCGATTGCTTCACCTAAAGGCTATGAGCCAGATGCAGAGGTAACTGAAGCAGTGCATGGTTTTGCTGCTGAAAGCGGAGCAAAAGTGCTTATTACAAACGACCCTGTTGCAGCTATTAAGGATGCAGATGCGGTTTATGCGGATGTTTGGACGAGCATGGGACAGGAAGAGGAAAATGAAATTAGATTAAAAGCGTTTGAAGGCTTCCAAATTAATGATGAGTTAGTAAAACATGCAAAGTCAGATTATATTTTCTTACATTGCTTACCAGCGCACAGAGAAGAAGAAGTAAGCGCAAGCGTCATTGATGGACCAAATTCAGCTGTCTTCGAACAAGCCGGAAATAGACTACATGCCCAAAAAGCATTGTTAGTTGAAATCTTAAAAGATTAAATATCGTGTTTTTTAGAAGGAGACCAACTCGCACGGTTTGTGTGGGTTGGTCTTTTTGGTTTGTCCAAGTATTAATAGTGAGGTAGCTGTTAAGTGTTGTCATTTTTTGTCGAAAAGCGGATAAACTGCCAAATTCGTCGGATAAACTGCCCAAAACGTCGGTTAAACCGCCAAAATCGCGGATAAATATTAGGCAGCCCTCAAAATCCTTATTTTTCTTGCTAACAATTTCGTCCTAAATGGAGATAATAGCAAGTGAACCAACATCTAAGGAGGTTTAAAGAGAATGGGGCAAAATAGACAATTTAGACCAGGTCATAAAGCGCCAAATAATGGAGTTTACATTGAAATTGGTGACTCAGGCGATCAAGTAAACAAACCGAAAATGATTCGTTTGAAGGCAGGGGACAAGTTTCCGGAGAACTCGAACGATGACCGGGTATGGTCATATAAACGCAGACCATAAATATTTTAAGACAAAATTTGCCATCCAACCTGCGGATGGCTTTATTTTTTCAAAAAATAGGAATATAATATACATAAAGGTCAGGAAAGGTCAAACTGGAAAAATGGCCATAACAACCAATACACCAAGTAAACAAAATAGACCTTCGAACCACTTGCAGTAAGGAGGAGTAATCATGGATTTAAACAAAATGACAGAGCGACTACAAACCGCACTGCTGTCAGCCCAAACTCTTGCTCGCGAAAATAATCACCAAGAAATAGATGATATACATTTATTTTTAAGCATTTTATCTACGGACGACAACCTAGTCTCTAGCGTACTTGAAAGAATAAATTGTTCACCACAAGCATTTCAACAAGAATTAGCAAAAGAGCTAGATAAAAAGCCGCGTGTAACCGGCACAGGTGCTTCAGAGGGGAATATTTACATTTCAGGAAAATTACAACGCATGATGACTGAAGCAGAAAAGGAAATGAAGCAATTTACAGATGAATACCTTTCGATCGAGCATGTTTTACTTGCGACGATGGATGCAAACGCAGAATCAGGAAAAATTTTAAAAAGGCTAAAAGTGTCAAAGGAACAGCTATTAACAGCAATAAAAGAAATTAGGGGGAATCAAAGGGTGACTTCACAAAATCCAGAAGCAACCTATGATGCGTTAAAAAAATACGGCCGAGATTTGGTTGCAGAAGTGAAAACAGGAAAAATAGATCCAGTAATCGGTCGCGACAGCGAAATCCGTCATGTCATTAGAATTCTATCGCGAAAAACAAAAAACAATCCAGTCTTAATTGGTGAACCAGGCGTTGGTAAAACAGCCATTGTTGAGGGATTAGCGCAACGGATTGTTCGCAAGGATGTCCCAGAAGGGCTTAAGGATAAAACAATCTTTTCACTAGATATGAGCGCATTGATTGCTGGAGCAAAATTCCGAGGAGAGTTTGAGGAACGCTTAAAAGCAGTACTTAATGAAATCAAAAAAAGTGAAGGAAAAATCCTCTTATTCATTGATGAGCTTCACACGATTGTTGGTGCAGGGAAAACAGAGGGCGCAATGGATGCCGGTAATATGTTAAAACCAATGCTTGCTCGTGGAGAACTGCATTGTATTGGAGCCACCACTTTAGATGAGCATCGCAAATATATTGAAAAGGACCCGGCGCTTGAGCGTCGCTTCCAACAGGTGCTCGTCCAGGAACCAGATGTTGAAGATACGATTTCGATTTTACGGGGCTTAAAGGAACGCTTTGAAATCCATCATGGAGTCAATATTCATGACCGAGCCCTAGTAGCAGCTGCTACACTATCAGATCGCTATATCACCGATCGCTTCCTTCCAGATAAAGCGATTGACCTCGTTGATGAAGCATGTGCGATGATAAGAACAGAAATCGATTCCATGCCAACGGAAATTGATGAAGTGGTGCGTCGCGTGATGCAGTTAGAAATTGAGGAGGCAGCTTTACAAAAGGAGACTGACCCACAAAGCCAACAGCGCTTGGAAGTTCTCAAAAAAGAGCTAGCCGAATTAAAGGATAAAGCGAACAGCATGAAGGCACGCTGGCAAAATGAAAAGGAAGGCATTCAAAAGGTCAGTGAACAGCGGGCGTTGCTTGAAAAATTACGCCGAGAGCTTGAGGATGCTGAGAACAATTACGATTTAAACAAAGCCTCTGAGCTTCGTTACGGAAAAATCCCACAAGCTGAGAAGGACTTAAAGCAGTTAGAAGAGGTGGTTACCCAGCATCAGGAAACGAAATTGTTGCGCGAAGAGGTGACGGAAGAAGAAATTGCTTCAATTGTTGCACGCTGGACCGGAATTCCAGTAACGAAGCTCGTTGAAGGCGAGCGTGAAAAGCTGTTAAGACTTGAGAGCATTCTTCATGAGCGAGTCATCGGTCAAGATGAGGCAATTGAGTTGGTTTCTAATGCAGTGCTAAGAGCACGGGCTGGAATCAAGGACCCAAATCGACCTATCGGTTCGTTTATTTTCCTTGGACCAACAGGGGTCGGAAAAACAGAGTTGGCGAAAACACTTGCTCAAGCTTTGTTTGACAGCGAAGAACAAATGATACGAATTGATATGTCCGAATATATGGAAAAGCATGCTGTTTCGAGATTGATTGGGGCACCTCCTGGGTATGTCGGCTATGAGGAAGGCGGCCAATTAACAGAGGCAGTCAGACGTAAGCCGTATTCAGTTATTCTATTAGATGAAATTGAAAAAGCTCATCCAGAGGTATTTAATATCTTATTACAAATGCTTGATGATGGGCGGATTACGGACTCTCATGGTCGCACTGTTGATTTCAAAAACACGGTCATTATTATGACGAGTAATTTAGGTTCGCATTTATTAATTGAAGATGCGATTGCAAATGGAGATATTTCTGAAGCTACTAGAAAAAAGGTAATGGGAACACTAAGAAATCATTTCCGACCGGAATTCTTGAATCGTGTCGATGAGTTATTGTTATTTAAACCGCTAGGACTTAATGAAATTAAGGGAATCGTTGTTAAATTGGTGGCTGAATTGCAAGCGCGATTGGAAGACCAGCAAATTCGCATCAAAATGACTGAAGAGGCGAAGGAATTCATTGCAGAAAATGGTTTTGATCCCGTATACGGGGCGCGCCCACTTAAACGATATATTCAGCGAGAATTGGAAACCAAGCTTGCTAAACTGATTATTGCCGGAAAAATAACCGGTGAAGATGAAGTAAACATCATCGTAAAGGACAGTTCATTAGCTATTGAAATCTAAACATAAAAAAAGCTGGCTCGATTGAGTCAGCTTTTTTTAGCGCTAAAATTAGTGCTTTTCCACTGGGTCATTAGGAATGATCGCTGGAATCACGTAAAGTAACACGGTAACTGGAATGGCAATAATAAGACCAGTCATCGCATCAAATTCAGTTCCAATCATAGAGCTACCTACATAAACAACCATTTCAATCAGGATTAATGTCCAGAATAAAGTCCAAAAATATTTCATCGAAAATCACCTCTTACTTATGTATTCCTCACTTCATCTTAACATATCATCGGTAATATTTAAATAATTTTCGGACAAGTTCAGTTTCATCACCAATTCATCTTACATTTTAGGCAAATTCCTATTCAATTCTTGTGAAGCATCATACATTAATATGAATACACAAAAAAAGGGGTAAATTTAATGGTAATGGAGAACCGGAACTTCCAATTGGATACCGAATGGAATATAGTTCACTATCCCTACAAGCCTAATGGTTTCGGTATCCTTATTATTGGTGATGAAAGAAGCTTTGTAGAAAAGGATATGAATTTTTGGACGCAAAACGAAGGCAGACTCGGGTTAATTAATTATTTTAAAGAAAAAGGCTATACGGCTTTTTACTCGAATTTATATGGAAGGAATTGGGGTTCGGATAAAGCGACAAAGCTAGCGAAGCAGCTTTACTATTATGTCATTAAAAGGGAAATCCTCAATGATAAAATTCATATATTTGCGGAAGGAATGGGGGCACTTGTTGCGCTTAAATTAATTTCTGAATTGAAGGGAAAAATCCGTTCGATTGTTTTTGTGAATCCGATTTATTCATTAAAAAGTCAACTCAATCATGAAAAGGAACATAAATTTTTCTATAAAAAACTAATTAGAGAAATTGCTGCTGCATATGAAATTGAGCAAAAGGATGTTGAAAATATGGTCGACGAGATGGAGGAGAAAGATGTGCTTCCAGATCAGCTTCCCATGAAAATCATTCATATTTTAAATGGATCACGTGCCTATAAGCAGTCTGCGATGACAAATTTACTGTTGGCAAAAATTAATCAAGATGGATCTATTGTATCCGTTAGCTATTTGCTTCCGGAAAAATTCACCCAGTTAAAACGATACACTTGTGATTTCTATCAAAACTTTGAAAAGGAATTATAATGAAATAAAGGTAAAAATCTCACTCCCTGTGCATAGGATACTAAGAGGCTTAGCGCGCAGGGAGGGAATTGAAAATGGACAAGGTTATGATTGTTGGTGGATATGAATTTTTAAGCTTTCATCTTAGCACACGATTTTTGGAACTAGGGATGATTGTACACTCTATTGGTTTTGAAAATCGTTATGATATTTTTCAGGAGGAAAAACGTTTAAGTTTAGGAAGAAATTCGAATTTAATCGAAATCCCGATTGCTGAGTGGATACAGTCAGGACTATCTTGCGAATCTGATACACTCGTAATTCTATCACTCTTTGATTTATTTTTAAAAAAGGATGAAGAAGGGATGCTATCCCAGCTTGAAGTTGCTATTAGCGAATTAGAATTAACCAATGAATTTATCCCGGCTGAAGTCGTATTCCTGCTTCCGCTTCAGAATAGTGAAGCAGGGGTTAGGGATACGGTTGTTCAAATAGGTGAAAAACTCGTTAACCTTTTGAAGGAGAAGGACATTCCTTATCATGTAATATCCTTACCAACACTATATGGACCGTGGCAGCCTATTGAGTTTGCATTTCAGCAGGTCCTTTATAATGATTTGAAAAATCGCGAAAATTTACAATTAAGCCCACAGGAATGGATTTATGATGCTATTTTTATTGACGATGCTGTAAATGAAATCGTTGACTTTATTAATACTGGTAATTTACAATCCTGTACCTTAAAAAACAAAACAGATGGGCAGTGGATAAAATGTGCGGAAAAGTTGGGTATTAATTCCAATTTTTATGAAGATACCATTAGAAAAGACGCCACCAATACGAATCATCTATATAGAGAAATAGAGGGGAAAGTAAATTTTGAACAGGGTTTGATTATACAGCAACAGCATTTGCTTCGAGTCTTGTCTAGTGTGTAATGTTACTGTAATACAATAATTCTTTTCAATAGGTTTGGAGAAAGGTAGAATGTATACAAGAGATACCTAACGGCGTATTGTTTTTATTTATGTTATTTGGTAGCACTAAAGGAGTTGCAATTTATTTTGAAGCGTTTCGGAGTTTTTCTATTAATTCTGGCGTTGCTGGCTGGGTGTGGCCACCAAGTAGGAAACGGGAAGTTATCGAAAGTTGGATTGCTAGTTCCGGAAACAGTCAACGACCAAGTGTGGGGCACAAAGGGGTATAACGGCATGTTGAAGATTCAGTCAGAACTTGGTGCCGAGGTTTACTATAAAGAAGGAATGGATTCTTCTAAAGTGATAGAAGAAGCTATCGAGGAATTCTCTCAAAAGGGAATTAGTTTGATTTTTGGGCATGGGAATGAATATGCCGAATATTTTAATGACTTGGCTGACCAATATCCTGACATTCATTTTGTCAGCTTTAATGGGAATGCCAAACAAAAAAATACAACTAGTATTAATTTCAATGGCTATGCAATGGGCTTTTTTGGTGGAATGGTGGCTGCTCACATGTCAAAGACAAATTCTCTAGGTGTAATTGCGGCATACGAATGGCAGCCTGAGGTGGAAGGTTTCTATGACGGTGCTCTTTATGAAAATAAGCAAGTTAATGTGAGCATTCAATATGTAGGTAATTGGGATGATCAGAAAAAGGCGCTAGATGAGTTGGATTTCATGCTCGAAAATAACATTGATGTCGTATATCCTGCTGGGGACGGCTTTAATGTTCCAGTAATTGAAAAGGTAAAAGAAAACAGTAAATTTGCAATTGGATATGTCTCTGATCAATCCGATCTTGGTGAGTCAACTGTATTAACTAGTACGGTACAAAATGTTGAGCATCTTTATGAATTGGTAGCTGAGCAGTATGTATCAGGGGAATTAAAGTCTGGAAATCAGTATTATGATTTTCAAGATGATGTGATTATGATGGGCGAGTTTAGTCCGCTGATAGATAAGAGCTTTGTGGCTAAGCTTAATGTGTTGATTGATGAATATATGAGAACTGGAAAACTTCCGAACGAAAAATAATAAGAAATCCATCAGTGAGCTGTTCTGATGGATTTGTTTATGATGTGCTTGGTATGCTTATTTCTTTTTTAAAAACTTCGCAATGATTGGGTTTAGCTCATTGTATAGTGGTTTAAATTGTTCGGCTGTTTTCATGAGCATATCGATGTTTTCATTAAGGAGATCCATGTCAATATTGTTTAAATATTTTTCGATAGAAGCTGGATTTAGGATATTAAAGGACATGTCTTGATTCTTTTGTGTCCTTTGTCGTTGTCGTTGGCCCCTTTGTTCCTGATTCTGTTGAGGTTTTTGGTCAAATTGCTTTTGTGCTGCTTTATTGCCAAATAAAAAATGTCTAAAGGGGTCACTCTGTTTTCGTTGATCTCTCTCAAAAGGATTTTGATACATATTACATTACCTCCTTCTATATTAGTGGCATTATTCAATATAATATGTCCGATTGATTTTTTGGTATGGTCATTTGCCATTAGATGACATGTTCCTAAGCTGTGTCAGTTTAAAAAAAAGTTGCCAATGAAGATTCTTTTTTGATAAAATTAGTACCAAGTCATAATATTTGATAATAAAATATACTATTAACTATCATGATATATATTGAAAGAAAAGGGGTTGTTTCCATGAACGCTGGGATAAAAGGAATAGGCCGCTATTTGCCTGAACGAATTGTCACTAACCACGAACTGGAACAAAGAATGGACACAACAGACGAATGGATTCGGACAAGAACAGGCATAGAAGAACGCAGAATTGCTGATGATTCAATGAATACGTCTGATTTAGCCTATGAAGCAGCAAAAAATGCGATTGATAATGCTGGTATTGCACCCGAGGAAATTGATTTAATTCTTGTTGCGACTGTTACGCCTGATCAGCCATTTCCAACTGTATCATGCATACTTCAAGATCGTTTAGGAGCAAAAAAAGCAGCAGCAATGGATATCAGTGCTGCATGCGCGGGTTTTATGTATGGAATGGTAACAGCAAAGCAATTTATTGAAAGTGGAACTTACAAGCATATATTAGTAGTTGGTGTAGAAAAGCTTTCTAAAATTACTGATTGGAATGACCGCAATACTGCTGTCTTATTCGGCGATGGTGCTGGAGCCGTAGTAATGGGACCTGTATCAGAAGGAAGAGGCATTCTGGCATTTGAACTTGGCTCAGATGGGTCTGGTGGAAAGCATCTCTACCAGGAAGAATACATTGTAATGAATGGACGTGAAGTTTTCAAATTTGCAGTTCGACAAATGGGAGAAAGTGCTGTTAATGTCATTGAAAAAGCAGGTCTTTCTAAGTCAGATGTTGATATGTTAATACCACATCAAGCAAATATACGGATAATGGAAGCTTCCAGACAACGTTTGGAGTTGCCAGAAGAAAAAATGTCGAAAACTGTGAATAAATACGGGAATACCTCAGCAGCGTCCATTCCAATTTCGATTGTAGAAGAGTTGGAAGCAGGAAAGATTAAAGAAGATGATGTAATCGTAATGGTCGGCTTTGGTGGAGGCTTAACCTGGGGCGCAATTGCAATGCGTTGGGGTAAATAAGATATTAAATGTCGCAATCATCTTACTTTTTACTTAGAAAAGGAGTGCAACAGTAATGGAAAAAAGAAGGGTTGTCGTAACAGGTGTCGGTGCGGTTACACCACTTGGAAATGACGTAGAAACAACTTGGAAAAACCTCATCGCTGGCGTATCGGGTGTTGGACCGTTAACTAGACTAAATGCGGACGAATACCCGGCGAAGGTTGCAGCTGAATTAAAGGACTTTAATATTGAAGCATATATTGAAAAAAAAGATGCTAGAAAAATGGACCGTTTTACACATTATGCGATTGCTGCAGCAACAATGGCTGTTAAGGACTCAGGGCTTGAAATTACAGATGAAAACGCACCTCGCGTAGGTGTCTGGATTGGTTCTGGAATCGGCGGAATGGAAACATTCGAAAATCAGTTTGAAACCTTCATGAATCGTGGCTACAAGCGGGTAAGCCCATTCTTCGTGCCGATGATTATTCCAGACATGGCAGCGGGTCAAGTATCAATCATGCTTGGTGCTAAAGGTATTAACTCTTGTACCGTTACAGCCTGTGCTACAGGAACGAACTCAATAGGAGATGCATTCAAGGTCATCCAACGTGGTGATGCAGATGTAATGGTTTCAGGTGGAGCAGAAGCACCTATCACGAAAATGTCTGTGGCTGGTTTCTGTGCTAACACCGCTCTTACAACAAATCCTGATCCACAAACTGCCAGCCGCCCATTCGATGCTAATCGTGACGGATTCGTTATCGGTGAAGGTGCAGGTATCGTAATTTTAGAAGAGCTTGAACATGCATTAGCACGAGGTGCAAAAATCTACGCTGAAATCGTCGGCTATGGTGCAACAGGAGATGCGTACCATGTAACAGCTCCTGCTCCTGGTGGAGAAGGCGGTGCCCGCGCAATGAAACAAGCGCTAAACGACGGTGGTATTAAACCTGAAGAAGTTGAGTACATCAACGCTCATGGAACAAGCACTGGCTATAATGATAAATACGAAACAGCAGCGATTAAAGAGGTTTTTGGAGAGCATGCATATAAATTGGCTGTAAGCTCAACAAAATCAATGACAGGCCACCTATTAGGTGCAGCTGGTGGAATTGAAGCAATTTTCTCGGTGTTGGCGTTACAGGAAGGCATTATCCCGCCAACAATGAACCTGCAGACCCAAGACCCTGAATGTGATCTTGATTATGTACCAAATCAAGCTCGAAAACAGGAAATCAGCATTGCAATTAGTAACTCATTAGGGTTCGGAGGACACAACGCAACGATTGCATTTAGAAAGTATCAATAATATAAATAAATTAACCGACTTGCGAATATTTTTGATTCGTTGGTCGGTTTTTTATTTATGAATGAACTTGCACGTTTATTTTCGTTAATCATACACTCTGAATATTAAGTAATTCAGGAGGGTGTGGAATGGGTGTAATCGATACAGATAAATGGTTAGACGAACAATTTAATCATCCAATTGAAGTTTGCAAAAAGCTTTTGTTTTCAGATAATCGTCATAAACAAGCTGATAAAAGAAGCAACAGTCTAAATCGCAAAGAAACACAAGCTCTTCGTAATTTTTACCGTTACCTACAAAATTTCGGTATGTATAGACCTACGAAGCTTACCTATACCACATTTGAAGAACTTAAAGAAAGAGAAGTATGGAGCACTGTTGAGGAGATGTTTGTGCATTATCAGCAAAGATGGCGTGGACCGGACATCCCTGTTTATATATTTCCATTTGCAGGTAACCAAGGACTGTTTACAAGGTCCACTAATGATAGGAAATCCGGAGTTTCGTTTCATGACAAGCTCTTCCTATTTTTAACCCCTAAGCTTTCAAAAAAGGACATCGAAGCTCTCTTTGTTCATGAGTATCATCATGTGTGCCGGTTGAACAAAATTGAAAAAAGCATCAAAGACTACACACTTCTAGATTCAATCGTATTAGAGGGCTTGGCTGAAGTAGCAGTCGAAACGAACTGTGGTGCTGATTATTTAGCTCCATGGTGTAAAAAATATTCTGATGAGCAAATTGGTGGTTTTTGGAAAAAATATTTATCTGATCACTTGAAAGTAAAAAAGGAAGAATCGCTCCATGACCAACTTTTGTTTGGAGAGCGAGGGTTTCCTTATATGGTTGGCTATGCAGTAGGATATAAAGTTGTGAAGACATTCTTAGATAAACAGCCTCTAACGACACAGGAAACATTTACAATTCGTGCGGAGAAAATGTTGGAGGTAATGGGGGAGTAGTTCATGTTCATGAGGTTCGTGAGTTATGGAGGGACTCCATGAAACAACACAGTCAGTAAAAATGACAAAAGTGTATCATGGAGAGGCTCCATGAAACAGAACACATGAGGGAAAAGCCAAAAGTGTATCATGGGAAGTCCCCATGAAACAAAACACACGAGAAAAAGGCCAAAAGTGTGTCATGGCACAATTCAAAACAAGCCTCAACAACGATTGAACCCACAGCAACCACATCCCCCCTCCAAAATCAATTCATATATTTTTCAACTAACATCATATAATTGTTAAAAAGGGACAAGTCCGGAGGAAAATCCTCATGATTATATTTGAAAAAGATAATGAAACGATTAATGAAATGGATATCGTAACTCGGGCATTTTTTTTGTTCATTGGCTTTGGACTAGCTGTGTCTGGTGGGACAACATCAATTATGTACTTAAACTTATTGCCAGTAGGCTTCACCTTCTTAGAATACCTCCACTTCATATCGCATCGCCTCGAGTGCTACTTGCTCCCGATTGGAATAATCATTATATGGATAAGTATCTATTTTCCGGCAAAAGAAGCTACTAAACGATAGAAAATAAGGAATAATTTAACTGTTACCTGCCCATACTGATTGAAAACAACAGTTTCTTGAAGTGAGGGGTAAATTCATGTTGTATCTTCATGATGTTTGGGTGAACTGGTTTGAAGGGGAAGAAAACGGTTATAATATTTGCCACTTCCATGAGTGGCGCAAAGATGATGCAGTTGAGTTGCTTGATCAAGTACCATTGTTGAAAATCGAGTCTGTTCTTTTCCATTATATTGAAAATGATTTAGCAGAGCTACCGCAAGAACTTTTGCATGAAGTGTACCAAAAGGCATTTTTGCGGAAAAATCATGAACGGATTCAGCTCGATAATTGTTTTGTTGTAACTGATGGAGTGGGAATTTTAGCGGTTGATACTATGGGTTACACAATTCCAATTCGAAAGAGCAGATTAATACCGCGTCAGGAACAATTAGTTTATGAGATGATTGAAAGTCACGATTTTATTAAATACTCCTTTGAAGCACTATCAACAGAAAAAAAGGAGTTTCACATTCTATCACCGGAGCCTGATTTAATGCGGGGACTCACCCGTAAGGAACGGCAATTAAAGCAGTTGTTATTTATGGCATTGGATCATTTATTTACTTCGAAAAATGTTGCAGAAATCCGCTATTGGTATACGGAGTGGAGACCAGAGCGATATGCTGACATTCAGCATCTGGAGTTTGAAGAAGCGTGGATTCAGCTTTATGAAGAAACAAAATACGGGTGGACACCGAAGCATTACAAGTTCTGTGAAAACATCATAAAAGGACAGCCTTTCTTTGAAAAGCTATGGGAAATGGAGCATGGTCCAAAAGTAAATTGAGGAGCTGAATTATCAGCTCCTCTTTTTTATTGATAAAACTATTTACGCTTTCGGCCTAAGCCCATTGCGTTTTCCATTTTTTTAAGCATTTTACTCGCAACTTTGTTGGCCTTCTCAGCGCCACGGTCAAGAATTTCATCGAGGACAGTTGACTCCATTAATTCATGATATCTTTGTTGAATTGGAGCAAGCTCGTCAACGACAACTTTTGCTAAATCCGCCTTAAAGTCTCCGTAGCCTTTGCCTTCATACGCCGCTTCAATTTCTGGAATAGGACGTTTTGAGAAAATAGAATAGATTGACAGGAGATTAGAAATACCAGGCTTGTTTTCGCGATCATACTTCACGATACCTTCTGAATCAGTTACTGCACTTTTAATCTTCTTTTCAATTTGCTTTGGATCGTCTAGAAGAGTGATGGTTGCTTTTGTATTTGGATCCGACTTACTCATTTTTTTGTTCGGTTCTTGCAAGGACATGATTCTCGCTCCAACTTGAGGAATCCGAATATCAGGAATCGTAAAGATGTCATTATATTTTTTATTAAAGCGTTCAGCCAAATCTCTAGTTAATTCAAGATGCTGCTTTTGATCCTCTCCAACAGGTACAAGATCTGTACTATAAAGAAGGATGTCTGCAACCATTAATGGTGGGTATGTTAGTAATGCTGCTGGGACAGCTTCTTTTCCGGCTGACTTGTCTTTAAATTGTGTCATTCTTTCTAGTTCGCCTATGTAGGAGATACATTGCATCATCCAGCCTGCTTGAGCATGTGCAGGTACCTCTGATTGAATGAATAAGGTTGCTTTCTCTGGGTCAATGCCACAAGCAAGATATAGGGCTGCTAGACTGCGGATGTTTTTACGTAATTGTAAGCGATCCTGTGGAACGGTGATGGCATGCTGGTCAACGATGCAGAAGTAGCAGTTATATTCGTTTTGGAGCTCGACAAATTGCTTCATCGCGCCGATATAGTTACCAAGTGTAATGGTGCCACTCGGTTGAATTCCTGAAAATATCGTTTTCATCTATTAATTTCCTCCTTTTTTCTTTAACTAAAAAAACCAACCATCCTATTTGAATAAGGACGATTGGTCTATTTTCCCAGCCGACTATTCAATGCATATCATATCAAAATTATAACAATAAAAAAAAAAAATCAACAGAAGTCAAAGAAAAATTTTACCAAGAATTTTGTCGTTTAAAAACCATAAAAAACCAGTAGAAATGTTATTAGAATAACATTTTGAGGTGTCGAAAAATGGCATTAATTCTTTATATTGTCAGAATATTTAGTTGTATCGCGCAAGGGGTTTGTCGAAAAGTTACTTGCATTAACTTTTCAAACTATTTATAATAAACCTAACAAATGGTACATACTGAGCGGATAATATCTTCAAAAAACTGTATAAACTCAAGTGTAACCGTAAAAAATTAGTTTATAACATAACTGGTGGATAACGCTAGTAAAAGTAGTTAAAAACTCTTTAGAGTAATTAAACTTAAAATGCTATAAACTTATTTTTTATTGTCATTTTTTTAGTAAAAATTGACTGATTATTATATAAATATACCTGAGGTGTACAAGTGTATATGAAGTATGGAACTCGTTTTGGTACCGTTTGCAAAAAAATAAAATATAAATAGGGGGTACAAGCATGAAAAAAAGACTATCATTTCTTTTCAGCATGTTGCTGTTGGTTAGCATGTTCTTAACGGCATGTGGTGGCGATGACAAAGCTGATGAGAAAAAGGGTGGAGACGACAAAAAATCTGATGTTCCACAAGAATTACGCGTGAACATTAGTTCAGAGCCGTTCTCTTTAAACCCTGGATTAGCAAATGATTCAACATCAGCAAGTGTGTTGCACCAAACCTTTGAAGGTTTAACACGTATTGATGCAGATGGTAAACCTCAACCAGCAATGGCTGAGAAGATTACAACATCTGATGATTTATTAACTTATACGTTTGAACTTCGTGATGCAAAATGGACAAATGGTGATCCTGTCACTGCAGAAGACTTCGTTTATGCTTGGAAATGGGCTCTTGATCCTGCCAATCAATCACAATATGCGTATCAATTGTACTACGTAAAAGGTGCTGAAGCTATTAATACTGGCGGTGCAGCAGTTGATACTTTAGGTGTAAAAGCAGTTGATGAAAAGACATTGGAAGTAACACTAGAGAACCCTACTCCTTATTTCCTTGAGTTAACCGCGTTCTACACATACTTCCCAGTAAACAATAAAGTTGCTACTGAAAATCCTAACTGGTATACAGAAGCTGGAGACAAGTACGTTTCTAACGGACCATTCAAATTAGCTGAATGGGAGCACAGCGCTAATATCGTTCTTGAAAAGAACGCAGACTATTGGGATGCTGATACTGTAAAGCTTGAAAAAGTACAAATGAGCATTATTAACGATGCCAATACAGAGCTTTCTATGTTTGATAACGGAGAATTAGATTGGGCTGGTGCACCATTCGGTACGCTTCCAACTGATTCCATGAAAGCTTTAAAAGATGAAGGTAGACTAACAACTCAACCTATTGCAGGTACTTACTGGTACAAATTTAATACTGAAAAAGAACCGTTAAATAACGTTAATATTCGTAAAGCATTAGCTTATGCTATCGATCGTCAGTCTATCATTGACAATATCACTCAAGGTGGACAAATTCCTGCGATGGCAGCAGTTCCTCCGTCAATGTTCGAAGAGAACGAAAAAGGATATTTCAAAGATAATGATGTGAAGAAAGCGAAAGAATTCTTAGAAAAAGGCTTAAAAGAGCTTAATCTTAAAGATGCATCAGAATTACCAGCCATCGCAATTTCATACAACACTAACGAAGCACATCAAAAAATTGCTCAAGCAATTCAAGATATGTGGAAGAAAGAGCTTGGTATTGAAGTAACTCTTAATAACCAAGAATGGGCTGTTTATATCGAACAATTACACGCAGGTGATTACCAAGTTGGCCGTATGGGCTGGTTAGGTGATTTCAACGACGCAATCAACTTCCTGGAGTTATACCGTGATAAAGAAGGCGGTAACAATGATACAAACTGGGAGAATGCTGAATTCAAACAATTGTTAATGGATTCGCAAAAGGAAACTGACGCGAAGAAACGTATTCAAATGCTAAAAGATGCAGAAAAAATCTTTATCGATGAAATGCCAGTAGCTCCAATCTACTTCTATACTCATAACTGGGTTCAAGTTGAAAACCTAAAAGATGTAGTTGTAACTGGACTAGGCGATGTCCAATTAAAATGGGCTTATTTTGAATAAAGCAAAAATGTGATGAATGGTTAATGAACAAAGGTATATGGGTTTTTCCCATATACCTTCGTTTTCTGAATAAATCATTCGAATTATGGGAGGTGTGGTTATTGTTAAAATACATTAGCAAACGCTTGCTGTATATGGTGATTTCACTGTTATTAATCGTTACAGCAACGTTTTTCTTAATGAGGATAGCACCGGGGAATCCTTTTACATCTGAGAAACAATTACCGCCTGAAATAGAAGCGAATCTAAACGCCCACTATGGCTTGGATCAACCTTGGTATGTTCAATATGGTGAATACTTACTAAAAGTAGTTCAGTGGGATTTTGGTCCTTCCTTTAAATATAAGGCAAGGTCAGTAAATGATCTTATCAGTGATGGTTTCCCTGTTTCGTTAATGCTTGGATTGGAAGCAATATTAATTGCAGTTTCATTTGGAATTATTTTAGGAATCATAGCGGCAATGAAGCATAATAAATGGCAAGATTATGGAGCGATGGTTGTTGCTGTTTTGGGAATATCAGTTCCTTCGTTTATTATGGCGACAGTGCTGCAATACTTTTTGGCGATTAAGTTGGGTATATTTCCAGTTGCTAGATGGGAATCATTCATGCATTCCGTCCTTCCGGCACTCGCACTAGCCTCATCACCGATGGCATTTGTAGCACGACTTACAAGATCGAGTATGCTTGAAGTATTAAGCAATGATTACATTAAAACGGCAAAAGCGAAGGGCTTAAGTCAAGGCGTTATTACAGTTAAACATACGATTAGAAATGCGTTGCTCCCTGTTGTGTCTTATATGGGTCCGCTTTCAGCAGGTATTATTACTGGAAGCTTTGTAATTGAAAAGATTTTCGGTATTCCAGGCTTAGGTTCACACTTCGTATTAAGTATTGCAAACCGTGACTACACCGTGATCATGGGAGTAACCGTGTTTTACAGTATCATCCTATTAATTTCTATTCTCCTTGTCGACATAGCGTACGGATTCATAGATCCTCGCATTAAACTAGCTGGCGGGAAGAAAGGAGAGTAAGTGATGCAGCAAATATCAAAAGATAAATTTCGAATAGTTGGAAATAAAGATGCAGACATTGAAAAGATTTCAAAACCGAGTCTTTCTTTTTGGAAAGATGTTAGTATTCGCTTTCGTAAAAATAAGTTAGCGATGGTTGGGGTCGTGTTACTCATCATTCTTATTTTTATGGCAATTTTTGGACCTTATATGTCAGGTTTTGACTATGCGACAAACGATTTAAAGAATACTAATCAACCACCTAGTGCTGAACACTGGTTTGGTACGGATGACTTAGGACGTGACGTATTCACACGTACTTGGGAAGGTGCCAGAATTTCCTTGTTTATTGGGGTTGCAGCAGCATTGATTGATTTTACGATCGGTGTTTTCTGGGGTGGATTTTCGGGCTATAAAGGTGGACGTGTTGATGAAATCATGATGCGTGTTGCCGATGTATTATATGGTGTTCCGTATTTATTACTTGTTATTTTATTGATGGTTGTTCTTGGACAAAGTATTGGAACAATGATTTTAGCGATGACGATTACCGGCTGGATTAACATGTCGAGGATTGTACGTGGGCAAGTCCTATCACTGAAGCATCAGGAATATGTATTAGCATCTCGTACACTTGGTGCACCATTAACTAGAATCATGGGGAAACACTTAATTCCGAATACAATGGGACCGATTTTAGTAACGATGACACTTACTGTCCCTTCAGCTATATTTACAGAATCATTCCTTAGCTATCTTGGCTTAGGATTAACTCCGCCACTGGCGAGCTGGGGAACAATGGCTTCCGAAGGATTACCGGCATTAAAGTATTATCCATGGCGATTATTCTTCCCAGCGATGTTTATTTCATTAACAATCTTTGCATTTAACGTGATTGGTGATGGAATGCGTGATGCACTAGATCCAAGGTTACGTAAATAAGGGGGAGTGAGAGAATGGAAAAAATACTAGAAGTGAAAGATTTATCAGTCTCATTCCAAACCTATGGTGGTGAGGTTAGGGCAGTTAGTAAGGTTAGCTTTGACCTTTATAAAGGTGAGACGCTTGCTATTGTGGGTGAATCGGGATCTGGAAAATCGGTAATGACACAAACAATTATGAAATTAATTCCGATGCCTCCTGGTAAAATTACTGGTGGAAAGATTTTATTTAATGGTGACGACATCGTTCCAAAGTCTGATAAGCAAATGGAAAAGATTCGCGGAAAAGAAATTAGCATGATTTTCCAAGATCCGATGACATCATTAAATCCAACCATGAAAGTCGGTAAGCAAATTATGGAGGTTTTGATTAAACATCAAAACATGTCAGGGAGTCAAGCGAAGAATCGTGCAATTGAATTACTTAATCTTGTTGGTATTCCAATGCCAGAAAAACGTGTCAATCAATATCCTCATGAATTCTCAGGTGGGATGCGTCAAAGGGCAATGATTGCGATTGCGCTTGCTGCTAATCCGAAGCTGTTGATTGCTGATGAGCCGACAACTGCCCTTGACGTAACGATTCAAGCTCAGATTCTCGAGCTGATGAAGGATTTACAGGATAAAATGGATACTTCAATCATTTTTATTACGCATGACCTTGGTGTCGTAGCAAATGTCGCCGATCGTGTTGCTGTAATGTACGCTGGAAAAATCATCGAAATGGGTACAGTTGATGAAATCTTCTATGATCCACGTCATCCGTATACATGGGGCTTACTAGCATCCATGCCAAGTTTAGAAAATGATGATAAATCCGAATTAGCGGCGATTCCAGGAACTCCTCCAGATTTAACGAATCCACCAAAGGGAGATGCGTTTGCGGCAAGAAATCCTTATGCATTGGCGATTGATTTTGAAGAGGAACCACCGATGTTCCAAATATCAGAAACGCACTTTGCAAAAACTTGGCTGCTGCATCCCGATGCACCAAGTGTTGAACCACCTGAATCAGTAAAAAAACGGATTCGCCCAATGCCCTCGAATTTTGACAAGCCAATTATGGTAGGGGAGGGGAAATAGCATGGCAGAAAAATTATTAGAGATTAAAAACCTTAAGCAATATTTTAATATCGGCAAGCCCAATATGGTTAAAGCAGTAGATGATGTTACGTTTGATATTTATAAAGGGGAAACTTTAGGCTTAGTTGGAGAATCAGGCTGTGGAAAATCTACAACAGGTCGTTCGATCATTCGCCTTTATGATGCTACAGGTGGACAAGTTTTGTTCAACGGTGTAGATGTCCATGGTAAAAAATCGAAGAAGGACTTAAAGATTTTTAACCGAAAAATGCAGATGATTTTCCAGGATCCGTATGCATCTCTAAATCCGAGGATGACAGTTACTGATATTATTGCCGAAGGGATTGATATCCACGGTTTAGCAAGTACAAAACAGGAACGGATGCAACAGGTATATGATTTATTAGAAACGGTTGGGTTAAATAAAGAACATGCTAACCGTTATCCACATGAGTTTTCAGGTGGACAAAGACAGCGGATTGGGATAGCTCGTGCACTTGCGGTGCAACCAGAATTCATTATCGCTGACGAGCCAATTTCGGCATTGGACGTTTCTATTCAAGCGCAGGTTGTAAATTTGATGAAAAAGCTCCAACGTGAAAAAGGCTTAACCTACTTATTTATTGCTCATGACCTCTCAATGGTTAAATATATAAGCGACCGAATAGGGGTTATGTATTTTGGAAAATTAGTTGAGCTTGCGCCAGCAGAAGTGTTGTATAAAAATCCGCTACACCCTTACACTCAATCACTATTATCAGCTATTCCACTTCCAGATCCAGAAACAGAAAGGACGCGACTTCGTCATACTTACGATCCAAGTGTCCATGGATACGGAGATAACGATAAAGTGGAAATCCGTGAAGTACGCCCTGGTCACTTTGTGTATTGCTCTGAGGCAGAGCTTAAGAAATATAAAGCGAATTATAAAGACTAAAAAAACGATCTCAATATATGAGATCGTTTTTTTTTATAAAAATCATTATCTAGCTTTGAAGAACGTGTGCCGATACTTCGCAACCTGTTCTCATGTTGCTATTCGATTCTATTTCTTTTTTCCGCCGACTTGTTTCCAACCTACTTGGAACTTTGCAGATTGATCCACAAATTCTGAGCGTTTTCTTCCGCTAAATAGTGCTGAGCCAATTCCGTTAGTAATTGCTCCCATCATTGCGGTAATTCCGATTATTAAAAGTGCCACAATTGCAAAATCCATAATGAATTCTACCATGAATATCCCCCATTACTGATTGTTTGACTGCGTTCAGAAAGATATATTCGATTCTGAGCGCTACTCATTTGTCCCCTACTGTTATTGTAAAATAAGTGAGAAGAGAAAGAAAGAAAGAAAACCCATATTTTTTATATAAATAAATAAATATAGGTATTTTGTTATCATTATGCAAATCTAATTGAGAATAAATATAGCGAATATTCAACTAATGTGAAGGGCTGAGCAATAAGAATTATAATAATGTCCTTGAAAGCGTTTTAATGTCTCTGTTTTCAACTTATTAGTCTATGACAAAAATCAACCTAAATTGTAAAAAATGATAAAATATGTGGTAGAAAGTGAAACTTTTTTGTTTTTAAAACGTAAATAACTATAGTACGTATTTATATGTTTAGATTAAAGGAATTTTAAAAAAGGGGTATCAATTTGGAGTTGGTTGGTGTATAATTTTAATATAAATTTCTTATTTAAAACAATTTTTATTTGGGATTCGCTATAAATTATTAATACTCAACAATTTAGTATATGTCTAGAAAAGGGAGTGTGAATTTGTATGGTTACATTATACACTTCACCAAGTTGTACATCGTGTCGGAAAGCTAAAGCATGGTTAGAAGAACATGAAATCCCTTATCGGGAAAGAAATATTTTTTCAGAGCCCTTATCAATCGATGAAATAAAGGAAATACTTCGAATGACTGAGGATGGAACGGATGAGATCATTTCAACAAGATCAAAAACCTTCCAAAAATTAAATGTTAATGTAGAAAATATGCCACTCCAGAATTTATTTGAGCTAATTAAAGAAAATCCTGGATTATTGCGCCGTCCAATTATTATTGACGAAAAACGTCTACAAGTTGGTTATAATGAGGACGAGATTCGTCGTTTCTTACCAAGAAAAGTACGTACATTCCAATTGCGCGAGGCACAACGTCTTGTAAACTAATTAAAAGGGGCTGACACTGTTAGCCTCTTTTGTTATCTTATCATACTTGATTCGTTTAAGTTGTGAATGTCTTAATTGTGAATGTAATTGTTTTTTGATATTATATAAGGAATATACTTAGGGGAATAGGCTAATAATGGTTTTTCATAAGCAATCGTTTTTATTTCCCTAATTATTGTTTTTATCATAAAATAGAAGTACAAATTCCTTTATTAGAAAGGAGAGTTGTTATGATGGAAATTGAACGTATTAATGAGAATACCGTTAAATTTTATATTTCATATGGCGATATAGAAGAACGGGGCTTTGATCGTGAAGAAATCTGGTACAATCGCGAACGAAGTGAAGAGCTTTTCTGGGAAATGATGGATGAAATTCATCAGGAGGAAGAGTTCAGCGTCGAAGGCCCATTATGGATACAAGTCCAGGCTTTGGAAAAAGGCTTGGAAGTTTTAGTAACAAAGGCTCAACTCTCCAAGGATGGTCATAAGTTCGAATTACCGATTCCAGATGAGAAGCTTAAGGATATACCAGTTGACGATCAAATCGAAGAGATATTAGATCATCATTTTAGTCCTCGGCAAGACTCACGTAATACCGAAATATATGAAGGTGATTTAGAGTTTTTATTAGCCTTTTCTGATTTTGAGGACTGCATTGCGCTGGCAAAACGGCCGGGTATTGATGAGTTGCATACAAAGTTATATTCTTTCGAAAATAAATACTATCTATTTGTCGAATTCCCTGAGGATGAATTTGAAGAAGATCAAATAGATGACAAGTTAAGTATTCTACTGGAGTTTACACATGAATCACCGTTAACGGTTCATCGTGTTGAGGAATACGGTAAACTGGTTATAGGTGAAAATGTATTTCCAACCTTAAGAGAATTTTTTGCATAGTAAATGAACCGATTTCTGTACAGGGAATCGGTTTTTTTTATATGTTAAAAGGCAAAAAATATTCATATTTTCTTAAAAGGATTTTGTCTGTAGCTGTCGAAATGTTAACAAGTGGAGAGGAGGAATCTTGCTTGTTAACCGCGTTAACTGAAGACGGCAATCTCATTTGTTTGGCTGATTACATTAAAAGTCAAGATAAGCTACAAAAACTAAAACAAACAAGGAAATTTTATTGCCCTGGCTGTAAGGAGAAAATGATATTAAAAATTGGTACAAAGAAAATTTCACATTTTGCTCATTACCGGATTAATAGCTGCAGTGAGCAGTTTGAAAAGGAATCAGCCTACCATCTATCCGGAAAGCAACAACTTTACTTATGGTTACAGGAGCAGGGACTCAAGCCAGAACTGGAGGTGTTTGACCCTGATATACGACAACGACCGGACATCCGTTTTATTTATCAAAATCAACGTTTTGCCTTAGAGTATCAATGCTCGGTTATTCCTGATGAATTATTCAAGAAGAGGACAAATAGCTATTTGCAGCATGGGTATGTGCCGCTTTGGATTTTAGGAGGAAACTTCTATTCTCGAAAAAGTGCAGATGTAGCTTCACTCTCAGATTTTCAATACCTTTGCATGACATCCCATCATCAACGAACTTCGATTACCTTCTATTGCCCTACATCAAACAAAATGATTTTTCTACAAAATCTATATCCAATTTCAACGCGCAAATCTTTAACAATATTTGCATGCGAATCACTTCCCCTCATGGATATTAATAAGTTTATCCATCCGTTCCTTAATAGATCACCTAGCTTACCCATATGGCAAAAGGAAATGAGGTCCTTTAAACAATTTTATTCGCAAAATCCCCAGTCATATCGCGATCCATTTTTAAAACAACTCTATTATCATCATTTGCATCTAGTCTATTTACCTCCAGAAATTGGTTTGCCGGTGGCAAATAGTATCTTTATTCGAACTCCACCAGCAATCTGGCAAGGCTATCTCTATCTCGATTGCTTTATTAAAAGAACTCCAGGTGAAACGATCTCCATTACATCAATCTACCAGGCCTTCCAAAATCGCGTGAATCGAAATCAGATTGTTTTAAGAGAACTTCCTTTGTTAAGTGGAAATGCGTCGAATGCCATTCAGGAATACATATTTTTATTGGAGAAATGCGGATATTTGACGGCTTGGAATTCATCTGTCTATCGGATTAATCGTCAACTTAAAGTCGCTCTGAATATGATGGATCAAGAGCGGTCAGAGCAAGCATTTTATCAAAACTTTCAACGAATTTTTCAGTAGTATAATGATTTTTGCTGAAAAAACATACAATAAACGCGAGTAATTAACAATATTGGAAGGAAATAAACAAAGGAAATCGAATTAGAAAGAAAGATGCTTTGGAAGACGACTTGAATGGAGGTATTTTCATGGAAAAAGAACCTAAAGGTAAAGGCTTACCTGCACGAAGTGAAATTCCTGTTGAGGATACATGGAGATTAGAAGACATTTTTGCGAGTGATGAAGCATGGGATAAGGAATTTGACGAGGTGAAGCAACTCATTCCAGGAGTGCGCGAATTCACCGGTAAGCTTCACGAAAGTGCCGATACTTTATATAAAGCATTGTCTTTACAGGACCAGTTATTAGAACGTTTAAGTAAATTGTACACTTATGCTCATATGCGTTATGACCAAGATACAACCAATTCTTTTTATCAAGGATTGGATGACAGAGTAAAAGCCTTATATTCACAGGCTGGGAGTGCGTTAGCTTACATCGTTCCGGAAATATTATCGATTGAAGAAGGTAAGGTTGAGGGATTCTTAGCAGAAAAGCCAGAGCTTAAGTTGTACGAGCATGCATTGGAAGAAATCAATTTGCAGCGCCCGCATGTACTTTCAGCTGAGCAGGAAGCGTTATTGGCTGAAGCGGGTGAGGTGTTAAATGCTTCTAGCACAACCTTTGGCATTTTAAATAATGCTGATTTGCAATTTCCAAATATTAAAGATGAAAATGGTGAAGAGGTCGAGGTTACTCATGGTCGCTACATTCGTTTTTTAGAAAGTGAAAATAGACAAGTTCGAGAGGCTGCCTTCAAATCTGTGTATAGCACATATGGAAAGTTCCAAAACACGTTTGCCAGCACCTTATCGGGTAATATTAAAAATGATAATTTTAACGCTCGGGTTCGAAAGTATGAATCTGCTCGTCATGCGGCATTAGCTGCCAATAACATTCCAGAAACGGTCTACGAAAATCTTGTAGAAACGATTAATGAACATTTACCATTATTGCACCGCTATATCAAGCTTCGCAAAGAAGCGCTAGGCTTAGATGAACTGCATATGTATGATCTATTTGTCCCATTGGTTAAAAATGTAAAAATGGAGATTCCATACAATGAGGCGAAGGATATTATTCTGAAGGGCTTAGCTCCTTTAGGTGAGGAGTATGTAAATGTATTAAAAGAGGGCTTTGACAATCGCTGGGTTGATGTCCATGAAAACAAGGGCAAGCGCAGCGGTGCTTATTCTTCAGGCACATATGGCACGAATCCTTATATCCTGATGAACTGGCAGGACAATGTAAACAACTTATTCACACTCGCCCACGAATTTGGGCACTCTGTGCACAGCTACTACACTCGTAAGACCCAGCCTTACCCATATGGAAGCTATTCCATTTTTGTGGCTGAAGTGGCCTCCACTTGTAATGAAGCTTTACTTAATGATTATTTAATTAAAACAACAGAAGACGAAGAGAAGCGTTTATATTTGTTAAATCATTATTTAGAGGGCTTCAGAGGGACCGTATTCCGCCAAACAATGTTTGCAGAATTTGAGCATTTAATCCATAAAAAAGCTCAAAATAACGAGCCGATTACGGCTGATTTATTAACGAAGGAATACTACGCTCTAAATAAAAAATACTTCGGTGAAGAAAATATCGTCATCGATGATGAAATTGGCCTTGAGTGGGCGAGAATTCCGCATTTCTATTACAATTATTATGTCTATCAATACGCAACAGGTTTTAGTGCGGCAACTGCCCTTTCTAAGCAAATTCTTGAAGAAGGTGCCCCGGCTGTAACGCGCTATATTGATTTCTTAAAAGCAGGTAGCTCGGATTATCCAATCGAAGTATTGAAAAAGGCAGGCGTTGATATGACAAGCAAACATCCAATTGAAGATGCGTGTAAAGTGTTTGAAGAGAAGCTAAATGAGATGGAAAGTTTATTGTTGAAACGATAATTAAAAAGGATGAGCGTCGGTTTCGTTTAAGCCGAACGCTTATCCTTTTTTAAAATCCTTTAAATTTTTTTCGATTATTAAGATATGCCACTATTACAAACAAAATAATAAATAATAACGGAGAGGTAATAGACAATGGGACAAGGTTTATTAAACCAAGCAAATGGTAGCCAAACACAACAAAGAACAGGAAGATTAAAAGAGGGAAAATGAGTTTTTTCATGGTTGGATTGTAAAATCACTCCTTTCTAACCAGAAACCAAAGTGATAAAAATCACCTTATCTGAATTATTCAACAAGGGAAATCCCCTAATCGATTTGAGTAGTCTAACTAAATCGTATTCAATTGTGTCGAAAATATGCATGACGTTTGACAATCCTGTGAAATGAACTTGCGATTTATTGCGGCTGCTCTTGAATCCGTGATATATTTTAGACGTGAAGTTGATCACAAGCAAACATATACCCCTTTGTTTGACCGTGAAAAATTTCTCCCATCCCCTTTGTTCGTAAAATAACAGAAAAAACCTTGCAGCCCAAGACTGCAAGGTTTTTTCTATCCTTCACTAAGTTCTTTCTGATTGATCAACCCATCTCCAAATGGTTCCATACTTAGCCGGAATTTGCTCAACTTTTTGCTTAAGCTGGAGCTTTTTCATTTCACGATTGACCTCGTTTGGCGACATATTGTAGACTACAGCAATTTCTTTATCTGCAACCAATTTAAAATACTTCACAAAGCTTTCTAACGGTGGTGGAGCTGCAGGAACTGGCTTATGTTGCAGCATTTCCTCCAAGATTTGCACATAAATTTCATATGGATAATGACCAGTAATTTTTATGCCCTCTTCTTCGATATTTTCATTAAAGAAAACAAGCGTTGGTATCTCGTGGACTTCCATTTCTGCCATGATTTTCAAATCACACTGGAAAGCTTTAGAGGCTACGTCAGAATGGATATCATTTACGAATTCATCAACATCAAGATTTACACTTTGGGCACATTGGATTAATACATCAAAGCTGGATACGTTTTGCTTTTCTAAAAATAATACTTCTTGAACTTTTCGCAAAAACCGAATCCCATATCTTCTGCCCTGTAATTCAGCCGCTTTTATTGCGATTGATGTTAAATAGGGGGAGGAAATCGGATTTTCAAGCCAAAGGCTACCGTCACAAGACATTCCGAACCGACTTGCGGTTTTTTCCCAAAGATCAGCTTTTGTTTGGTAATCTCTTTTATTCCCTGAATTTAAGCTCGTCAACCTGCCACTTAAAACATGCTTAATAGAAAAGTATCTCCCATATTCAATTTGCAATTTTTTTGTAATAGGTTCCAATGCCCAGCACTCAGGATTAAGGGGATCAACAAACATATAGATCTCGATTGGCTTCTTCTCGCTATGAAAGCAGTGGTGAGAAGAAATGAATTGATTATGGAATGGACCTTGTTTGTTCACATTTTCTCACCTTTCAACTTTCAGAATCAGGAGTATTAACCATGTGTTGAGCAGTTAATACAAGCCTTGCATAATATTCATCACGAAGCGGACCAGCGAGTCCAACCTCATCCATTGCTTCACTCATGCAGGCTAACCAAGCATGAGCGCGGGAAGGAGTGATTTCAAAGGGTAAATGACGGGCACGCATCATTGGATGGCCATGTTCATCCGTGTAAATAGGTGGCCCACCTAAATATTGTGTTTGGAACTGTTTTTGTTTTCGTGCAGTTTCGGTTAAGTCCTTAGGGAAAATGGGCGATAGGTCAGGATGATTTCCAACCCGGCGATAAAAAGCATCAATCAATCGGTGCAACGTTTCCTCACCGATGGCCTCGAAGGGTGTAGGCATTTTTTCGACCATAATGCAGGGCTCCTTTTCCTAGATAATTCTGTTTATATTGTAGCAACGCTTTTTTTATATCTCAAATATATTGCCTTTATGAGAAATTCCACATTTAAACAGACTTTATTAATTTACACAAAAAATAAATCAGTTTCCAGTAATCTACCTAGGAAAGGAAAAATATTATTTATTTTAGTAAAAATAAGGAATGAAACATGGTGCGAATCTAAGATTTGTATTTTTGCTGATAGAACCGTTGTATCTTATTGTCGGTTTTTCTTAGCGGGATATGCATGTTTGTTAATAGTTGCTGAAAAATCACTTTGCCTTGCTCTGGATCAGTTACCTCGTACTCAACTTCAAAATCCTCAACCTTTAAATACTGGCTATGGTCTAACACTAGTATACCACCTTCGAATTCTAGCTCTGCCCGGTACGTCGTGAGCGTTCCGAAAAACTCAAGTGTATCAACTGCAAACCCCACGTTCAGTAATGCCGTTTTCACCGGTCCATCCGGCAATTTTCCGCCATCCAACATTCCCTTTGCTACTTCTTTTGTTAATATTTGATTGGTTTCTAAGAGCCCAATCTCAGCTGGCTGCTTTAAGGTCAATTCATATTTTCCTCCTTTTTCGCGAATGCGCAAAGCTGAGTGTAAATTCTTTAAGGCAAATATTGAGGTATCAAAATAGTGATTAATTTGTTTTTTGATTGAAGACTGATCAATTTTAAAATAATCCTGTAACCGTTCATATTCCTCTTTTGATAATAGATTTTTATATTCTATTTCGATTTGCTGAGACAAATTCGTCATCCTTTCCTTTGTTCTACTGTTTTTATTATCACCTTTTTTTAGATAGAAATGGAAGTATTAACTTTTACTTAGAGCAGTGTCTAGCGAAAGCGGCTAGCCCCTCGAGGTCTTAAGCCAATCCAGCCAAAAGGTCAAAGGACAACCTTTCGGCATGCTCGTCTTAAGCTTGTCGGGGCTGAGCGAGCCGCTTCCGCTTTTAAGTACATCAATTTTGGGAATCATCGCACAAATATGATAAAATATTTATCAAATCCCTGTATAATTAACAGGGTTTCGGATGAGGTGAGATTTGTTGGAACAATGGGACTACTTTTTAGCTCCATACAAACAAGCGGTTGATGAATTAAAAGTAAAATTAAGAGGGATGAGAAGCCAATTTGAGCTCGATGGATCCCCTTCCCCGATTGAATTTGTAACAGGTCGGGTCAAGCCGATTGCTAGTATTTTGGATAAGGCTATACAAAAACAGATACCTTTAAATAAATTAGAAACGGAAATGCAAGATATAGCCGGACTTCGAATGATGTGCCAATTTGTGGATGATATCAAAACGGTTGTCGAATTACTTAGAGAGAGAAAAGATTTCGAAGTCGTCGAAGAAAGAGATTATATTTCACACAAAAAAAATAGTGGATACCGTTCCTACCATGTTGTGATTCGATATCCAGTTCAGACGATTAGCGGTGAGAAAAAAATATTAGTAGAAATTCAAATCCGCACGCTTGCGATGAATTTCTGGGCTACAATTGAGCATTCATTGAATTATAAATATAAAGGACAATTCCCAAAGGATATACAAACACGCTTAAAGCGCGCAGCCGAAGCTGCCTTTCGTTTGGATGAGGAAATGTCGCTGATTAGAGGCGAGATTCAGGAAGCTCAAGCATTTTTTACATTAAAAAAAGAAACAAAACAAGAGGGAAAAAGCAATTAATAGGAGAAATTACAAATAGACTAAGTAAATTTAAATGAGGGGTAGAACATGAAATTTGCAATCACGTCAAAAGGGGATTCTAGGTCGGATACACTTAAACATAAAATGAGAACTTATTTGTTGGACTTTGATTTGATTTATGATGAAGATCAACCGGATATTGTTGTCTCAATAGGTGGGGATGGAACGCTATTATATGCCTTTCACCGCTACAGCAGTCGTCTTGATAAAACGGCCTTTGTTGGAATCCATACAGGCCACTTGGGCTTTTACGCCGATTGGGTTCCGGAAGAAATTGAAAAGCTTGTGATTGCAATAGCGAGAACGCCTTATCAAGTGGTTGAATATCCCTTATTAGAAACGATCATTCGTTACCAGCACGGTGGACGCGAAACACGTTATTTAGCTCTTAACGAAGCGACCGTAAAAAGTGTAGAGGGAACGCTTGTTATGGATGTTGAAATCCGCGGTCAATTCTTTGAACGCTTTCGTGGAGATGGCCTTTGTGTATCAACGCCATCAGGCAGTACTGCTTACAATAAAGCGTTGGGTGGAGCAATATTACACCCATCTATTCCAGCTTTACAGCTTACTGAAATGGCATCCATCAACAATCGCGTGTTCCGGACAATTGGTTCACCGTTGATTTTGCCAGATCATCATACATGTCGTTTAAAGCCAGTTAATGGCCCGGATTTTCAAATTACCATCGATCATCTAACGCTTTTACATAAGGATGTTAAATCCATTCAATATCGGGTTGCCGATGAAAAAATCCGTTTCGCAAGATTCCGTCCATTTCCATTCTGGAAGCGGGTCCATGATTCTTTCGTTTCCGAGGATTAATTTTACATAAAGGAAAGATACACCATGGAGAATAGGTTCTTTATTACTTGGGAAATAAATTCATCCGCTTCTGGGGTGCTTATTCGTGAGTTCCTCAGGGAGCAGGGAATTTCTAAAACCGCCTTAACTGATATTAAGTTTAAGGGCGGAGATATTTTAGTCAACGGTAAAACCGTTAATGTCCGTTACAGCTTGCAGGATGGTGACGTGTTAAAGCTCATTTTCCCTAAAGAAGAACATAGTGACGGGATTATTCTTGAACAGATTCCGCTGAGTATTGTATATGAGGATCCCTATGTGCTAGTAGTTAATAAACCTGCTGGAATGAGTTCGATCCCATCGCGCGAACACCCATCAGGCAGCTTAGCCAACGCGTTACTAGGCTATTATGAGAAAATTGGACTGTCTGCAACGGTTCATATTGTTACGCGTCTTGACCGTGACACATCCGGTTTAGTGTTAATCGCTAAGCATCGCCATGTCCATCATTTGTTGAGTGAGCTTCAAAAGCAAGGGCGTGTCAAACGTGTGTATGAAGCAGTGGCCTCGGGACAAATGACTGATGATGATGGGAAAATTGTTCAGCCTATCGCCCGCAAAAGTACAAGTATTATTGAACGTGAGGTGCATCCAGAAGGCCAATATGCCTGTACGAATTTTCGAGTATTGGAACGTTTTGAATCGTACACTCACGTGGCATTGCAACTAGAGACCGGCAGAACCCATCAAATTCGGGTACATTTAGTGTTTTTAGGACATCCTTTATTAGGTGATGATTTATATGGTGGTCCTGTTGATTTAATTGAGCGGCAGGCACTCCATTGCCGTGAAGTTTCGTTTTATCATCCTTTTTATGAAAAAGAATGCAGGTTTTTAGCTTCTTTGCCGGAGGATATGCAGAAGTTATTGGTGAAGCCTGTTTAAGAAACTGAATTGTTTGATAATCCGTGTCTATGGAACAAAACTTCGGAAAAAACAATAGGAAGTGTCTCATAGAAGGCGTCTATGAAACAAAACTTCGACAAAAACAATCAGAAGTGTCTCATAGAAGGCGTCTATGGAACAAAACTTCGGCAAAAACAATCAGAAGTGTCTCATAGAAGGCGTCTATGAAACAAAACTTCGGCAAAAACAATCAGAAGTGTCTCATAGAAGGCGTCTATGAAACAAAACTTCGGAAAAAACAATTAGAAGTGTCTCATAGAAGGCGTCTATGGAACAAAACAACGGAAAAAACAATCAGAAGTGTCTCATAGAATGCATCTATGGAACAAAACTTCGGAAAAAACAATAGGAAGTGTCTCATAGAAGGCGTCTATGGAACAAAACTTCGGCAAAAACAATCAGAAGTGTCTCATAGAAGGCGTCTATGGAACAAAACTTCGGCAAAAACAATCAGAAGTGTCTCATAGAAGGTGTCTATGGAACAAAACTTCGGAAAAAACAATTAGAAGTGTCTCATAGAAGGCGTCTATGGAACAAAACTTCGGCAAAAACAATCAGAAGTGTCTCATAGAAGATGTCTATGGAACAAAACTTCGGCAAAAACAATCAGAAGTGTCTCATAGTAGGCGTCTATGAAACAAAACTTCGGAAAAAACAATTAGAAGTGTCTCATAGAAGGCGTCTATGAAACAAAACTTCGGCAAAAACAATCAGAAGTGTCTCATAGAAGGCGTCTATGAAACAAAACTTCGACAAAAACAATCAGAAGTGTTCCATAGAAGATGTCTTTTTACAAACCTTCAAGAATATCAGCGTAATGGCTAAAATTTCTTAAAAGCCAAGAAAATGGTCACAAATGTCTTATTGTGACCATGCATCCATCAAAGCTCCCGAAACTTTTCAGCCACAAACGGCATCGATGAAGGAACAGATACTATTTCTTTTTCTGGATAGCGCAGTGCCGTAAGCTTGCCGCCGAACACAGCACCAGTATCAATATTATAAGTATTATTGATGATTCGCACTTCCTGCACCGGAGTGTGACCATAAACAATGCACGTCTTGCCCGTATAATGCATAGCCCAATCTAATCGAACGGGTGAGCCATCAGGATGCTTTTCTCCAGTAATATCACCATACAATACAAAGGTTTTCACCTTAGACCCTGATTTGCCAATATAATCCTGCCGAATACCAGCATGAGCTATGACAAGCTTTCCTTTGTCTAACTGCCGATATAATGGTGCTTTTTCATAAAGCTCAATAAACTTTTTGCGAATCAAATCCTGCTCTGGCTTACTCAAGGCTTCAAATTCAGCAACGGTAGTTTCCAATCCATGTGAAATCTGCACCTTGTTGCCTAGAAAGAAGCGATATAGCTTGTTACAGTGATTACCTGGGACATAGTATGCGTTCCCTTTTTCAACCGCTAACTTCCATACAATTTCAATAATTTTTAGCGATTCTGGTCCACGATCAGTTAAATCGCCGACGAATGCGAGTCTACGACCATACGGATGAACTGGAATGGCCTCAGTTGTCCAGTCATAACCAAGCTGTTCTGTTAACAACTTGAAATCCAAATAGCAGCCGTGAATATCTCCAATAATATCTATTTTCATTGTCAGTCAGCTCCCTGAGTATATTCAACTAATAATTTAAAAAAACACATGAGGGGGTAATAAGAATGGAGCATCAAGCATCCGTCGTTTCACTATTTATTGTGATTATTGTTGCATTTTTAACCCCAATCATGCAACATCGTTTAAAACTAACGATTATTCCTGTCGTTGTTGCAGAGATTTTAATGGGTCTAATTATTGGCAAAAGCGGGTTTAATCTTGTTCAAGAAGATGTTTGGCTTGAAACCTTATCGACACTAGGGTTTATCTTTTTAATGTTTTTAAGTGGCTTAGAAATTGACTTTTCAGCTTTTTCTAGTAAAAAATCGAGCAAATCCCAGTCACAACATAGGACGAGTGCGAAACAAGAACCAAATAGCTTTGCAGTGGCTACTCTTATATTTATTGGGATTTTTATCGCATCATTTATCTTGTCCTATTTATTTGTGTTTGCTGGTCTAATGGAAAATGCCTTTTTAATGACCTTAATTATATCCACCATCTCACTGGGAGTTGTCGTGCCAACCTTAAAAGAAGGCCACCTAATGAAAACGGTCATAGGTCAAATTATTCTCCTTGTAGCCGTGATTGCAGATCTCGTAACAATGATTCTCCTTGCGGTGTTTGCATCTGTGTATGACAGTGGAGAAGGAAATACATGGCTTTTGCTCATTTTATTTGCTGCAGGTGTTATGTTATTTTTTATAGGCAAACGCTTTAAAAATCGTACCTTTCTTGATGCACTTTCAAAAGGAACTACGCAAATTGGTACGAGAGCAGTATTCGCTTTAATTATTTTTCTAGTCGCATTGTCGGAATCGGTCGGAGCAGAAAATATATTAGGTGCGTTTTTAGCCGGTGTTTTGGTGTCGCTGCTTTCACCAAACCAAGAGTTGGTGCATAAGCTCGATTCGTTTGGCTATGGTTTTCTGATTCCTATCTTTTTTGTAATGGTGGGAGCCAAACTTGATGTTTGGACATTATTAAGCGATCCTAATCTATTACTGCTTGTTCCATTACTTTTGCTAGCGTTATTATTATCGAAGCTCATTCCGGTGTATATGTTAAGAAAATGGTACGATATGAAAACTGTTGTGGCATCAGGTTTCCTACTGACATCGACTTTGTCGTTAGTAATAGCAGCAGCAACCATTGGCGAACGATTAGGTGCAATTACAACCGAGATGAGCGGAACTTTAATTCTAGTAGCCGTCATCACTTCAATTTTTACACCAATGGTCTTTAAGAAATTGTTTCCTAGGGAGCAACTAGCAACGAAAAAGATTAAGGTTGTGTTTATTGGTGCTAATCAATTATCATTGCAGGTATCTCGTGAACTGGAGCCAACTCTTTATGAAACAGTGGTCTATACAACTAAACAGGAAAAATCCGATAAACAATTTGCAGGATCTTTGTTTGAAATGATAGAGGTACCAGACTACTCTATTACAACATTAGAGAGTACGGATGCCCTGTCCGCGGATATCGTAGTTATTTTAACAGGTGATCAGGATGCTAACGCTAAACTAGCTCGAACAATAAAGCAGAAAGTAAATTGTCGTGTGCTTGCCAGGATTGAAGGAAAGTCGCTGCAAGAGCAGCTTAACGATTTAGAAATTGAATTCTTTTCCGGTTTCCTAGCACAGCAAACACTGCTACGTGCTTCGATAGAATCACCAAGTATGATGAGCATTTTAACGAATCAGGAAACGGCTTTATTTGAAATCAGGATGCTGAATGAAGAGTTTGAAGGAATGAGGCTAAGGGAATTTCCGTTTACAGGAGATGTGATTTTTGTAAGGATTTTTCGTAAGAAGGATTCGATTATTCCACATGGTGACACTGAGCTACATCTTAATGATCGCCTCATTGTTACTGGATCGAAGGAATACGTTGAACAGTTAAAACGAGAACTTGAATTTTGTCAATGGTGTTAAAATTTCGATATTTGGATATGATGCAGTGAATTAGTACTTTTCTTTTCTAGGACGATATAGTAATATTAGTACTAGGTACTAATATCATGTATTAATAGGAGGGTAATTGATGACTCTTTCTTTAGCTGGAAAAACTTATGTAGTTATGGGTGTAGCAAATAAACGTAGTATTGCCTGGGGAATCGCTCGTTCACTTCATACGGCGGGAGCCAGAATTGTATTTACATATGCAGGTGAAAGATTAGAAAAGGGTGTAAGAGAATTAGCTGAATCATTAGAAGGCAATGATTCTCTAGTTTTACCATGTGATATTACTAATGATGAAGAAATCGCTAAATGCTTCGCTGAGATTAAGGAGCAAATTGGTGCGATTCATGGTGTAGCGCACTGTATCGCTTTTGCTAAAAAAGAAGAACTTGAAGGCGACTATATGAACACTACTCGTGATGGTTTCATGTTAGCACACAATATCAGCGCATATTCATTAACTGCTGTTTGTAAGGAAGCAAAAGGCCTTATGACAGAAGGCGGCAGCATTGTAACGCTTACTTACCTTGGCGGCGAGCGCGTATTACCAAACTACAATGTTATGGGTGTTGCAAAGGCATCACTTGAAGCAAGTGTTCGTTATTTAGCAAGTGATTTAGGTCCGCACGGCATTCGTATCAACTCTATCTCTGCTGGCCCGATTCGTACGCTATCTGCTAAAGGAATCGGCGATTTTAACGAAATCTTAAAACATATTGAAAAACGTGCTCCGCTTCGTCGTGGAACAGATACTGAAGAGGTTGGAGATACAGCTGTATTCTTATTCAGTAACATGTCACGCGGTATTACTGGTGAAAATATCCACGTTGATTCTGGATACCATACAATCGCACTTTAATATCAAACTATACACGCGAACCAAGCTGATTAACTCAGCTTGGTTTTTTTGTGGTTAAAAAGAAAAAAATTTTTTCTTCACATTCATAAAATTTCCTTGGAAGTAGAAAATAAGCAGGTATCTTCACTCATTAACAATGAAGTAGGAAGGGAAATGTATGAAAAAAGAATCTAAAGCCCCAAACAAACTGAAATGGCTCCTCGCTTTCATGATTCTATTATTGATGGGAGGCTGCACAAACTACTCCGGCCAGGAAACCAAGGTAGCGTTAATTAAAACAGTAGATCCCCGACCAACAGTGTTCGGAGAAAATGAATCAAAGGACTTGAAAACCCTCAAAAAGGTGCATGATGAGGTTTTGGCAGTTCATCCCGTTTATGATGTCGCCATTGTAAAGGGAAAAAAGGACATTGTCGTAGCTTACAAGGTGAAGCATATGCACCGTTTTCAAATGAAGCAAATTGAAAAGGACATCAATAAACGACTCGAAAAGAAATTTCCGAAAGAGGACTTTGTTATCTCGAGTGATTATAAAATTTTTCTTGAAGTAATTGAACTAATCGATGATGAAAAGAATCCGAAGCATTCCGATAAAGAGGCAGATAAAAAGCTACATGAAATTATAGAACTAAAAAAAGAGCTTACGTAAAGGATGGGATTCTCATGGGAAAAAAGGAGCAATTGCAAAAACTAACACCACAACAACTGGAATACCAAGAACTGCAGAAAAAGCATGAAACAAAACGACCTGTACTAAAAAACTGTATGAAAGCTTTTCTAGTGGGTGGAATTATCTGCACGATAGGTCAAGCTGTCAGTTATTTTTACATATACTTTTTCCGATTTACTGAGCAAACCGCAGGAAATCCCACCGTTGCGACAATGGTATTCTTTGCCATGTTACTAACCGGGTTTGGGGTTTATGACCATATTGGCCAAATTGGTGGAGCAGGAAGTGCTGTTCCTGTGACTGGTTTTGGCAATGCTGTTATATCGGCTGCGATTGAACATCAGACAGAAGGCTATGTTCTCGGTGTTGGAGGCAATATGTTTAAGCTAGCTGGTTCAGTCATTTTGTTTGGTGTTTTTTCAGCATTTATTGTGGCGCTGGTCAAAACGTTATTGAGTATTTGGGGGGTTATTTAGTTGCTAAAAGGCAAGCAGAGCTGGCTGTTCGAAAGCTGTCCCTCGATTGTTTCAACAGGGGTATCCGGTGGACCGTTTGAAGCTAATGGTAATTTGGCAAATGATTTTGATATATTGCATGAGGATTTATGGATGGGACAGGATTCCTATGAAAAAGCCCATCGTGTTTTAATTGAAGAAGCAGCAGAAACAGCTTTAAATAAGGGGAATCTGCAAAAAGAGCAAATGCAGTTTATGATTGCCGGTGATTTAATCAACCAAATCACCCCAACTAGCTTTGCTGCACGTACATTACAAGTTCCCTATATGGGTATCTTTGGAGCATGTTCAACATCGATGGAGGGCTTGGCGCTTGCCTCTTTTTTAATCAATTACAATGGTGCAGATTATATTCTAACTGGAGCAGCTAGTCATAATGCGGCAGCTGAAAAGCAATTTCGATATCCAACAGAATATGGCGGGCAGAAGCCGCCAACAGCACAATGGACTGTTACTGGAGCAGGTGTAGCAGTAGTAGCGAAAAATTCAGGCAATAGTGCTGACCCTGTCACTACCTCAGCGACAATTGGAAAAGTTGTTGACATGGGTATCACAGACCCATTCAATATGGGCGGTGCAATGGCGCCTGCTGCTGCTGACACGATTGTTGCTCATTTTAGAGATTTAGGACGAAATCAAGACTATTATGACCTGATTGTCACTGGTGATTTAGGAAGAATTGGTCATGAGACAGCTATGGATTTATTAAACCAAAGCAATATTAAGTTGACTGAAGAAAAATTCAAGGATTGCGGGATGATGATATACAAAAGCGATCAGCCTGTTCAAGCTGGGGCTAGCGGGGCTGGATGTTCTGCCAGCGTTCTATATGGACATTTATTTAATGAAATGAAAAAGGGAACCTACAAAAAAATACTCGTCGTGGCAACAGGTGCCCTATTGTCGCCATTATCGTTTCAACAAGGTGAATCCATTCCATGTATCGCCCACGCTGTCTCGATTGAAATGCAGTAGTTTTTAAATTCGTTCATAGGAGGGTTTGGTATGTTACCAATGTTTTTCTGGGCATTTGTCGTCGGAGGATTAATTTGTGTGGTTGGCCAGCTCCTGTTTGATGTAGCAAAATTAACTCCTGGCCATACGTTGAGTTTACTTGTTGTCATCGGTGCCGTAATGGATGGGTTTGGTTTATATGAGCCATTGGTTGATTTTGCAGGTGCAGGTGCGACCATCCCAATAACAAGTTTCGGTAATTCCCTAGTTCATGGTGCTTTGCAAGAAGCCGAGCAGCATGGCATTGTTGGAGTATTAACAGGTATGTTCGAAGTCACAAGTTCAGGCATTTCAGCAGCAATTATTTTTGGTTTTATGGGAGCCTTAATATTCAAGCCAAAAGGTTGATTTTTTATACCAACTACTGTCATTCATAGTTAATTATCATAGGGGGAAAAGATTTTTTGGATGTGCCTATAACACTTTTTCAGCTTTTACATATGTTATATTGAGCAAAGAAAAAGTGAGGTGACAATCTATGGGCTTTGGCTGTGGTTTCGGCGGATACGGCGGCGGATGCGGATACGGTTACGGCGGAGGTTATGGCGGTTCAACTTTCGTTCTTATCGTCGTATTGTTCATCTTATTAATTATTGTAGGCGCAAGCTTCTATAACTAATATTTATGAAAAATAATCAGGGGATTGACTCCTCCCTAAGTTGATTCCCGATACCCTTTTTCTGATGAAGAGCGAAAGTGAGATTGACCTATGATGCGGGTCAATCTCTTTCTTTTTGTTGAAACAATTCTCGAATCCATCTAGACGATTCACCAAACACGCCCTTTTTTCATAGGATACATAAGTTAAAAAAGGAGGCGTGTGCTACAACATGGATAACGGATTCTTTAAAAATGTTGAAAAGAAAACAGGCGTAAACATGAATGATATCTTTGCGTTAGCGAACTCATTACAAAATGCGAATTTTAAGGATGAAAAAACAGTACGAGGTGTCATTCGCCAAGTATCACAAATTGCCGGGAAGCCAGTGTCACAGGAAATGGAAGATAAAATTGTTCAATCAATCGTAAAAGATGGCAAATCATTAGACTTCAATTCGATTTCGAAAATGATTAATAAAAAATAAAAAAAGGGCTGCTCCTAATGCGAAAAGTGATTCTTATTAGGAGTAGCCCTTATTCTTATTTTAATATGGAAAGAAATCGCGATTGATTGGCCTTTTTTCCACGAATTCGTTCGGGAATCGATAGATACAATTGTTCCTGAGCCCGCGTTACCGCGACATATAATAAGCGTCGTTCTTCCTCAAGCGGCGCAGCATCCCCGTTACGCAGCGATTCTAAAGCATAGTCATGTGGAATTGTTCCATCGACAGTTCCTAACACATAAACAGTATTGTATTCTAGTCCCTTCGAGCGATGAATTGTGCTCAACGTAACGGCATCTTGAACATTTTTTGAGATGGCCTTCATTTCCTTATTCATAGCCTTCATATGGTCCGTATGCTCAAGAAACTCGACAACTGTCGTAAAGTTTTTCGCAGCAACCTTTAAATCTCGAACATCATCAGATCCCTTATCGAGCAAATTGCCTTCGTTGCCACGCTTCTTCACAAAATCTCCAAAGCCAAGCTCCTTTTCTACCGTTTCAATGGCAACAGCTGGTGATAGTGTAGACAACCCACGTAAAATTGGCACCATTTTTTTCAATTTCTTTGCTTGGAAGGCATAGGAGGTTTTCAAACGGGAAAGTGATTCAAGCATTGTACAATCCTGTAAAATACTATCTGCTTTAATGTCGGATAATGCATTTTGGCGAATAAACAACGCTGGTAGCACCGTTTTAATCGCATTTTGATCATCCTCATTCAGGCTTAGGCGTAAAAAGGCAAGCATTCCTTTGACGATGAAGCGGTCGTAAAACGATTCGATATCCTGGTCGATTTTAAAGGGAATACTGGAATGGACAAGTCTTTCAAACATGGCTCGGCTTCCAGTGTTAGTTCTGAACAGAATCGCAAAATCGCTCGGTCGTTTACCTTGTCCGATTTTTTCCAAAATGTCTGTTAAAATCATCGTTGCTTCTTCCTCTTCATCATAAGGATAGAAGCTAATCGGCGCTTGGTGATAGCTGACTTGTGCATTCATCGATTTTGTTCGGCGCCGTTTATTTTGACTGATAATCTTATTTGCGACAGACACAATTTCGTGATTGGAGCGATAGTTTTGATCAAGCACAATCGTTTGAGCAGTTGGGAAATCATACTCGAAATCAAGCAAATAGGATGGATCACTACCGCGGAAGGCATAAATCGACTGATCGTCATCGCCAACGCCGCACACATTTTTCGTTTTTGCCGATAACAGTTTGATGAGTTCGTATTGAACTTTGTTAATATCCTGAAGCTCGTCGATTAAAAAATAATGAAAGCGATTTTGATAGTTTTCAAGTAGAGCAGGATCATCAAGAAACAGTTGATAACACCCAATTAACATATCATCGAAATCAAACAAATGGTTGTTGCGCAGGCTTTCTTCATAATGCTTATACAGTAACGCAACCTTTTCTTCCCAAGCATCCGCTGGTTTAACAGTATTTGCCCACTCAAGGTTGTTTTTCCAATAGCTGATTTTTTGGAGGGCGAGGTCATAGGAAAATTCCTTTTCGTCCAAATCAAGCTCCCTACCTGCTTCTTTTAAAATCTGTTCTTTCTGCCAATCTTTTTTCAAGAGATTGCGAGAGTCCCATTTTTCGCGGGCATGAAATGCAAGGATTCGATAAAAGATGCTGTGAAAGGTGCCGGTGACAAGGCTGTTAACTAGCGCTGGCGAAAGCTTTGGATAGCGGGTTAAGCGTTCTTTCATTTCCGCAGCAGCCTTTGCTGTAAACGTCACGAGCATAATCGAGCTTGGTGCAATTCTTTTTTCAACGAGCATAAAGGCTGTTCGGGCGGTTAATACACGTGTTTTACCACTACCAGCTCCTGCAAGGACAAGGAGTGGGCCTTCCGTATTGGTAACTGCAGCAGCTTGGCTTGCGTCCAGTTGGAATCCTGCAAGTGCCAAATCTTCCAAATATGGATGTTTTTGTTGCATTTGATATGCAGGCGCTTTAATAAAGGGTTTATCAACCTTTAATTGGCGCGCACGTTTTTTACCAACTTGACGAGTTGCGGTCGCTGCGGCAGTTGAAGTTGAGCCAACTGAACGAGCTACAGGAATGCGGAAGCCGTTCCGTTCAATATAAGAAACCTCAGTTGCTTGTGCTGGTTTTGGCGCTTCAAATTCTTCCTCAGACAGGTCAGTACACTGATTCTGAGTTGAAACTACATGAAAGAAATGGGGTTCTTCCATAATACCTAAATACAAGCGAACCGGAGCCCCACAGCTCGGACAAGCAAGATCGCCTTTTTTGCCAGCTTCATAGATTCGTTGATATTGCTCGCGATCAAGTTTATCTAAATGGATTTTATCATCAAGGAAAATAGCTGTTTTCATAGGAGGGTACCTCTTCTTATTTATTGCTTAGGAAATTTTAAATTTTAACGCTGTGGATAAGTTCACAACGTTATACACGTCCAGCTACAGCGCTTAGGGGCTTGGGGTCACAAGCTTGTCTAGTGAAAGTGGCTAGGAGCTGAGTACATAAGCCAAATCCCTCCAGAGATTATCATCTCTTGCGTGATTCGTCTTATGTCCATCGCTCCTGAACGAGCCACTTTCACTTTTCTAACAATCCCTTCCGGAAATCAGGATTTCCTGCAGGGCGGACCTTGTGCCTGTCGCTCCTGATCAAGGCGCTTACGCTTTTGTTCTTGTAGGGGCATTTTGGTTAGTTCATAATACAAAAGCCTAGGTTCATGTTTATCCGAAAAAATAATACAAATGTAATCATATCAAAATTTTAACTCAAGCTAAAGATAGAAAAGTTGGCAAACAAAAACATGCAGTGGTAAAAACCTCACTGCATGTACTAGTATCAATGATTCGATTTGTATCCACTTTCTAACACTTAATACCAACCGTTTTCTTCATTGCTCGGTGGGGTATCCCCGCATCCAAAAATTCCCCGGATACGATTTCATAACCTAATTTAGAATAAAAAGGAATGGCATGGGTCTGTGCATTAAGCTTCAAACTTGAAATCCCTTGGTCGTGGGCGTATTGCTCAATCCGGTCCATAATCAGCTTTCCGGCACCCGTACCGCGCTCCTGTTTTAATATACAAATTCGTTCCACTTTGCCAATCCCATCAAGCAAACGGAAACGGCCAGCACCAACTGGCACTAAAGCTTCATTATACATGACAAAATGGGTCGCACTTTCTTCATATTCATCAATTTCCTCTTCGACAGGCACGTTTTGTTCCTCAATAAAAACCTGTCTACGTACAGTATGGGCATCGTGTAATTCTCGGTCATTTTCTACGATTTTAATCTGCATATTGTTATTCCTTTCCAAAGCGAAATGTTTCATAGACGGTCCAGGAACCATTCTCTAACTGATATAGTAAATGGAAGCGGTCACAAGTTTCCTCATGCTCCATTTGCATCATACGAAGCTGACCGTATACATCAGAATGCTCATCGTTCGAAAGGTTTTGGCCAATCGTAATATGAGGTACAAAGCTATACTCTGGAGCATCACCAATAATATTTATATGCAATGTCTTGTGCAGTTTCATGAGATCATCTGAAGGATCGATTTTAAAATAAATCACATTGTTAACAGGCTTAAACGAACTAACTTTTAACACATTCAATGGAAACGGCTCCGTGTGGCTTGCAATTTGCTGAAGCCTTTGGGAGAGATTTTTTAGTTGGTACTCATCTGCTTCGAACGGTCCCTTTAAGGTAATGTGTGGTGGAATCAAGGCGTAATGAGGGTCATATCTTTTTCGATAGGAATTCGCGAGATCCTGCAGTTTCTTAGAGGGAAAAATTGCAACACCAAACTTCATTATACTACCTCCTTCTCCTTGTTCGTTTGTATGGCCAATTTGAGCTTCTTTAATGAAAATACAATCAATGTTTTAGTTTATGTTGTGTATTATACCAAAAGTTCAATGACAAACCAATTTATGGCAGGCTGACCAATCTTTATGTTTTTGGTGAAAATAAAGAAGGTAAAGCGCGCCGTAAATCTTGTTGCCAGTATTTCCAGGTATGGCTGCCATTAAATTCTTGATAGTGGTACTGGAAGCCTTTGGAAGCCAATATGGCAGCGAGTTTACGATTTTGTTCAATAAAATTTTCAATTTTGCCGTGGTTGGTTTTTACTGAAATTTCTTCGGTGCCGACAACGTGGTAAATTTCAAGCAGAGCAGGATGTGAAAATTGCTCGATGGTGGAAAATAAATTAATGTGAGCATATGGTGATTGAAGTGCGACCTTACCAAATGTATGCGGATAGGTGAGTGCAGCTTTGAAAGCAGTATAACCCGCCAGAGAATCACCTATTAAAGCACGGCCCATACCAATTTGATAGGTGGGAAAGGTGCGATCTAAATATGGGACAAGTTCCTGAACCAAAAATTGAAGAAAGGCTTGAGACTGCTCACCATCTGGATGATACTTTTCATGACGATCTCTGCCATTCTTATAAGGAACTCCTACAATAATTAATTGCTCGATTACATTTTGATGGAGCATTTCATCGGCAAGCTTAACAATACCACCTAGCTGAAAATAATCCAATCCATCCAGAGCAATCAAAACATTGTATTTATAAAGAGGGGAGAAAGTAGGTGGTAAATAAATAAGCAAGTCCATAGGTTCACCTAATTTATCGCTATGGATTGTATAATCCTGAACAGTTCCGCGGGGGAAATTCATCGTCAATCACTCCTTTCAGGTGCAAATCATTTATCTTTTAGGGGGGAAAGCTCTTATTCTTAATATGAAAAAGTTGACATTATTGCTAATAAAGCTATAATAAGATGTATATTGTTTAATTAACAATTTTATATTCGATTTGGTAGCTCAGCGGGAGAGCACCACGTTGACAGCGTGGGGGTCGTGGGTTCAATCCCCACCCAGATCATCATTTATATGAACGACACTAAAGACACATTTCATTAATTTGGAATGTGTCTTTTATTGTATAAAATGCGCGTTTCCATTATTCGTGTTTACCTCTTCGTCCATCCTGTTAATTCGAAGGGGGAGTGCTTTAATGGTTACATATTTTGAGAGGTAACCCATTTAGAAATATTTTTCAAATAGGCTTAAAAAGTTCGATCACTGTGGATTACAATTATTCATAAAAAGAAAATTAGACGTTACCAAACGAATGGCTAAGAATATTCGATTAACGGGCACAAAGTTCAAATAGTTAGGAACGTCTCACTTATCTAATAAACATTTAAGATGATGTAGTAAAAGGGAAGCCGCATTAGGCTTCCCCTCATATTATTCAGCACCTTTTAATAGTCCTAATTCAACCAAGTCTTTTCCCATCTTATCGATACTGTTTGTTGTTTTCCATTTTTGTGTAGTATTATCAAACGTCAAAACATATAACTTATCGCTGCCACTAAGTTTTTTCTCAAATACATAACCCTTTTTCTTTTCTTCGTTAATATAAAACAACGGAGCAAAATCACCAATAATTTGTTCGTCATGGATATCCATAAAAATTTTAGATAAAGACTTTTGTTGAACTGTTAAATCTCTCTTATTCCAATCAATTTCTCTTATATGTAATAAATTAAAACCGTCTAAATTGATTTTATGCGTATCAATAAAGTCATTAGTAATGGTTTTAATAATTAATTCCTCAGTTAATTTTGCACTAACATTTGTTAAATAAGCTGTAAATGAAATTAATACCACCATAAATAATATTATTAGTCTTTTCATATCCCTATACACCTCAGTTGTTTTTCTTTTAGTTTTCCAATAACCATAACATATATTACAGTGATTTCTAATTTACATAACGTGGTCTTTTCTTCAATATGGTAAGACTTTTATCTTCATGAAAAGGGCGCATTTCCATAGCATAGATCTGCGTTTTTTTGTATGTAAGGGCGCATTTTCTGAGAAGGAGCTGCACTCAATTTCCAGATTGCGAAGCAAACCTTTTAAAAGAAAATGGTATATCTATGTTAAAGTTAGCACTTAAACCGATGCAACTTAACATAATATGAAGAAATTACCTAAAATGTACTAATTATGAAATTAATGATGTTAAACTTGTGCTATGTTTAATTAAGTAAAGCTGACAAAATCTATTGTAATTAGCATATCGATACACTTCGAATAAAGGGAGCTAGCCCATATTGATAAAAAATAAAAAATTTTTGTATCTTGCCATTATATTTTTCTTAGCGTCTATAACATTAAATGTACCTTTCCCACATAAAACGCTTTATGGTGCAACAGTTTATTTGTTTAACATACCTATTAAAACATTAAACGGACTCAATTATGTGGGGATTACTTCATTACTTTTACTGATTCTTAGTCTATATTTTCTAGTAATATCATTAAATAAATATCATGCCCGATTTGTAGTGATTACTATAATCGTAGCGATGTTTCTCCCTTCATTCGTAGTGAGTTTGTATCAAAAAACCTTTGCAACTGGTATTTACTCGATTTCTTATGATGATAGTGGAAGTCATTGTAGTTTTCAAATGAAAAATGAGACAACATTACATGGAAAGTGCGAACTACCTCTAAAAAATAATAGTAGAAATGATGTCCAATTTACCGTTGAATTTTATGAACCGTACCAGTCTGAAAATGATATTCCAATGGTTTCGCTAATGAATAAAAATACCTCTTATAACGTAATGCTCAGAGGAAAAGAGAGTAAACGCGTGAAATTTGAGACGAATATTGATGTATCGAAGATGAAAGAACACATCAATAGTGGAGAAATAACAGGTGGTGTGAATGTGATCATTAAGTCGGGGGCAAAAAGCAGAAAATTATGAGTTGGTGTGGAAATCTTATTAAACTAAAGGGCGCATTTCTCAAGCAAGAGATGTGACATTTTATAATTATTGCGAAACATTTAAAGGGCTTGACGGTCAAAAGCAGACTCCTGCCCAAGGGTTAGGTATTACGGATAAGATATTCAAAATTGAGGATATTTTATATTTAAGGTAATAATTGCAGACAATAACGTCTAAGTGTTTTACCAGAATAAAATCAAGGACGTGGTAATTATCAAGATATTTAAAATCTTCTTTTGGTGTATTGTTTTTACCTTCTCAATTTCTTATGCAGCTAAAGCTAACTACACAAGCGAAGAATTCCAAAAATCGCTTTTTGACATTGGTTTTAAGGAAGTTAATACAGCAATACAAGAAAGTAAAGGCCACTTTAAAAAGGATATTGCATTGCCAGTACAAATCCCTCCAATCGAATTTACGCACAGTTTCGGAAGGCTTAGTGATTTGGATGGTGACATAAACGATGGATTTGAAATTGAATACCGACATATCAATAAACCGAAAAACCACTATATGATTTGGGTCAAACCAGTAAAATATGGTTTACCCATTAGGAAGGAACATATTGACCAAACCTTAAAACTAAAAGATGGAAGCAAAGCGATTTATAGTACCAAAATAGCAAGAGGATTTAATCTATTGGTATTCGAAAAAAGTGGTTGGCAGTATGTTCTAAACATTAATAAAACTGTTTCAGACCAAGTAACGCCAGAAATTTTAGTAGAGATAGCAAACTCAGTAAGTCCATAATAAGTACCCATAAAAAAGCATCGGTCATTACAACCGATGCTTTTCTTGTGCTATTTCTAATGTTAATTTAACTGCTAAGTGGGCAGTTTTTTATCGAGAGAAATTTAGTTTTCCCTCCCATAACGGAACCCCTTAAATAAAAACTAATGTGTTATTACATTAAAGGGCGCGAATCTCACACATGAGATGCGTCCTTTTTTGGTTAAGGATTATATGGTTGAAAATAATAATGGATATTTATGGTAATATATATTTAAGGATGGTGAAAAATCATGAAGAAAAATTATACAGTGTTCTTTTTATTTTTGTTTAGTGCATCTATTGCTGGCGGTATGGCACTTAAAAATATTCTCGAATATTCAATGATTATTGGTGTGGGATTAGCATCAGTCTTTCTATTAGCTGCTGCGTTTTCACTTGGGAAAAAGAACCGGGATAATAGAATACATAAATAAATGTTTTAAGTTATTCAATTATCGGGCGCAATTTCTCAGATAAGGGATGTGCTTATTTTTGTTATGGACCAGATTGTTAAGAAAGCATGTGGATTAATAATTTAGTTTTTTCAAATGCTATGTTAAACATTTATTCTTGGATTTAATAATAAAAGGACTTCGATAATATGAAGTCCTTTTTTAAATTAAGATAAATGTTCCAAAAGCAACAAGAAAAATTCCTAATCCAAACTCAATATTACTTCTTACTCGGATGACACCTTTTTCTTTATAATCCTTTTGGTTCATTTTGAGTAAGGAGGAATAGAGCGCAATGATTCCCAATAAAATAATCAATACACCTATCAATATTGCCAATATATCCACCAAACCTTTTATATATTTGAATTAGTTTTTCTTCAAATGGTAAATTCTGATAATCTTAGTCTATCATATGTGTCATTGGTTTACATAGAATCAATAACGCTCTTCAGCAATCGGGCGCGTATCCATAGCTGAGGACAAGCGCCCATTTTACGTTTTGGTGCCATATTGCTAAAAAAGGTTATTTTATTTATTTGTGATAATATATTTTATGTAATGTAATAATTTGGAAAGTGTATAGGAGGTTGATTATGAAAAGAAAGTCATTGTTTGTCTTTGGTGCTATAGGAGTTCTCGCACTATCAATTGGATTTATGAAAGACTTGAAAAGTACAGAGATATTGGCAAAAGAACAACCAGTATCAGAAAGTGTATTTATAGGACAAGCAGATATTGATAATGGGGACCAACTAAGAGTTGTAACAGTAGAAGAACAAGAAATGCGAGAAAATAATCCTATTGAAGATAGGGATCAAACCTTAGTTATAACAGCAGAAGAACAAAATATGGTAGAGAACTCAACGGCTTTATCAGGATTTGTGTCGCAAGAAAATGGACCAGGCTTCTTTTTTGAGAAGGTAAAATAAACTTAAATATAGTTATTAAACAAACGGGCGCGTATCCATAGCAAGGATAAGCGTCCTTTTTCTTTTTGGCAAGATTGTGGAGTAACTTTGATTACTGAAAGCCTCAAACTTGTGTGTTAAGATACGGAATAAACGAATTGGAGGGGTCAGATTGTTCATACATAAAATAAACGACGACTTATCCTTAAAATTAATAGAATTAAAGGATAGCGAAAGGGTATTTGAATTAACAGATAAGTCTAGGGCTCATTTAAGGGAATGGTTGCCTTGGTTAGACATTACTACAAAACTCGAAGATACCACTGGGTTTATCAAAGGGTGTTTAAAAGGATTTGATGAAAATAAGAGCTTAAATTCAGTTATTTTATTTAAAGGAGAGATTGTTGGTGTTGCAGGCTACAATAGCATTAATTGGTCAAATAAGACCGCATATATTGGTTATTGGCTTGGTGAAGAATTTCAAGGAAATGGGATAATGACATTGGTGGCAAAAGCATTAACTGATTATGCTTTTGTTGGATTGGGTTTAAATAAAGTTGAAATTAGGGCCGCTGTTGGCAATAAGAAAAGTAGAAGTATTCCTGAGAGATTGAACTTTGTAAATGAAGGATGTATTAGACATGCTGAGTGGTTATATGACCACTATGTAGACCATGTTGTATATGGGGTTTTGGCGGAAGAATGGAATAAAATTGATTGAGTTTCTTCAGCTATAGGGCGCGTATCCATAGCAAGGATAAGCGCCCTTTACATTTTGGGGCCATATAATTGCAGAACACTTTTAAAGAAAATTGGATATATATGTTAGGATATAGTTAAGGTTGTGAAGTATTACACTTCAACTAAAGAACTGTTTAGCAGAAAACTAGTATTAAGGATTTGTCGTAATAGTGTAATGAAAGGGTGTATTGATGAAATTCTTATTTTCGATATTATTCGTACTTATTTTAATCATTTCAGGTTGTAGCAACGTAGATGACGAAATAAAAACAGAACAAAAAACAATAGAACAAGCATCTTTAGAAAGTGATATCCCATCAGCAAATATTTTTTATACGGAGGAAATAGGCACTCAAGAAGCGTTCTCCCTTTTTCAATCTCCAAATGGGTGTGGGGTTATGAACTTTTCTAAAAGTAAGAATGGATGGGTTTATCAAGGTTACTCATCTTTTCAATATGATATAGAAGATATTTCATCTTTTACTTTAAGTCAGTCATCCTGGCATAAAGGGGAAATCTCTCTAAATAAAGAAAGTTATTATTCAACGGTTTTTTTAGGCGAAATAATTGACCCAGAGATTGATAAAATTATTGTTGAATATGACAATATGAATGGAGAGGCAAATATTGTAGAAAATAATGGGAGAAGGTTTTGGTATCTTTTATCTGAGCCAGATAAGGGTTATGATTCAGTAAATACGATTTCTGCTTACTCTTCTGATGGAAAATTACTTTATATAGAAGAAGGTTGATTTAGTAACACTAGGGGGCTAGAAACAAATAAGTATGAGCACCTTTGTCTTCCGTAAACGGGTGCTTTGCTTCAACTGGATGCAAGGCATTTTTTTCTGATCATAAAACAGGGGTAACTTATTTAACACAATGGGACTTGTACAAGTCTATTAAAAAAATTACAAGAATTAACAAAAAATGTCTACTAATCGGGATTAATGGACACTAGTTATCGTTAAATTCTACCTCACTAATATCTACCTCTTTAATGATAACATCTTTATTCGGATCTGGATCATAGTCTAAAAGAAGAAATAAAAGCAGTATTAAGATAAGGATAAGAGCAGTGAAAATTATCTCCTTAGTATTTTTTTTCGAATCTTTATCTTGTTGTTGCTTTCTATAATTCGACTGAATTTTTTTTGTGTTATAATCTTGTTTCATAATAATCCCACCTAAAGATATATACAGATTAGTAAGTATTTCTCCATTTGATATAACAAACCCTTTAAGGACAAAAAATTTTCAATAAATGCATTAACAGAACATAACGTCAAAAATATCAAGGAAGTATTAGCACAATAAAGAAATATTCTTTCTTTTATATTAAGATTTCCCACAATCGGGCGCTATCCTGTAGGGATCAGCGCTTATTTTCAATATGGATGATTTAACAAAACAACACCTGCTAATGAGAAAGAGATCCTTATATAAAGGTTTAGGGGGATTGAGATATGGCTTTCTGGTATATGCTTTTTATTAATACTTCCATTTGCTACTGTAGTATCAGCAACGGATGATTAAGGAAAAAGGACGACTGCTTGTGAAGTGTGCTACTTTATGTAGTGAAAGCTAAAATACTTCCAGCTTTCTCTTGAAATATTAATTAGTATTTATTACCATGATGATGCGGAGGTATGTAAAATGAAAAAAGTACTTGTAACTGGTTTTGCTTCTGTGGTCATTGCGACTGCTTGGTTTGGAACCGGTGGAAAGAATAGCGAAGCACTTGAATCTAACAACGTTAAGAACAATAAAGTGGTTGTTTTCACAGCACTAGATGAAAATCTTAAAGACAATGGAACGATTTCAGATGGAATCCATAATACTTCTATGATCCTGAATGATTCACTTGAACACGCTTCAAGTTTTTCGGAAATAAAAGGAATTGAAAATATCGAAATATATATGAACGGAGTTATTGAACTTGCTGAGGAACGAAATGCTGCACAATTAATTAAAGATAGACTAAATCAGTCTAATCAGCTAATTCAGCAAGCTATTTCGGAGCAAGACATTAACAAGCTTCATCAGGCTGACAAGATCTTATTAGATCTTGATCTGGAGTTTAATGAAGGAGTATCACTATAAAAATATAAAGTAGTAAATTCCGCGATTGGGCGCGAAAATTCAACAACTTGGACTGTTTTTTGAGCAGTCCATTTTTCTTCGCCATTAGCCAGGTATAGGGCAGGTTTGTGAAAGAAAGGTTAAAAGAAAAATTTAACCAAGTTCAAAAGGTAAATGGTAAAATTAAGAAAAAAAGAAGTTTGGTGAGAAAATGTTTTATTGGAAATTAAGAATTCCACTTTTATTGGTTGTTATGGGATTTGCATCAGGCATGTTACAAAAATTCCCTAATCTCTTTCAAGTAACGCGTCTAATTTCATAAGAAGTGCTATGTTTATAGGTTTAATCGGTATCATTCTTTTTGTTTTAGAAAGATCAAAGGAATGAAAAAAAGGTTCATTTTTTTTTGGTGTTGGGTTAATCTTATTTGCTGTCACCTTTGACTTCATAATGGTATAGTTTTTCTTCTTAGAAGCATATTGGATTATTGGTGAAGATGGTTGGTCTCAGCAAATGTTTAAGAATATTTGATCAATCTAATTAGATGTTAGACTAAATTCATTTATTAGTGAAAATGGGAAATACAGACTGTTATTTAACGAACAGAAACTATTCAGTATTAAGTTTTTTGTTATTTTGAAAAATAATACTTCATTACATGGGGAGTAAATTTAATATGATTGCTCAATATAGGATTGAACCAGACGATGCTCTAGCTTTCCGTCGAGATGCTGAAAAGACTTCCATTAGAATATACATAATAAATTTGCTTATGCCTTGGGTTTTTACCGCAGCTTTTTTTCTATACTTTTTCTTTAAAATTAGAACTATTCCAGATGTCTACTTTGATGAATTATTTCCAACGTATTCCAAATGGTTTTTTCTAGTCTTTCATTCATGCATCATATTCTTTATTGTCTTCCCCCTACTTAAACAAGTAACCAATTATCTTGCTGAAAAAATCATGATAAAAAAATTAGAGTGGTCTTCTTATTTTGGAGAGCGCAAATTGTTTATAGATGATTCCGGTATCACAATAGAGCAGTCAAATGCAACGAAAACATATAAATGGAAAAATATAGTGAGAGTTAGTGAAGATGACCTTCGTTATTACGTTTATATAACCGATATTAAAGCATTTATTATAAAAAAGAACTATTCCTCTTTATCTGAAGCGGACCAAGAAGAACTTGGTCATATACTAAGAAGATATACAGTTCATTTATCGACCAGTAAAATGAAAGCACAAAAGAAATTCAGTATATCATTAAAGACTAAAACGATCCTACTGTTTCTATATTTATTGACAATCGGCTTTTCAAAACTAGATTGGGGAATTACTCTCAATGAAGCGTCAAAAGAGGTCAATTCATTGTTTGAACTTACAGATGACCCGAAGGCTTTTAAAACTATAAAAGACAGTCTCAGCCAAGAGGAAATTAATTATGCAAGACAGGCGGTATATCATATTTATGATATTGGAATCTTTGATACAGAAAAAGATATGGAACGCACTCGATTATACGAACTTATTCATAGGGCACAAAATCAACTAAACGAAAAACTTGGTATTCCAACCGAGCCAAAAAGTCTTGTTTATGGCGGTGAAAGCAAAACATGGAAAATTACTGATTATAAAATTGAAGCCACCGTATGGGAATTTCAGGCTCACTCTGTCCCAATTATTATGAAAGAACAAACCAAGTATCTAGCAAACTATTTTAAAGTGAAAGCATATATAGATTTTGATGAAGAATTATTCGAAAATCATATGTTATATGAATTTGAACTGACACCTGAAAAGCCAAAGAATTTTGGAGAGGATTTAATTGTCACCGAAGGGGAACTTAATATTGCCAAGCATACAACCCCCTATTATTCCTCGCCAAAATTGGTAAACAAATATGGAGAACCAGCAACTTTAAAAGACATCGAGAAAGTCTATTTCATCATTGAATGGGTAGGTCAACAAGATTTGGAAAAGAAAAAGGAAATAGTGATTTTACACCAAATAGATAATACATAACAGGACGATTGCCAAATATGGTGGTCGCATTTCCATATTCAGTCGAAAAAAGCAAATTGATAAGTCTTTATTCCATTAAAGGGCGCGTTTCGCTAAGAAATGCGTCTATTTTCATTCAATGCTCATTTCTTATGAAGTAGTGCTGCTCATTTTGAAATTAAGTTTCGTATTGTTAAATAAGGGTGTGCTTTTTGGAGAAACTACTATCAAAATTCCGTTAGAATTGAGGGACTAAAGTGGGTTATCATATTAGATTTATCATTGTACTACTTCTTCTGGTTAGTAACCCTATAATCATTTCAGCTAAAGAAATTAAGTATAATCACAACAGCATTACGATTCCAGAAATAAAGAAAAGTGTTGATTTTACCGTTTTGACTCCACAAAAAATTCCTGATGATTGGACATTAGATACCAAATTAGATCCTTGGGTAATGCTGCATTATATGGATAACAAAGATAGGAAATTGATGGTTGCTATTCATTTAAGAAAGGGTTCTCAAATATCAGATGGAGATTTTCCTAATGCTCAGAAGGTTGACGTTAATGGTAACAGGGGCTATTTTTCAAGATGGGCAGATAGTGATGAAATAGATAAATATGGAGACACCATTACCGGAGGCATACTTAATTGGGTTGAAGATGGTACTCACATAGAAATGAGTAGTTCAATTATTCCAAAAGGAAAAATGTTGGAAATCGCAAGATCAATGAAATAAATTTATTTAATGAGGCGAATGAAAAAATTATCAACCTTATTTACTGAAGAAAGGGCACAATTCTAAAGAATTGTGCTCTTTCTATTTTGGTGAAATTATCAAGTAAGGTGAAAAGGTGTGTTTTTACCAAAATTTTCATAAATTAAATAAACAAAAATGAATGAAAGGTGTAAAATTACTCTATCTACTATTATGGCGTAACGAAAAATGGGAAAAAGGTAAAACAGTTCTGTGAGGTAGATCCGTTGCCAGTATTAGAAGATGGAACTATTCTCGATATAACGACAAAACACCAAAAAAAAAATTGTGCTAACTCATATGATAATAGGTAACATTGGGGGGGCTATATTATGTCTAAGAAAATTATTATCCTAGTTTCAATAATCTCTTTGGTAATTATTGGTTTCCTTATTAATTGCTATCCTGTTCAAAGAAGCATGGCTGATAAGGCTGTTCAACAATACATGGATAAACAAGGGATTTCCAAAGATAATATTGTTGGCAAAAACATAATGAAGGATTATAAACAGGGTGGGTATGAGATAGACATTGTATTAAAAGATGATCCAGGCCTTGTATATTCTTATTTTTGGAGAAAAGAAAATGGAGTTGTATTGCTTGTATTTATTAATGGTACTGCAGGTATTGATGAGGGAATGAAGTATCCTCCTTTAGAAAACCATTAATAAATAATGATGGAAATTCCAAAATCAGGCACGAAAATGCAACAACTTGGACTGTCAGTAGAAGACCATCATATGATTTTATGTTGAAGAGCAGTTTGGGGGGAGACAATGAGAGTAATTTTAGAGCTAATACGTATTGTTTTTATATTTCTGCTTCTAGGTGGACTTGCAGGGTTAGCAATAGAAAATATCTATACAATAAACGATGTTACTGAGAGGTATCAGTGGATTGGAGCACTTGGAATCTATGTTTCACTCTTTGTATTGTATAGGAATAAGTTCCAATTTTCAGGTTGGTATAAGGGGAAAGGACGTAAAAGGCTATCCAAAGCTGCAACAATTAATTTATTGAGTTGTTCAATTTTTATGCTGACATTACCCATTATATTAGGATTAATAATAAACTGACTAAAAGAATATTGTAACTAAATGGTATTTTAGCTAACGGTGGAGTAAGTATAGAGTTAATATTTTAGATATTCAGCAATCGGGCGCAATTATCGAGAGATGATTGCGCCATTTCATGTTTGGTCAGAAGGTGAAATAACAATTTTTTGTAGTATCTTCCCTAGTTAAAGAAAAATTTATCAATAAATCAACAAGAAGATGGCGGAATGAAGACAGAAATCTCGTTGAATCTATTAGTTTGGAGAACCTAATAATAATGAAATAGTCATACGTCAAATCTCCACAAATTCTAAAATACTCTTTAAGGCGTGTTTGCCTTTTTATGTTACGATTAAATTGGAAAAATTTATAAAGGTGGTTTCGTTAACATGAAAAAAATACTTTTCATAATCGCCATAATTGTCATTTTTGGAGGATTTGCAACAGGATGCAATTTAATTAAAGATGACAATGAACAAGAGAAAACCTTAACATCAAGTAACAAAACAACTAATAATGAAAAGGTTGTGGATGAAAAAGCGTGGAAGGACATTACTAAACTTAAAATTCCTGAAGGTGAAAAATCAGATTATCCTACTAATGCAAAAGATTGGATTGCTTCTGAAAATCTTATATTTAACGAAGAGCCTGTCCAAGATTCGAAATTAATTCAAGCTGGATTTGATAAGTACTATCATTATTATCTCGAAGCCATTACCATACCATCAGATCTTGCAATAATAAAAGTCAAGGGGATTTCGATAGAAAAGGATTTTGCCAATATTGAACAACTTTCCAGCATTATTCAAGAAGAACACGATAAACGTACTGAGCACATTGATCCGAATCGGTCTGATAAACGTGAAGCAAACGCCGAATGGAAAGCACCAAGCGAAAGACTCGTCAAAGCAAGTGACTTTTTAAAACAGTTGTTTTATGACCTTGATATTGCGATTAACAAAGACGGTAAAGGGGAACTATACGGAGTTGCACACCAGGTAGATGGACAAAATGTAGATGAGTTAGAAGTTTTTATTCAAGATGAAGAATAGTGCTCATTTAGGAACAATGCTTGAATTTTAGCCTAATAAAGTAAATGGCGCGAAAATGCAACAACTAGGGCTGTTAATTTCAGCAGTCCATTCTTCCTCCAATCTGTCCTAAAAGCAAAAAATATTTTATCGAATACCCAGAGGTACATTTGCTGAAGTAAATGGAGTGGAAAAACTGGGTTAGTATATTTATTTTTTCGTTTTGTACAATATTCCAGAAACGGGCGCGTATCCAAAGCAAGGATAAGCGCTCATTTTACGTTTTGGGGAATGGTTTTGTACAATATTTCACAATGCAAGAAAAGTAATAGGACTGAGGAAAATAAATTTTGATATGGTTTAATTATTGGTTTTACTAGAGACTATATTACGAGAGGATAAACCTATGATTCCGCCAATAATAATAAATAAAATGTTTATAACGATTTCCACTCCTTGAAAAGCATCAAAATAATTAACTAAAAACCAGCTTTTACTCCCATTTGTAAGATGGTTAATTAACCCTCCTACTCCTTGGATAAGGAACAATAAACTAAGACCACTGATTATTTCTTTCATAATAACACCTCATTAACGATTTTTTCTCATTGTCGGAATGTGATATAATTATAATAATACACTGTATTAAAAAGAATAATAACACATTGTATTAAAAAGGGGAAGTGGATTTAATATGCCAAAGATTGTGAATCATGAGGAAAAGAGAAAGTTAATAGCTGAGGCTGCTTGGAAAATTATTAGGAAAGAGGGATTCGAGAAAGCTTCTATACGAAGAGTTGCAGTTGAAGCAGGGATGTCCACAGGTGCCTTAAGACATTATTTTTCCACACAGGATGAAATGCTATTATTTATCATGAATTATTATTTAGAAGAAGGAAAAAAACGTTCTCTAAATAAAGATTGGTCAGAAGACCCATTGCTGGCAGTAGAGGAAGTTTTATTAGAACTAGTACCTATTAACGAGGAAAAGAAAATTGAAACGAGTGTTTGGTGGATCTTTGCACTACGTTCATTGACGAGTGAAACTTTAATTGAGAAAAAAGATGAAATGACGAACGGTACTTTTGAATTAGCGAATTCAATGATTGAAATATTAATTTCACATGGGATTATTTCCAATTCTATAAATGTAAAATTAGAAAAATATAGGTTGTCGGCATTAATTGAAGGATTGTCCATTCAGGCTCTGTTAAGACCTGATGTATACTGTCCAGAAAAATTGACTGAAGTAATCCGTTATCATTTAGAAACACTATGCAACAAAAGCCAATAACTTAAAACGGGCTTTGAATCATCCTTATTCTATCCATTAACAAAGTATTGTGCTAGGAGGAGAAAATATTATGTTCAATGAAAGAAGTATATCACAAAGTAGTATAGAATCTTTCCTAGGAAGATGGTTAGGAGGCCTTTCTTTAATAATAGCTCCTGTCTTATTAGTTATTTCCGCACTGCTTAGAATACAATTTAATTTCTTTTTCCCTGATCAGCTAGCAGCTTATGATACACATCCAACCTTAATGCTCACATCCTATAGTCTATTTTTAATTGGAATGATTTTATTATTTCCAGCTATTTTAATCCTTGTACAGTTAATTAGCAGAAAAATGCCACGTCTAGGTCTTTGGGGTGGCTTATTAGTAATCGTTGGTTTATTTGCAAGGGCGTTCCACTCGGGAGTAGATCACTTCGCTTTTCAAATTGTAGAGAGTGAAAAGGTTGAAGTCGCTGCAAATTTTGTTGGCGAGTTTTACGGTATGTTCATTAAATTTTTCTATCCTTTTTGGCTGGATTGTATTAGCTATAGGAGCATATCTGTCTAAGGTTTTTGGGTGGTTTCGGTCACTTGCTTTAGGAATGATGTTTGTCTTAGCATTAGGGGTACTAAAAGGAACAAATATGACAACGATAATTTCATTAACCGGGCTCTGCATAGCACTTCCTCCTTTGGGCGTTCAAGTTTTGAAAAGTGGGAGTAAACCGCAGTTGAAAACCGTACTATTTTACGTAATTATTATTGTATTGGTGCTTAGTTCGTGGTTGTTCATGAGTGAAATGGAAAGACCTAATTAAATTCATATTGTGTTTATTACAATTAAGAGGGTATTCGTAAATGGTGCTTCCGTTGATGTAATAGGGTTTTCCAAATTAACAGGAGCTTTGCATCTATTTTACATTTCAATCTTCCACAAACGGGCGCAAAAACTGTACAATTATGGGCTATTAAGTTAAAACTTTTTAGAAATGAAATAAAATAAGTAATAATCTGTTTGATTTTTCCACAATACGGTACAATGATATTAAGAATTTGACAGTTGATAAAAGTGAGGTGAAATGAACCATCGTGTTTGAAACTATTAATAAAAAGAAGGCAAAATTAGATGCTTTGCGTCCCTTACCGGCCTATACGTTAAAAAGCTTACGAGAGAAGTTATTTCTAGAATGGACCTACAATTCCAATGCAATAGAGGGAAATACATTAACAATAAACGAGACAAAAGTTGTATTGGAAGGAATAACAGTTGGAGGGAAAACGCTAAGAGAGCACTTAGAAGTCATTAACCATCGAGATGCCATTGGATATGTTGAGGAAATAGTTCAGAAGAAGGAGCCTTTTTCTGAATGGCAAATAAAAAACATTCATCGTTTAGTTTTAAAAGGAATAGATGATGAAAATGCTGGAGTATATCGGAATCAACAAGTTTTTATTGCTGGTGCTAAGCACGTACCTCCGACATACTTCCTCATAAAAGAGAAAATGGAACATCTTATGAATTGGTATCATCATGAAGGGATTCATCTTCACCCTGTTGAGCGAGGTGCAGTTCTACATGCAATTTTTGTTGGCATACACCCATTTATTGATGGAAATGGACGAACCTCAAGACTTCTACTTAATCTGGAACTAATGAAAGATGGTTTTCCGCCAGTGATTATTAAAGTAGAGAATCGTTTAGAATATTATGAAGCTCTCGATAAAGCACATATCACAGAGGATTATCATGACTTTATATCGCTAGTAAAACGAGAAGTTGAAGACTCTCTTGATCTATATCTCAGTGCAATCTGTTAGGTTAAGCACCTCTTAGTGAGGTGCTTATTATTTTAACTGATATGTGGCTTATTCCACAACCGGGCGCGTTTCGCTAAGAAATGCGTCTTTTTCATTTAATGCTCATTTCTGATGAAGTAGTGCTGCTCCTTTTGTTGGGGAATATTTACTTTTTAATACGGTTAACTTCTTTACTTCCTTTCTGCCAATTTTCTGTACAAAGCCGATCTTGACACATTTATGATTTTTACAAATTTTTTTAACAGTCATCTCTCTATGTAAAGTTCCACTGCATAGTTAGTGCCTTCATGTTTTGAATGATATTTTTTACCCGCCCCTGATATTTCCCCTCTTTTTTGGCAAGTCCTATTCCTTCACGCTGACGCATTCGAAGTGGCCCTTCAATCCTCGAATCGTTCCGCCTCCACCATAGGGGAATCATTAATCTGTTTGTGATATATTAATGTGTAGTAATTCTTTGTTATTTCAAATTATTTTATTTAGAACAGTCAAATTTGCGACACTAGGAGGCTAGCTCGATGGAGATAAACATATTTGTTGTTGAAGATGATGATGCTTTGTTTGCTGCTTTGAAGAAAGGTCTAGAGGCTTGGTCGTTCCGGGTAACGAGACCAGATGATTTTGAAGGTGTGATGCGTTCATTTCTTGAACAACAGCCTCAGCTCGTCATCATGGATGTCACACTCCCGAAATTTGACGGTTTTCATTGGTGTCGCGAGATTCGCGCAATATCCAAAGTACCCATTGTTTTCCTTTCCTCCCGCGATCACCCAATGGATATAGTCATGGCGCTTAATATGGGGGCGGATGACTTCATCCAGAAGCCGTTTCATACAGACGTGCTTTATGCCAAAATTCAAGCGGTACTCCGGAGGACATATGCCTATGGAGAAGAACAATCGAATATTCTTGAATGGAACGGCGCCTTGATTGATTTGAATCGGGGTGTAATTCGAAACGCTGGGAAAGAAGTGGATTTAACAAAAAATGAATTTTTTATACTGATCACGCTCGTGAGATCGAACAATGTCATTATCTCGCGCCATGACTTGATACGAAAGCTGTGGGAGGACGAGCAGTTCGTGAACGACAATACCCTCACGGCGAATATAACCCGTTTACGGCAGAAGCTGGAGTCAATTAATTTGGCAGACGCTATTGTGACAAAAAAGGGGCTGGGTTATATGGCCATCACTTTATAGAAATTATGAACTTTTACTGAAAGAGGGAACCGTGCCATGTTTATTCGTTACGTTGATGCAAGGAAAAGCTGGATTTTACTGTTTGCCGGCTTGCTCGGCTTAGCCAATGCTCTGATCCTGCTTGATCAAGGCATCCAGGTCACATCTAATTCTCTCCTTTATTTTAACGCCTCATTTATTCTGTCCTTTCTCCTGTTCTTTTTATGGCGCTTCAAAAGAGAGACAAGATATGCTGCCGCGTTGGCAGCTCTTCAGGAAGACATGGCATTTGACTGGGTCGAGACACTTCCTGAACCTGGGGACGGCCTAGATCAGATGACCAACGACATCTTACGGAAGTCCTCCCTTCAGTTCAAACGAAAGCTTTCTGACTATAAAGAAAATCAACTGATTGAGAATGAATTTACGGCTTCATGGATCCATGAGGTGAAGACTCCTCTCACCGTCATGAAACTAATCCTGGAAGCCCTGCCAAGTGATCCCGAAATACGTAAAATTGCAGCGGAATGGTTACGGGTGTATTTGTTGGTCGATCGGCAACTGCATATGACACGTCTGCCCGCGCTCGAATCAGACTATGTTCTAGAAATGGCGTCCATCCAGCGACTTGCCGCAGAAGAAGTGCGGGAATTGGCACCATGGTGTATGGAAAAAAATCTGGCGGTAAGTATCGAAGGAACGGATGTAAAGGCCATTACAGACCAAAAATGGTGCCGCTTCATCCTTCGGCAACTGTTGACGAATGCCGTGAAATATAATCCAGCGAATACGGCACTTATGATCGTGACGGATGTAACGGAGACAGGCCAAGTCTTTTTGGATGTCATCGATGAAGGACCGGGAATACAGCCGCACGAATTGCCGCGTATCTTTGACAAAGGTTTTACGGGCGAAAACGGTAGGATTCAAAACACAGCGACCGGACTGGGGCTCTATCTTGCGAAAACCGTTGCAGATAAATTAGGAATTACACTCAAAGTGCAACCCGGTCAAACGAAGGGTACGGTGATGCGAATGATTTTTGTCAATCCCAACGCATTCGAAGCTGTCCGAAGAGGGGCGGGCGAGTAATATCAGCGATGAAGCAGTCAGGATTGCTCCCGGCTGTTTTTTGGTGTGAAATAATGAACCTGACAATATTGTCACATTGTCTTGCCTGATTGTCATGTAAAACGTACGACAAGCGGAAAATCCAACCGTAAAATAAAGCTATCATCGAGCAACAATTATGATTTGGAGGTACGTTATGAATCAGTTGAATGTAGGAGAAACCGTTTTACAAGCACGAAATGTCCACAAAACATTTGGCACCAAAGGAAATACACAGCATGTATTAAAAGGAATAGATTTACGCGTCACCCGCAGTGAATTTGTCGGCATTATGGGCCCTTCCGGTTCAGGCAAGACGACATTGCTTAACATCTTAGCCACGATTGATCATGCTACGGACGGAACGGTTTTAATCGAAGACGCAGATATCTCCAAGCTGAGCAATGCCGAGCTTTCCGCCTTTCGGCGCAATAAGCTGGGATTCATCTTCCAGGATTACAATCTACTGGATACGTTGACAGTGAAGGAAAATATCCTGCTGCCCATCTCCCTTAGCAAAATAAGCAAGCGGAAGGCAGAAAGCGAGTTCACAGCCATCGCAGATATGCTGGACATTAAAGCACAGTCACACAAATATCCGCATGAAATATCAGGAGGACAAAAACAACGGACAGCTGCTGGGCGCGCCTTGATACACCAGCCGTCGATCGTGTTTGCGGACGAACCAACCGGTGCACTGGATTCAAAATCCGCTTCCTCGTTACTGGACGTGATGGAGAAGGTGAATCAGGAGCGAGGCGTCACCATTGTCATGGTGACCCATGATCCGGTAGCCTCAAGCTTCTGCAGCCGTGTTGTGTTTTTAAAAGACGGGAAGATTTATTCCGAGCTGTATCGCGGCGATAAATCAAGACATGCCTTCTTTAATGAGATTATGGACGTGCAATCTGTACTGGGGGGCGACCATGTTGACAGTTTTTGAATTAGTGCTTCGCAGCATGCGAAAAAATGTGAAGCATTATTATTTGTACTTCTTTGCACTGATCTTTAGTATGAGCCTGTATTTTGTCTTCACATCCCTACAGCACGATCAGGCTGTTCAGAATATGACAAATACGAGCGTTGTCTTCTTTCAAATTGCGGGAGTCATGCTGATTGTGATCGTTGGGATCTTTACCGTCTCGGCCAACGGCATTTTCCTGCGTCGGCGCAGTCGAGAAATCGGACTATATCAGCTGATTGGTCTTTCCAAAGGCTGGGTAGCCCGATATCTAATAATCGAGAATATACTGCTTGGCTTAGGTGCATTACTTGCTGCGATCATTTGCGGCGCGTTGGTTTCAAGGCTGTTCGTCCTGATTTTGCTGAATCTGCTCGGCTTAGAAGGGATTGTCGGCATCAGCTTTTCCGTAACAGCGGCTTTTAAAACAGCGATGGTCTATCTTCTCATCATCGTCATCACTTCCATTCAGATGATGCTGACGGTTTATCGCAGCACCCTTCTGAATCTGTTTCAAGCTGACAAGCGGCATGACCTCACTATGCCGCCCAAAGCGGTGGCATCTGCTATTTTCGCCTTGCTCGGTCTCGCGCTGATTGGATTTGGCTATGAATTATCGGGTCATGTCGATAAAGAGTTATTCCCCAACGCACTATTGATGCTCGGATCTATCGTTACAGGGACTTACTTATTGTTTCACGTTACGATCAGATGGTGCTTTTACTGGTTCCGCAAACGTAAAGATGGACACCTAGGCTTAACAAACAGTCTGTCGATAGCTCCGCTGTTGCACCATACGAAAGCAAATGCCAACTCACTTACTTTGATTACGTTGTTATCAGCGATGACGATCACGATGATTTCCATGGCTTACTCCTTCTATTACTCGGTAGAGCAAGAGACTCGCCGCGATCTCCCATATGATTTTATGTTTGAAAACGAGCAGCAGGAGGCGCTGTCGTTCCAGAGCGAGCTGGAGAATGAAGGCATCGATGTGAAACACCACGACGTTGAAGCGGTTCTGACGAAGGGCGTCATCCTTGATCCCAATGACGAATCCTATAAGTTTAAAGAAAGTTTGTTATGGCTTCCAGCCGAACAGCTTAAACGAACAGGCGCAGACCTCAACATGCCGCCAGATGGTGAAGCCATTTTGTACGATGCGGGGGCCTCACTTGCCGGGGACTTAGATGAGCAGTCGAAGCGATATCCAACCGAAATACAGTTGGAGCAGCATGGACAGATCGTTATGTATACATTGAGCACATTAATGGAAAGGAACATCATGAATTTAAATGCTCCCGGCAGTCAGCTGCTAGTGTCAGAAGCGACGATGGACAAAATCGCAGAACAAATGGCCGGTAGACCTGATTATAAAAAAATTCGCTTTGATACGTATCAAGTTCCGGACAAGGAAGAGCTTGCGATAGCTTCATCTATATACACAAAATACGACAATGACGAACAATTAAAGTATGATTTCTATGCGCAGTACAAAAAAGTGCTGGAACTGACAGGCTTGCTCATTTTCATCGCAGCTTTCCTTGGACTTGTCTTTTTGATCTCAACCGGAAGCATCTTGTACTTCAAGCAAATGACTGAAGCCGAGCAGGAAAAGCAAAGCTTTAAGACGTTGCGACAGCTCGGATTTGACGTGAATATGATCATGAAAGGCATTATACGAAAGCAGGCAATCGTGTTCCTTCTCCCTCTATCGATCGGTATGCTTCATTCGATCTTTGCTATCAAAGCTGCTTCATTTATGATCCGGTCGGACCCCACGTTTCCAGCATCTATCGCCATGGCGATTTACACGGTTATCTATTTTGTATTCGCTCTGTTTACCATAGGTTACTACCGCAACATTGTAAAAAATGCTATGTCATAACCATCACTTAAAGGGAGATAAGCTATATGGGGTACCACCAACATTTCGGACATTTTGTACGCTAAGCATATTTCCAACCTAAAAAAATCGATTCCTTATCGTACAGGGAATCGATTTTTTTTTACAATCGCACTCGTTGAATAGCGCTGTGTACCAAATCCATTTGGTGGAGGCATTAGTTCCGATGGTGATATCTCCATTTGTTTGTACTAGTAGTACCTGTGTATCTAATGTATAGTTTTCTAATTATCTTATTTTAAGATTCAATAACCTCTACAATAAGCAACTATATAGCCTGTTATAGAATGCTAATAAATAGCAGAAAGAGCTTATTCAATCATCGGGCGCTTATCTATAGCAAGGATAAGCGTCCTTTTACGTTTTGGGTCAGATTCTTGAATAACACAAAAAAAGCGAACTGGATATTTTTGTTATAATATAGAGTATATTGTAAATGTTTGCACCTAAACTGTCAGGTTTGTTAAAGAAAATATAATGAAAGAAAATGCTAGTTAATAAAGGGCAACAAAATACGATAAAGAGAGGAGGGGTAAGATGATAAGAAATAAAGTGGCACTCATTAGTGCAGTTATAATTTTAGGGGTTTGTATGTATTTATATTTCCCCTTTCCTAACAATGTAATGTTAGATGCTCGTTCTACATTCATGTCGTTTCCAATCCATAATCAAGATGGATATATTTTGCTTGGACTAATAGGTTCTGTTATGTTTATCATCGCCATGATTTTACTTGGCATTGGCATGAAGAAATATCAAATTCGAACAATAGTAATAGCTGTAATAGTATATGCAATCTTACCCAATGTCTTAATTACGATGTATCAGGAAACGTTAGCAAATGGAATTAAAGCAATTTCATATGATGGAAATGGTAATTGCAATTTTGAGAATGTGAGCAAAAACCAATTGAATGGGGAATGCGATTTTATATTGCATAATCGTAGCAATAAAGCAGTGACCTTTGAATTAGAATTTTTAGATTCTATTTTCTTAGAAGATCAATTACGAATGGAATCTCTTATGAATACAGCAGGTCCTTATATTATTACAATAGGTGCCAATCAAAAAAAGTCAATTCATTTGAGGGAATTACTAAATTTATCAAATGTTCAAGATCATATAGAAAGTGGTGGGTCGTCTAATGTTCATTTTAAGTTAATTGATGGGGAGACCACACGGACTTTATAGTAGATATTATCCATTATTTTGAAAAAGGAGTTTCATTTAAATAGGAGATTAAATAATGTTCAATCTCCTAGATAGATTAAAAGGGATTTACTGAAAATATCTTTTTTAAAAAAGCAGCAATCGGGCGCATTTCTCAGGGAATGTGCTTATTTTTAATTAGCAAAATGTTATTGCTTATTAATAAATATGGAATATGAACACAAAAAACAATAAATTTGTGGTGGTAATGAGAAGGAAGTAAGTATTGGAAGGAATTATTACAGTTGTATCTTGAATGTGTTAATGTAATTATAAGGAATGATACAAGGAGTGATAAACAATGAAATGGGAAGAAGTTCGTGATCAATACCCGAATCAATATGTAAAACTTGCTATCCTTGATTTTCACCTAGAAGGTGATAAAAAGATTGTGACGGACGTTGCATTAATTGATTTAATTGAAGATTCTAAATTAGCTACAAAAGAATTACTAAAATCAAAAGGTAATACCATTGTTTATCATACAGGTTCAGAAAAGATTGTTATTGAAGTAAGAAATCCTACTGGATTAAGAGGTATACGATTATGAAGTTAGAATTAGTGAATCGTTTACTCGAAGTTGAAATGACGATTTCATATAGAGGGAAAACAAAAGTAATAGATAAGCTTGTTATTGATACAGGTGCAGCACATACTTTAATCTCATCCGACATCGTAGAGGAATTGGGTATCTACTTTGAAAATGGAGACCCTCTAGTTAGTGCATACGGAATTGGCGGTGAAGAATATTCATTTCGAAAACTAGTTAATTTTATTAAGCTAGGTTCACACGAAATATCCGATATTAAGCTTGACTTTGGAAATTTAGATGATTGGGGTATTAACGGTCTCATAGGACTAGATATCTTAATGAATGGTAAATTTATTATTGATTTAGAGAAATTCGAATTAGTTAAAAATACAAATTCTGTTTAAAAAAAGAAATATCTATACTGCTTTGCATAAGCATATAAGCCACTTAAATTACCATTTTTAATAATCCTCAATCCTCCGCAATCGGGCGCGAAAATTGCGTAATATGAGTCTTTTAAAAGCAGCCCTTTTTTGTTCTCTAATAAGTTAAAGGAGAATGAACACCCTAGTACAAATTTAACTTCTATTGCTAGTACAATAAAAAATATCATTTAGGCAACCCTATTCATATTAAAATATGGGAGTGGTTGCGGTGAATAAAGTACTGCTAATGTTAGTCATGGTATTGTTCTTAACTGCTGGTAATACTTCGGCTGCTAAAGCTACAGCAGTGGGAGGAGAGAAATATGAAGTGAAGGACCAAGCTACAAAGATGTTTATATATGACACAATGCGGGTATGGATGCGTCATAGCTTAGACAGTTATTATCATAATAAATATCATGCAGACTCAATAAGTTGGGGAGAGCTAAAACCAGAAGGAATTCATGTTTGGATAAAGCAGTTTGAGCCTACTGAAAACGACGGCACGTATACCCATCTTATAAGAATCTCTTTGCAATATGATAAATTAATCATCAATGACAAGAAAGAGATAAAAACAAAGGATACATTTACTTATGCAGTTAACGCAAATTTACTTTCACTTTGTCCTGAATCAGGTAAATCTGAAAAGGAATTTAAATTAATCAATTCTTATCATATAGAACGGCCATAGCGGGTTGTGCTTTTTTTGTTAATGTAATAGAAGAATAAATCAATCAATTACAGTAATCGTAAAGGAGAATCTGATTAAACGGCGAATAAAGTAATTCATAAATGCTATAATGAGAATAACTAATATTTAGGTATGGCGGTGATTCAAATGTTATCGCAAACAGAAATTCTTGAGGTATTATCAAATAACTTAAAAACATGGAAAGAAAAATACGGTGTTAAGCGTATTGCTCTCTTCGGATCTTACTCTCGGGGAGAACAAAAGGATACTAGTGACATTGACTTGTTAGTAGAGTTTGTAGAAAACTCAATGACATTTGATAATTATATGGAACTAAAGTTCGATCTAGAAGATCTTTTTCAAACGCCTGTAGATTTAGTTATAATCGAAGATATTAAGCCTGCCTTAAAGCAAAGTATCCTAAGGAGTGCCAAGTATGCTGAGGGAGCCTAGAGTCTTTTTAGAAGATATTTTTGAAGCAGCTGTAAAAATCGAAAAATTTACGAAAAATATTCATTTGAAGATTTTGTTGACAATGACTTAGTTTCAGACGCTGTAATAAAAAAAATTTTAGTTATAGGTGAAGCAACAAAAAACATTTCTGCTGAAATTAGAGAAAAAAAGCCCCATGTTGAATGGAGAAAGATGGCCGGCATGAGAGATATGATGATTCATGGTTATTTTTCCATTAATTATCGAATTGTTTGGGATGTAGTGCAAAATAAGATTCCTACACTAAAGCAACAAGTCCAAGAGCTAATAACAGAAATCCACAAAGAGATGTCATAAGATACGTCTTTGTGGATTTTTTATTTGGCGATTTGGGAGCAAATTGGGAAAGTAATGTTGAAGTTTGTTATTTTTTAAAGGGCACTGTATTGTAAAAATCTCCTCACCGTTGTTTGAATTTTATTCAATGTGGCTTATTCCGCAAACGGGCGCATTCCTAGAAAAGAATAGCGCTCATTTTTCATTTTAGGGAGTAATTCTGCAATATGAATTGCCCCTTTTTCTTTTGTAGGGGGGGCAGGTAATCGAGTATGGATTTGTTCAAAAATTTTAGTTTTTCACTCAAATTTCAAATTAGTCTATAAACTATTAACGGTATTAGCTATCATCTTTTAGTAGTAATGCTGATACTAGTCGAATATATTGCCCATTTTTTACAAAAAAATCGAACGAAATTTAGATTTCTTACCAATATGAAGTATAAAACAAAAGGGGGAATGATTTTGGGGGAGCCTAACGATATTAATCAACTTATTGAACATATTTTATCTAGGAATAAGCAAGCCTTTGGTGATCTGTATGAAAAAACAATACATGACGTGTATACCACTATTCATTTTTTACTTGATGATAAAACTGATGTAGATGATATCGTTCAAGAAACCTATTTTCAAGTTTATAAAAATCTTAACAAGTTTGATAAAAGGAGAGATTTTAAGCCTTGGATTACAGGAATTGCCATAAAACAAATCCACAACTATCGTAGAAAAAGGTGGATGAGATTTAGAGTTTTAAAAAAAGTAGAAAGCTCAAGCCAATTGACTGTTATTGATCAAACTAATGAACTAAATGATAAAGTATCAAATCTACAATTATCAGAGCTTGTGAATGGTTTACCATACAAGCTTAGACAAGTGATAATACTCCGTTATTTAAATGAATATTCACAAGAGGATATTGCTGGAATTTTAAACATACCAATCGGAACAGTAAAATCGAGAATTAATGCAGCATTAAAAAAGTTACGCCAAAAAGGTCACAATGGGAATTATTTTATTGAGGAAGTGAGGAATCTGCAATGAATATTGAAAATCGGTTGAGAGACTCATTACGGGAGAAAAGTAAAGAATTCGCTCCTCCTCATGAATTGAAACAACGAGTATTAAATAGAATTGCTTTAGCTGAAGGCAAGAGCAAATTTAAAAGACATTTAGCAGCTGGGATCATTGCGGTAGGCATATTAATTCCTACTAGCGGCTTTACATACCAAGCATATTTAGCCGATGAGTTATATGGATCATTAGAAAATATAATAGAACATTTTGAGACAGCGAAAACGGATAGTTATATGTTATTAAATGCAAAACTTTTACAAGCCAAGGGAGAACTTAGTCAATCTGAATATGAAAAATTTAAACAAAATTTAAAAGTGATAACCATTTCTAAAATAGAGTTTGGAAATCAATATGGCAATATTAATTATGATCAAATCCCACAAGAAAAAGTTTCAGAAATAAAAAAAGCATCTATGCTGTTACAACCGTACTTCGATAAATTAAACGGTCACGAATCTAGCAAAACAGTTTTATCGGCTGAAGAATATGAAAGATATATTGAAGCTTTAATGACAAATGAGAAAATCCTTGTAAAAAGTGAGATAAATCCAAGCAAAAGTTTCAGTAATGAGGATATTAAGCCTGAGTTGCTAGATGAATACCTAATTTCTAAAAGTATAATAGAGGATGTTGACAAAAAGGTGATGGAAGCAGGAAATGAGCATCTTGCCTATATGCCAAATTTTTCAATAAATAACAAAAAGGCGTTTATAGAATACGGCATGCCTACCTACGATAACGAAAATGTTGATATAAAAGATGTTAATTTGATTAAGGCATACGCAGATGGATTAAAAGCAATTGAAGTCCAATCAAATACAAACTTGAAGGTTACTTTTGCTAAACAACCAGATTCAATAAAGATCCAACAATTAACCAAAGAAGGTAAAATTATTAGCACGAATTCTTTAGGAGAAATTACATTTCCAAAAGAAAGTGGACAGTATACAATTGTTGTTACAGGACAATGGGGTAAGCTTGAAAAGCCTTATATCATTGTTGCAAAGGTTTTAGAATGAAGATATGTATCTAAACAAAATAGTATCGACAGTCAAAAGGTTTACATTAACTATAATTTTAATAATACTTCTTCAGCAATCGGGCGCTTATCTCTAAGTAAAGAGAAGTGTCCTTTTCTTGTTTTTTCTATGTTTCTTGAAATTTAAAATGTTTTATATTTTCTGCGATTATTGATTATCCTACGTATGAAACAAACTCTCCTTGAACATAATAGAATCTAGATTAATGGATTAATACAGTAGGAGAGTGATAGAAAATGTTATTATCCGGTGTTTGGAAAAAATATCAACAAGATAAAAGTATAGAAGGCTATTCACCACTAACATTAAAAACATATTGTTTTCAATATAATCTTCTTTTACGTTATTTCGGTGATATGGACATCAGCGAATTGACTACTGAGAAATTAAAAGAATATCTAGTACAGGAAGGCACTCACTTGAAGAGATCTAGTCTGGGTCATAGGGTTCGCTGCATTAAGTCAATTTTCAAATGGACACATGAGGAAGGATATATTCCAAGAAATCCAGCTGCCAAATTAAAAGAACCGAAATTGGGTAAAAGAATTCCAAAATTTCTATCAGAAATGGAGATAGAACATCTTAGGGAAGCATGATAATATAAACATAAAGTAAGTTGGAGGTGATTGAATGAAATGGGAGGAAGTATGCCAAGCGTTTCCTGACCAATGGGTGTTGATTGAGGCTCTCCAAGCTTATACGAATGATGAAAGTGAGCGTATACTGGAAGACGTTGCTCCTTTGAAAAAATTTTCTAATTCTCCAGAAGCAATGCGAGCTTATCAAGAACTTCATCGTGAAAATCCTTCCCGAGAGCTATATGTACTTCACACCAGCCGAACAAAGCCTAATATCTTTGAGAAAAAGTGGGTAGGTGTGAGAAGGTGAAGAAGTTATTTATAGATGAGGGATTATTATTAACAGAAATGGAAGTAACTTATAAACGGAAAACATTATTATTAAAGCGGGTTCTAGTAGACACTGGATCCGGCAGCACGATAATAAAAACTGATTTAGCTGAAATAATTGGTATTGTTGCTGAAGAAAACGATATGATTTATCGTATCAGCGGTGTTGGGGGATCAGAGTTTGTGTTCTCTAAGACGATTAATTCTATAAAAATCGGTGAGCAAAAATCAGATAACTTTACAGTCGAAATTGGTGCAATGGACTATGGGTTTGATTTAGACGGCATTATCGGATTGGATTTACTACAGCAAATGAAAGCAATTATTAACTTAGAAAAGCTTATATTAGAGTGTAATAGTTAGAAGCAATTATGGCAAATTACCATAGTTGCTTTTTATTTTTTGGCTGTGTTAAACTTGGATGTTGATTTTCGCTCCAGGCACATAGGCTGTTTACGGACTCCGAGCGGACACAGAATACCTTATTTCGTAGAAATAGGTTAGATTCAGGGTCAAAGCGGACACACAGACCCTTATTTCGGCAAAAATCATATGAAATCGCGGTTTCGTAGCCAGATAAGGTACTCTGTGTCCGCTAAAAAACAAAGTTTGTTGTTTTTAGTGAAAATAAGCTCTCTGGTGTCCTTAACATAACGAAGGGTTGGCACAATTTAAGGATTAGCTGTTCGCAAAGTATCTCAACACGCTACGATATTGATTGCCGCTCCAATCACCGTGGTAAAAATCAACATTGTGCTTTAACACAGCTTATTTTTTAATGATGCATACTCAGCAAACGGGTGCGTATCCATAGCAAGGATAAGCGCCCATTTTACGTTTTGGGGCCAGATTGTGGAACAACGCTTTTAAAGAAGGTTGGTGAGGGTGAATAGATTGTGTATATTTCCACTTAATCTCCCTCAGTTGTGTGTAGAAAGACAAAAAAATAAAGCTTAGGACATACGATGATGTCCTAAGCTCTTACATAAAGTTATAATGTTTTAACTTGCTCAATTTTTAATCCGAAAATTTGAGGTGGTTCAATTTTGTTCAACTGTAAATATGTAGAGATTTGCCCGCGATGATGGATTTCATGTTCTGGGATTGCCATAAGTATTCTCCACGCACTAACTTCATGACCATGAAGTGTTAAAACCTTTTTTGTCAACACATTGTTTCCAACTATTAATAGACCCTCTGTTAGTTTAATCTGGCATTCCTCTAAATAATTTGAAATATCCTCAAGTGAATGCCCCTTACCAGTATCATGTCCTGTGTATGACCACGAACCTTGTTCAAACAGGCCAAGAAACATCAATCGAGATGATGCGATATGTCGTAATAAATCACCTGTAGAAAATTTATCTTCAGAAGGCTTCCAATCTAAGAGTTCATTAGGTATTAATTTTACATATTGCATCGTTCGTTTATGAATGCCATCTAAATATTTTACATATTCCTTTATATCATGAATCATGTTACCACTCTCCAACTTTTCTGACTTTTATTATTTACATTCTTGATTCTTTGTTAATAAACCTTTAAATTGTAGAACTAAATATACAAAAAAGGTTGATGATTAAGCTATAGGTACGATTACTTGAACAGCAGGGCTACCAAAGCCAGCTGGTTGTTTATTCCACAATCGGGCGATTGTAGAATAATCTTAAGTAGCTTTCTTCTTAAACTAACGGGTGCGATTCCAAAGAGATTTGAAGCTGTAATGGTGGAAGCTATTTTTGAGGAGACTAATATTTCAATTGATTTAGATGGTATAATTTGGATAGTGTGGAGTTCTAAACTAACAAGGAGTTAATTTAATGAAAAAAATTTTAGCTGTAATGGTGGTTATCGTAGTAGGAATTGTAGGATTTTCGGGTTATATTCTAGCAAAAGAAGGATTGGAAATTGAGGTAAAAAATCAAACAAACAAAGAGATATCAGGATTATATTTTACCTATGATAAAATTAAATCGAATATCAAGATACCTTCCATTGCATCGGGTAAAAAATATACACTCAATATTAATCCGAATGAGAATTCCAATGATGACTTTAATGAAGCTGCATTAAAACTAGAGTATAGAGATAACAAAGGGCAATTACATACTGAGCATGTTATTGGATATTTTGAAAAAGGTTATACAGGGGAAGCAGTAATTACAATAAAATCGGAAGACAAAAATGGGAAACTATACATAGACGTAACCGATCAAACATCATTGTATTAATAGTTCACTTTAAAATATCAATATTCATCAATCGGGCGCGAAAATTAAAAAAGGGGCTGTTTAAAAACAGTCCTTTTTTTGCTATTAATGAATATAGGCAAGATAGTTGAACATGAGCTTTAACAAATCGTCCATAACGTGGGCGATTATTTTATTTTAAAAAATTTATAGAATTTAAGCCAAATTAGAATTTGGTTTGTCTAATAATTGTAAGGCAAAAAAAGAAAGGGTGAATTCCAATCATTAGATTAGTAAAGAAAGCTCAAAGGGGAAATGATAAAGCCTTTTTAAAGCTTTTTCAGCAATATGAAGCGGATATTTATCGTATGGCTTATGTTTATGTAAAAAATAAAGGTGATGCTTTAGATGTTGTTCAAGAGGTAGCTTACCTATCATTTAAAAATATTGATACCCTAAAAAAACCAGAATATTTCAAAACATGGTTAATGAAAATAACGATGAATTGTGCAACGAATGTAATAAGGAAAAACAAAAAAATTGTTCATCTAAAACCGGAATATGAGAAATTTATCGGAATAGAGAATGAAGATATTCCTCTTTCTGTATCATTACAAGACTTAATAGAAACATTGGAAGAGGATGAAAAAAGTGTTGTTTTACTAAAGTATTATTATAATCATACATTTAAAGAAATATCAGAGGTATTGGAAATACCACTTGGGACGGCTAAATCAATCCTTTATCGTGCCTTAGATAAGCTACGCAAACAATTTAAGGAGGGTGATTATTGTGGACAATAAAATAGATCAAGAGATACATAAAATTGAAATACCAAAAGAATTACACGAAAGGTCAAAATTAGGTGTAAAAAAGGCAAAAGAAGAGCAACAGAAAAAGAAGTTCATCAATCCATTCGTAGCAGCCATCATTTTAGGGTTCACTGCAATTACGGTTACTTTTGCCTTTCCAACTATTGCATCACAAATTCCATTTATGGATCATGTCGTTCGATACTTTATTGATGAAGAGAAGGACCTCGAAAACTTTGAAACTTTTTCGACTGATGTTAGTCTTGCACAGACAAGTAATGGTACGACGGTTATGATAGACAAAGCGGTTTATGACGGGACAAATATTACGATTTCATACGCACTCGAAACAGAACAAGAAATAAAAAGTGAAATGGAAATTCGTGCAAGGAATTGGTTTGATGTTGTTGGTGCAAGTGGTATGGGGGGGACTGAAAAAATCACAAAGATTAGTAACAATCGTTATGTAGGTTTGGCATCCTTCACTCCACATTTCAGTGAATATCCTGACACTGTTGAAATTACTTGGACCCCTGAAGCCTTTAGTAGTTTATCAAATGATTTTGAAATAGAAGGTGATTGGTCATTTGGTTTTTCGCTAAAACGCTTAGAAGGTGACATAGAACTATTAAATAAAACTGTACAAAATAAGGATATTACTTTCATGCTTCAAACAATTGAGTTCACTGATGTTTCCACTGTTATTAGCTATGAACAAGAGGTTACTGAAGAATTGTTTAAAATGTGGGAAAGTGTCACACCTGTTTTCCATATAAAAGATGACTTAGGTAATGTGTATATGGATGGTACGGGTGGAGGTGGCATGTCACCTGATAATGGAAGAACATTTAAAGGAACAAGCGATTTCGGTAAAATTCAAGATGGGGCTAGTAAACTTATCATTCTACCTATACAAATCGCAAGTCTAAATAATGGAAAAGGTCATACAAAAATTGAACTAGAGCCTATTATCATCGAATTAAAAAAAAAATAATGGATTAGTTTAAAAATTGCGGGTTAATGCACTTAAAGTAAATGGTATAAATAACGATATTTCAGAATCGGGCGCGTATTCATAGCAAGATAAGCGCCCCTTTTACGTTTTGGGGCCATATTGTGGAGCACAGCCTTTAAAATTTTAACATATAAATTATCAATAATTTTGCTGTCATGTTGGCAGCAATTTTTTTGGTCAATAGCACAACTTTTATTTAACTTAAACGTCTAAGTTTTGAACAATGAGAAAAGGAGGGGCGAAATTGACGAAACGCAGAAAAGAAGAAATTGCAGATTGGTACGACAAACATAGTAAGTCCGTTTTAAGCTTTATATTATTGATAGTTAAGGACTATCAACAAGCAGAAGATTTAACTCACGATACTTTTGTAAAAGCGTACTTATATTTTGATTCTTTTAAACATTTTTCTAGTGAAAAAACATGGCTATTTAGTATCGCTCATAATGTAACAGTTGATTTTTTGCGGAAACGTAAACCTAGCTTGTTCTTTAAAGAAATATTTCTTATGAAAAAGGATGATAATCCATTTCCAGAAGAGGTTATTCGTATAAAAGAAGATTCATATGAACTTTATAAAGCGTTAGGGGAGCTCAAAGATACATATCGAAAGGTAATTATATTAAGAAAAATTAAGGACTTTTCTATTGAGGACACGGCTCAGATATTAAATTGGTCTGAAAGCAAAGTTAAATCAACACTGTTTAGAGCAATTCCAGCATTGAAAAGACAATTAATAAAGGAGGGATATTTAGATGAGAAAACAATATGAAGATACTGACTTAGATGCTTCCTTAAAAAAGGCAAATTCCGATTTACTGTGGAAAAATAAACAACAGCAAAATTTGAAAAAAAATATCTTATCTGATATTGAAAAATTGGATCTCCAAGAGGATATTAAGAACCCTGTTTTATCCCCCTACATTAAAAGTGGAAGGGTGATACCAAAGTTAACATACACGGGTATCGCATTGGTCATATTATTAAGTTTATTGATTGGCTCAGCTTATTTCTCTCCTACTATGGCAGAGGTTATAGCAAAGATACCTTATTTAAATCAAGTCTTTCATACAGAGCCAGTTCAACAAACGATTGCGGAAAAACTTCAAAGTGAAGGCTTTAAAATTGATGGAATTAGTACTAGAGGGAAAAAAATAGAGATTCAAGTAAAAGGTTCAGAACTGTATTTTCATGGTGTACGTAAAGATATTGAAGAAATCGCTATAGAGACATTAAAAGCGAGAGACTATGATGCCTATACAGTTAAGGTAATAAGGAACAAAATGATTCAAGAGAAAATACCTAGTCCAGAAACACTAAAGCAAGTTGAAGAAGCGACAAAAGTTGATGAAGCTTTACAGCAGGAATTTAAAAAACATAAATATCTTAATGTTGTTACTCAAGTAGGAACACTCAATAATGCAGGTGATTTGTTTATTCTAATTGGAATTCCTAATACTGAAAAAAAGACTGAAGAAATAAAGGAATTGGCTCGGAATGTTATCACAGAGCAAACCAAACAGAAGTATACATTAGAGTTTAAAAAAATCAATTTAGAGATTAGGGAACAGGAGAGTAGATGGGGGAGAGTAATAAGTACAATTATCGATGGATTATATAGTAAAAAGGAATTCCAGGTAAACGGTTTTTCATTTTCAGCACACCCTCAGCCAATGACCTTATATATTAAAACTACTATATCGTCCTCTAATCCGGATAGTAAACAACTTGGAATTAAAATAGAAAATACAGTTAAGGATTTTTTGGAATCGAAAGAAGCTAGAGAAATCATAAAAGATGATGAATACCAGATCATTGTTTACAGTAAAGATAAACAGAAGTTAAATTAAATAGTTTTTGCAGATTGTTTAGCCTTATTTTCTTTTAATTTTATAGGAAATTAATGCTATAAAAATCACCCGTGAAAGACTAAAAATAGTAAAAATTGTGTTGAGAACGTAAAAATAATTTTTCTATCCGTTATTTTTCTATTCTATTATAGGGCGCATTTCCGTAGCATGAATCTGCGTTTTTTGTCGATTATGTAGAAATAATTGCGCCCGTTTATATTGTGGCAAGATTATTTAGATGCGAGCTTTATTCAGGTTTGTAGCAGTAATCATTTAAGGTATAGTAAGATAGTTCTTATAGCGTATTAAATAGTTTACCGATTACTCTAAAAGGGGTTAATTTATATGTTGAAGTTCTTGGTTTTTGTTGGAATCATAACAATACCTATTTGGGGAGTACTTTTTTGTTTAAACTTAATCTCTATAATTGAAAAGATTAAATACGAAGAAAGTTACGGAAAAAATAAATTTTGGTTAACACTATCATTTGTTATAATCATATCAATTCTAGCTATTACTAATACGCAACCATAAGAATAGAGCATCAATACCAAGATAAGAAACGGTAATTATATTGAGGTGCAAGAATAATAAAAATCTTCTTAACCAAAACACTGAAGAATTTCCACCTTGGAAATATGATTGCATTTTCCATTAAAGGGCGCTTTTCGATAAGAAATGCGTCTGTTTTCATTATTGGGGAGATTAGCAGTTTAATTATATGTATAAGAATTTAATTTGGTTTCGTTCAAAAATAATTAACGGAAAATTCAGTCATATAATCAACTTAAAAGGGCAGAGAATATTTTAAGAATATAATCTTACTCAAGAATGATTACTAGATTACTAGGATATTCAACTATAGGCATTAAAAAATAATTATTGTTTAATAAACGACACAAAACAGGGAGTACAAGTGTATGCGCCGAACGGCTTTGTAGTTGGAAATAGTTGTCCAGAAAGGGCTGTAAGGGTTTCTGTATGTGCACCAAAAACGATAGAAGAGCTTGAGCAAGGATTGATTATCCTTAAACATTTGCTAAACAATCTTAGCTAATATTGTTCGTCATACAATTATAATATTGTATGGTTTTTTTGCGCGTGTTAAGATGATTCAAATCTAGATCGAAGGTTTATAAGAAATACAATTAGGATTTTAGAAAGGTAGGTTAGAGAATGTTACACAAGGAAAATGTAAAATCGTCAGACGTTCAAACTGCTTCGTTTCAAAGCTACATACGTTCCTCTGAAAAACAAAAAACGTTATACAAGCGTACTTTGTTCATTGTAAGTATTTCACAAATTTTTGGTGGTGCAGGGTTAGCGGCAGGAGTTACTGTGGGAGCACTAATTGCACAGCAAATGCTAGGTACTGATGCGTTTGCGGGCCTTCCTTCGGCTTTGCTTACTTTAGGATCAGCAGGAGCAGCTTTATTTGTTGGGAGACTTTCGCAAGCGTATGGACGACGTACAGGTCTGACAGCGGGTTTTATACTCGGTGGGCTTGGAGCAATAGGAGTCATTATGGCAGCAATCATAAATAGTGTTTACCTGTTTTTTACTTCCTTACTTACTTGTTTATGGTGCAGGGTCAGAAACAAATTTACAAGCTCGTTATGCAGGTACGGACTTAGCGAATAGTAAGCAGAGAGCGACTGCTATTAGTATTACGATGGTTTTTACAACATTTGGTGCGGTTGCAGGTCCAAATTTAGTAAATGTTATGGGGAATTTCGCTCTTTCAATCGGTGTTCCATCTCTTGCTGGTCCTTTCATTTTAGCAGCAGCAGCATATATATTAGCAGGTGTTGTCCTTTTCATCATGCTTCGTCCAGATCCATTAGTTATAGCAAGAACCATAGAAGTAACCAACCTTGAACCAAGTGATAAAGGACCTTTGGCAACAACTGAACATACAGAAAACAAAAGAGGTATTATCGTTGGTGCAACGATTATGGTTCTTACTCAAATTGTAATGGTAGCTATTATGACTATGACACCAGTTCATATGATGCATCATGGACATAGTTTGGGTGCAGTAGGACTTGTTATTGGTTTTCATATAGGTGCCATGTATCTCCCATCACTGGTTACAGGTGTCCTAGTTGATAAGTTGGGGCGTACAGCGATGGCAATTGCATCTGGAGCTACGTTGCTTCTGGCAAGTTTAATAGCAGCATTTGCACCAGGAGATTCTATGGTTCTTCTAGTAATTGCTCTTTCTTTACTTGGATTAGGATGGAATTTTGGTTTGATAAGTGGGACTGCACTAATTGTAGATTCAGCTAAAACTTCTACTAGAGCTAAAACCCAAGGTACAGTGGATGTTTTAATCGCGTTGTCAGGAGCTGCTGGCGGAGCATTGTCTGGAATGATTGTGGCAGGTTCAAGTTTTCTAACATTATCATTTTCTGGAGGGATTCTATCCTTATTACTAATACCAGTGGTGATATGGTCTCGTGGAAGTAAAAAATAAGCATGGTTGTTTTTACATACAATGAATTGATGAGGAGTTTAGTATTGTTTGTTGTTGTAAAAATTTTAATCTCTGCAGTCGGGCGCATATCCATAGCGAGGATATGCGCCCCTTTTACATTTTGGGGCAATATAGTTGAGGAAAGTAACCACGTATTTTTTAATACAACCAAGATTTTTTTAGGTATACACATAAACCAACGAGCAGGTTTATGATACACCCAATGCATCTTTGTCTATTTTTCTTTTTGTCATAAAAACGGAGTCAATAAGTATATGATAATCAATTGTTTCGAAAATAAAATTAATTTATTATAAAAATATCCTTAGGGAAGGTGGCTTGGAATGATGGGGGTAATTATTACTTTGGCATAGCATAGGCTATTGTCTAATATATAAATCAATTTTCAATAGCTTGTGCTAATCCTAAATATTTCTTTTTTAGGAGGAGCCAAATGGGCTATCAATATCAAAAAGCAACTGAAATCCTGCCATTTGAAATAATTGAAGAAATCCAAAAATATATTGATGGTGGAATTATATATATTCCAAAGAAATCCACAAATAAAGTAGCTTGGGGAACAAGAACGAATACAAAACAACTGTTGTTTTCCCGCAATTTGGCTATTTATCAGGATTTTACTGACGGTATGACTTGTGACAAGTGAAAAAACAAAATAAATATTAGATGCGATGCGCTGAGTATATCTTGGCGCATCTTTTTTTTATAATTATGTGTGTACCAAAATCCCTAATTTTTTATGATATCTTTTTATTAACTTAGTCGCTAGAAAGGGAGGCGATTGTATGGAATTGATAAAAATGACAGGAATTGAAAAGTATTTTGGGGGTAAGCTTCTTTTTGCTTTTGATAAATTTACTGTATATAAGAACGATATCATTGGTGTGGTCGGGTTAAACGGAAGTGGGAAAACGACGTTGTTGGAGATCATTAACGGTAATATAGCTCCTGACAAGGGGATGGTTGAGGTTAAGGGAGATATCTCTTATTATAAACAATTTGGTCAATACCAGGAGTCAGCAGGATCTTGGCAATTGAGAGAATTCCACTCCAACTCATCAATATCAAAAGGTTGGTTCAGTGGTGGGGAAAAAACTCGTTTACGTCTGGCGGAGGCTTTTTCTATGAATGGTTCAATACTTTTTCTAGATGAACCAACAGCGAATTTAGATACTAATGGGATTCAATTGCTAAAGCGAAATTTGGAAAAATATAATACGATGATGATTATTAGCCACGATACAACTTTATTAGATGAATTGTGTAATCGAATTATTGAGATTGACAACAAAACCATACACTGTTTTGACGGGAATTATACAGCGTACAAACAACAGAAAGAACTTCAAATTCTCACAGAGAAAAGAGAATACGAAAATTATCAAGCAAAGAAAAAGCATTTAGAGGAAGCCTATTTGCAGAAAAAAAAAGCAAGCTGAAGCGATAACAGATAAGCCAAAGAATATGAGTAGTTCTGAAATTCGAGCTAGAAGCTTCTTATCTACTTACAAGTCTTTTGGAGGGCGACAAAAAGCAAGCAAAAGCTGTCCAATCAAGAATTGAGCAGTTAGATGTAAAAGAAAAAGTCGAAGGACAGGCAAAAATTCAAATTAATTTTGAGCTAACAAATCCTCCGAAAAATAAAATATTAATTCGCGGTGAAGAAATAACTTTTGGATATGATCATCATTTGATTTTTTATAATGCCACTTTTGAAATCCGAAACAAGCAAAAAGTTGCTGTATTGGGGGATAATGGCAGTGGTAAATCAACTCTTTTTTCTTTAATAAGAAATATGTATAAGGGGATCTATACTGTACCAAAATTAAAAATTGGTTATCTGTACCAAGAGTTTGAAAATTTGCAGCAGGATAAAACTTTACTGGAGTCTGTTCTAGCTGACAGTGTACAAGAAAATGATTCTGTTTATACAGTGTTAATGAATTTACTGTTTACGATTGAGGATTTTGATAAAAAGGTTACAGTACTAAGCGGTGGAGAAAAAATTAGGTTATCTTTTGCAAAGTTAATTGTATCAGATTATAATTTGCTTATTTTAGATGAACCTACAAACTATTTGGATTTACCGTCAATTGAGGTCGTAAAAAGTGTATTAAAAGAATATGAAGGAACGATAATATTTGCCAGTCATGATGAAGCGTTTATTAATGAGCTGAGTACGGAACTTTTAATTATTGATAATAAAAAGCTACAAGGTTATCAGGGAACTCTAGAGGAATTCAAGAATAGTAAAACGGAAGCAAATATTGAACAGCTACAACAGGAAATAGAACAATTCCAGTTAAGTCAAGCAAAATCCCTTTTGGAAAATGAAACAAGTCCTAGAAAAATAGAGAAGATAAAGAAGAAATATGAAGAGATGACTAGGGGAAATAAAGGAGAATAATTATTCTTTGATATAATTTAAAATGATAAAAGTAACAAAGAGCCCATTTGGATGAAGCTTTTTTTCACTACTAGAATTGTACGGTACGAGAACATTGTAAAGAAATGTACTTAACCTAACGGAGGCCGATAGTGAAAGAGGAACTAAGTGATTTTAGGATAGAGATATATTTTAGTTATTCAATTATCGGGCGCAATTATCGAGAGATGGTTGCGCATATTTTATGTTTGGCCAGGTAGTGGAATAACAATTTTTAGTAGTAACTTTCCTAGTTCAAGAAAAATTTATCTATAAAATAACCAAGATGATGGCGGGATGAAGACAGAAATCTCGTTGAATCTATTGGTTTGAGAACCAAATAATAAAGAAATAGTCATACGTCAAATCTCCACAAAATCTAAAATACCATTTAAGGCGTGTTTGCTTTTTTATGTTACGATTAAATTGGAAAAATTTATAAAGGTGGTTTATTTAGCATGAAAAAAATACTTTTCATAATCGCCATAATTGTCATTTTTGGAGGATTTGCAACAGGATGCAATTTACTTAAAGAAGATGATGGACAAGAGAAAACATTAACGCCAAGTAATAAAACATCTAATAATGAAAAGGTTGTGGATGAAAAAGCGTGGAAGGACATTACTACACTAAAAATTCCTGAAGGTGAAAAATCAGATTATCCTACTAATGCAAAAGATTGGATTGCTACGGAATATAGTGTATTTAATGAAATATCTGTTCAGGATTCAAAATTACAGCAAACAGGTCATGATGAATACTATAAATATTACCTTGAAGCAATGGGAATTCCAACTGCTCTAAGTATTATTGAAGTTAAAGGGATCTCTATTGAAAAGGATTTTAATAATATTCAACAACTAGCAGCTATTATTGTAGAAGAGCATAATATTAGGACAGAAAATGTCGATCCGGATCGGCCAGAAACCTTTTCTTCATGGGAAGAACCTAGCGAGCGGCTCATCCTAGCTAGTAATTATCTCAAGCAATTATTTAATGATTTAAATGTTGCGATTAATAAAGAGGGGAAAGGGAATTTGTTCGGAGTTGCTTACCAAATTGACGGAAACAAGACAAAAGAATTGGAAGACTTTATACAAGGAAATTATTAATTTATAAACACCATACACAAAAAATGTTTGGTGTTTAATTTCTACTTAGACATAAAAGTAAGAAGAGTTCGTGCACACAATCTACTGATCTTATATAGGCTTTAAGAAATTTAGGATTAGGAGTAGAGTTCTCGGTATTATATGATGATGAAGAAGGTGAATGGAGACGGTTAGAAGATCTTTTCACCCAGGATAATTAATAATCCTTATTAAACTAAGGGGCTTTATTTCAATAACGATATTCAGCAATCGGGCGCGAAAACGCAGCAACATGGACTGTTAATTTTAGAGCATTCCATTTTTCTGTATTTACTTCGTTAGAGGTCTTTTTAGTTGAAGAACAATACCCATAATACTGTTAAAATTATTTTATAAACAGGACCTTAGAGGTGAATATCGATGACTGATGATAAAATCATATTTGAAGCTAAATGTCTAGTGAATAGAATCAAGTTAAAATATCCAAACTTTGTTGGTAAAATTGTAAGCGACACTGAAATTGAAAAGATAGAAAAAGACTTAAACATAAAATTACCAGAATGGTATATTGCGCTTTATAAAACTGTCCCATTAATAAATTCTGAGTTTGGAATTCCCGAATTTGAGCCGGATGAGGATTTTGATGGCATTTCTTATATTATATGGGATGGTGTAGATGACATAATTGACGAATGCACTAAATATGAACCTGGAATATCGGCATTAAAGGATGGTTTCATTTTTGTTGCGAGTTGTTCCCACGGTAGCGGTGACCCTATATTTATTAAACTTAACTCAAACCAGCCAAGCGTATTTCGAATTTATCACGATGATCTGACTAAAGTTCAATTAGTGGACAATCTAGCTTATTTGTTTAAGAATGCAATAATTTGATATTCAACGGGAGCATTTGCTAAGAAATGCGCTCTTTGTTTGGGTAGAATTGTTTAATATCATTAGTTAGGAATATTTATATTTCTGTTAAACGATAAATTAGATTTAAAAATGCACTAAACTAGCGGTGATGTTCAAGGAGGGTATTCGTGGATAGCTTTACAGAATTGAAAAATATTTTAATTAATGCTAAAGAATTGCCTTGGAACGAATATCTATTTTTGCCAATAGATAAAAATTGGTCCTTAGATTCAGTTTGTTCTGTAATTAATTGGGATCAACTAGATGAGAATGAACTTGAAGATGATGGGGATACTCCGAAAATTGCAAAAGAAAACAAATTAATTTATGCCCTTGATATAGCAACTATCCAGGAGATTGTTGACAATGCACAGCAACAACGTCCGCAATGCTGGGAATCAGATTTGTTTGAAGCATTTTTGTATTATTATTATAATGATGCATTTATTACGTTTAAATAAGAATAAGAACATTCTTTAACTAAGCAATCGGAGGTTTCATTTTAATATCAAACTGTTTTACAACTTTAAAAAATGGCTATTTGGTCTTCAATTAACGGGCGCAAATCTCAAACACGAGATGCGTCTATTTTTTTAAGGACCATTTGGTCGAAAACAATAAGTGTATATTTATGGTAATATGTATTTGTGGATGGCGAAAAAGGATGGGAGGAATTCGTTGTGCCGATCTGTCAAAACTGTGGTACAAAATGGTCTTGGTTTAGTTCTATAAAAAAGTTATTGAGGTTTCGTAAAAGTTTGAAATGTAGTCACTGTGGGACAATTCAATATCAAAGTAAATCTTCGAGAAATACTACATCTTTAGTAATTTTATTTCCCCTTATCACTATACCAATTACAGTATTATTTGATTTAACCCTTATTTCTATATTGCTCTTGGATATTCCCTTATTTTTTTTAACTCTATTAATTATTCCATTATTTCTGAAATTAACCGATAAAGATGAGCCTTTATGGTAAATAAGAGGCTTGCACCAGTCAGTTTCCTTTCAAAACCTCATATCAACACGAACGAGTGCGTTTGTGAAAGAAGGACTAATATACTGTAGATCACAATCTTCTAGTTTTTATCTTCAGCAATCGGGCGCATTTCACTAAGAAATGCGTCTCTTTTATGATAGGGAACAGACTACTTGGAATGCTGGGTTAACAATTTTTATTTTCTAGTTCTCACATAATGTTACAATTAAAATAAGGACGCTATTTCTGCAAGTTAAAAGATTGTTTATGAGACTGTTTTAAACATGATTTGGATGGTGATTTATGGTGTTTAAAAGGTTGAACATGAAAATTTTATATGAAATAAAATCAATTTTATATCTTTTATCAGTAACACTATTTGTTATATTATCAGCTTGTTCCCAAAACCCAAACGAACTGTATGAAGGAAAGGCTTTAAGAATAGCAGTGGTTGGAGAACCACCAGTAATTATAGAAGAACAAGTGAGATTTAGTAAAATTACCTTCGATGAATTGGCAAATAAAGAATTAAATTCTTTTGATGCAGTCTTTGTAATGGGAGAGAATCTTCGCCAAGCTTCTGAAAGACAGTACGCAGATGTTTACTTAAATTCTAAAATCCCATTCTTTTTTGTATCAGCTAAAAGCCATATTCCTTTTACTGTGAAGGAAACGGAATTTGATGATTCTTGGATGTGGACTCCTGGTGAAAACTATGCTGCTGGTGTTCTTAAGTCTCAAGAAGGGGACTCATTACAAGATTGGGGATTTGGTTTGTACAATGATGAAAAGACAGAAGAACACATAAAAGAAATGTATTCAAGAATCTTCAAGAAGATAGAAGAACTTAATCTATAAAAAGGTGCTTTCCTCCACAATAGGGCGCGAAAATGCAACAACTAGGACTGTTAATTTTAGCAGTCCATTTTTCTTGTCCCTTATTCAAATAGAAGGCAGGATATTTCAATATAGATAGGAACTATATGGTAAATTATTAGGTGAGGGGGGAGATGTTTTGAATAAATATCTAAAGATTGGACTTGGAGTTTTGGGTGTCATTGTACTAGGAATAGGATTATTAGTGTTTGATTTTTTATCTGATATGAAACCTGATAAAGATAAAGAAGAGGAAGTAAAAGTTCAAGCAGAACAATATTTAAAAGATAATTTCGAAGGTGGGCGTTTTGAAATTTATGATGTTTGGTACGATAATATGGATGTTAACTCCTTATTTGAATACGCTGCTAAGGTACGAAGTGAGGACAATATTGAGTTTTTAGTTTATTTTAATAATGAAAAAAACAAAATGGAAGATTCATATATAGCTGAAAAGTGGGCGAAAAACTTATATGATATTTTAAATCCATATTTGGAAAAAAACATCAGTGACCTTGAAGAGGTATTTGTGTTATTTGATGATGATGTAGGGAGTATTTACAATCTTGATTATAAAAATTCAGGGGAATATAAGGATTATGATGCTTCTGTAACTATTCATATAACGCTAAGTCGAAACTTAAATGATAGCGATCAGAATCTTTTAGAAGGTGTAACAGACTATTTACAAAGTGAATTAAAAGTTAGACATGCTACTATTCAACTTAATTCTTCTAAAAATCATAAATTAGATCCGTTAATTAGTCAGTATTAAATAAAGAATAATGCTTTCGTTGCCTCTTTCACTAACAGGTGCCAGACTTCAATAAGTGCGAGCCATCTTTAGACAGTTAATGATCCTCCTTTATCGGGCGCATTTCCATGGTATGGATCTGCGCTTTTTTACATAAAGCTGAATTCAATGAAATTATTGATAATGTTATAGAGATTGGAATTCCCTACTATGCCAAGATTAGCGACTGGAATTATATTTCACTTAAACAGAAGGTTAGTACAATAAAGGGTCCAAGGTTATAATTGAGGATGCAGCTATATTAAGAAATTGTATGAAAAAGGATGCGTGTCATGCCGATTAATTCTTTTGAAAACTATCCGATGAGCTGGAAGCCATCGATCGATAAAACTGAAAAGCCTATTTATAAAACACTCGCATGGCAATTGGAACATGATATATTAAACGAAGTTTTATTACCTGGAACAAAACTTCCTCCGCAGCGAGAACTGGCTGATTATTTGGATTTAAATTTAAGTACCATTTCAAAAGCTTTTAAAGTTTGTGAGTTAAAGGGCTTACTAAGTGCATCTGTTGGAAGTGGTACATTTGTATCGTATGATGCGTTATCGAATTCATATTTACTGGAAGATACAAAGCCGAAGCATTTAATTGAAATGGGAGCAACACTACCTGATAATGCTTCTTACGAGCCACTGCTACTCCAACTAAAAAGTATGCTGCAAGAGACAGATTATGAAAAATGGTTTGGTTATGGTCGGGCAGGAGAAAGCCTTTGGCAAAAGGATGCAGCTATAAGGCTAATTCGAAGAGGTGGGTTTGAAACAACCGTTGATCACATATTATTTGCAAATGGGGGTCAAAATGCGATTGCTGCTACACTAGCAAGTCTTTGTAAGTCTGGAGAACGAATTGGTGTTGACCAGCATACGTACCCTGGTTTAAAAACTGTTGCAGCGATGCTTAATGTGCAAATAGTACCAATAAAGTCAGAGAACTATGAAATGAGTCCAACGTCCTTTGAATATGCGTGTAAAAATGAAAATATTAAAGGCATTTACTTAATTCCAGATTATCACAATCCGACTGCTTCCTTTATGTCGGTCGAGAATCGAAAAATGATTGCTGCAATTGCCAAAAAGTATAATCAGTTCATTATTGAAGATGGATCTTACCATCTTCTCAACAAAAAACCACTGCCAGCAGTCGCTTCATTTGCACCGGAACAGGTTATCTATATAGCAAGCTTATCTAAATCATTAGCACCAGGCTTACGACTAGCTTATGTAGCAGTACCGAGTCAATTCAAAGAGCCAATTTCAAAGGCACTTTATAACTTAAATATAACAGTACCCCCGTTATTAGCAGAACTGACAGCACGTACGATAGTATCGAATCAATTTGAAGGCCTAATTGAGAGTCATCGGGAACAAACCATTCGCAGAAACCAAGTCGTAAATCGATATTTGGGTGACTATATGTGTCTAGGTGTTGAAACAGGCATCTTTCGTTGGTTGCTATTACCAGGCAAGATTTCAGGTGCTGAATTTGAAACGATAGCTGCACAAGAGGGCGTACAAGTCTATGCGGCTGAACGTTTTGTAGTTGGAAATAGTTGTCCAGAAAGGGCTGTAAGGGTTGCTGTCTGTGCACCAGAAACGCTCGAAGAACTTGAGCAAGGATTGAGCATCCTTAAACGTTTACTAAATGATCTTACCTAATATTGTTCGCCATACAATTATAATATTGTATGGCTCTTTTGTGCGTGTTATGATGATTCAAATCTAGTTGAAGGTTTATAAGAAATAGGATTAGGTTTCTAGAAAGGTAGGTGTTAGGTAATGTTACAAAAAGATAGTGGAGAAGCATTGACCGTTCAATCAGCTTGGTTACAAAGCTACATTAATTCTTCAGAAAAACAACAGCAATTATATAAAAGAACATTAATTGTTGTTGTCATATCCCAAATTTTTGGAGGAGCAGGACTGGCAGCCGGAATAACAGTGGGGGCACTTCTAGCCCAAGACATGTTAGGCACAGATAGTGTAACAGGAATTCCGACGGCGTTATTTACTTTAGGTTCAGCAGGGGCTGCACTATTTGTGGGACGGCTTTCACAGCGTTTTGGACGTCGTTCTGGACTTGCGGCTGGATTTTTGGCCGGAGGTATCGGTGCTATTGGAGTAGTCACTTCAGCATTAACAAATAGCATTTTATTTTTATGTGTTTCACTGCTTATCTATGGGGCTGGATCAGCTACAAATTTACAAGCACGTTATGCAGGAACTGACTTGGCAAACCGGGCACAAAGAGCAAAGGCTATTAGTATCGCCATGGTATCCACCACATTCGGTGCTGTTGCAGGGCCAAACCTGGTTGATGTTATGGGGGAGTTTGCGGTATTAGTAGGAATTCCTACTTTAGCTGGTCCATTTATATTAGCTGCTGCAGCTTATATACTTGCTGGTTTGGTTCTCTTAATTTTCCTTCGTCCCGATCCCTTTATTGTTGCAAAAGCAATATCAGATGCTGGAAGAACAACCAGTAATTCACTTTTAGAGGAAAATTCTAATTTATTATCGATAAACAGGAGAGGTATTTTTGCAGGAGCTACAGTAATGGTTCTAACTCAATTTGTGATGACGGCAATTATGACTATGACACCCATACATATGGGACATCATGGGCATGGTTTGAAAGAAGTAGGTCTAGTAATTGGATTTCACATAGGTGCTATGTTCTTGCCTTCTTTAGTAACTGGTTACCTTGTTGATAAAATTGGCCGTGCTGTTATGGCTACAGCTTCTGCTATTACGTTACTGGTTTCTGGTATTCTAGCTGCAATGGGACCTGCTGATTCGATCGTAGTACTCATTACAGCACTTGCGTTACTTGGACTTGGATGGAATTTTGGTTTAATTAGTGGCACAGCAATTCTAATAGATGCAACTCCATCATCTATAAGGGCTAAGACGCAGGGTTCTGTAGATGTTTTGATTGCTTTGTCAGGAGCATTAGGAGGAGTTTTATCTGGAATGATTGTGTCCGGATCAAGTTATTCAACATTGTCACTTCTTGGAGGAGTTTTATCCTTATTATTGATTCCGGTAATCATCTGGTCTCGTGGAAGAAAAAATAAAACATATCGGAGACGGTGGTGATTTTACTTGAGCAAAGTTCAATTTTCTGAAGAACTAATGAAATATATTCTTAGTATGGACCTGGAGAATTCTGTTGTTCAATTAGCTATTCCTGGAATGGGGCGATTTACTCTTGTCCTCCCAGATGAAGATTCTTTACTGTGGTAAATATACCGAAGTAATTTTTTATCACTTTCACATTTTTTATATTCCATATGCGGGCGCAATCCTCAAGGATTAGCGCTATTTTTATTTTTTCATTTGATGTAGTAATTATTATTTTTGGGATGATTCAAAGCAGCACGTGAGCATAAGATTCGAAAGTTTGTAAATATATCAAATGTTTCAGTTAAAAAAGAAAGTTAAGATAAATTTAAATAGTTGGAGAAGAAAAAAGACCCTATTTGGAATGAAGGAGTGAGAAACGAGTGATGATTAGAAGACTTAATGAAAGTGACCATGATAATTGTTTTAAATTGATTAAAACTATGCCTGCTGAAAATTTATTTATTATTGGTGATATTGAAGCATATGGATATAAACAAGAATTCCAAAAGGTTTGGGGAGAATTTAATGAAATTGGTGAGATTGTTGCTATCTTGTTAAAATTTGAGGAGAACTATATTCCTTTTGCAGCTGGATCATTTAATGCGAATGGGTTTGCTGAAATTATGTCTAATGATCCCAATTTTAAAATGATGTCCGGCTTAAAGGAATTTACAGAACAAATTGAACCCTTCCTGAAGCAACAACTTAAGAAGAAGAGGAAATCCTACTATGCTAAATGCACAAAATTAAATGATAACTTAAAAATCATTGACGTTAACATTGTACAACAAGCACTTCCTAAAGATGCTGATAAGCTAGTTGATTTGATTAATTCAATTCCGGAATTTGATTCTACCCTAACAGTAGAAAGAAAATTTCGTGAGTTAAAGGATGGAACTTCGCGTTCATACTTTATTGAAGAAGATGGAAAAATTGTATCTACAGCATCAACGGCAGCAGAAAATTCTATGTCTGCAATGGTTATAGCGGTTGCCACTCTAGAAAACTATAAGAAAAAGGGCTATGCAACAAAATGTATGCTAAAGCTTTGTAATGATCTGTTACTCGAAGGGAAAGATCTCTGTTTGTTCTATGATAATCCTGAAGCTGGAGCAATATATAAACGAGTGGGATTTGAAGATATAGGATTTTGGATGATGTATACATATAAATAGAGATAAGATAAGTATAATATATTTACATTTTTTATTAAAAGCTGTCATTTGGCGGCTTTTTTTATTAGGCAACTTAATTGTGTTAAATTGATCAATTTTACCAAAACATAGAATGAAAACAAATATTTCCCTATGGTATAATTAGTGTAAATTTACACTAAGGGTGATGTGGTATTACGAGGTATATCTTAAGAAAATTATTATCCTTTCTTTTTAGTTTTAAGTTTCTGTGTTCATTTTTATCCATTTTGATTGTCATAAATAATATTAGGGGGAATGATGATAAAAACTTAATATTATTTTTTACGAGCCCACCATTTTGGATAATTGAAAACCACACTAATAATTTATCGATATTTTATGTTTATTTATTTACTATCTCATTTTGGCTGGTTTTTGGCTTCATTGTTGACTTTATTGTTTTTAAATTTCGGGATAAATATATTAAATAATAGTGGCTTTTATATTATTAAGCTACCTGTTGCTTATCTCCAATAGAGAAGAATAAATAATCATCTGCAATCGGGCGCAATTATCGAGAGATGGTTGCGCCCATTTCATGTTTGATCAATAAAATTGATGAAAGAATTTATGTAATAATTTCCAATTAAATAACCATTATATGGTAAAATAATATAAGCACGAATTTTGAAATAACCATATATAGAGCCGAGAGGCTTTGAATGGGGGAAATAATTTGAAAAGATTACTTATATTTATTCTTCTATTACCTGTATTTGCATATAGTTTTTTTGCAACTTCCTGGACAGGTTCATACATTATGCTTGAGGAAAATTGGAAAAATCACATTGTATTTACTCCAGAGAAAGCTACGGAACCTAAGCAAATTTATGATTTGATAAATTCATATATGCTTTTAAATACGATCCAATGATGAGTATAGTGTGTGTTTTTTCATTTTTAGCGTTAATTGGAAGCTGTTGTTTAACTAGTGGGGGTATAAGTTAAATTTGGATAGTTATTGAAATCTAATTAAGGTCGTGAAAAGATGTGGAGAAGCAGTTTGAAACGGCCCACCGTTTTAGTAGTCATCATCGAAAGGTATTAGTAAAGGACAAAATATGTGGTTGCTTTTACTGTTTGAAAATCTTTAATCCCTCAGAAATTACCGATTGGTGTGATAATGAAAATACAGCATTATGTCCTTATTGTGGAATCGACTCTGTCATTGGTGAGAGTTCGGGATTCACCATCACTGAACAATTTCTAAAAGGAATGCATAAGGAATGGTTTTAGTATGTTGATTCTAGTATGTAGCTTATTCAGCAATCGGGCGCAATTATCGAGAGAGATGATTGCGCCCTTTTCACGTTTGGGCCATTTAACGAAGCAATACCTTTAATGCAAACTAGATCTCTATGTTAAGTTTAGTAGAGATTGTGAGAAATAAATTTGGGGATTGACCTGGAACGCGTTTCATAATTTATATTCAAAACAAATATTAGAAAGCGAGGAGAAAATTTATGTTGGCAATCATTTCACTTTGCTTGTTTATCTATATCCCAGCATATTTTTGTTTAAAGACTTCTGGGCAATCGATGGATGTTAGACCAATTCAATTCATTGAAGATTATTTCATCGTTTCTAATGGAAAAGTAATTAAGAAACTACTTTAGTTCACAGGACAAAATTTGAAAATAGATTTAAAAAGGTGAGAGCATGACCAATATCAAAGATCTTGCAAAAATGGCCGGTGTTTCTGTTGCGACGGTATCTCGTGTATTAAATAATCATCCATATGTAAGTGAAGAAAAGAAAAATTCAGTTTTAGAAGCAATAAGAGTTAGTAATTATCATCAAAATATAAATGCAGTACATTTAAGTAAGGGAAAAACACAGTTGATTGGGGTTGTTCTCCCTTACTCGGATCATCCCTATTTTTCTTTGTTATTAAAAGGAATTGCACAGCAAGCGTTGGAGCATAACTATAAGTTGGTTTTATTTCAGACCGATAAGTATTCCAGTGCGTTATAGAAGATTTGATATTGATTAACAAAAGTGGATGATACTTGGTCATATCAACCTGACTATATAATCGATAAATGCATTTATTTTGAGGATGGCGAAAAAGCTATAAAACAACTAAAAAAAATGGAGATACCGCCAACGGCGTTGTTAGTTACAAGTGATCAAGTTGCAGCAGGAATCGTGGTCAGTTGCCAAAAGCATGGAATATCTATACCCAATCAACTGTCCATTATTGGATTTGATAATGAACCTATTGCAAAAATGATGAACATTACAACGATTGAAATTCCTCTATTGGAAATGGGAAGAAACCTTTTCCTTCAGGCAGTACAAGATGACTTATCTAACAAGGAATTATCTTCTCGATTAATTGAAAGAGAAACGGTTTGATCTGAGAACATCCATCTCAAAATAATTCCTGAAAAGGACATTGACGGACGGTTCAGTATATTGCTATATCGGCGAGCATTACCGAAAGTCACGAAACTTGAGCAAAAAAGAGTTCGAGGAGGCTCTTTAAGTAAGCCCACTCTAATAAAATTGAAGAAGTACAAACGAAAATTAGAGATTTAAAAAGGATTGACAAAATTCTTTTAAATCTTGGCTGTGTTAAACCTGGCTGTTGATTTTCGGTTTATGGAATTCGAGGCGGACATAGAATACCTTATTTCGTTAAAATAGGTTAGATTCTGGGTCAAAGAGGACACATATGCTCTTATTCGGGCTAAAATCAAGTGAAACCACGGTTAAATAGGCAAATAGGGTACTCTGTGTCCGCTAAAAAATCAAAATTTGTTATTTTATTGAAAATAAGGTCTCTGGTGTCCTTAATACAACATGCATGCACAAATATAGGCTTTGATAATCAATGAGTAAATGAAGCTATTTGTTAAAGAGAAACAAATAGCTTCATTAATTGTAAGTTTAGTTTAATAGTATTTTTAGGGCTTTCCTTTTCCAGAAAAATTGATGATAAGTAGATTGAGACAAGAAATTGACTATGAATGCAATTGGATATGCGAGCCATATTCCATTTATCCCAAGTGTTGTAAAATGTGACAAGGAGTATGCTGCTGGAACTTCAATCAGTAAGATACTTGTGATTGTAAAAATTGTTGGCCATAATACAGTACCTGTTGCTCTCATTGTTGCTGAAATTGCCTGAGTGTGACCCAAAATAACATAACTCCAAAATGAGAACATCATAAGGCTTTTGGCGATATGAATTGTTTCAGTGTTGTCTAAAAAGATACTTAAAATAGGGGTTGGGATTAGGTAAAGAATGAGAATGAGAATACCGCCAAGTAGATAATTTAATGTAATAGCTATTTTCGTTATATGTTTAATGTTCGAAATGTTCCCCGACCCCACGGCTTGTGCAACAAATACTGAAATGGCAATTGAAATGCTCATTGCTGGTATTTGAACGTAACTTGCAATTTGATTCACGATTCCATATGCAGCCGTTGCGTCGGAGCCATAATCATTTACAAGGGTTATAACTACGATTTCTGACAACGCTATTGAGACCATACTTATGCTAGTAGGAATGGTTAATTTCAGTAAGGTTTTCAATACAGAGCTTTTCAAGTGAAGATGTTTCAAAATAATAGAGTCTAGTTTGAGCACATGATTTCTTCTGTGTAAGTACCCTAATAGAATTACAAATGTAATGAAATTGGATAATACAGCTGCATATGCAGCACCATTTAATCCGAATTCCGGTAAACCCAACCAACCGAAAATAAGAGTTGGCAACATGGGAATATTTATAATAATACTAATCAGTAAAAAATAAAAAGGTGTTTTTGAATCGCCAACACCTCTCATAAAGGTTGTATAGCACATATATAAGAAGGTAATGGGTAATGTAACAAATAAAATACGTGCATACTCTGCACTTTCAATTAGAATATTCTCTGGTGTCCCCATCCAATTTAGAATATCTTCTGTAAAGAGTCCTCCGATTAGGGAGACAGCAATGGAAATAATCATCGTAAATGCTAAAGTAACACCTACTACTTCCTTCATTTTATTGATATTTCCACTACCGTATGTTTGCCCGACTAGAATAGAGCTTCCAGAACCAATACCGATGACAAAGGATAATAAGAAAAAGAATAGGGGGAAGAAAGCAGAAATAGCTGCTAAAGAATCTACTCCAAGTGTTTGCCCCACGATGATAATTCCAAATACTTGACCTAATGATTGCAATACACTTGCAAAAATGACAGGTATGAGGAAGGCAATCATAGGTTTTGCTAAGACAATCGTTTCATTTAAAGATTTATTCATTTTATAAAGCTCCTAATTATTTCAAATGCTGATAATATAAACCAAATTGAGTATCATACCATAACAGTTTGCTATGTTTACGTTTCGGGATACGTGTTTGTAAACCCCATTCAGGGTACTGTTTAATAATCTGAATTTGATCACCAGTAGCAACAGCAATAAATGATATATAATGATCTTTTGTCATTGGATGATCGCTTGAAATAAACCATTCATTATCAATTTCTGTAATTGATAGCTTTTCTTCGTCTGTTACTTTCCTTGCTGCTAATTGTTCCAATTTTCTCCCACAGCAAGATATGGTTATATTTCCAGTTGCTAATACAATATTATTACATGACGGACAGACAAAATAATTTGAATTTTTCATATTCCCTCCTACAAATTCATTCGATGGTAATTCACCATCTAAAATATTTTCTATATTTACTCCCAATAGGGTAGATAAACTTGGTAATAGAGTGACATCTGGACAGCCATATCCACGCTCCCATTTTGAAATTGTTCGATCAGAAATGTTCATTTGATCTGCTAATTGTTTCTGTGTCAGCCCTTTTTCTTTCCGCAAATTATAAATTAACTCTCCAACTTTACGATTATCCATCATTTTCTCCTCCTGAACTATTTCCATCTTAGGGGTTTATATGGTTAGCAGCAACAAACGTTCCGTAGAGTGTAACTATTTCTCCTTTTGATCATGTTTTTATGACTGTAAACATTGGACTGTTTACAGCTGCTCTTGGTTTCTGAATTCTTGCTTATATAGTTAACTATATGGAAAATAAAAATGAAGATTTTTCAAAAGTTTAGGAAATAGAGCGCATTTCAGTAAGAAATGTGCTCTTTTTAATGTATTGGACCATTTATCAGAGCAATCTACCAATCACATTTGCTAACAATGTATTAATCAGTTCATTTCCTGTTCATTTTTGAGATGTATTCTAAGGATGTCAAAAAAAGTGGAGGAATGTATGATGAATCTTGCAATTAAAGAAATCAAGAAAAATAAAGTTAGATTTTTAATATTAGGTTCAATTGTTTTTCTCGTTAGTTTACTAACTTTTATTATTTCAGGATTAGCAAACGGATTATCACAGGACAATGCTTCGTTAATTAAAGATTTACCAGAAGGACAATTTTACATGAATCCTGAGGCAGAAGAAATTTATAATCTGTCTCGAATTAATAGCAGTTTGCAGGAAGAGTTAGTTAACGACTATAAAGACGCTACCGCATTATCCATTCAAATGGGCTTTTTGAATGATCGGAACGGCAAGCAACAAAGTGTTGTGTTTGTTACTTCAACCGAATCAAATCACTTTAATGATGTCAAAGACGGTGAAATCCTATTAGATCGTTCAATGGAGGATAAAGGGATCAAAGTTGGAGATATTTTAACGAATCCTCAATTTAGGGGTGAGTTTATTGTAAAAGGTTTTGTTGACCAAACGAAATTCAGCCATGCAGCTGTTGCATTTATTAATATTGAGAACTACAAAGAAATTTATAAAGTTAGTGAGATGCAGTTAGTATTTATACCAAAAGAAGATTCTCCCGAGGAGATTACGGGTTTACAATCATTTTCAAAGCAAGAATTTCTCAAAACAATACCAAGCTATAATGCAGAACAGATGACGTTAAATATGATTGTTTGGTTTTTAGTCGTCATTAGTGGAATGTTGTTTGCTATCTTTTTCTATATGATGAATGTTCAAAAGATTGGTTTGTACGGTATTTTAAAAGCAATCGGTTTAAAAACAAGGAGATTATTTACAATGATGTGGACACAATTTATCTTTATTACTATTACTTCACTTGCACTGTCTATTGCATTTAGTCAAGGTTTTAACACGATTGCACCTGAAGGAATGCCTTTTAGTTTAACCATTGAAACAACATTGATACTATCTGGGGTATTCCTCGTAATTGGATTTATTGGCACTTCTATTGCAAGCTTACAAATTAAAAAAATTGAACCATTACAAGCGATTCAACAAGGAGAGATGTAGTATGTCATTATTCACCATTAATAGAGTGAGAAAAACGTTTAACAATGGGGATATTAAGGAGGAAATATTAAAAGGAGTGAATCTTTCTCTTAGAGAAGGTGAAATTACAGCATTAGTGGGTGCATCAGGTTCAGGTAAAAGTACACTGCTTACAATAGCTGCAGGACTTCAATCAGCATCAGATGGTCAAGTACTATTCGAAGAGAAAAATATAAGTGCTATGAATCAGGAGCAAATTCGAGAAATAAGATCGAAAAAATTTGGTTTTATCTTTCAATTTGCATACCTTGTTCCATTTCTCTCAGTACAAGAACAATTAATGTTAATGCTAGATGTTTCTGAAACGGAACTAAAGAAGAGTGAACAGAAAAGAGAAGTTGGTAAAATTCTCCAATTAATTGGAATGGAACATCGAAAACATGCCTATCCATCCTCATTGTCAGGTGGGGAGAAACAAAGAGTTGCCATTGCTCGGGCGATTATTCATAAACCTAAAGTTCTTTTTGCTGATGAACCGACTGCAAGTCTAGATTCCAAAAGGTCAAAAGAGGTAATGGCATTAATACGAAATATAACGCAAACCTTGAACATTACTACCCTAATCGTAACTCATGATGAAGAGATACTTTCATATACCGATCACATCATTAAAATGAGCGATGGTTTAATTTTACAAAATAAAGAGTTAATCTATTAATATTAAGATACAATTTACCACTTCGTTTAAAATTTTTAAATTAAAGCCCGGTAATTCTTCCCTGGGGAATTTTTGATATTCAGTTCGATTGGATAGTAAGGAGGTACCGTAATGACAAATATTCTAGTTGCAGATGACGATAGCAATATTTTAAACCTTGTATCCATTCACTTGTCTGAACTAGGTTATATAGTATTTAAAGCAAAAGATGGATTTGAGGCTCTAGAAATCCTTAATAGAGAAAACTGCCACTTAGCGGTTGTTGATGTAATGATGCCGTTTATGGACGGTTACAAATTAACAAGGGAGATTCGACAGCAGTATAATATCCCGGTCATCCTTTTAACAGCAAAAAACCAAATTGAGGATAAAGAGCAGGGATTTCAGGCGGGTACAGATGATTATTTAGTTAAACCATTTGAACCAAAGGAATTAAGCTTTCGTATAAAAGCATTATTGCGTCGGTATGACAATCAATCAGATGAGACTACGATTCGCATAGGAAGTACAACGATAAATAAAATGAGCTATGAGGTTCAGATTGGGGATAAAACGTTCCTTTTACCTTTGAAAGAATTTGAACTTTTGTATTTTTTAATGGCAAATTCTATGCAAGTTTTCTCTAGATATCACCTAATTGAACAAATTTGGGGGATAGATTATGAAGGGGATGAACGAACTGTAGATGTTCATATAAAAAGGTTAAGAGAACGTTTTACAAAATTAACAGATGACTTTCAAATTAAAACAGTACGAGGAGTTGGATATTTGCTCGAGGCCAAGCGAACATGAAAACACTCTACGTAAAATTCGTTGTCGTTTTCATTGGAATCTTGATTTTGAGCAGCATTCTCGCATTTTTAATATCCAATGCCTACTATCAGCAAGTATTGAAACCGGATAATGATGAAAAAATTACAAAAATTGCGCAATCGGTCTCAACATATATTGACGAGCATCCAAATATCAACTTGGAAGAGTACTTAAATCATATTTCTTCTATTGGATATCAAATGTACTTAATTGATGATTTAGGTGAAGAAGGTTTTTGGGGTGCAGCGTATAGAGATAAAAGGCTGCCTAATTCAACGATTGAGCTTGTGTTAAACGGTAATACTTATCACGGTATTCTAAACTTTCCACGAGAAACGTTTGTAACAGGATTTTTTGCAAACGAGTTGAAGAATACAATAGGTGTTCCATTTACACATAACGAAAAAAACTATGCCCTTTTCATGAGACCAGATATTAAACTTCTTTTTAATGAAATGCATTATTTGTTTGGCTGGTTGCTTGTATTCACCATACTATTGAGCAGCACTATGGTCCTTTTTAGTACGAAATATTTAGTAAAGCCCATTTCAAAATTAACAACAGCCACAAAATCCCTTTCCAATGGTGATTTTAGTGTTGAACTTGATATCACTCGACACGATGAGTTAGGGGAGCTTTCCAATAGCTTTTTACGCATGGCAAGAAAATTAGAGCAAATGGATGATGTGAGGAAGGAGTTCATCTCGAATATCTCTCATGATATTCAGTCACCATTATCGAATATTAAAGGGTATACAAAGCTATTAGAAAATGAATCAATCACTATGGAAGAAAGAGGGCAGTACGTTTCAATTATTCATGATGAAATTAGAAGATTATCTAATTTAACAAAACAATTGTTACTACTTGCATCGTTAGATCGTATCGATAATTTTGTGAAAAAAAAATCATTCAATGTTAGCGAGCAGATAAAAGAATTGGTACGAAATTCTCAGTGGCTAGTTAGTGAAAAAGGAATTATGCTTAGTTACTCTTTACCTGATGCCAATATAATCGGTGACCCATCTTTACTCAACACCGTTTGGGATAACTTGCTAACAAATGCCATTAAATATAATAAGCCTGATGGAAGTATTGAGATATCATTGGAAGAAAAAGAAGAATCGATCATCGTTCGTTTTAAAGATACAGGAATAGGATTAAATCATGCAGAAATTGACCGAGTTTTTGACCGCTTTTATCGTGCAGATACTTCACGTGCACGTACAATTGAGGGAACAGGACTGGGGTTATCAATTGTTTGGACGATAATCAAATTGCATGGAGGGCATATACAGGTGGAAAGTATAGAAAATGTAGGGTCAACCTTTGTTGTAGAGCTGCCAATTAATTTATAAACAATATTAAGTCATACATTGATGATTGAATGACCAATCTTCACTGTATGGCTTTTTTTGTAAACGATTATTCATTCTCTGTTCATATTGATGGAGTAAGTTATAGACATAGATTAGAAATGTATTTATAAAAAAGGGTGATTTTATTTTGAGTAGTTATAGTCTGACACTATTACGATTTGCTAGTATTTTTGGGCTGATAGGAGCTTTATTGGGCGCACATATGGCTGGTGCAGGTTCGTATGCATTTCGCCCAATTCATGCACATATTCTAGTGGTTGGCTGGTTAAGTCTATTTGCATGGGCAGTATACTATAAGGTTTTTCAGACATCACAGACTGTTTTGGCAAAAGTACAGGTTTGGAGTGCCATTATAGGTACGGTAGGTCTAACATTCGGTATGTGGTTAAACATCGTTAAGCCATTTAATCTTCCAGAAGCTTTTACACTGATCATTTATATTGGTGGAGGGGTGACATTACTTCTAAGCTATATTAGCTTTTGCTTCATTACATTGTTTTACAGAGAACAAAGATAGATTTATCAATTCGCATTATATAGAATTGGTTAGAACGTATATATGTAGTGGCTAATTCAATAAAAAGAATCTCAAGATGATTATTAATCAAGTAAATAGAAATTAAGATGTCTCTGAAAAGGGAAGCCTTTTTATGAAACAAACGGGCGCTTAACGGCAGCAGTTAAGCGCTTATTTTCATTTTTGGCCATATAATGGAGGGAGAAGGAAAAACCACATTAATTATAGAAATAACATAATAACGACGTAATTAAGAGGAGAGGACCGTCCTGTTATTTGCAAAAACGATAGAACTATTTGTGAATCTTTGCCAGTATGAATTTGACAACGTCTATTACGACTTGCACAACGATTATGACTGTCAAAGTATATCATTAAAAGAAACTGTATTAATGATAAACTTTAAACAAGAAATAAATGGGGAAATTATCAACTTAGCATTTACTGATGTTAAAGTAATACAATTTGATTTTTTTAATGTATCAGATTCAAAAAACATAACAATTGATAATGTGTATCGAGGAAAAACTATAATTAATGGTGAGTTAAAAGAATTTTTAGGAGAGAAAGGATACTTCTATTTAGAGTTTTACGAGGGACAAAGGTTAGAATTTTGGGCAAAAAGTGTGAGAATTGAATCAGCTGGTACTGATGAAACGTGAAGACTCTTCAAAATCGGAGGCAATAATGGATAAGAATAACATCATTCATTTCAGTAATAGTAAAAATATGAAAGAAAATAAGAATGAATTATTCAAAAGCATTGTAGATACCAAGGTACATGTAGGTTCAATTGTGACCGATAATGATTTTAAGATTTATAAAAATAATTATTTTGGGTTTGAAATGAAAGTACCTAACAATTGGATCACATTAGAACATGAAGATCTGGTTAGATTTGCTCTCGAGAACTTTAATAGACTAAATATTTCTGATACTGAAAAAAAACAAATGATTGAGGCTATGACTACAGATAGTATTAGTTTATTCAGTGCAACACCATTTCCGAGAGGAAGCAAACAACCATACGGTAGCAATCAAAAGCTTGATAATCCTTCCTTAAATTGTACGGCACAAAAAGTAATTATGCATCCTAATAAAACATCTTTGGATTTTATGGAAGGTATAGTTGAGAATTTAAAAAGTGGTAACATGGGTTTTAAGTATGATGAAGTAAGTGATGTTCATTCTGTAATTATTAGTGGTAAAAGATTTGATTCAATCGAAGGAAAAGCATTTATCAATGCTGGAAGGGATACTGTTCATACCAAATGCTATTCGACTTTAAAGAAAGGATACCAACTTTTAATTATTACATCTTCCATTACCGAGGAGGGTTCTAAGGACCTCGATAAACTGGTTATTAATCTGGTATTATCCTGATATAAGAAAATGAAATTAGAGAAAAAATCCCCATATTGAATGGAGAAAGATGGCCGGCATGAGAGATATGATGATTCATGGTTATTTTTCCATTAATTATCGAATTGTATGGGATGTAGTGCAAAATAAGGTTCCTACACTAAAGCAATGGGTGGTATAAAGCATGCGGAATTTAATGATCGATACAGAATGGAATATAGATGATTCCCCGTACATTCGGCAAAGATTAAGGGAATATAATATAAAGCATCTGTCAGAAAAAGATGTGGACTTTGTTGACGAGGATTTTTGTTTTAAAGTAAAGGATGAAGTAGGTAATATCCTTGGTGGTGTTTCGGGAAATACTAAAATGCAAAGTCTATTTATCCAATTTCTTTGGATTGATGAAAGCATTAGAGGGAAAGGTTTTGGCAAGAAACTAATCAGAAGGGTTGAAAATTTCGCAGTGGAGAAAAAATGCCGATTTATCAAGGTAGATACGTTTAGTTTTCAAGCCCCTGACTTTTATCAAAGCTTAGGTTTTGAGATATATGGCAAAGTAGAAGATTTCCCCGAAGGACACAATCATTATTTTTTAATTAAAAAATTATCATAGTTTTGTTTGATTGTTCAATAAAGATAAATAGTATTTTCTTCAGGTTTCGTTCTACCACAAAACGGGCGCGAAAATAAAGCAAAAATGGATTGTAAATTACATAGCAGTCCATTTTTTTATTAGTAAAAACGATAAAAAAGAACAAACGCCAAACTCATGATAGATAAGGGATTGGCGTTTTTGCTAACCCTTATACATTAAAACCCCTATAAAGAAGAGTTTACAGTGAATAGAGTATGACTATTATTGAAAAGTGAAACAGGTGTGTGTTACTCAATTTTAACTTTTATACTATCAGTGGCGTTATAACCATAACCTTTTTTGTTCCACATCGGCTCTAATGGTTGGACATTGCCTATAGAATCAGTCGCTTTGGAAAGTATGGTATATTCGCCTTTTTGTAGTGCCTCCCATTTATAAATCCAACATACCCAAGCATATTTTTCGGAAGATGAAGTTAATTGACATGTATCCCAAGATTGGCCTCCATCAAAACTAATTTCCACTTCTGCTATATGACCTTTACCTGTCCAAGCAATTCCATTAATATCATACACCCCTGAAGGCAATAATTGCCTATCTAAAGGATATTTTATAGTTGAGTTAACATTGATAGTCGTAACTGGGAATTTTTCACTATCGTTCACTTTGTTCGGATAGTAAACGTAATCAACAGCTTGAAATGGTCCTTTAAATTCCTTATCAATCACAATAATTTTTTTAACCCATTTTACAGATGCCATTGCATACCATCCAGGAACAATTAATCTAAGCGGAAAACCATGCTTGAAGGGGATGGGTTGATTATTATATTCATAAGCAATAATGGTATCTGGATCAAGGGCTTTTTCTATGGGTAAGCTCCTTGAAAAACTAAATAGTTGGTTAGAATCAGGTCTTTCTCCATAATCATGCCCCTCAAAAACAATTTCTTTGGCCGTATCAAGTAATCCTGTGTTCTCCAATAAGGATCTTAAAGGTACACCTTTCCAAATCCCTTGGCTTATAGCACCTTTTCCCCATTGCTCTCCATAGACTTTTGGTTTAAATAACTCACGCTTATCACCAGAACATTCTAAAACCACTTTTATCGTTTTAGATGGAAATGAGTAAATTTCCTGCAAGGAAAAGGCTTTTGGATTATGCACGAGCCCCTCAATTGGAAGAAAATAAAAGGAAGACGCAAAGCTGGGATAAGGAAAATGATTTCTTCGATAAAACAGTCCTTTACTAACAATATCGCCATAAATAAAATGTATAGGTGTTTCCTGATTTTCAGGAATTAAATTCTTTGTAATCAGATAGGGTCTTACTTTAGGTTGTTGAGAATTACTCATATATACCACCTCGTTTACTTTTAGTTGCTAATTAATGCATATGTAGTTTATGAGTAATCATTCAAGGATTATTTCATTTTACTGTTTGTATCCTGATTGTTGAGGGTTTTACTTAATAGAGCTTAAGCATTATCGTTTTAGGATTGTGTGTAGTTATGCTTTAAAACAAAAAGAAAATATCATTATTTAATAATATGTAATTATATCGTTATGCCTTTTCATTCTGTTAAATTTTCTCATTTTTTTCTAATTGGTCTTATTATCTTAACAATATCTTTCGTTCCAATTATTGTGCAACAAGAACTTAGTTATATTGAATCAATCTTACTATTTAATTTATTATTTTCTATTATCAATGCCACTCTTGAAGAACTGATATGGAGAGGTCTTATGTTATCAAGTTTGAAAGAGTTCGTTTCCAATAGAAGTGCCGTTATCATTACAAGTATCGGTTTTGGTTTACTTCATCTTACTGTAGGAATACCATTCATTTTTAGTTTACTGTTTTCTATTGGCGGATTGTTTTATGCTTTTGTTGTAATGAAAACCAATAGTATATACCCTGCGATAATCTTTCATTTTGTTATAAATGTTGGGATGGTTTTAAGTGGATTGATACTATGATTTTATTTAAACACTCGGGCGCAAAAGTTTAACAAAAAGGACTGTTTTCGCAGTCCTTTATTCTTTGCTTATAATTATTAAAAGTAAGCTTGCTTTTTAGTTATTCTAAAGGGTTAATGTGAATCTCCAGCCATTTTATTCTTTATTTCGATTGGTAGTTTTGTGTTTTATACCTTTACTATCATATGTGACCCATTCATCAACAGGTTCTCCCATATCAAAATATCCTGAACGCTTGATTGTTCCATCGGGACGATACCATTCCCAATAGCCGTCTGGCTGATCTTCAATCATTTTTCCCTTGGACCATATTGTTTTTCCGTTTGCGTGATACTTAATCGTGTATCCATCAATCACATTTAGTTTTTTTTCCTTTACACCATTTGGGTGTATCAAATCACATTTTTCTTTTTCCACGACTTACCTCCAATGTTCAGTTTTTTTTATTTTATCCTACTTCTATATTAAAACTGAATGATTAAAGTTCAGTGTTGATTTTCATGTAGGTATGAGTATCTAAATAGGCGGAGAATTTCCCGTTATTGTATGTAAGGGTGGCAAATTGAGCTGAAATAAGGGGAGAATTTCCACTTAATGACTCCCAAAAACACAAAATCCAGAGATTTTTATGAAATAAGCGGAAAAACTCCTGTTATTTTTATAGAAATATAGGTATTTCTCAAAATAAGCGGAATTCTTACGCTTATTTTCAAACACAAGGAAATCAACATTCTGGTTAACAGACCCACATGCGAAAAATTAGCGCAAGTTAGAATTTCGCACGCAAATATATATTTACGAACATTCATAAACCCCCCTTCAAATAGCTCTAAATATTCCTGGTACCCTAAAAAGATACCTACAATAATCTATATCTCAAAAACATATTTTTAAGAAGATGCCATTCCTATCAAGGATTGCATACTCATCTATATCTAGCTAGTTGAATATCTTATTGATAAATCCACTTTAGGGGGAATCGGGTGTGGGATACTATGTTTCTGTAGAATCTGGCATAAAATTATTTGTAGAAGATATAAATCCCAAGGCTAGGAAGACAATCGTATTTTTACATGGTTGGCCGTTAAGCCATAAACAGTTTGAGTATCAATTTAATGTTCTTCCGGCAATGGGATATCGCTGTATCGGAATTGACTGGAGAGGATTCGGAAAATCCGATAAGCCAGTGAGTGGTTACGATTATAATCGACTGGCAGATGATATCCGTACAGTAGTTGGAGTACTTCAATTGGACAATTTCACGCTTATTGGTCATTCTACAGGTGGAGCAATTGCAATACGGTACATGTCCCGATATAAAGGTGGCGGAGTATCCAACCTTGTCCTCCTAGACGCCGCAGCTCCTATAGGTTTCACTTCAGAAACTGCGAATAGACTTCTTACTCTATCATTAAATGACCGACCTAAAATGATGCAAGAAGTATCAGACACCTTTTTCTTTCAATATATAACTCCCTCATTCTCTGAATGGTTTAATCAATTAGGGTTTCAAGCAGCAGGTTGGTCAACAGCGGCCATCATCATGACGCTAAGAGATGAGAAGCTTTATTCCGATTTGCCAAAAATTGCTGTCCCTACACTAATCGTTCACGGCGTCCACGACAAAGTGATTCCATTTCAACAGGCACAGGAACTAAATCAAAAAATAAGCAATTCACAGCTTGTTCCGTTTCAATACAGCGGTCATGGTGCTTTCTGGGAAGAACGTGATAAGTTTAACCAGCTATTAAAGCAATTCATTGGGTAGGGCGTGCGTTCCCATGATGATTGAATCATACACGGTAGCATGTTAGAATTAATCTAATACAAATCGAAAGGAATGATGGGTGGACAATGGATAACTAACCTAACTTTTTTACAATTTGAAATAAAAAATTTCAGATAAAAAAACTTAGGATTAGTCTGCCCATTTTTCTATATACGACATAAGTATGCTAACGAGCCGAAAGGCGAAAATAGCTTATTTAAGTATGAAAAAATGCAAAAAAACTAATCCTTCCAAAAATAATTTGGGGGATTTTTATTTTCCCCTGAAACAGAAGGGTTGATTTTTATGATGGAAATATTGCAGTTACAAAATATAAAAGTTGAAATTCAAGATATTACTATTTTTAAAAAAATAAACACGAATGTGCAAAAAGGGGATATTATCGGAATCATAGGTAAAAATGGCGCTGGTAAATCAACGTTGTTGCAATTACTGAATGGTGACCGCTTGCCAACAGAGGGACAAATTAAGTATGTGGAGAATGATCTTGGCACGACAATGGTTGAACAAGAAGCAGAATCCTATTCTTTTAATGAAGTTACACCAGAAGAAGAAGCGTTATTAAGGAAGTGGAAGGTTCCATCCCGTAACTTTGCGAAGTTAAGTGGTGGAGAAAAGGTCAAGGCCCGTCTTGCAAAAGGTTTGGCCAAAGACGTAGACATTTTATTGTTGGATGAACCAACGAATCATTTGGATGAACAAAGTTCAGATTTTCTGATACAGCAGCTTAAAAGTTATCAAGGTACGATTATTCTTGTATCACATGATCGATATTTCCTTGATAAAGTGGTCACGAAAATATGGTCGATTGAGGATCAAACGCTTATTAGTCATAGTGGCAATTACACCAGCTATATGGAATTTCGCGAACGAATAAGACTGACACAAAAGCGTGAATTTGAGAAACAACAAAAGATGATTGAACGTATTGAAGGTCAAATGAACCAGCTAACATCATGGTCAAAGTCAGCACACGCGCAATCAACAAAAAAGGAAGGCTTTAAGGAATATTATCGAGTTAAAGCTAAACGGATGGATTCACAGGTTAAATCAAAACAAAAACGTCTCGAAAAGGAACTTGAGAAAATGAAGGTTGAGGCGCTTAAGGCTGAGGACGTGGTGAATTTCACCATAAAATCAAATCACAAAGTAGGGAAGCGATTCTTAGAAGTTAAAAATCTAGAAAAGTCCTTTGAAGAGCAAATCCTTCTTAAAGGTGCTAATTTTACGATTCAGCATGGGGAAAAGATTGCTGTGACAGGGCCAAATGGATGTGGGAAAACGACATTTTTTAATATTATTACTGGGAAAGAAACAGCAACGAAAGGTGATATCTGGATTTCACCATCAGCAAATATTGGCTACTTGACTCAAGAAGTATTTGATTTGCCTCTTCATCAAACTCCTGAAAAGATATTTGATAAAGAGTCATTTAAAGAGCGTGGGCACGTACGAAATTTGATGAAACATTTAGGATTCCAAGATTTTCAGTGGACGGAACCAATTGGGAATATGAGTATGGGTGAGCGTGTGAAGTGTAAGTTAATGAAATATATATTGGAAGAAAGAGATGTACTCATTCTCGACGAACCAACAAACCATCTAGACTTACCCTCAAGAGAGCAACTTGAAGAAACATTGGCACAATATAATGGCACCCTACTGGTTGTGTCACACGATCGTTATTTTCTAGAAAAAACAACAAAGGCTAAACTTGTTTTTTTAGATCAAACGATTTATAAGAGATTAGAGGTAATGGAAACAACATTGAAACAGGATGATATAGAGGCGCTGCGCTTAACCCTTGAAACAGAACGACAAGAAGTTTTAGGAAAGCTTAGCTTTATGACTCCAAATCATAAAGAATATGAGGCGCTTGATATAAGGTTTAAGGAACTTACAAAATTAATAATGGAGCTTCAATGAGTGGCTGTAAAATCTTGAGCTTCACAAGGTTTTACTTATGAAAGTTAATTGAATTAATTTGCCGATGTATCATTTATTATTCAATGAATTAATAGAATTTGCTAGTGTATTTGCTTAAGTATTAACTACTTTATTTGTAGAGGAAGCTGTCATTGTCGGCAGCTTTTTCTTGTTGAAAAAATGGATAGTTTAGTGGTTAAAATAAAATCCAACTTTATCAACTATATATTATAAAAATCTATATAAATATACATACTGGTATTGGAGGTGATATATTGAAAAACTCAAAATCATTTTACCTAGCAATACTATTTCTTCCATGGTTAACCTTACCTTTTCTTGGAAGGAATGCATTTAAAAAATTTCTTCCGGCAGCGATATTTATTAGTATATTCACAAAAGCGATAGATATATTTGGAGAAAAGAAAAGATGGTGGCGATTTTATAAAGGGATACCACCTTTTGATAGTATGAATTTTTTTAATCTTGGTCCATACTTTGTCACTAGTCTTTGGATTTTAAAGATGACTTATGGCAAATTTCCAGTATATCTAATTTCTAATATAGTTCTTCACATTTGTTTTATTTACCTAGGAGGTCTAAATTTCGTAAAACGTTTTAAAATATTTACCTTGGTAAAATTAACGAAATTTAAATATTTACTAATAGACTTTTTTAGAGCTTTACTCTTATATAATTTTCAATACATTAACGAGTTAAGAAAAAAACGCTTCTTAATCGAAAAATAATGCAGGCAAGAAAAATAGAAGAGCGTCAAGCCTTTTGGAAAAAAGGTTTGGCGTTTTTCTTAAGTTATAGATCCCAACGACATGAATAGATGAAAATGAACAATAATAGCACATTTATGTATTACCTCTGTAGGTTTTAGTAGTTTTTTGTAGTTCTCATATTAATCTAAAAATAATCAAAATTTTATTGGAATCCGAAGGGCTATTAAACATAAGGAGGATATTGAATGAAGAAGTTTGGTCTAGCTACGCAGATTTTTGTTGCACTTGTATTAGGTATTGTTATTGGTGCAATATTCCATGGTAATGAAACAGTCATGTCCATTATTTCCCCAATCGGAGATATTTTTATTCGATTAATAAAAATGATTGTTGTCCCAATTGTTATTGCTGCATTAGTAGTCTCAATAGCGGGAGTTGGGGATATAAAAAAGCTAGGAAAATTAGGTGGGAAGACCCTTCTTTATTTTGAGATTGTTACCACAATTGCTATTGCGATTGGGTTGCTTTCGGCAAACATATTCCACCCTGGCTCGGGATTAGACACTAGCAGTCTAGAAAAAAGTGATATTTCAAAATATGAAGCAACGACTAAAACAGCTGAAAGTCAAGGCTTCGCTGACATGATTATTCATATTGTTCCTAAAAATATATTTGAATCAATGTCTCAAGGGGATTTGTTGCCGATTATTTTCTTCTCTGTGTTCTTTGGTTTAGGAATTGCAGCAATTGGTGAAAAAGGGAAACCAGTTCTTAGCTTTTTTGAGGGCGTTTTGGATGCGATGTTTTGGGTGACAAATCAAGTGATGAAGTTTGCGCCATTTGGTGTATTTGCGCTAATTGGGGTAACCGTGGCTAAATTTGGAGTCTCATCATTAATCCCATTAGGTAAATTAGTGGTGGTTGTTTATGTAACAATGGTAGTATTTGTATTCTTCGTTCTTGGGATTATCGCGAAAATGTCTGGGACAAGCATATTTGTATTAATAAAATTATTAAAAGACGAACTGATTTTGGCTTTTACAACTGCAAGTTCAGAAGCTGTATTGCCTAGGCTTATGGAAAAAATGGAGAAGTTTGGTTGTCCGAAGTCCGTTACATCTTTTGTTATCCCTACAGGCTATACATTTAACCTAGATGGTTCATCTATTTATCAAGCACTAGCATCGCTTTTTGTTGCCCAAATGTATGGGATTAATCTATCATTCACACAACAAATTACTTTATTATTGGTGCTCATGCTGACTTCAAAAGGAATGGCTGGTGTACCAGGTGCATCATTTGTTGTCGTGTTAACAACACTTGGCTCTGTTGGATTGCCAATAGAAGGTGTAGCGTTTATCGCCGGTATTGATCGAATCTTGGATATGGCACGAACATCGGTTAATGTTTTGGGAAATTCATTAGCGACGATTGTCATGTCAAAGTGGGAAGGTGTATTTGATGAAGAAAAGGCAAATGAGTACTTTAATCCAACTAAGCAGGAAGAAGTTGCCTAAAACTAATGTGAATAAGTAGTATGCTGAATCATGTTAATGAAAATCTGCTCCCTAAATTTTGGGAGCAGTTTTTATTTTTTCGATATTTATTTTTTATAGAATTTCAATAATAGCTACTTTTATGCTTCTCTAGCAACTACATGAATTAAATTTAGTAGAATGTTGAAATAGTTGTATAATGGAATTAAATGTTCTTTACTTATTCAGAAAACAAACAATTATGACGGTATTCAACTATTAGTCAATCAAGCATTCTTTTTCTGTTTAAAGGATCCAAAATTCTGCTGGCTACTGTCAAAATTCTCCATAAGTCTTAAGACAATTACAATTTATTTTAATAAGGAGATTTGACAAATGGATAGTGTGTTTATATTAACAATTATTGTTATTGTTTTTGCGCTGCTTTTTGATGTGATTAACGGTTTTCATGATACTGCAAATGCCATAGCAACGGCGATCTCTACAAAAGCGATAAATATGCGTTATGCAATTCCAATGGCAGCAATGATGAACTTTCTCGGGGCATTAACTTTTACCGGTGTTGCAAAAACGATAACTCAAGACATCGTAGATCCGTTTGCATTACCTAATGGTTCAGTTGTCATATTAGCGGCGCTTTTAGCTGCTATTGCCTGGAACTTAATAACTTGGTATTTTGGAATACCGAGCAGTTCTTCCCATGCAATTATTGGTGCTATAGCGGGAGCAGCTATAATGGCAGCTGGTGTTAATTCAATAAATTATTCTGGATTTATTAATATTATCGAAGGCCTTCTTCTCTCGCCTGTTATTGCCTTTGTATTCGGATATTTCATTTATACTATTTTTAAAGTCATCTTCAGAAACAATAATTTAGCTAAAACGAATAAGAGGTTTCGAATCTATCAAATTTTCACTGCAGCAATACAATCATATTCACACGGGACAAATGATGCACAGAAAACAATGGGAATAATAACTATGGCTTTGATATCCAGCGGTCAATTAACATCAAATGATATTCCCTTTTGGGTACAATTTGCCTGTGCGGCTGCTATGGGAATTGGTACTGCAATCGGTGGCTGGAGAATTATTAAAACCGTTGGTGGAAAAATCATGAAAATCCGTCCAGATAATGGTGTAGCAGCTGATTTAACTAGCGGGTTGATTATTTTGGGAGCAACCTATATGCATCTTCCGGTGAGTACTACCCATGTTATATCTTCTTCAATTATGGGGGTTGGTACTTCTCATCGATTAAAAGGAGTTAAATGGAAAACTGCTCAACAAATCATTTTAACATGGGTTATTACACTTCCAATTTCTGCAGCATTATCAGGAATTATATATTTGTTTTTAGATCTCATATTTTAATCTTATAGCTGTGGAAAGGGGATGCTATTGTGAAAAAAGTATTTATTGGCTTAATTAGCCTCATTATTCTTGTTTTACTTACAAGCTGCAACAAAGAACCAAGCCCGGAAAATCAATTTTCAAAATACATAAAGTTATGGAATGAACAAAAATTTTCTGAGATGTATGGATATTTATCTTCTGACGCAAAAAAGGCAATTACGAAAGAGGAATTTGTAAATCGCTATAAAAAAATATACAGTGATTTGGAAATCACGAAAATAGATGTCCAGTTCGTCAAATCAGACAAAGAAACAAAAACTAAAGAAGACACCATTAAACTGCCTTTCTCTGTAAAAATGGAGACGGTTGCAGGTCCAATTGATTTTGATCAGAACGCTAAACTAATAAAGGAGAAGCGAAAAGATAAAGAAAATTGGTACATCGAGTGGAATACTGGTTTCATATTTCCTAAATTAAAAACGGACGATAAAATCGGCCTTACATCAACGCCAGCTATACGCGGGGAAATCCTTGATCGGAATGGCGACCCTATGGCAATAAACGGCACAGCATTCCAAATTGGGATTATTCCAGAAAAGATGGGACTGCAACCGGAAATGGTCATCAGCCAGCTGGCTGAACTACTTCAGATTAGTCCCGAGCGCATCCAAAATGCACTTAATGCCAAGTGGGTAAAACCGAACTTCTTTGTCCCGGTTGCAACAATTTCCAACGAGGATACGGCATTGCTGGACAAGCTGTATCAAATACCTGGTGTGGATAAACAGAACACGGATGCCAGAATCTATCCTTTTAAAGAATCTGCAGCACACCTAATCGGCTATACCGGTCCAATTACAGCAGATGAACTTGAAAAACTAGCGTCAGAAGGCTACAACGCTACTGATGTGATTGGAAAAAGAGGTCTTGAGCAGGTTCTCGACAAAAAATTAAAGGGCGAAAATGGAGTTAAGATTTTTATCAAAAAAGCAGATGGCAAGGAAGTATTTCTCGCAGAGAAACCTGTTAAAAATGGAGAAAATATAACATTGACGATAGATGCAACCTTGCAACAACAAATTTTCATGCAGTTTGCTGGTGAAGCAGGTACATCAGCTGCGATAGACCCTACAACCGGTGAAACATTAGCATTAGTAAGCAGCCCGAGTTTTAATCCGAATAAAATGGCAATTGGCATGTCTCAAGCGGAACTAGATGCGCTTCAGAATAATCCGCAAAAACCGCTGCTTAATCGATTTAAAAGCACATATGCACCGGGTTCAGTGCTCAAACCGATAACAGCCGCGATTGGCCTTACGGCGGGAACACTTACTCCCGATACGTCAATCACTGTAAATGGGCTAACTTGGAAAAAAGACCAATCTTGGGGCAAATATGCTGTCACGAGGGTAAAGGACCCGAATACTCCCGTTAATTTGGAGAAAGCTCTTTTATACTCTGACAATATTTACTTCGCCCAAGCTGCGCTCGCACTAGGCAAAAATAAATTTTCAGAAGGACTAAAGCAATTCGGTTTTGATGAGGAGATCCCTTATTTATATCCGATGGAAATTTCCAAATTTGGTAAGATGGATAGTGAAATTGAACTAGCTGATTCTGGCTATGGGCAAGGCAAGATTGAAGTCAATGTTCTTCAGCTTGCCACTAGTTATACACCGTTTCTCAATAACGGAAATATGATGTTGCCAATCCTGACCTCCAAGGATAAATTAAGCCAGGTTTGGAAAAAAGAAGTCGTAAGTGAAGCGAACGCAAATATCATTTCAGCCGATCTTTTGAATGTGGTTGAAAATCCTCAAGGTACAGCCCATTCCGGAAAAATAGCCGGAATGTCAATTGCCGGAAAGACGGGGACAGCTGAATTGAAATTAAAACAGGATGAAAAAGGTGCAGAACTCGGCTGGTTCGTAGCTTATAAAACCGACGAACCGCATATACTGATTGCAATGATGGTTGAAAACGTACAAGAACGGGGCGGTTCGAGAATCCCTGTTGAAAAAGTAAAAAATGTATTAAGTCAATTTGGGCAAGCAGGTTCGGTGAATGCAGACCAATAAGAGTTGGCTTCAAAAAAAATCAGGAAATCATTAATGATTTCCTGATTTTTTTATTGCTTATGAAATTATAAATGGTAATGCTGTGGATAAGTTTCACAACGGTTTACACGTCCAGCGCAAGCGCCTAGGGGCTCGGGGTCACAAGCTTGTCTAGTGAAAGTGGCTAGGAGCTGAGTACATAAGCCAAATCCCTCCAGAGATTATCATCTCTTGCGTGATTCGTCTTATGTCCATCGCTCCTGAACGAGCCACTTTCACTTTTCCTACAATCCCTTCCGGAAATCAGGATTTCCTGCAGGGCGGACCTTGCCTGTCGCCCCTGATCAAGGCGTTTGCGCTTTTGTTCTTTTAATAGATAACAACTGGGTCATGGGTATTGAGGTTTGCATATACAGTCTGCATCACATTAGGTGGAACATTGACACAACCAGCCGACCCCTCTGTAAGATAGGCGTTGCTCGCCCAGTTTTTCCGCCAACTGGCATCATGGAAGCCTTGGCCGCTGTTTGTAAATGGAGCCCAATAACTGACATCTGCTGTATAGCTTCCTTTACCAACCGCAGTACCTTTCAAGGTGTAAGGTGTCTTTTTATAGAGGATATACCATACTCCACGAGATGTATCCTCTCCTGTACTATGTTTACCAGTAACGACATTGGTTGTGAACACTAATTGTCCAGCTTTGAATATCCACATCCGCTGTTCGGAGATTGACACTTCAGCGTACGTATCACCAATTCCATTGTTTGTAGTTGTTTCATAGCCAAATGCTTGATTGTCCCAGCCGTTTCCATAAATATTGGAAGCGGAGACCGAGGTTTCTCCTTTTTCAAATGCTGCCTTAACTAATGATGTTTCTTTTTCAACATTAAGTGCCCAGCCATATGTTTGGCCATTAACAGAAATAACGGACCCTGAATGGGTTTTAAAGTTGAAACTTTTTCCTAAAGTGGACTGGGCATTATTAATTTCTGTGATTTTACCATTAAGATTGGTTGGGTCGATTTCAATAATCAAATCTTTTGTCACTGTAGCGTTTTGGATTAATTCATTCGCCTTTAAGGAATAAACTTGATCTTGGACTTTATAGTCAACACTTTGTTGTAAAAGTTCTTCAAGCTTTTTCTTTTCATTTTTTACAACATCACTATCTTCTTTTATCGGTTCGATATAGACAGGCTTTAAACGAATATCACTCGAGTCCAGTGCGCTATCGTAGTTCTTTAACAGGTTTACAACATCGTATTGCTTCCCATCAACACTTTCAGTGATTACAATTTTACCCTGTTCCAACACAGCCTGTGCATCCTTTGGAGCCTGTAAATCTTGATTCATTGTGGTGAGTTTTTGTTCTAGCTCTTTTTTTAGCTCTACGCTACGATACTCGTCTTGTACGCTTGGCATTAATGAATAATTCTTTTTCTTTGATGACGGGAAAAATGACCATTGTTTTTTTTGCAGTTTCTTAATTTTTGATAAATCCTTATCGGTAAATCCAAACTTGGTATCTTTTCCATCCAAAACCTGTTGTTGACCAATAAAAACTTGATTCAATAATTTTGAGTTTTTTAACTTTTTCAATGCCTCATCTACTGTCAATCCACCGACATTTGTGCCATTAATACTAACTTTAGCATTAAAATGGTTTGCCTGATAATAACTAAGTCCTGCAATGAGTGCAGAAATCAAGATGAGAATGGCTATTAAAATTTTCCAGTATGTTGATCGTTTTGATGTTCCTCTCTGTCTTCCATCAGTTACGTCATTTGTATTTCTTAACGCATTTCCCAAATAAATCCCCCCGCATACCTACCATCCAGCTATCGATCTTCTATAGATCGAGCTCGAACTTTTTTCAAAATATTCTATTATTCCTTCTATTCAAAATAATACTACTTTTCTAACGAAAATGGTTCATAAATTTGCAAGTATTTGTCATCGGGGAAATGTTCTCGTTTCAAAAAGGTATGTGATTTATTTTTTTAAATAGTAATTTATCCGTTTTTTAAAGAGACTTATTTCTGGGTAAGTGAAATATTTGTGAATTTCATTATTCTAGTGAAAATAAGCTAAATATCTGATAAAATAAGAAAATTATTTTTATATAATTTTCTTCGAGGTGGATTCATTGCATAAATTATCTTATTACGACATTACTTTTATGAGCTTTATGTTATTTTCGATGTTATTCGGTGCAGGGAATTTAATATTTCCAGCCTATTTGGGTCAGGCAGCTGGTGAAAATGTTTGGCAAGCGGTAATTGGGTTTATCATTTCCGATGCTGGACTGTCCGTATTAGCGTTTATTGCAGTTGCTAAATCAGGAACATTGGACGCTTTAATCAACCGTGTCCACCCTATTTTTGCTTTGCTTTTTCCGATGGCTATTTATTTATCAATCGGACCAGGTCTTGCGATTCCGCGAGCAGGTAGTCTAGCCTATGAAATGGGTGTTAAGCCGTTTTTGCCAACTCCAATCGAGTCTTCATCACTAGGGCTTTTACTCTATACAGTCGTCTTTTTTAGTATCGTCTTTTGGTTCGCAAAATCGCCTAGCAAATTAGTCGATAGATTTGGGAAAATATTAACCCCTTCACTATTAATCTTAATTTTTATTGTCTTTATTAAAGCATTATTTACTGATTTACCTAGTTTTAATGAAGCTTCATCTGCTTATCGAGATAATCCAATTGCAAAAGGTTTTTTAGATGGTTATCAAACGATGGATGCGATTTGTGCATTAATTTACGGAATTGTTTTTATTAATATTTTTAAAAGTAAAAAGGTAGAGAAGCCATCATTACAAGTGAAATATTTAATAGTATGTGGTTCAATTTGCGGTCTTCTTTTAGCTGTTTGTTATTTAATTATTGCGTACTTAGGAGCATCTGCTGCAGTTCCAATTACTGTAGATAATGGCGCTGTTGTACTGAGTACTGTACTGAATCAATTATTTGGAACAGGTGGAACAATTGTATTAGGTTTAATTTTTACATTAGCCTGTTTAAGTGTTTGTATCGGCCTCATTACATCTTGTGCACAATATTTTTCTAGCGTATTTCCGAGATTATCCTATATTAAATGGGCCATTCTTCTATGTTTAGTTAGTGGACTTGTCGCAAATCTAGGATTATCGCAAATATTAAAAGTGTCTGTTCCAGTGCTTGGCTTATTATATCCGATGGCAATCGCCTTAATCTTTCTAGGCCTTGCTCACGATAAATTACCGTTTAAAAAACGTTGTGTTTACGTGATGACGATTACCTTAGTGGGATTATTTAGTTTGATTGAGATTATCAATTCGGCGATATTATCTGGTTCACTTTCGGAATTTTTATCGAATGTGCCATTGCAGTCAGAGGGCTTTGGCTGGGTGATTCCTGGAGTGCTCGGGTTAATAATTGGAAGCATCTTCGAAAAATTAACCTCCAACAAGGATAAGGAAATATTTGTTAAGAAAGCAGCATAATTTAAATCCGAAATAGATGCTGATATAATAAAATTCGTAAAAATAGAGTAAGAGAAATGGATGTTAGGAGCTTTCAAATGAATCCAGTACAAATGATCCAATCTCTTTTTCAAAATGTAAATTCACAAAAGGCCTCAGTGGTGTCTTTAAAGTCAGGGCAATTGCTTTATGGCAAAGTTGAAAAGTTTTTGCCAAATGATTCAGCGATTATCCGTATGGGAGACATGCGTTTTTTAGCGACTCTAAAGGCAGAATTGTCAGCGGAAAATAGCTATTTGTTTGAAGTTCGTTCGAGCGGCAAGGATGGACTGGAGCTAAAGGTTGTAGAGGGAATGCGACAAGAGGCGGTTCTGCTATCGAAAAATCTACCGATAACAAAAGAACAGCTTCAAAAAGCATCAACATGGATGAACATTCAAGGTGATTCTACGAAAGAGCATAGGGCGCTGGAATGGATGATAAACAGGGGTTTACCCTTCACAAAGTCAACGTTTCAATCGTTAGTAGCTGTTCAAGATTCGCAATCTTTCTATCGTCAATTAGAGGAATTTAGAAGTCAGTTAGACAGTCCATCAATAGCCACGTTAAAAACAGTGCAGCAGTTAAAAGAACTGACTAGTTCGATTTTAACAAACCATTCACTCGGCGACATCGATTCAGCAGATGAAGTAAAGCAATTGCTAAAACAGCTAGTTCAGGCATTAGGGCTAAATTATGAAAATGAAGTCGTGTCACAGCCTAACGACAAGAAGGCTTCTGGTGTAGATCAGCTACAATCCTTAAAGCAATTACTATTGACAGCAATGACAGAGCTTGGTAGTAAAGGGAAGAGCTTTGAACATTTGTTAAATCGATTAACGGGAATGCAACTCATTTCCCAGGATTTAAGTGGGCCGATGCAACAGATTGTTATGCAGCTACCTTTGGCATTCGGAGAAATGAAATCAGATATCACGCTTCAATGGAGCGGTCGAAAAACTAGTAACGGTCAAATTGACCCAGATTATTGCCGCATCTTATTTTATTTGGATTTACGGAGTTTGAATCAGACTGTTGTTGATATGCAGGTCCAAAATAGGGTGATTCACCTATCAGTCATGAATGATTCTAAGGAATTTGAATCGATTATTAAGTTCCATACACCAACTTTAAAAGAGAATCTGGAGAGTATTGGTTACACGCTTTCGTTTATTAATGTTAACCCTTCCATTGTAATAAGAAATCAGGAACAACAACAAATAAATCCAGTCAATGTTTTTATGGAGTCAAACCAAAGGGTGGATAAGCGGATATGAGTGTGGAAAAACAAAATAAAAGGCAAAAAGCTGTTGCCCTTTCCTACGAATCCAGTAAAAATATCGCACCAAAGGTTGTGGCGACAGGAACGGGAACAGTTGCAGCTAGAATTATCGAAAAGGCGAAAGAACATCATGTTCCAATCCAAGAGGACCCATCCCTGGTAGAGCTTTTAAGTCAGTTGGAAATGAACGAGGTCATTCCTGAAGGGTTATATAGTGCGGTTGCAGAGGTTCTAGCATTTATATATAGAGTGGAACACGAGCATTTTAAGCTTCGGGAAAAATGAGGAAGCACTTCCAGAATATCTCATTTTTGTGTTGTTTCCACAAAAAAATACTAAAAATATTATATATTTGACTAATGCATTATTTGCAAGACCAATATACAATAGAATGTATGCGATTACTAAACAAAAAATTTTGTAATTTTAATAGATTACTTTTTCGAGGTGAAGATGATGCAACAAACTATGACAAATGAAAAAACGACTTCAGCACCATATTCAAGAACAAACCCATTTCATGCAAAAGTACTAAAAAACGTTAACTTAAACAAAGAGGGCTCTAGTAAAGAAACAAGACACATTGAGTTTTCATTAGAAGGTTCAGGACTTTCCTATGTCGCAGGTGATGCTCTTGGCATTTTACCTTCAAATGACCCAGAGCTAGTTGCTTCATTGCTTGAGGAAATGAAATGGAACCCTGAAGAAGAAGTGATCATTAATAAGCAAGGTGAGACACTTCCGTTACAAGAAGCGTTAACAAGTTATTTTGAAATTACACTGCTTTCTAAAAAGGTATTACAACAGGCTTCAGAATTAACTGATAACGAAGAGCTGCAAAAGCTATTATTAGTTGAAAACGCAAACCTATTAAAAGAATACTGCAACGGTCGAGATTTACTTGATATGTTACAAGATTTCGGTCCTTGGAAGGGTACAGCCCAAGAGTTTGTATCGATTTTAAGAAAAATGACAGCTCGTCTTTATTCCATTGCAAGCAGTATCAATGCTCACCCTGGTGAAGTGCATTTAACTATTGGTGCAGTAAGATACAATGCACACGGTCGAGTTCGTAAAGGGGTTTGTTCTGTTTTAGTAGCGGAACGTACTCAAGAAGGAGATACTTTACCAGTATTTATTCAGCCAAATAAGCACTTCCACCTACCTGAATCTGTTGATAAAGATATTATTATGGTTGGCCCAGGAACTGGGATTGCACCATTCCGTTCATTTATTGAAGAGCGCGCAGTTACAAAAGCAACAGGAAGAACATGGTTATTTTTCGGAGACCAGCACGCTGCATCTGATTTCCTATATGAAGAAGAAATCGAACAATATCTACAAGATGGAGTTATAACAAAACTTGATTTAGCGTGGTCTCGCGACACAGACAAAAAAGTCTATGTTCAGAACAAAATTCTTGAAAACAGCAAAGAAGTATTTGAATGGCTAGACAATGGCGGTTACTTCTATATTTGTGGAGATAAAGACCGTATGGCAAAAGATGTTCACAATACACTAATCGAGGTTATTGCTAAAGAAGGTTCAATGTCACAGGAAGACGCTGATGCTTACTTAAATGATTTGAAAAAGCAAGGCCGTTACCTTCGCGACGTATATTAAGATTAACTAGTAAAATAAAGGAGTGCCTTTTTCTAAAATCACGAAGAAGGCACTTTTCTTTTTAATGGCATTTTCCCACACATCCTCAATTAAGAAACCTCCTCCAATTCCCAGCCAAGTTGATTAACCCTGAAGTTCGAACCGAAGTTAAGGCTACCGTCAAAGAAAATAATGTCATCAATGACTGGGTGTTTAAATTTTATTTTTAAACGATTTTTATTCTCGAACACAATATGCTCTAATTGTTCGTTGATTAGCTTGTTAGAATAGCTTTTCTCATCCCAAAATAATCTCATTGAAATCAGCGAAATAAGCCATTTCTCGTCGATGGAGGTAGGATTACAAGTCGTATGACGATCATTTCTTTGGCAAGTCCAAATGGTAGACCCTTTAATAGTTTTTGGTCTAAACGGCTTCATGCAATAATTACAAAATATCTTACCAGTAAACACCGACATCGCTTTCACACCTTTTCTAGTTTTTATCAATATATGACCATTCAATAGTATTCATACTAGATTTGAAGGAAAAAATGAAAGATTTCGTTGTTTATTGAAACTAATTCATTAGGATAATCGTAATTGTATGAAACAAAGGAGAGATGGGAATGGAAGAAACAAAGGAATGGCTACAACAGGAATTAACCAAAATTGAAAAATGGGAGAAAGAGCAAAGCGACTTATGGTTTTGGGAGAAGCTCGGCAGACTACCTTTTAAGTTGCTTGATAAATGGACTCCTGCTTTCATCCAGGAAAAGATTGGGTCAGTCTTAGACGAAACTGGGCAATATCTACAAAACGGAGGCAGATACTTAAGTTCCGTTTCGCAAATTGGAGGATTTTATCCTGGTAAAAATATTGAAAAACTTGATGATGTGAAAAGTCTGCCTGTACTTGATATGGATGGAGCTGCACTTCTTTTATCGAATAATCGTAAGAAAGTGGCGACCATTCAAGGGGCGAGTACTGGAATTGGTGGTATTTTTACTTTGTCAATTGACATACCGCTACTATTAGGTTTGCAAATCAAAACCCTGCAGGATATAGCGATTTGCTATGGTTACGACCCACATGACAAAAAGGAAAGACTATATATTGTGAAAATACTACAATTTGTTTCCTCTGATATTGTCGGGAAACAGGCTATTTTAGCTCAGCTCGATCGGTTTGATCGTAATGCAGAAGAAACAAAAAGAATGGTTGCTTCCGAACTTCAAGGTTGGAGAGAAGTGTTCATGACCTATCGCGACCAGTTCGGCTGGAAAAAACTATTTCAAATGATTCCAATCGCCGGCTTACTGTTCGGAGCCTTTATCAATCGCTCTGCAATAAACGATATTGCCGAAGCAGGCCAAATGCTCTACAAAAAACGCCGCATAAAAGAAAGAGGTGCCGAAAGAGGTGCCTGTCACCGCCCGAATTTTGTCGAATAATAATACCAAAAGAATTTTAAAAACCGAGCATGACCTGTTTATACAGGTCATGCTCGGTTTCTAATGGGTTGATACTTTTTTAGCTTTATCAATAAGGAGTTTTGCAATTATTGATATAACTAACAGACTTAATAAGGAGTAGTGAGAACTCCAGCCTTTTTTAAGGTAAATATCTGCTTTCTCCATTAAGGGAAGTGCGATATAAGAAACACCTGCAGCAAATACTAGTGTAGCAACGATGAATGATTTCCAAGTTACAAAACGTTGATAAATATAACTAAGACTTACAGGAATAGCAAAAAGATTAGCTGGCATCATAGTTGCGACGTATGGCTCAAGTTGCATTCGATAATCATACATATCGAATGCTGTAGCAAAATCGTCCAAATATTTATTTAGTATAAAGATGACTCCAAAGTAGGCCACTGCTTGGAGCATTTTTTCTTTCTTAGTGAAGCGGAAAAAAATGAAGGCGAAAATAATACATATCGAAAGCAACAACCACCATTGCCATGTGAAAACAGTATAGTCAGTCCAAAGTTCTGTTCTTAACTGATTTGCTTCGTTTGTGACTCTATCAACTTGTTTACCAATCTTTTCCATTGGTGAATTCCTTTCAAGACGTGAAAATTTTATATTCTATTGTTTGTAAAAATTAGGGGAATATACAACTAGGTGCCTGTCACCGCCCGAATTTTGTCGATTAACGCTAAGGATCGATGAGGTTTAACTAAAAATACCTACTTTTATAAGTAGGTATAATTGATTCTTGCTTCAGATTGGATGATCAACTTTTCGTCACTTTCTTCTAGTCCGACTCTAAATGTATTGGGATTCCCCGGGATTGTTATATCAACGAAGGATGGTCCGTCACTATTTGTGTGGATTTTGTACTCCACATAGGTGTATTTTCCCTTATAATAGCGGCGCAGTATCTTTTGATGTTTCTCTTCGCAAAACAAGGCTTCATGTAAACGATCACCAGTTAGCTCCTGCCCAATTAACGAATTTAACCTCTCAATTACATCTGTTTTACTAATCATGAATTTCTATCCTTTCACTGAACCGATAAGGGTTCCACAATATTAACAACTATATAAAACCATTTTAAACAAATTATAGATAAAATAAAGACAATAATAAAACTTAAAAATAAGTCCGATATATTCCGTATTCATTATATCGAGTGATTGATAAACTCTAATGATATTATGCAATTAAAGGAGGGAAATGAATGTTAAAGGAATTTAATCAGTTAATGGATTACATCGAAGCACATTTAACGGAAGAAATCTCTGGAAAAGAAATATCAAAAATTGTAGGTCTATCCGATTATCATTTTAAAAGAATGTTTTCGTACATGGCCGGAATGTCATTGAATGAGTATATCAAAAATAGGCGATTATCTGTCGCGAATGTTGAATTAATAAACGGAGCGAAAGTTACAGATCTTGCCTATAAATTTGGCTATCAATCCATTGAAGGATTTTCTAGAGCTTTTCGTGAATGGAGCGGTTTTTTGCCCTCGGAAGTAGCGAAAAACAAAATTCAAAAATCATTTCCCCAATTTACATTTTTTATCGATATAAGAGGAGGAATTTCTATGGAATTTAAAATTGAAAAAAAAGCAGCGTTTAATATTGTGGGTGTATCAAAAAGAGTACCAATTCAATTCGAAGGTGAAAATAACGCCATCATAGAAATTGCAAAGTCAATTACCGAACAGCAAAGAAATGAAATGCACCAATTAGCTGATTTATATCCTCATCAAGTTTTGAATGTATCTTATGATGCTGATGAAGGTTTCTTAGAAGAGAAAGGTTGCATTACTCATATGATCGGTTTTGCTACGACAAAAGAAAATTCATTCGATGATTTAGAGCAAATATCAATTGAAGAGAGTTTATGGGCGATTTTCCCTAACCAAGGACCATTTCCGGCTACGCTTCAAGAAACTTATGCAAAAATTTATGCTGAATGGTTGCCTTCATCAGAGTATGAAGTGGTTAGCCTACCTGGAATTTCTTTTACAAAATACAACGGAACATCAGAAAATGTTTATAGTGAGATTTGGATGCCAGTAAAACAAAAAGGCTCGTCAAACTAGGGAGATCATTTGGTTTATAAAATATTATAACGTTGAATCGCAAATTAGCACGAAAAACCAGTCAGTAATATTGACTGGTTTTTTGATGTGCAAAAAAATAACATTTTTTGTAAAAATTAAATTGTTGTGTCACTTCTGTATGCTATAATTAGTGTAAAATTACACTATAAAAAAACGAGAAATAATGGATTATAAGATCGAAAAGAAGTTATTCATAATGTTAGGGTGTGAGGAAATGCAAAAGAAACGAAATAGGATGATGTTGGTTCTTCTAATTGTAAGTTTTGGAATCAATATTTTTTTATTAGGGAAAATGCTTGTTTTTGAAAGGTTGTTTGAACCAACTTCGGAGGAAAACATCATTTTAAGTGAAATGGTTCAAAAAACGGTTGAAAGTGCAGACTTCAAAAATTTGGCTGAGAAAGAAAAAATCATTGCTATTGATACTAGTGTTAACAAATTTAAAGGCGGTGTATATCCTTTCTATTTAGAAGTAGGTGTTAAAACTGACACGCAAACGTATCTTTTCTACTGTACAAATGCTCAATGTTCTAAAGTAGGAAACGGAGGATATACATATTCCATATACGAAGATGAAAGTCCACGACTGCCATTAAAGACAAAAGGTGACGCAAAATGAGGTTTGATATGATATGAAAAATTATTATGTTTTATTTTTCTGCTTAGCTATTACATTGCATAATATAGAAGAAGCCTTATGGCTCCCTAAATGGTCTCAGCTCGAATTCGCCTTCCAAAAACCAGTAACGCCAAATGAATTTCATTTTGCTGTGTTAATTCTTACGGCACTCGCCTATTTAGTGACCTTTCTATATGTAAACTTTTCGGAGTTAAGGGTAATAAAATGGGCATTTATCGGCCTTTTAGGTTCCATGATTTTCAATGCGATTTTTCCACATCTAATCCTTACTATTTTTATGAAAACATACGCACCGGGATTAGCAACAGCACTGTTACTGAATATACCGATCAATTCCATTATCTTATATAAATTACATAAATCAGATTTCGTTTCACTTAAGGAAATTGTGATTTCGACAGTAATAATCGGACTGATTTTAATAGCAATGATTCCTATTTTGTTTAGGACGGGAGACTTGTTATTACGATATTAATGGATCTATCATCTTCACTTTAATTGACATAGCCAAGTGAAACCAGTAAAAAGCAATAGAGGCTTCAGTTTTCTCAAGACTCTTTCGCAATACCATAAATTGAAAACAGACACATTTCTTTAGGAAATGTGCCTGTTTTTATTTTACTGGTTAAAGCCAGTTTTGTGACCATTTTTCAATCTCTTTCATGATCGGTTGTAGTGCTATACCTTTATCGGTAAGTGAATACTCAATTCGAACTGGAGTTTCTGGAAATACCTCACGCTTAACAATCCCTTCGTTCTCCAAATCCTTTAACCTTTCTGAAAGCACTCGGCCACTCACACCTACCGAAGATTCAATCGTACAAAAACGCTGAGGACCAGATAAAAGCTGATATAAAATCAAGCCTGTCCATCTTTGGCTTAATAAACCCATGGCTTTATCAAATCTAGGACAAATCGATTTATCCAATAAAATCAACTCCTTACTTAATATTATAAACAGATTGAAAAATAATTAAATAACTTTTTTTCAATAACCTACTTGATTTTATTAAGTAATGATAATATACTTGCTTACATAAAGTAACCAACTAACAAATTGAATGTTAGTTGTAAGATGGTAAGAAAATAAGGAGGAAATTGAGATGATGCCATCATTATTTATTGCTCATGGTTCACCATTACTTGCAATTGAAAATAACGATTACACGACATTTTTAAATCAATTAGGTCACAACATACCTCGCCCAAAAGCTATTGTTTTGTTTTCTGCACATTGGGAATCCGAGGTTCAGAAAGTAAGCGGAGTAGATCAATATCGTACGATTCATGATTTCGGAGGATTTCATCCTTCCTTATACACGATTGAATATCGTGCTCATGGGAATGTTGATAATGCAAAAGAAATAGAGGACCTTCTCTATAAAAATGGTATCGCTTTTGAAAATGACTTAACTCGTGGTCTGGATCATGGTGCATGGGTAGTTCTTCGCTTGCTTTATCCTAATGCTGAGATTCCAGTAATCGCAATGTCAGTCAACAGGAATTTAACTCCTGATGAGCAATATAGAATAGGGAAAGCTTTATCGGCATTAAGAGCTAAGGATATATTAATTATCGGCAGTGGTGGTACCGTTCATAATTTAAGAGCTTTAAAATGGGCTGACAATGGGGAGGTCGATACTTGGGCACTTAAGTTTGAGGATTGGTTAGCAGAAAAGCTTACTCATTGGGATTTACCAGCCTTATTTAACTATGCTAACCTTGCCCCCAATGCAGAAATTGCGGTGCCTGCATATGGAAATGAACATTTTATTCCAATTTTCTATGCAATGGGTGCAGCGCATAATCATCCAAAAGCGACTTTGCTTCATCGGGAGTTTAGATATGGAAATCTATCCCATAGCGTTTGGCAATTTGGATAATTTCATTAACTTCCAGAAAAAAGGTCAAAATCATTAAATATTGATTATTTTTTGTTAGTTATCTCGATTTAAAGATAAGTGAATTCGAGATTTAAAGATAAGATATATATAAAATTAGGAGTGAACATGAATGAAAATTAATAATGAAATTGGAGCATTCGTTTTAAGAGTAACACTAGGTGTATTATTTTTAATTCACGGAATTACAAAGTTTCAAGGGGGGATTGAAAATATTGTAGGATGGTTTGAAAGTATCGGGCTCCCAGGATTTATGGCATATGGTGTTGCCTTGATAGAAGTAATTGGCGGAATCGCACTCATCATAGGCTTGGGAACTCGTATTGTATCGGTTTTATTTGCATTGCTAATGATTGGAGCCACACTAAAAGTGAAACTTGATGTTGGTTTGTTAGGAAACGGTCAAATGGCAGGATATGAGTTAGATTTAGCATTTTTGGCTATGACGATATATCTTGCAATAAATGGAAATGGTTTATTATCAGTAAGTCAATTGATATTTAACAAAAAATCAAATGAGATAACAATAAACAAAGCAGTTTAATAAGAATATTGCCTTCAAATTGAAGAAATAATAGTTGGGCGGTGCATTTATATGGGTTTTTTATCTATCCTATTTGGAAAAACATTAGAAAAGGGGACAGAAAAAATGACAAATGAAAAGCTAAGGATTGGAATAATTTTAGGAAGTACGCGTCAAGGTCGTGTGAGTCCACAGGTTGGAGAATGGGTAAAAGGAATTGCTGACAAACGTGGAGATGCCAATTATGAAATAGTTGACATTGCTAACTTTAACCTTCCGTTTTTAGGAACAACTGATGGAACAGAACCAGGAATTGCAGCTTGGAACGAAAAGCTTGCTAGCCTAGATGGATTCGTGTTCATCGTTCAAGAGTACAATCACAGTATCACTGGTGCATTAAAGAACGCAATCGATTTTGCCCGAGAATCGTGGTATAACAAGGCAGCGGGTATCGTAAGTTACGGTTCAACTGGAGGAGCTCGTGCAGCTGAACATTTACGGGGAATTCTTGCAGAACAAAAGGTGGCGGATGTTCGTACGCATCCAACATTATCATTATTTACAGATTTTGAAAATATGAGTGAATTCAAACCAGCGGAACTCCATCTAGCCAATGTGAACACAATGCTTGAAGAAGTAGTTGCATGGAGTGGGGCATTAAAGACCTTGAGATAAAACCTGCACAAAAACCAGAGTGGGAAACCATTCTGGTTTTTTATGCTATTGAAAAATTAACATTACACACAAGTAAATGATTCGATTTGTCTTAAGCTTACTCCAAAGAACAACCATCTAAAGCCATTCCAGCGGTATCCAGAAATTGAGGTTCGACCGATAAACACTGGATAGAACCAGAACTGTTGAAAATTCCTTAACCAAATATAAGTATATCGAAATAGACAACGTCTGATGCTGCCGGGGTCAACGGCAAACGTACTTGCTTGTTGAAAAGGTTTTGCTGGAACAAATGATGGTGGTGGCGCGGTCGGTGCACCTTGTTGTGGCCCCTGGCCAAATGGTGGACCACTTGGTGGAAATCCTGGAGATGCGCCAGGTGGTGGCCCCATTGGCGGTAATATTTGACCGATTTGCCCTAAAACCCTTTCATCATATTGGGCAGGATGAACATACCCCTCAGAATATGGAGTTTGATAAGCGGAATATTCTAGTGTGTCTGGGTTGAAATAATAAGAATCTAGGTAGTAAGGATACACAATTAGCACTCCTTTATTATTTTTATCTCGGATATTTTATTCATAAACTATGAAACTATCAACTTGTCCTTTTCAAAAATATGGATAATATATTTTTATTAGAGGACCTTAATTTGTCATAATAGAGAAAAACTTAAATGGAAGTGAAGATATGAAGTATGGAAAAATGGTTCATGGCCGTTTTGTAAGAAAAGTAAATCGCTTTATAGCTGAAGTCTATATAAATGAGGAAAAAGAGCAAGTACATATCAAAAATACCGGACGCCTAAAAGAATTACTGCAACAAGGTGCTGAGGTGTTGGCGGAAATAAGCAAAAATCCTAACCGAAAGACAGGATATTCGTTAATTTCGGTCGCAAAAGATGGGCGATGGGTGAACATTGATTCGCAAGCTCCTAATGCAGTTGCCTACGAGGCACTAAAGGCTGGGAGGATGGTTGAATTTGGAGCAGTGAAAGCTGTGAAACGGGAAGTGACGTTTGGCGAGTCGCGGTTCGATCTTTATTTTGAAACAGAAAATCGCAAAGGGGTTATCGAAGTTAAGGGGGTCACGCTTGAGGAAAATGGAATTGTAATGTTTCCGGATGCGCCAACGGCAAGAGGGACAAAACATGTGTTGGAGTTGATTAATGCGGTCCAAGAAGGATACATAGGGGTGATTTTGTTTGTTGTCCAAATGAACGGCTGTTGCCAATTTACACCTAACCGAGACATGGATTCTGATTTTGCGGATGCTTTGTTAGAAGCAGAGCGTCAAGGGGTGCAGGTTATCGCTTATGACACTAATGTTACTGAGGATGAAATTCACTTGAATCAAGCATTGCCAATCCAACTTTTTTAATGATTAGTATATATTCTCTTGATGTAAAGAATTGCATTTATAGATAAATGCAATTCTTCTTTTTTTATTGTTAACTATATTTACAAATTAGTTAACATATGAGAAAATAATCCCTGTTATTTGTTAACTAATATTTTAGAGTAGTTAACATTATGGAGGGGTAATATGGTTAGTTTAAAGACATGGAATATCGTATTATGTGGATTATTTGCTGCGCTGATGGCAATTGGGGCAAATGTATCACCATTTTTAACAATTGGTGGAGTACCCATTACACTGCAGCTTATGTTTGCGATTTTAGCTGGTGGGATTCTAGGAAGTCGCACTGGGGCGGTTGCAATGTTAACGTATATATTTATCGGATTGGTAGGGGCACCAGTCTTTGCGCAATTTAAAGGCGGTCCTGTTCAAGTGCTTAGCCCCACCTTCGGATTTATTATTTCATTTGTTTTTGTGGCGTATGTAACGGGCAAATTGATTGCAGATCAACAAATAGCAAAGAAGAAGCATTATGTTGGCGCAGGAATTTTAAGTATTTTACTCAATTACATAATCGGGACGAATATGATGTTCCTAGCTTTTAAATTTTGGGCTGATGCTCCGGATGGTTTTCATTATGGTATTGCCTGGAGCTGGATGTTAGTATACTTACCGCTTGATATTGTAGTAACTTCCTTATCATTAATGGTATTGCCTAAATTAAGAAAAGCGTTAAGCCGACGACATATACGAACGATAGGTGGATAGGAACAATTATTGGAAGGTAAATCAATATTTAATAGAGGAGAACTATGCTAATGGCACAACATTTTTGGGTAGTGGGGACTGATACAGACGTAGGGAAAACATTGGTAACGACGTACTTGATGAGGTTCCTTCAGGAAAAAGGGGACAAGGTAACACCGTATAAACCAGTTCAGACTGGAATTGTAATTGAAAACTCCAAATCTTATTATGCGGATACAGCACTCTATCAATCTTTCAGTAATACTGTTTTAGTAGATGAGCATATAAATAGTTATTCTTTTAAAATAGCAGCATCTCCTCATTATGCAGCGATGCAAGAGGGTGAAAAGATTAACAAAGATGGCATTCTACAACATATTAATCGTCTAAAAACAAAGTTCGATTATGTGATATGCGAGGGGGCAGGCGGGTTATTTGTTCCTTTAGATGAGTGCGGAAATTACTATTTTCTTGATCTAATTCAAGAATCACAACTGCCGGTCTTATTAGTTACTCGGACAACGCTTGGCACAATTAATCACACAATATTATCGCTTGAAGCACTTAAAATGCGGAATATCCCTATAGCTGGGCTTGTATTCAATCGGGATGAAGGCAACGAGCTTGAGATAAATAATGTTCATATGATTCAGCAATACATCAACTTGCCTTCCATTAAGATTCCAAGTTTGGAGTGTACAAGCAGTATAAGAGATATTCAGCTTGAAGTTGAACCAATATTTGAAAGGTTGATGAAGCTATGATTTCGACAATTTCAAACCTGCAAGAGCGCGATTTGAAACATGTTTGGCACCCTTGTTCGCAGATGAAGGATTATGAAGATTTTCCACCAATCGTGATCAAAAGTGGGAAAGGAATTTATTTGTATGATGAAAATGGGAATAGATACATCGACGCCGTATCATCGTGGTGGGTGAATTTATTTGGTCACAGTAATGAACGTATCAGCAATGCTTTGGCGCATCAAGCATCTCAATTAGAGCATGTGATTTTTGCCAATTTCACACATGAACCAGCAATACTTCTATCTGAAAAATTAGTGCAATTGACGCCAGAAGGCTTAAATAAAGTGTTCTTTGCTGATAACGGATCTTCCGCAATTGAAGTCGCATTAAAAATGAGCTTTCAATATCATATGCAAAAAAATAAGCCTAAGAAAAAACGATTTTTGGCCTTATCAGATGCTTATCATGGAGAGACTTTGGGTGCTTTGTCTGTCGGCGGAGTTGGTCTTTATAATGAAGTATTTCAACCATTATTATTAGATACAGTACGTGCACAAGGTCCAGATTGCTTTAGATGTCCATTCAAGGACAAACCTGAACGATGCAATGCGCCATGCTTGTCATTTGTAGAGGAAAAATTAGAACTTCTTCATGAGGAGATTTCTGCCATCATTATTGAGCCGCTTATTCAAGCTGCAGCGGGCATGAAAATGTATCCGCCAGTTTATCTGAAGCGGTTAAAGGCGTTATGTTTGCAATATGATGTTCATTTAATCGCTGATGAGATTGCTGTAGGATTTGGAAGAACAGGGACGATGTTTGCATGTGAACAGGCGGGGATTACGCCGGATTTCATGTGTTTGTCAAAAGGCTTAACAGGTGGATATCTACCGTTGTCTGTTGTATTAACGACAGATGAAGTTTATGAGGCTTTCTATGATGATTATGACACGATGAAAGCCTTTTTACATTCTCATAGTTATACAGGTAACCCGTTGGCTTGTCGGGTTGCGCTAGAGGTAATGAAGATTTTTGAAGAAGACAACATCATTGAAGAGATTCAAGCAAAGAGTGCTTATATGAAACAAATAGCTTCCAATGTATTTTGTGGTCTTCCGTATGTTGGCGAATACCGGCAAACGGGTATGGTTGGCGCGATAGAATTGGTAAGGGATAAAGTGACAAAGGAACCATTTCCTGGCTGCGACCGGATTGGTTATCAGATTTACAAAATCGCACTTGAGAAGGGCTTATTGTTGCGACCGCTCGGCAATATCCTTTATTTTATGCCGCCATACGTTATGACAAAGGATGAAATCAGCTTGATGATTGAAAGGGCAAATGATGCAATTCAAGAATTCTTCGCAAAATATAAGTAAATGATTTTAAAAAAAAGTAATAAATTCTATTTCTACTTGACCTTAATTTACAGAACATTCAAAATATAATTGATATTACTAAAAAAGCGAGGAGTGGAGAGATGGAATTTTTAGCTTTCAGACAAACAGAGGATATTGCTTATATTACCTTAAATAATCCGATGGAATTTAATACTTTATCAATGAAGCTACTTGAAGAATTAGATGTACTGTTAAAGGATATAGCAGCCAAAAGAGAGGTTAAAGTCGTTGTCATTGAAGGATCAGAAAAAGTATTCTGTGCGGGTCACAGCTTAAGAGAGATTGAATCAAAAACTGAGAACGAAGTATTGAAGTTATTCCAAACATGTCAGGTTGTTATGAGGACGATGAGAGAAATTCCGCAGTTAGTGATTTCTAAGGTCCGTAAAGCAGCAGTTGCCGCAGGTTGCCAATTAGTCGCTGCGAGTGATATGGCCATTGCCAGTGATGAGGCGAAATTTGCGACACCTGGCATCAATAGTGGTTTGTTCTGTAGCACACCAGCCGTATTTTTAAGTAGAAATATTGGGCGGAAAAAAGCGGTAGAATTATTATTTACCGGGAACTTTATGTCTGCTGAGGAAGCGTTGCAGCACGGTTTAGTAAATAAAGTGGTACCTGTCGAACTATTGGATGAACAAACAGAAAAGTTAGCTAAAGATGTCACAAAGCAAAGCTTGAATATTATTGAATTAGGCAAGCGCCAATTCTACCAACAAATCAATATGGAAGATTTCCAAGCGCTCAATTATTCAACAGAAGTCATTGCCCTAAACACAAAACATCCAGATGCACGAGAAGGAATAAATGCCTTTTTAGAAAAAAGAAAACCCGTCTGGAATGATACAAAAAAGCCAGTATTATAAATGAACGTGTAACATATTAAAACAAACAAACAGCCCCAAAGAATTTTTGGGGCTGTTTCTATTCGACAAATTTCGGGTGGTGACAGCGTATAATGGTAAATAAGTCAACCACCCTTTTTCTTTAAAAAAGACCGATTTTAAGTAAAACCCCCATTTTCCATTTTTAGGAAGGTTCAACCATCACAGAAATTATTTTAGAGCTCCT
>NZ_LR656189.1 GCF_902168435.1 Bacillus marasmi
TAATAGTCTGGTGGCGATAGCGAGAAGGTCACACCCGTTCCCATACCGAACACGGAAGTTAAGCTTCTCAGCGCCGATGGTAGTTGGGGGCTCTCCCCCTGTGAGAGTAGGACGCTGCCGGGCTGTTTTAAACTTTTACTATTCCGCAGTAGCTCAGTGGTAGAGCAATCGGCTGTTAACCGATCGGTCGTAGGTTCGAGTCCTACCTGCGGAGCCATTTTTGGAGAGCTGTCCGAGTGGCCGAAGGAGCACGATTGGAAATCGTGTAGGCGGGTAACCCTGTCTCAAGGGTTCAAATCCCTTGCTCTCCGCCATAAAGATTGTTAATAAAATATGGCCCCTTGGTCAAGCGGTTAAGACACCGCCCTTTCACGGCGGTAACACGGGTTCGAATCCCGTAGGGGTCACCATTTCTTGCTTATGGAGGATTAGCTCAGCTGGGAGAGCATCTGCCTTACAAGCAGAGGGTCGGCGGTTCGAGCCCGTCATCCTCCACCATAAACTTTAATATAAATTTTTACCGTCGCGGGGTGGAGCAGCTCGGTAGCTCGTCGGGCTCATAACCCGAAGGTCGCAGGTTCAAATCCTGCCCCCGCAATATGGTCCGGTAGTTCAGTTGGTTAGAATGCCTGCCTGTCACGCAGGAGGTCGCGGGTTCGAGTCCCGTCCGGACCGCCATTTATGGCTCAGTAGCTCAGTCGGTAGAGCAATGGACTGAAAATCCATGTGTCGGCGGTTCGATTCCGTCCTGAGCCACCACTAATGTTTTAAACATTAAATAAATATGGAGGGGTAGCGAAGTGGCTAAACGCGGCGGACTGTAAATCCGCTCCCTCAGGGTTCGGCGGTTCGAATCCGTCCCCCTCCACCATTTTTATTTTCATAGGGGTATAGTTTAAAGGTAGAACGAAGGTCTCCAAAACCTTTGGTGTGGGTTCAATTCCTACTACCCCTGCCAATTTCTTATAATGGCGATTGTGGCGAAGTGGTTAACGCATCGGATTGTGGTTCCGACATTCGTGGGTTCGATTCCCATCAGTCGCCCCATTTTAAAAAATATTGGGCTATAGCCAAGCGGTAAGGCAACGGACTTTGACTCCGTCATTCGTAGGTTCGATCCCTGCTAGCCCAGCCATATGCGGAAGTAGTTCAGTGGTAGAACACCACCTTGCCAAGGTGGGGGTCGCGGGTTCGAATCCCGTCTTCCGCTCCAAGAGCATTTTAATAGTGGCGGCATAGCCAAGTGGTAAGGCCAAGGTCTGCAAAACCTTTATCCACCGGTTCGAATCCGGTTGCCGCCTCCAACTTTAATTACATTACTATTTTATATAGTGCTTATGCGCCGGGGTGGCGGAACTGGCAGACGCACAGGACTTAAAATCCTGCGGTAGGTGACTACCGTACCGGTTCGATTCCGGTCCTCGGCACCATCTAAAAATTAATACTACGCCGGTGTGGCGGAATTGGCAGACGCGCACGACTCAAAATCGTGTTCCTCTGGAGTGTCGGTTCGACCCCGACCACCGGTATCATGACACTGCTTGCCAATGCAGTGAAATCAGCGTTTCTTACACTATGTAAGGAACGTTTTTTATTTATCTCCAATACGATTCTTACAAAAATATCGTGTACATAAAATCGTGTGCGTACCCCTGTCATAAACAAGGAGGAATTTATATGGCAAGGCGTACAAACGAATTATCTATTGAGGAATTATCAATCATTAACACAACAAAAGTAATAAAGGAGATTGATTTCCAAACGGCACTTTCTTTATTTGTTGATGATTGTCTAATCAGAAATTTAAGACCTCAAACAATCCAATACTACAGAAATGAATTATCAGTTTTTTACAAAATGCTAAGGGAAAAAGAGTTTAATCCTGCACCTGCAAACATAACAAAAGACCAAATAAAAAGTATTATCTTGCACATGAAAGAAAAAGGATTACAAACAGTAACAATTAACACACGTTTAAGAGCCATTAGAGCATTTTTCAATTTTTTGCATCGTGAACGGCATATTAAAGAAAATCCATTAAATAACATCAAATTACTAAAAGACCGTAAAAAAGTTGTTGAAACCTTTACAAATGAACAACTTCAAACGCTTTTTAATCAGCCGAATTTACGCTCTTTTGTAGGTGTAAGGGATTATACTTTTATGCTATTACTACTTGAAACAGGCGTGCGTGTGAGCGAATTAGAAGGAATTTGTGTTCAAGATATTTTGTGGAATGAATCTAAACTCCATATAAGGAATACAAAGACGTATAAAGAGCGGATCGTTCCTATTCAGTCAAAAATGAAAAATCAATTGCAGAAATATATTCAGATACGTGGAGTAATGGAAACAGATGCTTTGTTTGTTACGCTTGACGGTGAGAAGATGTCTAAAAGACAATTCCAAAACAGGGTAACATTTTACGGGAAGCAAGCTGATATAAAAGGGGTTAGATGCTCCTGCCATACCTTTAGGCATACATTCGCAAAATTGAGTGTAAAAAACGGTGCAGGGTTATTTGAATTACAACAGATTTTAGGGCATACAAGTATGGAAATGGTCAGAGTTTATGTCAATTTATTTAGTGATGATATAATGGATAAACATAGAGCCTTTTCACCACTGGTAAATCTTGAAGTAAGAATGTAGTCAATCAAAAGTAAAGGAATATTTAAACTAGTGCATTACTTTTAACAAGGAGTAATGCTTTTTTCTTATTTCAAGGAACAGTTCAGATTTATCTTGATAAGGATTATAATATAACAATAAAAGATACTTTATCACTAAGGGGTAAATTATGAGATTTTTAATTGAATATAAAGATTTTGGTACTAAAGAAGAAAAAAATAAATCATTAATTCTACTTGATACGTTTTTAAATGAACATTTTATTGGAGAATTTCACGGATTTACTTTTGAAAGTATATTAATTCGATTTATAAACAATGCACCTCCAAAGAAGAAGTTTAAATTAAAATCTCTTTATAAAATAATTGCAGAGGTAGAAATTGAGGGGAACTTCACTAATAACGTAAAGTTAAACATTCATGATTTTCAACATGGACTGTTAAAAGTTGAAGAAGCCATTAACAAGGTTTCACAGATAGAGGTTAATGAACTAGATTTTAATAAAGATAAGTTATTGAATAGCCTTAATAATATTATTGATATTGCTCCACAAACTGATGAAGAATTAAAAAATTATGCCAAAAAAGAAAAAGAGATTAATTTTTTGAATACAGTCAAACGTGTTGATAGCTTGATATATTCCTACAAGATTAATCCTAGACCATTGTTGAAACGAATAATTGGTGTTAGATTATATGACCATTTTGAACGGAATACATTAGCACCTTACGATTATATTTACTCTCAACTTTTTAGTAACTTATTGAGAAGAGCCGAAGTAATGTCACCTGACTACGATGAGATTTATTTCAGTATCGCTGAAACAATGGAACAAGCCAAACAATCGATAGCTATTGACGAATTTTTTAAATACACATATTCCACATTAAATTTATCAGAGTATAACCAAGTAGATGACGAAGCTAAAGCAAATATGGTGTTCCATTCAATGTGTGAAGGTCTAAGGCTGATTGCTGACTTTGACCATTTAGAAAAAGAGAAAATTGAAGGTGTAATAGAGTATATTGCTAAAAATGGAATTGATATGGAACTTATTTATGCTACAGCACAAAATAAAGACTATCTTGCCGAAATCGTGTACCATGTTCCACGAAGTCATCTTACAAAGGCTGAATTTAAACTAAGACTAACGGAATTTAATACTAATAAGACTGGAATTATAGCTATAGATAAGTTAGATATTTATTATGCACCATATAGTATAGGTAAAATACAATTAAAGAAAAATGAAATTGTTATTAAGGGCAGAAATAGTCTAAGGGCAGAAGTTTCTCGTGAAATAGATAAATTGCCTTCTGAATATCGATTTAATATAAAAGAAATGTTATACGGTAACTCTTCTGTTTGAAAAAAAGGTGCATTTCAAAATATGGAGTTATGCTTTATTCAGTCACGGTGCTTTAATTCACATCAGATTAACTAAAAGACCATATGGTCTTTTTCTTTTGGTTAAAAGGTCAAATAGATTACCGACTGTTTAGATAGACCATGACCTAAATGAACAATTTTATTGCTCCTTATTTGTGTTCAAATAAAGTTATTTATGTAATTTTTGGACAAAATGTATATTAAGTTATAGACTTTAAATGAACATATTGGTAAAATATACATAACAACAAATAAGGGGCGTTCAAAATGAGCAAAGGAAAATTTATAAGTTATGTCAGGGTATCAACAGTCGAACAAAATGAACAAAGACAGGTAAAAGCAATTGAAGAAAGAGCCAGCATTGACAAATGGTTTATTGAGAAAGTAAGTGGAAAAGATACGAAAAGACCACAATTACAAGCCATGCTCGACTATATGCGTGAAGGGGATACCATTATCATTAATGACTTTTCACGACTTGCTAGGAGTACAAAGGATTTACTTGAATTAGTGGAGTTAATGCAAGAGAAGAACGTTACTTTGATTTCTCTAAAAGAAAATATTGACACTTCAACGCCACAGGGAAAACTAATGCTTACAATGTTAGGGGCAATAAATGAATTTGAAAGAATGAATATGCTGGAACGCCAACGTGAAGGAATCGCAATCGCAAAAGCAAATGGCAAGTACAAGGGAAGAAAGGCAATTGAAATAGACGAGAAATTCAAGGAATTATATGAGAAATATATGGCACGTAAAATAAACAAAACACAATTTGCCAATGAACTAGGTGTTAGCAGAACAACCTTGTACAAGTTAATTGAGGAATACGATGCAAATTAAAAAATTTTTTATAAAATTCTTCTTTTATCAAAGTGTAAATAAAAATCGCTCTAAAGACATACTTTTGATCGGGTCTAATAATTTAATGACCAATTGAAAAATGTCCTTAATAGAGCGATTTTTTTATTATCACATTTTGTTTTAAAAGTCAATAATATCGTAAGAGGAAAATTCGACAAATGTACAAAAAAATGCTATAATATAAGAGTAAATAGTTGACAGATTGATATTTTTAGTGTTAATCTGTTTGTTTTTTTGGAGGTGAGGGAATGTCTTAAAGTAAAGGTTATTTATCAAAATACATACATAATAAATGGTTGGTCTTGTACTTTGACAAGCAATGCAAAACTGCTGTCGCAGATTTCGCATTGTTGCGACCAAAGTACCAAAGTCGCTGAACATACTTAGATGTTGATTGAGTTTTAGGGGAATGTCTTAGGATAGGAACTTGGGTATTAATATATATTTCTTTTTATACTATCCGAGTTCCTATCCTTAAATGAAATGAGAAAGGGTAATTGAAAACAATGACAAATTATAATGATGAAATGATAGTAACGGTTGCAGAATTTGCAGAAATGTTTGGAACAGAAAAATGTAAGGAATACTTTGCAAAGTATAAAAAGTTGGGTGGACATAAAGATTCAACTATCACTACTGCTAAACAGAAATGGCATATTGTTGAAGTTGTGAAAATTGATAAGAAAAATAGGTACAGACTAGCAGGTAAAAGAGAGGAAGAAATTGAAAGGAAACAATTACAAAACTATTCTAATTGTGGTCAAGACCAAATGCCATATAAAGAAATTCTTCAAAATTTAATCTTGATTTATTTGAAAAATCCTAACAGGAAACCATCGACAACCTATAGGGTGCTTGCCCGTGATTTAGAAGTCATGAGTGATATATTATTTTTTGCATCTGAAAAAGTAACTATTGATGAACAGAAAGCTTATTATAAAAATCTTGACGATAAATATAAAAAATATGGATATGTGATGTTTTGGGATGCAGTTAATAAAGAAACACAAAGAATTAGGAAACATATAGAATCAGTGTTGAAAGACATGAAAGAAAAAGGAATCATTAGACACATGGATGTTGTAAATGCAGTTAGTCTAGATAAATATGAAAGGGAAATACATAATCCGATAATCGTAAGTGAAGTTGGTAAGATTGATAAAATGTTAAAAAGTTTACGTGAAAAACATGAGGTTACAGCTACAGACATTAGATATAAACCTAAAAGTACATCAGTTTTGGCTTATAAAGAAGATGAATACAACTATCTGCAGTCGCTTGGGTATGAATATGTGTATGATGCTGTTTACATTGATTTAATTGCAACAGATAGAGAGATTCAGAACTATATGAAAGATTCACTTGTAACTGATTTCAAAAAGGAACATTTAGCATTTGCGTACCAAAAAGCCGTGGCAAGAGAAAATTCATTCTTTAATGATATTGTTAGAGTTAAAGACAATCATAAACTCCATAAATTACTTGGAGGTAAAAAGAAGTCAGAAGTTTTAAAAGGAACACTTACAGCTTATGATTCAATTCTTATTGATGAATTATTGAGTGATGGGATTAAACAAGAAAAATTCGGTAAAACATATGCTACCAACTACAAAGAATCGCTAAAAGCCATTCAGGATGTTTTAGACGAGGATGAAAACATAAATAATTGATAAGGTTTTGGAATTTTTGATTAACCTTATATGAACACAAAAACACAAAACATATAATGCTAATCAAGCATTTCAAACACGAAGCAAACTAAGATCAATCGGGGTGCTTATAACCAAATAAAGCAAGTGGGTTTTATTAAAGCGTTATAGCACTTCCACTCCTGCAATCAGTGTTAAAAACAGTACCGTATGAAACATGAGAAAATACTCTTTATTAACAGTATTTTAACGTGCGTTTTTTCTGACACGTTATGATATAATAGGAACATAAATTGACAGGTCGTATGACACGATTTTAAGAAATGTTGGATAAATAGCATAATACCAATGGTTGAAGGGTTCAGACGTTCAAGCACGACTCAAAATCGTGTTCCTCTGGAGTGTCGGTTCGACCCCGACCACCGGTATAAAAAAAGATTGAAATGACGACGATCTACATTGATGTGGGTCGTCGTTTTTTCGTTTATGTACGCGATTCGGGCGTTAAAAGTCGTGCGAGTGAGAACGAATATTCCTAGTAATGGGTAGGGTAAACTTATGGAAAATCACGTGGAGGATTAATAATGGTACGTTATATTAACGCTAGTTTTATCGCAAGTAAAGACGATGATTTTAAAGGTGTCACCGAACCGGTTATCTTACTGGCGCCGGACATAACGCTGGAAATTGACGAAACTGTTGATGAATGGATATTGCGTAAGTTAGACCAGCCGGTTGCTAACGACGAGGAATTCGTTGTAATTGATATTTGCAACAGCAACTCCTTACACCTCGGATTTATGAACGACATACAGCCGTTATTGCCGATAGAATCGTTCGAAAATGCATCATTCGTGGATGTAATTAGAGCACTATTAAAATAGGAGGGCTTATAAAATGAGACAACAAAGTGTATTTTGAGGTGTCTCTGTGGGCATACTTTCGTTAATTGAGTTTAAATTTGGCAGTTTTCAAGGTTGGTCAGAAATACCGAGAGAAACATTCGATCAATTTACTGTGATATTTTTACCACTGTTTCATATGTAAAATATAAAGTTTTTTTAGATAACGGTTTTCTATTTAGTTTATACGGTTGTTGTCGACGTTTCCTCTTTTGAAGAGGGACGTTTTCTATTTTTTCCCATCCATATTTATCAAGTAGTCCTGAAACTATCCATATTAAATAGTTTCAGGGCTTTTTTGTTTCATTCATTTACTATATTGACATAAAAAAATCAGTCTACAAAGTGGTCTTTTATAAAGATTCATTAATACTTATACGAAATGTTTTTCATATCTGTGGCATATAAAGGTCGATATTATGAACTTTTTAGATTATTATCCAAATTCGATATACAGGAAAAATATTATTTTTGTATAATGACATAGATAGTTACTAAATCAAAGGGAGATATGAAATGAAAGTAACATTATTTACAACCTGTATTGTTGATTTTATGGCCATGAATGTTGGAAAAGCTACCGTTGAATTACTTGAAAGTCTGGGGCATGAGATCGATTATCCTAAGAACCAAACATGTTGCGGGCAACCTACGTATAACACTGGATACGTAGAAAAAACGAAAAACACAATGAAGCATTTTATCGAAACATTTGAACATGCTGAAGTGATTGTTTCACCTTCAGGTTCTTGTGTTTATTTTGTAAAAGAATATCCGCATCTTTTTGCTGATGATAAAGAATGGAAAGAAAGAGCGGAAAAAGTTGCGGCAAAAACTTATGAATTATCTCAATTTCTCATTGAAGTGATCAATGTAGATGACTTTTCTGCGAAACTACCAGGAAAGGCTGTTTACCACCACAACTGCCATACATCAAGATTTTTAAAAGTGAAAGAACAGCCAATGAAACTTCTTTCCAAAGTAGAAGGTCTAGAATTAATAGATTTCCACAATTCCGACAAGTGTTGCGGTTTTGGTGGTACTTTCTCCGTTAAAATGGGCGATATTTCAGCTGAAGTTGCTGATGAAAAAGCAAGATACATCATGGAAGCCAACCCTGATTATTTGATTGGTGCTGACTTCGCTTGTCTAATGAATATTGGCGGACGTTTAAGTAGACTTGGATCAAATATCAAAGTAATGCACATTGCTGAAGTGCTAAATTCTAAATAGAAGGAGAGCCAAAATGGGAATTAAGATTAATGACCAAAGTTTCGAGAAAAATCTTGAAAAGAATCTAAACAATGATTTCATGCGTGCTGCAATGGTAAAGGCTCAAGATTTAATTAATAAAAATAGAAAGAACGTGCTTTCTCAATTAGGAGATGGTAATTTCCGTGAGTGGCAGAAACTTTCAGGAGAAGTGCGTGGACACGTTCTTGAAAACTTAGATTACTATTTATATCAGTTTTCTGAAAACGTTGTCAAAAATGGCGGTAACGTATTTTTTGCCAAGGATGCTAAGGAAGCCTCTGAGTATGTTACTAATCTAGCAGTTGAACGAGGCGTTAAAAAAGTTGTAAAGGCTAAATCAATGGTTACAGAGGAAATTGGACTTAACCACCATTTGATGGATGCTGGAGTAGTTGTAAAAGAAACTGACTTAGCTGAATACATTTTGCAATTAGATGACTGGAATCCACCATCCCATATGGTAGTGCCATCATTACATTTAAATAAAACCCAAATTCGTGATGTGTTCGCTAAAGAAGGATATACTGGCGAAGATGTTCCAGAAGACTTAGCTGCATTCGCTCGTGCTTCGCTGCGTAATGAGTATGTTACTGCTGATATGGGGATTTACGGATGTAACTTTGCGATTGCTGAATCTGGAGCGATTTCATTAATCAGTAATGAAGGAAATATCGATTTATGTACAACAGCACCCCCAGTACAGGTAGCTGTAATGGGTATGGAACGTATTTGTGCGACATATGAAGATGCAGATATCTGTATTAGCTTATTAGCTAGAAGTGCAGTAGGGGCAAAAAGTACCAGCTATACAACATTCGTAAACGGAATCACTGATGAAGGTGCTGCGGATGGTGCTAAAGAATTTCATGTGGTAATCGTTGATAATGGACGTTCTAAAGTATTAAAGTCCCAATTCAAAGAAGTATTACAATGTATGCGCTGTGCTGCATGTTTAAATGTCTGTCCAGTATATCGACAAGTTGGTGGACACTCTTACAATGCTATATATTCCGGACCACTTGGCGTTGTATTAACACCACTACTTGCCGGCTATGATGATTTTAAAGAACTTCCATATATGTGTTCACTTTGTGGTGAGTGTACAGAAGTTTGTCCATCTAATATCCCGCTGCATTCATTAATTCATGAGCACAAGCGTGTGTTAGCTGAAGAAAAGAAGGTCTCTGCATTCTGGGGTGCGAGTATGTCTGGAGCAGGTATGGTTTTAAGCCGTCCTTGGATGTACAAGCTAGGAACAAGTGTAGCACCTTTAATGACTAAACCATTAATGGAAGATGGAAAAATTAAAAAAGGTGTTAGTATTCTTAAAGGTTGGACAGACAAACGGGACTTGCCAGCATTAGAGAAAACACGTTTCAGAGATTGGTATGAATCAAGAAGTAAAGGAGGAAATAAATAATGGTAAAAGGACAAGTTTTAAATAGAGAATCATTTATTTCCAACCTTTCAAACATAATTGGTCGCCAGTTGCCGAAAGAGGTTGTGCATCCTGAATTATCAAGCAAACCTCAGCATGAAATTTATAAAGGCTATACTCAGGCCCAGTTAGCTGAAGAATTCCATAAGAATGCTCAAGTTAATAAAGCGGGTTCGGGTGGTAAGATTGATTCCTTAATTATCGAGAAAAAAGATCTTGCAAAAACTGTAGCAGAAAAACTAGTTGAGCATGGAAAAGGTCCTATTATCGCTTGGAACGATGAGCGTTTTGCACAATGGGGCCTAGAAGATGCGCTGAAAGATGCATATGTTTGGACTGATGAAAAGGGCCGTGAAAATGTAGATATGGCCTTGAATGCATCCTATGGCGTGTGTATTAGTGATCTTTCACTTGCTGAAACAGCATCTTACACTGTTATCGACAAGTTAGGAAAAGGAAGATCGTCAAACTTCCTGCCTTTAAATTATGTTTGTATCGTACCGCAAAGTACAATTGTTCCTCGTTTAACACAAGGAATGCAAAGACTTCATGAATTGTCAAAACAAGGGATAAATCCTGCAGCCATAAACTTCATTTGTGGCTCAAGTAGTTCCTCTGACATTGAGTTAAACAAAGTATGGGGCGTTCATGGGCCAATTCGTTTAACTTATATCATTGTTTCTGATTTATAGTAATTATGAGTTCCAAATTCCTTATTAATGGGTTTGGAACTCTTTTTTTTGTAAATTTATAATGGCTTATATTTAAAGGTAGTTTTTGGATATATTTTCCTATATTATTAGATTTTTCGGCAAAAAAACCTATTTAATTCTCATAACATCAATGATATTGTTATTTATGACAATTTTTTCAGAAGGATGGGAAACATGCAAAAACCACTTTCATTTGCTTTAGCATCGATGTTATTACTAACGGGATGTGGTATTAACACAGCGGTAGCAAAAATGGAGCAAACCGAGGCAACAACTGATGCTACAAAAGTGAATCTCCATCAGGAGAATATTGAGTACTCAGGCGTAAAAAAGGAAGCAAATTTTCAACCAAGAGGTGTGATTACAACTACCCCAGTAACCTATAATTCTATCAACACAATGATTTCTACGACGGAATTATGGAGTAATGTTGAGCAAATCAGTTATCATATATGGCGAACTGCGGATGGAAAAGAAAGTATGAAAACATTCTCCTCAAGTGATAGTGAGAGTAATTTTTCGCTCCAGTTTGATATAAAAGAATTCATGTCGAAACGAGGCGAATACCAGGTTGAGGCATACAGTGTAAATGCTGATGGAATTGAGAGTATGATAGCTCAATCAAGTTTCACTTTTCAGCAGCGTGTACCGATTTTAATGTACCATGCTATCGATGATTACCGAGGCAATGGCTTAAAGGAGTTGTTTGTTACACCAGCAAACTTCGAAAAGCAAATGCTCTATTTAAAAGAAAAAGGCTTTACTTTACTTACCTTTGAGCGATGGGATGAAGTAAATAAAGTAGATAAGCCAATATTAGTTACTTTTGATGATGGAATGAAAAACAATCTGAATGCCTTTCACATACTTCAAAAATTAAAAGATGAAACCTTTCAGCCAACAGCAACTGAGTATGTAATTGCGGGAGCAATAGACTCTGATCCTGGTATGCTGACTTCAGCGGAAATAAAAGAAATGGTGGATTCAGGAATTTTCTCTGTCCAAGCGCACACGATGTCACATGCAAATCTTCCGGAAACAACGGACTACGAAAGTGAGCTTGGTAGGGCGAAAGTGAGCATAGAGCAGGTGACAGGTAAGCCTGTAATAGCGATTGCCTATCCATTTGGGAAATATGATGAAAAAGTTGTGCAAGAGTCGAAGAAGTATTATCGTTTTGCGACAACGACAAAACCTGGACAATTTATCGAAAAAGGTATAGAAGACGAATTCCTCGAGATGCAGAGAGTACGAATCTCTTACTCAACTACAATGAATCAATTTGCAGCTTTAGTTGAATAATCAAAACAAAATGGAGACGGTTCAGCCGTCTCCATTTTGTCTAGCTGCAATATTTTTGGTATTGGAGATACCAAGCATAACAGAGCATTTTTCGTAAGTATTAAGGTTCGTTAATAACTGTTTCTTCTTCTGTTTCCTGTGTATCAAGCTGCTGATCACTGACATCTGGATCATAATAATTTACAATTGATATGCCAGTTGTTGTATATACCCATGCGCCTTGATTTTTTGACCCACCACCTGATGGATCTTTTACGGCATTTTTAGGTGAAATACAATGTGTATAACCAAAATGAACTGTACCGCCAGTTATTTGTTGTATTTCTATACTTCCAAAAATTGACGTCATCATCATAACATCCTTCTCTGCTTAGTTATTATTACTAAAACAATATATTCCAGAGTCGATAAATTGGAACTTGTTCCACACCCAAACGAAAAGAGCTGGGACAGAACTAAATTGTCCGCTATTAATACCAAATGATATTTATGGAAGACTATATTAAGATTCAGTATTGATTTTCATGTAGGGAATGAGAACAAATAGGCGGAGAATTTCCCTTTATTGTATGTAAGGGGGGCTACATGAGTTGATATAAGAGGAGAATTTCCGCTTAAACACTCCAAAAAAGACAAAATCCAGTGATTTTTATGAAATAAGCGGAAATACTCCCGTTATTTTTAAGGAAATATGGGTATTTCCCAAAATAAGCGGAATTCTTCCACTTATTTTCAAACCCAAGGAAATCAACATTTGGGTTAACAGACCCACATGCAAAAAAATTTGCACATCAATGTTATCCACAGTTATTTCAGGGTAGTGCATATTGTAAAAAGGAATAAAAAAACGAACTATTAGGAAATTCTAAGTTAGAATTTGGCATAATAGTCCGTTTTTTTTTCTTTAGCTGAATTACCTTAAAAATTGGGATTATTTAAATTATCATGAGTATGCTCTAAATATTGTTCTTTTAGTATCCGTTCTGATTCACTTGCATTTTTTAGACCTTCATCCGGGTCGAATTGAAGGTTTTTCTTTTTTGCAATAAGATCAACCACAAAGCCAAACAGGAGTAAGCCAACTATAAAGATTAGCAGAAACCACATCGGTATTCCCTCCCTTTTCTTTAATTATAGCAGTGAACAGTATTAAATTCTCATGCTTTTTTTATTGGTCGCTATTCCAAACATTATTTTTTACAAAATAATTATACCAATTCACGGAAAACAATTGTTGTTTGAAAAGTAAGAATTTTGTTATAATTAAATACAATATTTTACAAGCAGAGTTTTTATAATAGTTATCAGACCCAAATGACAATTTAAATTGGTATAGTATTTTACATATGGGAGAGAGGAGTATGGGACTTGAAAAAGTATGTAATAATAGCATTGAGCGTTATTGGTATTGCTTTAATTAGTGCTTATTTATACAACGGTAAATGGGGAACAGATTCAAGTTCGAAACCTGTTGCAACACAAGCGGAGCAGGATAAGGCCAAGCAGGAGCTAGATAAAAGCTTTGAAACGGCTACTCCAACAGGTGAAATGCGTGATTATGCGGGGATGTCGGAATTGGAGCTATTGGATGAGATTCATGGGATGACGCATCAAAAGGTTATGGCGGATCAAAAGTGGGGGTCCTCTGAAATTACAAAGGATAAGGTAGAGATGATATATGAAGTTGTAAAAAGTAAGAAGGCTAGTGAGATTCGCTCGATGCTGATAGATATTCTTGAACCGTGGGTAAAAGGTGATTTTAGCAATGCAGTCGAGGATCACAATCGTATTTGGAATTATAAGGATGGAAATATTGGCGAAGCTACGCGCTTATTAACCCCGATTGAAGAACAGGAATATATTGATAAGACATTTAAAAAATAAATTAAAAAACTATCAAGCTACATTGATAGTTTTTTCTGTGTAATGCGTTTTTTATATGCTAACTTAGAGAAATGTCGAATATTCTTCGGACATAAAATCGACAAAAAGATGATAAAACCCTTGACGCACCATTGAAAACTTTGTATTATATAGAAGTTGGTTCTTTGAAACGACATTTTACAACAAAGCAAATGTTTTTCATCGACAAAAACTGACAAAAATTTGCGGGTGTAGTTTAGTGGTAAAACCACAGCCTTCCAAGCTGTTGTTGTGGGTTCGATTCCCATCACCCGCTCCATTACATAGTGTTCAACGCAGTGTTTCGTTTCAAAGAGAACGAAGCATTGCGTTTTTTAATTTTTTAGCATCCTATTAGATTGTATTCAGCTTCTCCACTGTGGAGCTGCACAAACATCTTCATGAGTGATTGTGTGAGTCGCGTGGCTTTTTCTTCCTCTATCGTATGTCCGAGGTAGATTATTTGGAGCGCCTCAGTCGTATCTGATGTGACAGCTGTCCGGGCTGAATCAACGAATGGACTACCAAATGGACCAAGATTATCGGCAGACAGTATTAGTTTATCCACAGAATTTTCTCTACCGTTTAAGCCTAAATAGCCTTCGTTTTCTGTACCAATACGTATCTTCACATTACCATTTATTTTTTCCAAATCATATATACCAATCGGCAGCTGGTATTGGAGCGAAAAGAAGTTGTTCACATCAATGGCGCTGTGAACTGACTGAAGATAATTTTGTTTTTGTACTCTACGATATAAAGCCTCAGCTGAGTGACGATAGCGATTAGGATCCTTTCCAAAACTCTTAAAGATTTCACGCCATTCCTTAATTCCAGGTAGCATAGTGACGCTTTTTCCTTCCGTAAAATCAAAATATATAGATTCCTGGAATAGCTGTAAGCGGCCTTTAAGCATTTGCGGCGATTCACCAACGGTTATTTGTTTATAATGGATAATACCAACCTTAAAATCAGGAATTGTCGAGCATATTTCAGGTGACAATTGTACTTCCAAGTATTTCACCTCCCAAAGAGATTAAAAATAGATTATCATAGTTAAGATTATAGACTTAATAACTTTGTTTATACAGAAAGGAGGGTTTAGGATGGATGTCCAAGCATTAAAACTCGAAGTGATTCAATACAGTAAAGAAATCGGGATTGATAAAATTGGCTTTACTAATGCATCACCTTTTGGAGAATTGAAAAACAGATTAATCCGCCAGAGAGAGTTAGGCTATCAATCCGGTTTTGAGGAACCAGACCTTGAAAAACGGACCAATCCTGCCCTTCTTTTACAAGAAGCAGCATCGATCATTTCGATTGCTCTCGCGTATCCAGTAAAAATGCGGAACCGCGTTCAAAGCAAAGCCGGAGAACGACGGGGCTTTTTTTCGCGAGCATCATGGGGACTAGATTATCATCTTGTCTTAAAAGAACGATTGCAGCTGTTAGAGAAATTTATAATAGAAAAATACCCGGAAGCTATTTGCCGGGCGATGGTCGATACTGGAGAATTAGCAGATAGAGCAGTGGCGGAGCGAGCAGGGATTGGCTGGAGCGGAAAAAATTGCTCGATTATCACACCGGAGTTTGGATCTTATGTTTATTTAGGTGAAATGATTACCAATATTCCGTTTGAACCAGATAAGCCGCTGGAGGATCGCTGTGGTGAATGTCGTAAATGCTTAGATGCATGTCCAACGGGTGCATTGGTTCAAGCTGGGCAAATCAATGCAAATCGTTGCATTTCTTTCTTAACGCAAACGAAGGATTTTATTCCAGAGGAGTATCGAGATAAGATTGGTAACCGAATCTATGGCTGTGACTCCTGTCAAACCGCCTGCCCTGAGAATAAAAGAATTGATTTTCACCTCCATTCGGAAATGGAGCCGGACCCTGAACAGGTAAAGCCGTTATTAAAGCCGATTTTGACAATGAGCAATCGTGAGTTTAAAGCTAAATTTGGATCATTGGCAGGGTCATGGCGTGGTAAAAAGCCAATTCAGCGCAATGCAATGATTGCCTTGGCGCATTTTAAGGATGAAAGTGCCGTATCTGACCTAATTCAAGTGTTAAAGAAGGATGACCGACCAGTAATGCGTGGGACGGCTGCCTGGGCGCTGGGGAAAATCGGTAGTGTTGAAGCAAGGCTTGCCTTAGAAAAGGCTCAACAAGTTGAGCAGTCTGAAGAGGTAATAATTGAAATCAATAAGGCGATTGAAAATATTGTAAGGGTGGACTAATAAAATTGGTCCATCCTTTTTCATGTATTAAGAAGGACAATAGTACCTTTATTGTCATACGGACAAAAATGAAGAGTTTGAGGTTAGAGCATCAAAGTGTCCGTATAAGAGCTTCATACGGACAAAAAAGAAGAGTGAGAGCGTCAAAAGTGTCCGTATAAAAGGATAAAATAGTGTACTCTCTAGCTCAATTGACATAAATAACAAATCGCGGAATGTTAAAGAGTCCCTCGTGATAATTTCATGTTGCCCTCATATGTATGATATGAAGGGAGTGACTGCGATGCGGGGAGAGCTTCAACAGTTATTGGAAGCCAGGGTTAAACAATGTGTCAGTCAGCAGCGGAGCAAGCAGGACTGTCCAAAAATCGACCGAAAAAAAGCGAGTATGGCAAAACGAGAAGCCGAAATTGTGAAAGCAAAAGCAAAGGGCCTAATTACACATGTGAATGAACATGAAGGAATGAAAGATGTCACTTATTCGGTGCATTTTCAATATTTAATCAGACAACATGATTTGCTATATATTGAAGAAGAAGTTGAGATGCGGAAGGCAACTTTTATGCAAAACGAAATAATGGAAGAATTTGAACTAGAACCACCAATTAAAGCGACAAACCTGGATTCTCACAGAGTGTCACATCCAAATGATAAACATGTGAATCCAGAGTATTTACGGGCCTATACCTATGATCGCCTTAAAGCGGTTCAGTACGCTGAACGGTGGTGGAATAGCTATAATCCGGCCTATATAAAAATTGAAAACAATGATTGTACGAATTTTATATCTCAATGTCTCAATCAAGGTGGCGCACCGATGCGTGGCTATCCAAATCGAACAAGAGGTTGGTGGATTCGAGGGCAAAATTATAGCTGGAGCTGGACGGTTGCCCATGCGCTAAAATTGTATTTAGACAGTTCAAAGACAGGACTAAGGGCGAAGCGTGTGACAAGTCCGGAGCAATTGTTATTAGGTGATGTGATTTGCTACGATTTTGAAGGCGATGGACGCTTTAATCATAATACGATTGTTACCGGTAAGGATGCAAATGGAATGCCGCTTGTGAATGCACACACATATAACAGCCGCCAGCGCTATTGGGCATATGAGGATTCAAGCGCTTATACACCAAACATAAAATACGCTTTTTTCTCGATTGTCGATGGGTAAACTTGTCTTGAAACAAACCTACCGAGTGGTATAATAGCACATGTACATTGAACTTAGAGGTGAAGAACATGGGTTTGCATGTTGTTTTATATCAACCTGAAATTCCAGCTAATACAGGAAATATTGCCCGTACATGTGCGGCTACTAATACAACGCTTCATTTAATTCGGCCACTGGGCTTTTCAACTGATGATAAGAACTTAAAGCGGGCAGGCTTGGACTACTGGGAGTTTGTAAAAATTGTTTATTACGATTCACTAGATGAATTTTTCGAAAAAAATGAGGGCGGTCACTTCTTCTACCTAACGAAATATGGAGTAAATCCTCATACAAAGTTCGATTACAGCGATCGGAATGTGGACTATTACTTTATGTTCGGTCGAGAGTCAACGGGGTTACCAAAGGACTTAATCGAGAAAAATAAAGATTTTTGCCTGCGCATCCCTATGAATGATACTGTTCGATCCCTGAACCTATCAAACACCGCAGCCGTCTTAATATACGAAGCACTACGCCAGCAAGACTATCTAGATTTATTTTAATTAAAACACCGGGATCTACTTTGCAGAAGGAAATTAATTTGTTAAAGAGCAAATCATGCTGATTTTTCAAGTCGGCTTGGTTTGCTTTTTTACTATGATTATTGTCTAGCGCCAGCGCCTAGGGACTCGGGGTCACAAGTCAAGCCCTTCCGGAAATCAGGATTTCCTGCAGTGCTCGTCTTGTGCCTGTCGCCCCTGTGCAAGGCGCTTGCGCTTTCCTGCATTATTTTGATTTAATAAAAATAGTGCAAAAGGAGGAAGGGAAAATGAACCAAATTATAGAAACAATTTTGAACCACCGTTCGATTCGAAAATTTGAAGATAAGCCGCTTACGCAGGAGCAAATTGAGAAAATTATATCCAGCGCTCAAGCAGCTTCCACCTCAAGTTACATACAAGCGTATACCATCATTGGAGTTACAGACCAAGAGAAGAAAGACAAACTTGCTGAGTTAGCCGGTAATCAAGCCTATGTTAAAGAAAACGGCATTTTTCTTGTGTTCTGCGGAGACTTACATCGTCATGAAATCGCTGGGAAAATGGAAGAACGTGATGTAACAGAATCACTTGAAAGCACTGAAAAGTTCATGGTCGCTTTAGTTGATGCAGCTCTAGCAGCTCAAAATGCCGCAATTGCCGCTGAGTCAATGGGATTAGGATTATGCTTCATCGGGGGTATACGAAATAATTTACCAGAAGTGCAAAAACTATTGAAAACTCCAGACCGAGTCATTCCATTGTTTGGGGTAGCCATCGGGCACGTAGCAAAGTCGACTGACAAAAAGCCACGCTTACCGATGAGCAATATTTATCATGAAAATGAGTATCAGCAAAATGAGGAGCAGTTTGTTGCTGAATTAACCGAGTACAATGAGGTCATTTCTAGCTATTACGAAGCGCGCACAAAGGGTAAACGCAAGGACCGCTGGACTGAGCAAATGGCCAACATGCTCGAGAAAAAATCAAGAATGTACATGAAAGAATACGTTCAAGCTAATAAATTTGATTTAAAATAATCCAAATAAAAAAAGCAGCTAATCAATAGCCGCTTTTTTTATTTTCTTACTTTGTTACCCCTGGCTTGTCATTATAACCTGCTGTGAAAATTGCGGATAAGAACGCAAGTGTTACCCCAATGATTAAGATAGTACCCATGTTAATAAAACCCTCCCATCCTAAAAAACAGATTTAATCAAGCCTTATTATAGCCTATATCCACAAAAGTGTGAATAATAGTTCAAATTTTTTCTAAACAATAATCCTTTCACGTGATTAGGCATGTTCATTTGTACTTTGGCATAGGATTATATTAGTCGTCTCTGAAAACGCTAGTGAGGGAGGTCCTTATGGATATATTAAAAAAAATTGAGAACTATCGTGTTGAGGAAGAGAAGCTGAAGTGGGAAGGGACGTTTGGGGAGTATTTGGAGCTTGTTAGAGAGAAACCATGGGTAGCACAATCTGCCCATTCGAGAGTTTATAATATGGTCAAGGATGCTGGTGTGGAAGAGGTTAATAATCGGAAGCACTACAAATTTTTTGATAATCAATTGTTTGGACTTGAAGAGCCACTTGAAAGACTTGTTGAAGAATATTTCCATCCAGCAGCAAAACGCTTAGATGTTCGTAAACGGATCCTTTTATTAATGGGGCCAGTCAGTGGCGGGAAATCAACATTAGTCACAATGTTAAAACGAGGCTTGGAAAAGTACGCTCGTACTGACCGAGGAGCCTTATTTGCTATCAAAGGTTGCCCAATGCATGAGGATCCGCTACATTTAATTCCACACCATTTAAGACAGGATTTCTTTGAGGAATACGGAATCCGAATCGAAGGAAATTTATCACCGCTTAATATGATGCGTCTCGAAAAGGAATATGGCGGACGAATAGAGGATGTCCTTGTTGAGAGAATCTTCTTCTCTGAAGACAAACGTGTCGGAATTGGAACTTTTAGTCCATCTGATCCAAAGTCACAGGATATTGCGGACTTAACTGGTAGTATCGACTTTTCAACAATTGCCGAATATGGTTCAGAGTCAGACCCGCGCGCTTATCGTTTCGATGGAGAATTGAACAAAGCGAACCGAGGCATGATGGAATTCCAGGAAATGCTAAAGTGTGATGAAAAATTCTTATGGCACTTATTATCTTTAACGCAGGAAGGTAATTTTAAAGCAGGTCGTTTTGCGCTGATTAGTGCGGATGAACTGATTGTGGCGCATACAAATGAAACCGAATACCGTTCATTTATTTCTAATAAAAAGAATGAAGCGTTACACTCACGTATCATCGTAATGCCAATTCCGTACAACTTAAAGGTTACCCAGGAAGAGAAAATTTATGAAAAGATGATTCATGAAAGTGATGTGGCCAATGTCCACATCGCACCACATACTTTGAAGGTTGCGGCAATGTTTACGATTTTAACGCGCCTGAAGGAACCGAAAAAAGGTGATATTGATTTAATCAAGAAAATGCGCCTTTATGATGGTGAAAATGTGGAGGGCTTCAATTCAGCCGATGTCGCAGAATTGAAGAAGGAGTATCCTGATGAAGGGATGAGTGGAATTGATCCGCGTTATGTGATTAACCGAATTTCTTCAACTATCATTCGCAAGGAAATCCCTTCTATTAATGCATTGGATGTATTGCGTTCATTGAAGGAGGGGCTTGACCAGCATCCTTCGATTACAACTGAACTCAAGGAACGCTATTTGAATTTTATCTCTTTGGCACGGAAAGAGTACGATGATATCGCCAAGAAGGAAGTTCAAAAGGCGTTTGTATATTCCTATGAAGAGTCCGCAAAGACATTAATGGATAATTATCTCGATAACGTTGAAGCGTATTGCAACAAAGCGAAGATGCGCGATCAGCTTACCGGCGAAGAAATTAATCCAGATGAAAAGCTAATGAGATCGATTGAAGAACAAATCGGTATTTCTGAAAATGCGAAAAAAGCATTCCGCGAGGAAATCCTGATTCGTATTTCAGCATATGCACGAAAAGGAAAACGGTTCGACTACAATTCTCATGACCGTCTTCGTGAAGCGATTCAAAAGAAATTATTTGCTGATTTGAAGGATGTCGTGAAAATCACAACTTCTTCGAAAACTCCAAATGAGCAGCAATTGAAGAAAATTAACGAAGTAGTTGCAAGACTCGTTGATGATCACGGTTATAATACGACATCGGCCAATGAATTACTGCGCTATGTCGGAAGCTTATTGAATCGCTAAGTAGTTTCTTCTGATTCGTTAAATAAAGCAAGTGGGGAAATGCCTCACTTGCTTTTCTGTGTTTCAAGAACGCGACACAATTATTTTTTCTCCGATTCTTCTTCGCCATTGAGGCTTATTTTTTTGCAGCCCACATACAAGCAAGAATAGATTTCAACACCTTTTTTAGCTTTGGCAAGCCCCTTTAAGTATGGAGTAACTAAATCTTTAAAGTCTGACGAAACCCCTTCTTCCTCCAAAATTCCGTATACGTACAATTTTTTCTCGTCAAAAAGAAGAGCAACATTCCCTACCGCTTTACTATTTGAGTCCACTACATTCAGAACTTGAAAAGTCGATGTAATCACTTCAGGTGAAAAATAAATTTGCATTTTATTCAACTCCTCCTATGAGAACTGTAATTTATCGAACAAGCTATCCTTTGAGTCAGTTGGTTCCTTTTTCTTAACGTGAATCAGAGTGAGACATAATAGTCCTGCAAATAATGTCAACCCAGCTGTTGTTAAAAACATACCAGTGCGCGACCATTCCATTAATGTACTGAATATTGGTGGTCCGATGGCCACTCCCAAAAATCGAACAGAACCATACAGGGAAGTTACAAATCCTCGCCTGTCAGTTGGAACAGAACCTGTAATAAAGCTATTAATACAGGGGAGCACAAGTCCTGTCCCAATACTGCTTACAACGAGTACAGCGATAAATGGAACTAATTTTTCAAAGAAGACTAAGCTTGCAAATGATGCAGTCATTAACAAAGTCCCCAAAACAATCAGTGATTTCATTAATCCCATTTTCTTTCCGATTTTACTACCGGTAATATATGAGGTTGTTGTCATCACTAATAATGGAATTGCTAAAATCCCACCCTTTGGAATCCCATCGATTCCATGGTCCTTCTCTAAAATATCGGAAATATAAAAAAGAATACCAAATAATGCAAATAAACAGGTGGCACCGGTAAAATAAGCTGCAAATAACCACCGACCTTCATTTTTAAACACTGAAACAAGCCCTTTTACATACTTTCCTAATGGTGGTGGTTCCTTTTCCGCCTTTTTTTCTTTTATGAAAAAGATTGTGAGTAATACAGAAATTAGACAAAAAATAGGAAAGGCAAAAAATGCTGCATACCAAAATAACAGGGCAAATAAAGAACCTAAAATGGGACTTATTACCTTTCCGAAGCCATTCGAGGCTTCCACAAGCCCGAGCACCCGGCTCTGTTTTGCACCTTTAAATAAATCCCCCGTCAAAGCCATTGCAATGGGTGCAGTCCCTGCAGCGCCAATTCCCTGCATGACTCGCCCGGCAAGTACCCACATATAAGCGTTGGAAAACCAGGCAGATGCAGCTCCTGCTAATAGGCCACCACTACCGTACAAAATTAGGGCAGGGATAATAACCGCTTTTCGTGAAAATCGGTCGGACAAATATCCTAAAATCGGAATTGAAATTGCCGCAGCAATCGAAAATACCGATATAATCAGGCTTACTTTAAATTGGGAGACATCTAGTTCAGTCTTCATTTTTGGTAATAGCGGAATAAGCATCGAATTTCCGAGAACCAAAATCATAGGGATTGAGCCTATAGCTAAAATTGTCCACCCATTAGGTTTTTTTGTTGCCAAGTAATGTCCACCCCTAACTTTAATGATGAAAGCTTTCCTATTGTTTGATAGGGTGGATGAGTTTATACATGAAGATTTGCCAGATAGTATATGGAAAACGCCCATTATTTACACATTTACCCAGTATTTGAATAGTCTATTTTAGAATATTGAGGAGGCGTTTTCCCTAATGGAATTTTTAAATTTACCAAAAAGAACTACAGGGCGGAGAAGCTATGGATTAACATCTATAGTTGATTTCGGTACTCCGATTGGGGAGCTTAAGAATATCTTAAATGATTATTCAAGCTATATTGACATCGCTAAGATTGGCATTGGTACCGCATATGTAACTCCAAATATTAAAGCGAAGATTGAGCTTTATAAACAATTTAATGTCATCCCATATTGTGGAGGTACGCTTTTTGAAAAAAGTTATTTACAACAGAAAATCCCACAATATATACGGTATTTAAAAATATTAGGAATTGATTGGGTCGAAGTTTCTAATGGAACAATAGACATTCCCCTCGAAGAACGCCTCTCCCTCATTTCAATTTTGAAAAAGGATTTTCATGTAATGTCTGAAGTTGGCTCTAAAGACTGTAATAAAGACTTTCCAGTAAGCAAATGGAAAGAAGAAATTCAAATACTCCTCGATGCTGGTTGTGAATATGTTATTACTGAAGGTAGAGATTCTGGAACTGCGGGCATTTATGGAAAAAATGGAGAGGTAAAGTCAGACTTAATCCAAGAATTAGTTAAAGATATCGATTATAAAAGGCTTATTTTTGAAGCACCTACAGCTAAGCATCAAATGTATTTTATCCAACAACTTGGAGCAAATGTAAATTTAGGGAATGTAAAAATACAGGATGCTGTAATTTTGGAAGCGCAGCGGCAAGGACTGAGGAGTGAAACCTTTTACTTGGAGGATTCCGAATGCACATTACGCTAATTCGCCATCTCCCCACAAAATGGAATAAAGACAATAAGCTACAGGGGAGAAAGGATATTGAGATTACCGAGGTAAGTGAAGACTTTCAGAAAAAAATTGAAGCAAACAAGCTTCTCCTAAAAGCATTTGCACCGTTTGATATAGTTCTGGCTAGCACATTAAAGCGGACTCACCAAACTGCAAAACTATACGGATATGTTCCGGAAACGGAAAGTTTGCTTGATGAGCTGGATTTTGGACCATTTGAAGGAGTTTCTAAGGAGAAATTAATGACTGTTCATAACGGGAAATGGATTGATTCACCAAGAGAATTGGTCCTCGGGGAAAGTTTGGTTGATTTTGAAAAACGAGTCATTTCCTTTTTGGATAAATATCAAGATTACACTAATTTGTTAATTTTCGGTCACGGCTCGTGGATTCGTGCCATCGTTTCCTATCATCACTATGGTGATATAAATAAAATGAATAAAATGATCGTCGAAAACAATCAATGCATTACCTTGCGATTTTAATATGTTTGTTGAGCGAGAAGTAGAAGGGAGGGGTCGGTTTGAGCGATGTTTTGACGTATGAAACCTGGAACGAGGATAAAGTAAATGAAATCTTGGGTAAGCATCAGGACTACTTAGACATAATAAAATGGGCCTATCAAGAATATGGCGAGGCAATCGTCTATTCATGTAGCTTTGGGGCTGAAGGAATAGTTCTAATAGATATCATCTCGAAAATAAATAAACGTGCCCGAATTGTTTTTCTCGATACAGGTCTGCATTTTAAAGAAACATACGAATTAATTGAGCAGGTGAGAAAGCGTTATCCCGAACTGCAAATAGAACTGGTAAAACCAAAGATGTCGTTGACACAGCAGGCGAAATGGTATGGTGAAGAGCTTTGGAAGGATAATCCAACTTTATGCTGTCATATGAGGAAAATTGTACCGCTCACAGAAGCGTTGGCTGATGCAAAGGCGTGGATATCTGGATTAAGACGAGAGCAATCCCCTTTGCGCAGCAAAACTGAATATATAAATCATGATCATAAGTTTAAAAAGATCAAAATATGCCCGCTTATTCATTGGACATGGGAAGAGGTTCGCCTTTACCTGGAGCTTAACAAGCTCCCTTATAATCCACTCCATGATCAAGGCTATCCGAGTATAGGTTGTGCACCTTGTACATCCAAAGTAACGGATACTAATGATTCTAGAGCAGGAAGATGGGCTGGCTTCAAGAAAACAGAATGTGGCCTCCACCTAGACGGCAATGAATAAACACTATAGATAATAATTAGGAGGAAGAAACGGTGAGTGTCAGTCAAGCGCATGGCGGAAAGTTAGTGCATCGTTTTGATGCTAGTATCAAAATAGATCCAGCACTAAAGGAAGTTAAACTCGATAGATTGGAATTGAGTGATTTAGAGTTGCTTGCTAATGGTGGTTACAGTCCACTCGTTGGGTTTATGTGTAAAGCGGACTATGACTCTGTCGTAAAAAAAATGAGACTTGCAAACGGTCTACCATGGTCAATTCCTATTACGCTTTCCATTGATCATAAGCAGGCACCGGATTTGAAAATAGGTGAAAAAATAAAGCTAACCCATAATGGGACCGTTTACGGTTTGATGAATATTGAAGATATTTATATTCCTGATAAAAAGCTTGAAGCGGAAATGGTGTATCGGACAACGGATCTCGCGCATCCTGGTGTTAATAAGCTGTTTGAGCGAAAAGCCGTGTATTTAGGCGGTCCGATTACGATGATGAAGCTGCCGGAAAAGGATTTTGCAGAGTATCATTTAACACCGCAGCAAACAAGGGAGATTTTTACAAAGCTTGGCTGGCAAACAGTCGTAGGTTTCCAAACTAGAAATCCGGTCCATCGTGCCCATGAATATATCCAGAAATCAGCTTTGGAGCTGGTGGATGGCTTGTTTTTAAATCCGCTTGTCGGTGAGACAAAGGCCGATGACATCCCTAGCCACATCCGTATGAAAAGCTATCAGGTATTACTAGAAAACTATTATCCAAAAAATCGAGTATTTTTGTCTGTTTTCCCAGCAGCAATGCGTTATGCCGGGCCGCGAGAGGCAATCTTTCATGCCCTCGTTCGGAAAAATTATGGTTGCACACATTTTATCGTTGGCCGAGACCATGCCGGAGTAGGTAATTATTACGGAACGTACGATGCTCAAAAAATCTTTAGTAGCTTCCAAGAAGGAGAATTGGGAATCCAGCCATTGTTCTTTGAACACAGCTTTTATTGTCATAAGTGTGGGAACATGGCATCGGAAAAAACCTGTCCTCACGATTCAGAGTATCATGTGATTTTATCAGGAACGAAGGTCCGTAGTATGCTGAAAAATGGTGAGCAACCACCGAAGGAATTTAGTCGACCAGAGGTTGTTCAAGTATTAATTGAAGGAATGCAGGAAGTGTATATAAAAAATTTAAGGGTGTAGAAGATGGAGAGACAAAGGAATATCGTTTGGCACCACTCTACTGTCACAAAAAAGGGCCGTCAGCAATTAAATGGGCATAAAAGCTGTGTGTTGTGGTTTACCGGTTTATCGGGCTCTGGAAAATCAACCTTGGCAAATGCCGTTGATCATGCCCTATATAGTCAAGGTTATCAAAGCTATGTTTTGGATGGCGATAATATTCGCCATGGCCTGAATCGTGATTTAAGCTTTGGAGCTGATGATCGAAAGGAGAATATTAGACGCATTGGTGAAGTAGCAAAGCTGTTCGTTGATAGCGGCCAAATTGTTTCGACCGCGTTCATTTCACCATTTCAGAATGATCGTGAGCTAGTTCGTAAAATGTTTGAGGCGGATGAATTTATTGAAATCTATGTAAAATGCCCAATCGACATTTGTGAAGATCGTGATCCTAAAGGGCTTTATCACAAGGCTCGTAAAGGAGAAATAGCTGATTTTACTGGGATATCCTCGCCTTACGAGGCGCCATGCCAGCCGGAGCTAATGATTGAAACGAATAAGTATTCTATAGATAATTCCGTTGGCAAGATCTTGCAATATTTAAGGGATAAGAAGATCCTCTAGGGTCTTCTTCATTTTATTTTTCTTAATCCATAGGCAATAAACGGAATTTGGTTGAAGCGAAGTTTATAAATGTAATCTATGATGCTTGTTGAAAAATACTGACAGATAACCGCAAATACGACGATTTTATAATTAATGACGAGAGCGGTCAGTATAAAAATAATGAAATTAATCCACATCATTACCTTACCTGGCCGCCAATTTTTATAGGATGCAATCATGAGCGCTGGAATGACCATACCACCACTAGAGGCTCCGGCGCGGATAAGAATTGCTACACCAAATCCGAAGAAAATACTCCCAGCTGCTAAATCTAATAGCAAATGAACATGAAGATGCGGTATATGAGAAGTGAAGTAGCTGACGGTAGTAGAGGTGGTAGCTACAGAGAAAATGGTCCTAAGCGTCCATGTGTATCCGAAATAATTTAGCGCAAATAATAGAAAGACGATATTTGCTAGCCATAAGGAAAATCCAAGTGGTAAATCAAAAAAATGATTGAGCAAAATAGCGATTCCCGCGGCACCTCCGGAAGGAATTGAATGTGGAAACAAAAACAGCGACATCGCCATGCCCTGGAGTATAGCGCCACCTAATAAGCATAAATAAATGAAAACAGATCGTTTCATAACATTTGAAACCAAGCCTTACAAAAATTACGAATGCAGCCCAAGACCATCAGCCTCCTTCTCCTTGTCCATTTTATGTTGAAGAAAATACAAATATGAGTTGTTCAACAGAGGTTTGGAACTTATTGATTGGAAGCGAAGTGCTGGAAGTGTAAAGATATAACTCATCAGAAGTGGTGCTTGTCTAAATGTGCTAGGACAATGAATCATTTATAGCAAGAAATAGTAAATTATTTTTATTTTTTGCATAGGATAAAGTAATCCACATTTCTATTATTTTTAAGCACACTCTGGATATTGTATGTTATGGATTAAAAAACGTGAATCAATAATAAAGGAGGGGTAAAATTGACCGAAAAAGATAATCAGCAGTATATTGTTTCCAAAGAAGATTGGTCCCTCCATCGAAAAGGCCATGACGATCAGCAACGGCACCAGGAAAAGGTCCAAGAGGCGATTCGTAATAACCTTCCAGAATTAATAACCGAAGAGAGTATCATCATGTCAAATGGTCGTGAAGTTGTTAAAATTCCGATTCGTTCTCTTGATGAGTACAAAATCCGTTATAACTATGATAAAAACAAACACGTCGGGCAAGGGGATGGAGAAAGTCAAATTGGTGATGTAATCGCCCGTGATGGATCAAGTGCGCAGAAAGGCCCGGGGAAAGGGCAAGGAGCAGGAGACCAGGCTGGAGAGGATTATTTCGAAGCAGAGGTAAGTCTAATGGAATTGGAAGAAGCTTTATTCAAGCAGTTAGAGCTTCCGAATCTGCAAAGAAAGGAACAAAACGAAGAGCTTGTTGAAAACATCGAGTTCAATGATATTCGCAAAACGGGTTTAATGGGGAATATCGATAAAAAGCGGACGATGATGACGGCTTTTAAACGGAATGCGATGCAGGGTACACCAGGGTTCCACCCAATTTATCGTGAAGATTTGAAATTTAAAACTTGGAACGAAGTGGTGAAACCGGAATCGAAGGCCGTTGTGCTTGCGATGATGGATACGAGTGGTAGCATGGGGATTTGGGAGAAATATATGGCTCGCAGCTTCTTCTTTTGGATGACCCGTTTCTTACGAACAAAGTATGAAACTGTTGAAATTGAATTTATTGCACACCATACCGAGGCAAAGGTTGTTTCAGAAGAGGATTTCTTTACAAGAGGGGAAAGTGGAGGCACAATTTGTTCCTCAGCGTACCGGAAAGCGCTTGAGCTTGTGAATGAGAAGTATGATCCAAAACGCTATAATATTTATCCTTTTCATTTTTCAGATGGTGATAATTTAACTTCAGATAATGCACGTTGTGTAAAACTTGTTGAAGAGCTGATGAAGGTTTCCAATATGTTTGGTTACGGAGAAGTCAATCAGTATAATCGCCATTCCACTCTAATGACTGCCTACAAAAATATTAAACAAGAGGAATTCCGCTACTATATTCTCAAGCAAAAAGCCGATGTTTTCCATGCGATGAAAAGCTTTTTTAGACAAGAAGAGGACAATGGAAAAATGTATGCATGACCAAAAAACGACAGGGGCTACCTGTCGTTTTTTTTTTTTTTTTTGGCTTTGTTAAAGTTCAGTGTTGATTTTCGTGTAGTTATGAGGATGAATAGACGGAAAAATTCCGCTTATTGTGGCTAGGAGAGGCAAAATGTACTGAAATAGACGGAAAAATTCCGTTTATCTATTCAAAGTAGGACAAAATCCCATGATTTTGACAAAATAAGCGGAGAATTTCCGCTTATTTTTTAGGAAATAGGGGTATTTCCCAATTTAGACGGAATTTTTCCGCTTATTTTCAAATAGAGGAAACCAACATTCAGGTTTAACAGAGCCTTTTTTTTTGATATAAAAATTATTTCTATGCGAAAATATTAAATTTCAATGTCAACATCTAATAAAATGTCATTTAATTGTCATTAAAAAGAATTTTCAAAAATTATTTTATTATAATATATAGACTTAAAGTTTAAGATTTTGTACAATGTTTTCAGAATATTATTTTTTATCAGTATCCATTTTTTACAACTAAGGAAAAAGAGGGTGGCAACGGAGTAAATTTACAGAATATTTTGATTTTAAAATAAGATTAAAGAAATGGGGAAACTCTCCATTTGAAAAATTAGAAGACATATAACAAATGCAAAAAAAAGAAAGGAGAGTGCGAAAATGGAAATTTTTCAGCAGCTTGTTAATGGAATTTCGCTTGGGAGTATATATGCGCTGATCGCGCTCGGTTATACGATGGTTTATGGCATCGTTAAACTAATTAACTTTGCCCACGGTGATGTGTTTATGATTGGTGCATTTATTGGTTTTTATTCTATTACTATTTTAGATTTAAGCTTTTTTCCAGCATTGCTAATATCAATGGCTGCCTGCGCTATTTTTGGAGTATTAATTGAGAAAATAGCCTATAAGCCACTGCGGAACGCTACAAGAATAGCAGCTTTGATTACAGCTATTGGTGTTTCTCTTTTAATCGAATACGGATTGATTTATGTTCGGGGGGCGCAGCCGGAAGCGTATCCTGGTGATGTGCTACCAGTAAAGAATATTGACGTTTTCGGTGTTTCCATCAGTAGCCAATCTTTGTTTATTTTAGGAATATCAATTGCTTTAATGATTATTCTACAGTTTGTTGTTCATAAAACGAAAATCGGTAAAGCGATGCGGGCGGTATCATTCGATTCAGAAGCGGCACAATTGATGGGAATTGATGTAAATCGAACGATTTCTGCTACGTTTGCGATTGGTTCAGCCCTCGCTGGTGCTGCCGGAGTTATTTTCGGGACGTATTATATAAAAATTGAACCGTTAATGGGGATTATCCCGGGATTAAAAGCTTTTGTTGCCGCGGTATTAGGCGGAATTGGAATCATACCTGGGGCAATGGTTGGTGGATTACTGCTTGGATTAATTGAATCATTGGTTAGTGCATTAGGCTATTCTTTATGGCGCGACGGTGTTGCATTTATAGTCCTTATTCTAATCTTAATTTTCCGTCCATCAGGCTTGTTCGGTAAAAACGTACGAGAGAAAGTATAGGGAGGGGGAATAGAGATGGTTTCGATAAAAAGAACAAAAGGTTTTTGGCTTTCGATGGTTCTGGCTGTAATTATTTATTTCGTTGTTCAGTTTTTAATTACAGGACAATATATGAATTCGTATCATACAAATACACTGTTTACGATTGCGATTAACATTATGCTGGCGGTAAGTCTCCATCTTGTAATCGGGATTACTGGACAATTTTCAATAGGACATGCCGGATTCTTAGCGGTGGGGGCCTACACATCAGCGATTATTACAATGAAGCTAGGATTACCATTTCCACTCGCTATACTTCTTGCCGGCTTTGCAGCCGCAATCGCAGGACTTGTTATCGGGATTCCAAGTTTGCGACTTAAAGGTGACTACTTAGCAATTGCTACACTTGGCTTTGGAGAAATTGTAAGGATTACACTTTTGAATATTCCTTATGTCGGTGGCGCTGCAGGAATGCAGGTCTCCAGCATGACGAATTGGACTTGGGTGTTTATTAGTTTGGTGGCTACGCTTGTTGTGATTACCAATTTTACAAATTCAACCCATGGACGAGCTTGTATATCGATTCGTGAAAATGAAATTGCGGCTGATGCCATGGGAATTAATACAACCTATTATAAGGTTATTGCTTTTGCACTTGGAGCATTTTTTGCTGGGGTTGCTGGGGCACTTTATGCTCATAATTTTTACATCATTCAACCGACGAATTTTGGTTTCTTAAAATCATTTGATATATTAATTTTTGTCGTTTTAGGTGGGTTAGGTTCGATGTCTGGATCTGTAATTGCCGCGATTTTGTTAACAATTGTCTCTACCTTCCTGCAAGAATATCCGGAAACGCGAATGATTATATATAGCTTTGTCTTAATCGTAATGATGATTTATCGTCCGCAAGGCTTAATGGGAACGAAGGAATTAACGTCATTTTTTAAAAAGCATCAAGGTGTTGAAGGGGGGGCCAAACAATGACAGCTCCATTATTAAAGGTCGATCGCGTCGGAATTCAATTCGGTGGACTTAAAGCCGTCTCTGAAACAAACGCCGAGCTGAATAAAGGGGAATTGGTTGGATTAATCGGACCAAATGGTGCAGGCAAAACAACCTTTTTTAATCTGCTAACTGGCGTATACGTACCAACCGAGGGTGCGATTACCTTTAACGGTGAACGATTGAATGGATTGAAGCCATACCAGATTACCCGAAAAGGCATAAGCCGAACCTTTCAAAACATTAGATTATTTAATGAATTATCGGTTCTTGATAATGTAAAGGTTGCCTACCATTCAAATGCTAAGCATGGTATTTTTAGTTCGATTTTTCGCTTACCGTTTCATTTTAAAGGTGAGCGGGAAATGGAGGAAAAGGCAATTGAGTTTTTGAAAATATTTAATCTTGATGACTATAAATATGAAAAAGCAAAAAATTTACCATACGGTCAGCAAAGGCGGCTTGAAATTGCCAGAGCTCTTGCTGCACAACCACAGTTGCTATTACTAGATGAACCTGCAGCAGGGATGAATCCTCAGGAAACACATGAATTAATGAATTTGATTGCTTTTATTAGAGAAAAATTCGATTTAACCGTGCTTTTAATTGAGCATGATATGCAGCTCGTTATGGGGGTTTGTGAACGGATTTATGTGCTGGATCATGGTCAATTAATTGCACAAGGCACTCCTCTTGAAATCCGCAACAATCCAAAAGTCATTGAAGCGTATTTGGGGGAGGAGGTTCCAGAGAATGCTTAAAATTGATTCAATTAACGTTTATTACGGAAATATCCAAGCCCTACAAGGTGTGTCCTTAGAGATTAATCAAGGTGAAATCGTAACTTTAATCGGTGCTAATGGTGCAGGAAAAAGCACATTACTAAAGACGATATCTGGCTTATTGAAACCTAAACAGGGCGAGCTATTATACGAAAATGTCTCGATTGCCGGTAAACCCGCCCAAACGATTGTAAAACGCGGAATCTCTCACGTCCCAGAAGGACGACGTGTGTTTGCCAACATGAGCGTCGAGGAAAATTTGGAACTTGGGGCATATTTAAGAAAGGACAAGGCCGGGATAGAAGAGGATTTTGAAAAAGTATATCAGCTATTCCCACGCCTTAAGGAGCGCAGTAAGCAAATGGCTGGTACCTTATCTGGTGGAGAACAGCAAATGTTAGCAATGGGCCGTGCGCTAATGGCAAGACCTAAGCTATTACTTCTGGACGAGCCTTCGATGGGACTTGCTCCAATATTAGTTAAGACCATTTTTGATATTATTAAACAAATCAATAAGGATGGCACGACGATTTTGTTGGTCGAGCAAAATGCCAATATGGCATTATCGATTGCCCACCGTGCCTATGTAATTGAAACCGGAAAAGTTGTATTATCGGGAACTGCGGAAGAGCTAAATGCCAGCGACCAAGTGAAGCAAGCCTACTTGGGTGGACATTAATAGTGGAATTTTAAAAGGTCAGCTTACTGCTGGCCTTTTTGGTTTGGGTAAAATAGTTATTGAACAACGGTATATGCAAAACAGTGTTACTAAAAAAACATTATTAATATTGACTTTAGCTGCAAATCGTCATATAGTTTAACACGTGAATAGTTCAATTGTTTAACTAAATTCTGCAAGGGTGTGAGACATTGTATAACTCTAAGATCCAAGAATTAATCAACAGGTACATTCGAGTTTCATTTTCAGTAACAAAAAAGGCTGAATTTCTCATCAAAGATCAAATTGGCTCAGACCTAACCTATGACCAACATTATACACTTCGCTATATTCGGCAAAAGCAAAACTGTACTTCGACTGAATTAGCCGAAATCTTTGCTGTCAATAAAAGTGCAGTCACAGCCATCATTACAAGGCTTGCTGATAAAGGATTAATTGATAGGACCCGTGATGAGCGAGACCGTCGTGTCGTGTACTTATCACTTACGGACAAGGGGGATGCCCTTTTTAATGAATGTGAAGAGCGTGTTCATCAGTTAGTTGAAAACATCATGACCCAATTTAACGATGAGGAAATTAACTCATTCATAAATACTTATGAAAAGCTGGAAAAACTCCTTGATAATGCGAAGGAAGGCAGGATGACGGAATAAATTATGAGAGCGATTGTTAAAGGAAGATGGTTTGTACTACTAGCATGGATTGCAGTGACTGCGGTCTTATTTTTGTCTGCGCCAAACATGGCCAAACTGGTTGCTGATAAAGGCGATTTGGTTGTTCCTGAGGGATACTCCTCCTCTTTAGCGGCAGAAATTTTGAATGAGATACAGGACGGAAATGAATCTACAGTTGCCCTTGTTTTTCATGGGGAAGAAAAGCTAACAAAGAGTGAATTAGCCGAAGCTAAGGAAGCAATTACTCTTTTAGAGAAGAATAAAGATGAACTAGGGATTACTGAAATATTGTCTCATTTTAACGAAGAATCATTAAAAGATACTCTAGTATCAGAGGATGGCACAACGATTCTAACGAGACTAACTGTAGATATGGGTGATCGTGAAGATAAAGAGGTATCGCAAGCACTGTACGAAACGCTCGAAGATGTCGAGCTAGAACACTACTATACTAGCAATTGGTTAGTAAATGAGGATCTAAATACAAATGCGCAGGAAGGCTTAAAGAAAACAGAAGGAATAACGGTTGTGTTTATCTTAATCGTACTTCTCCTTGTATTCCGTTCGGTTGTAGCGCCGTTTGTACCGTTAGTAACAGTTGGATTTACCTATTTAGCATCGCAATCCATCGTTGCTTTTTTAGTCGATAAAATCAATTTTCCGATTTCCTCATATACACAAATATTTTTAGTCGCTGTACTATTTGGAATCGGAACAGATTATAGTATTTTGCTGTTAAGTAGATTTAAAGAAGAGATGTCTAATCACGAAAGCATTACTGATGCGATTGTTGAAACCTATCGTACTGCCGGTAAAACGGTTTATTTTAGCGGACTTGCAGTTATGGTCGGTTTTGCTGCAATTGGTTTTTCTACCTTTAAGCTTTATCAATCAGCTGCTGCAGTTGCAGTGGGTGTTGCGCTATTAATGGTGGCGTTGTCGACAATTGTACCATTTTTCATGGCGGTGCTTGGTCGTAAGCTTTTTTGGCCAGCCAAAGGTCAACTCGAGCATAAAGACAGTAAGCTGTGGGAGATTGTTGGAAAATTCGCTTTAGCCAAGCCGGTTGTTTCATTACTGATTGTAGCGGCTGTTACAGTTCCATTTTTAGTAACGTATGATGGTACGCTTTCCTACAACTCATTAACTGAAGTTGGCGACAAGGCCAATTCTATCAAAGCGTTTAATATGATTGCTGATGGCTTTGGTGAAGGACAAGCGATGCCGACGCAAATTGTTATAAAAAATGATGAGAAAATGGACTCAAGCGAATACATCGGTTTGGCTGAGAAAATTAGTCAGGATTTGCAGAAAATTGATGGTGTTGACACAATACGTTCTGTCACTAGACCGATGGGAGAACCTCTCACAGATTTATTTGTCGCCAAACAGGCAAATACACTGCAGGACGGAATTGCCAAAGGAAATGACGGTATTAAGCAAATTAAGGATGGTTTAAGTGAAGCGGAAACGGAGCTTACTAAATCACAGCCACAGCTCGAAGAAGCAACAACAGGAATTGGAGAGCTAGTGAATGGCACATCTAAGCTAGCAGATGGCGTTGGTCAGCTTCAAACAGGCTTAACCCAGATTGAAGATGGAATGAAGAAAGGTTCGATGGGTAGTGCTGAAATCAAGCAAAACCTACAACTTATAAAGACAAAAGCGGAAGAACTTGCAAGTGGTAGTGAACAGTTGTTAGCAGGATACCAGGATGCAGGTTCAGGACTATCTTTCTTTCTATCACAATATCAAAAAATCGAGACTAGTTTACAAGACATTTCTGGGAAGTTGAATGCATCTAACGAGCTTTTTGCGAAACTTGAGAAAAGTCATCCAGAATTAAATGCGGAAGAAAAGGATTATCAAACGTTAAAAGGTAATATTTTGTATTCACAGGCAGTAACAACAGAATTACTTAAAGGGATCAATGAGCTAAATACAAACTTTGCTGGTGCTATAAAAGGTATTCAGACTGCAAATGATAAGCTTGCATTGGTTGTTTCGGGCCAAAAGCAGTTGAATGAGGGGATGGCTCAGCTGATAATTGGTATTGGCCAACTTCAGACTGGACTAGATGCTGCTGCTAATGGTCAAGGTCAAGTTATCGGCAATCTTTCACAGTTTTCAAATGGTTTGACGACTCTCAATGGAGGTCAACAGCAGCTCTTGGATGGTTTTTCAGGGCTTGGCGGCCAAATGACCCAACTAACTGATGGTCTAGGACAAGGTGTAACCGGATTAACGGAGATTCATGATGGTTTAGCTTCGGCTAATGATTATTTAACGGATTTAGCTAAATCGGACCAAGCTGTTACGGGTATGTATATCCCAGATGAAGTGTTAACAAGTAAGGACTTTGCGCAAGTATTAGATACGTATTTATCAGCTGATCGGAAAGTGATGACGATTGATGTTGTGTTCAATTACAATCCATATTCAAATGAAGCAATGGCGCAAGTTGATGATATTAAAGAAACAGTTGAAAAAGCAACAAAGGGTACAAAGTTAGAAAATGCGAAAGTAGCTGTTGGTGGAATAACGAGCACAAACACAGATTTAAGTGCGATGTCTGACGCAGACTATTCTCGTACTGTTGTATTCATGATGATTGGGATTTCAATCATTTTAATTATCATGTTACGTTCGTTTATCATGCCACTTTATTTAATTGCCTCTTTGATCATTACTTATTACACATCAATGGGGATTACCGAAGCGATTTACGTAAACCTATTAGGCTACGAAGGAATTAGTTGGGCTGTTCCATTCTTTGCTTTTGTTATTCTAGTCGCATTAGGGATTGACTACAGCATATTCTTAATGGATCGTTTCAAAGAGTATCATGAGCTAAGCGTAGTTGAGGCGATGCTGTTGTCGATGAAGAAAATGGGAACAGTCATTATTTCTGCGGCAGTCATTCTTGGTGGAACATTTGCGGCGATGATGCCAGCGGGTGTTATGTCATTACTCCAAATTGCCACGATCGTACTGATTGGTTTGTTCCTATATGCATTAATTATTTTGCCATTATTTGTACCAGTCATGGCAAAGCTATTCGGCAAAGCCAACTGGTGGCCATTTTTGAAAGGTAAATATTGATTGTAGGCATAATCATTGATTAAACCAGGCTATCCATTGAATTGAGTAGCCTGGTTTTTTTATTTTGAAGATAGGTATTCACTATGCATATTTTTGATAACAAAAGGGTTAATGAAGGATTGTGATCTGTCACTAATAAGGACTATTGGTAACAAAATAGAGTCCGCCAAAAGAGAAAGTTTTACCAATGTGGCTTATTGGTAACAAACTAGGCTGTTTGTGTCTCGGAATCGGTCACGTAGACAAGCTCTATGTGCCCAGTTTTGTGTTTATGCCTCAGATTTGGTCACGTAGACAAGCTCTATGTGCCCGGTTTTGTGCTTATGCCTCAGATTCGGTCACGTAGACAAGCTCTATGTGCCCAGTTTTGTGTTTATGCCTCAGATTTGGTCACGTAGACAAGCTCTACGTGCCCGCTTTTGTGTTTTAACCTCGGAATCGGTCACGTAGACAGTCTTTACGTGCCCAATTTTGTGTTTCAACCTCGGAATCGGTCACGTAGACAAGCTCTACGTGACCGGATTTGTGTTTATGCCTCGGAATCGGTCACGTAGACAAGCTCTATGTGCCCGGTTTTGTGTTTATGCCTCGGATTCGGTCACGTAGATAAGCTCTATGTGCCCGGTCTTGTGTTTATGCCTCAGATTCGGTCACGTAGATAAGCTTTACGTGCCCAATTTTGTGTTTCAACCTCGGAATCGGTCACGTAGACAAGCTCTACGTGACCGGATTTGTGTTTATGCCTCGGAATCGGTCACGTAGACAGGCTTTACGTGCCCAATTTTGTGTTTCAACCTCGGAATCGGTCACGTAGACAAGCTTTACGTGCCCGGATTTGTGTTTATGCCTCGGAATCGGTCACGTAGACAAGCTCTACGTGCCCGCTTTTGTGTTTTAACCTCGGAATCGGTCACGTAGACAGGCTTTACGTGCCCAATTTTGTGTTTCAACCTCGGAATCGGTCACGTAGACAAGCTTTACGTGCCCGGATTTGTGTTTATGCCTCGGATTCGGTCACGTAGACAAGCTCTACGTGCCCGGTTTTGTGTTTTAACCTCGGAATCGGTCACGTAGACAGGCTTTACGTTGTCAAGTCCATATTCTTGTGTAAAAACCTGTAACAATGTTTTTCGCATAAATCTTCATCTTGATTAGTGGACTATACATATTTCGAATTTACGTTGAGGGGCGGGTATGATAGCCTGTATGGCAAG
>NZ_LR656168.1 GCF_902168435.1 Bacillus marasmi
CAGGGTAAAGGGTAAATTTGAAAAAATTACAACTTTATTAACCCACCTCAGATAATTGTGTACAATGCTTCACAATCCCACTTAAATATAATACGTTCTTTAAAGATGTTCCTCCATTAAATGGCCCTTATCTTGAATAAGGCACTTAGAGGATCTTTGTCCCGCACCTACTGGCTAAGATGTCCGCAAACAGTGGCTTAAAACTCCGCATAGCTGGCTCATTCTAGCTGCAATACTCATCTATTTTAATTTTAGCGAAATTTCTATTAAATTTTTGAGATTTATATAAAAACAAAGACCGAACATAACATAAGGGAAGACGCTCTCCTATTATGGGAATGCGCACTTTAATGGATTACTTAGATTTGACTTATATTTAAATACACTAATATCAATTGAATATAGATGCTAATGGACAACTAGGAATAATAACTGAAAGCGATTTGTAAAACATTTTTTCATAGTATATTCCTAATCAATAATATTATTATCGTTGTACTTGATTACTATAATGTTCACATTATAGTAACCAAAATCTGGTTAGAAAGAGTGGTATAATTAGAAATAGGAAACTTTACCATAATAAACAAATACAAAATAAGGGCGGTTTTTAGAATGGCAAAAAAGAAAGTTTTTGTTAGTTTTGATTATGAAAATGATAAACATTACAAATTCTTAATGCAAGCGTGGGATGCCAATCCGGATTTTGAATTTGTATTTAGTGATCACTCATCTGGCGAAATAAACAGTAATAATATTTCAGTCGTCAAGGCGGGATTAACAAGAAAAATAAATAATGCAACTCATACTTTTGTTATTGTTGGAAAAAAAGCTAATAAACAACATAAAGATTATAAGCTTATTGGTTTTAAAAACTGGATTAATTTTGAAGTGAATAAAAGTAAAGCAAATAATAATAAGCTACTAGCCATTAAGCTTAATAAAAGCTATGAGTCTCCTGAGGAATTACTAGGTGCAGGAGCATCTTGGGCAATGAGTTTTACTCAAGATTCAATCCTAGCTGCATTAAAAAAATTATAAAGGTAAGCTTATAAAAATATGAATTCAGAACAAGTTAGTTCAGATACTAAATTAGAGGCTCTTTATGATCATTACAAAGAATCATTTGTATATATTAGGGAGTATCTAAAATTAAGAGATAAATTGTTTATGTTAGTTCTACTGGTATTGACTGGAATGTTCCTTTTATTGACAGTTCCTCAGAGTTCAGTTGATGCAGTATCTCAAATTGTTAAAGAGAAGTTAAAATTAAAACTATCGATGAATATTGTTTTCATCAATAGTATGTTTTGGTTTATTTTATTAAGCCTAGTAGTAAGGTATTATCAAACTTCAAGCTTAATTGAAAGACAGTATAAATATATTCATCAGGTTGAAAAAAATCTATGTAATCTCGTTGGAGAAGAATTATTTTACCGAGAAGGTAAGGCCTACCTAAATAATTATCCTGCTTTTTCTTGGTGGACTTGGTTTTTATATACCATTTTCTTTCCAATACTCTTAATAGTAGTAACTTCATACAAAATGATAATAGAATTTATAGGACGAAAAAAAATAGACATCAATATTATTTTAGATTCAACCTTTTGCTCAATGATATTAATATCCACTGTCCTTTATTTAATTGCATTACATTCAGATAATATAAAACACTTTTCGGGAAATATATTAGGGATTTTAAGAAAAATAAGAAAATCTATGCCCTTTTAGTTAATTAATGCTTAAATACACAATAATATAAAAAGGAAAGCTCGCCATAATGATGGTGAGTTTTCTTAATCTAAGAGTGCCTGAACCTCATTCAACTAAAGCGCCCGTTCGTTGAACATCACTTGATACTATTCAAAATAAGAATCAGAATCACTTTACCCCTAAACTTTAAAGTATTTTATGTGTAGACTATGTTCCCATATACTATATGTGCCAACAAATGGGTGTTGGTGGGTTTTTTTTAATATATTGGCTCGTTCCCATTTAAGTGGATCAGAGCAGAGTAACGATTTGTCTGGATAGGAATTACTTTTATCCATCACGTTTTACCTATATAAAATTCCAAAAATTATTTTCATCTTCTAAGCTAGCTTTAAACTTATCATAACTGACCAGTTTACCTAACATACCTTTCCATTCTTCTATAGTTTCTTCAGAAATTTTATATTCCTCTTTTTCAGAAAATTTAATAAAGGATTCGATTTCTTTATAGATTTCTATATAATTCTCCATCATTTGAAACTTTATGTTATCTTCGGATTTTTGTATCTCCATTGCTATATCATATAATATGTTAGAGATTTTCATTATTACTGCTTTCGCATTAGAATCAATTTCTAATCTTCTTAAATTTAATCTAACAATTCCCCCAAAATCATTTATAGTATGTTTTTTCAACTTTCCGTTTTTAAATAAATATAACAATACTTCTGAAATAATACTTATTAACCAATAGTTTGATTCTGTATTTTCAACATGTTTCTCCGGATATTTTAAATAAGTAATCGTATAAGGTATATACTCCGAGTTATTTTTTATGGCTTCAATTAAATATTCTTTTAAACTCATAGTCCATGAGCGAGTTAGGACAAGCTTTTGTTTTTTAGTTAAATTTTCATTGCTTAAGATTTCAGACAATATACTATTGTACGATAGTACATAATGTGAAATTCTTTCTGCCTCTTTAAAACCATTGATTCTAGCTATCTTATCAAACTTACTTCTAAAATCTCCTTGTAAAAAGCCCCATTGTTGATCATTTCTAAAACTGTCATTTGTTCCATTATTATTTTTATAAAACTCACTATTAAGCATTGTCAATTCCTCAATTGGAACAAACTTCTTTAAATTAGCTTTATATATTTCAAATAAAAAATGTTGAATATGGATTAAAGACGGAGTTTCTAAAAATGGGTCCACTCTTTTTAAACTTCTTTCAATAAAAAAATCATATTCAAAAAAATTAATGTGACTGAAGTTTTTTTCAGTAGATTTTACTCGAATACTATTATAAAATTTCATAAAGTACAAAACTACCCATTCTTCACTATCAGACTTCACCGTACTTAACCATCTACTCTGTATTTTCATGAATATATTAATTATATCTCTAATAGAGTTCGCCTCTAAATGATCCTTTTTTTCAATTTCTTTATAAAAGAAATCAATAAAGCCATTTAAAATATGATGCAGGCTTTTTCTGTCATTTGAATTTATTGCATGCAAACCGATTCCTTCTAATATATAAAAAGTATTTTCTTCAGTATGTTTTTCTTTTAAATATTCCTCTCCTATTGGGAAATTAATGTTTGATAATAGTTTATCAATATGTTTCTTTGATGTGGCTTTTAATAAAAAGATTTTTATTAACGGATAAATAGACAAAATAGCTAATGCATATAAAATCACTGCATATATTGTTAAATTAACAATTAAATTTGTAACTATTCCATTATAAATAAAGTTTATAAATATAAATGTAAATATGCAAAATAAGGATACAATAAAGAAATTTATTAAGGCCGATTCGTTTAAAAGAACATATTTCAGTCTGCTACCAAAAGTTTGCTCAGATAACGTAATACCTAATATTAATACTGAAACTATTATCCCTAACAGTGAACTTAGAGAACCTATACAAATTGAAATAAATGCAGGAACATTAAAATTGTTTATAGACACTTCAAAAAAAGTAAATTTACTTAAATAAAATTGCAGAAGAAAAATTATCACTAATAATACTATAAGCCAAAATCTTCTAAAAAACCCTTCAATTGTCAAATTGTATCCCCACTTTCCTATTTCTATATAAAATTATATGAAACAAATGCTAATAGAGGAAAGCGAAACAACTGTAGATGTTGCTGAATCAAAAGCATATATTCAACAAAAGCTTAACCCTAAAAATTACTTACTGAACTTACGCCAGAAATATTGATGCGGTTTAAAATAATAAAAGCAAAAGCAGACAACCAATTAGAGGTGCATCATTCTGTCTGTTTTTTTATGTATTATTTCAGGTAATTACTCTATCCTTATTAAAGAAATCTGCCCCGTTGGTTTAAGTGTAATCCTTTACAAACTCATCTATATTCTAACATAAATATCCAATTCCCATGAAAGGTTATTCCACAATCTGGCCGATTGCGGATGAATGATCTTAAGAAAATTAATCAATTTTGTATAACAACTATCATATTTTTTTTCCAAAAAATATGTCAAGGATGGTATATTTCATTGACTTTAATCAGTGTGAGAACGCAGATTTCAGCACAACATGCCTCTATCGTTATTCATTTCTTCTAATATTCATACCCAACAGTTTTGAATTGAAGCTGAATAAGCCCAAAATCACAGTAATGATCTTGGGCTTAATATTTGTTCATCTTTAATACTTCAACCTCTTTTGAATCATTCCGATATTTACCATAATCAATTTATTCAATTGGAATTAATGATTGATCCTCTAAACAACTTACAAATACTAAAGGGTGTAAGGAAAAATCTAAGGTTACTTTCATAGCAACCAAATAAAATTCATGAAAAATTTATATAATTATCAGTTATTAGCAGAACATGCTTCCCTTAATCACTAAACAATTCTGGAAAGTTATTTACAAAGTCTGTTGATAGCGCTTTTTTTTCGTTGCTTTTTTCCTTTAAGTCCAAAACATTTTTTAGTTTATGCTGTTCTCTCTGTGTTGGACTTTTGGATAGAATAGAAACCTCTTTTAATTGTTGTTTATAAAACTCTACATCACTATAGGCTATTCTAAGTTCTTCCTGTAATTCTGATATCTTTTTTTTCAGTTTTACAACTTCTTCCTTTTTTTCGTGGTATGCCTTAGCATCCTCATAGAACTTTTGGATAGTTTCTTCGTACATTTGGAACGATGCTATCATTTCTTTCTTATTATTCCAATGGGTATCAACAATTTCAGATGGATTAGGAATGGGAATATACTCCTTTCCACCTCTTCCTCCAAAATCTGCTTGAACAGTATTCTTTAGTTTTTCAATCTTTTCTCCCATTTTTCTCCGCCAAATTTGACGACCAACACCAGTTTGTTTCTCAAGTTGAGACGGATTTAACTTTGTTATAGGATTTTGTTTCATAAATTCTATTAAAATCTCTTCTAATTTTTTATCACTAAATTTAGATGGTGCTCCAACTTTTTTATTTCCCTTCTTACTCATAGAACTCACCCTCCAAGAAACTGTCCACAACTGATTTACTTAGCATTAGAGATGAAATATCTCTTGAGAGGGTTCTAAGTTCTTCATCTCCAACGTTAAACCATTTAAGATTGGAGAAATCATACTCCATTCCTTTAGAAGCCTCTTTCATAAAAGCAATTTTTTCTCTGATTAATTTACCTAGTGTTCGTGAATGGTCTCCTAGCCACTTTAAACATTCAGTATCTTTTAATTCTGCTTCTGATAGGTAAAACCAATCCCAACAGTGACGACATTCCCCTCCAAAAGGGCAGCCGTTACTTTCAAGGTCATAAGTACAAATACCATAGGGTGTCATCTTATATTTATGTTTGTGTTTTTTTGAATCTTGAAGTCTACTTTTTATAACCAACGGGTGGCTTTCATTTATATAGTCAATTGGATTTGAATCGTGTTTTCTAAACCTTCGTAATTTAGTTAAACAATAAACATACGAATCAGCAAATTCCTCCATATGATTTGTATAATACATTTGAGCTTTAATTGTTTTATGTCCACCCATTCTAGCAATCGTCAATTCGTTAAATCCTTGTAATTTTAAATTCATAAAAGCATAATGTCTCGTATCCATAGGCTTTAATCTTTGTATATCGTGTCTATTACCATATTTCTGTACTACTATATCATTGTAAAATTTATCTAACAGAGTACGTAGTCTACTACTATGCCAATAATCATTATATTGATTGTTCTTAATCTCCATCGCTTTAACATATGCTTGAGTTGAAAGAAGTTGTTTAGATTCTCCATACTCATCAGTTAATTGGATATAATCATAAATAAGATTATAAATGGATTCGCTTATCGGTATCTCATCTTCAATAGGTAATTCCCGTTTATTTTTTGGCTGTTGCTTTTCTCTTGGTAAGATAATAAAAAACTTGTTATTTTTCTTTTTCAAGCAATTCCTAGTTATATCAATAAATTCTTTAGTTCTGAGTGGTATAATGTTTGTTATTCTCCACCATAAAATAATCGGATAATAAATTAATTTTTCTTTGCTTGAGCATTCTTGCTGAAATATATCAATTGTATGTCCAAACAACAATAGATCTCTAAATACGATTAACTTTCTGGATTCTACTTTTCTTGGTTTAAATATACTCATAGAAGACTCAATCTCATCTAATAAAGGGTGATTGATAAAGGAAATAAATCGGATTACTGTTTGTGCCATGTCGTATGGCTTGTCCGATTCCGCCACTTCATCTTCCAAGAATGTTAGATATTTTTCATTAAAACCATTTGTGGCTAGTATCGCTGCCTTGATATAGTTCACATTTCTCTGGACATTACTAGGAATAATTCGGGTTCCTTCAAACATTGCAAATGCTTTTAGTGCTGCTTTGTGCTCTTTAAACATATCAATGTCAAACTTTATCAATCTTGTATTTGGTTTATCTAATTCTAATTTAAAATACCATATTTCTGATGAATACTCACAATTCACTATCCATCCATCATTTTTATATTTTTCAAATAGTTCTATTGCTTCTTGCTCAACACTAGGTTTATATTCACTTTCAACAACAGTATAGAACTCAACATTTTTATCTACAGTTAATGTTTTCTTCCTACTTACACTCACTATTTTCCTCCCCTCTAAGACGTTTTACACTTTCCACTCTAACCATAGCATTTGAAATCTTGATATTTAGCTCCTGTAGGTCTATAAACTCATTAACATACCCTTTACCAAGTTCAACCGTAACCTCTTTTAAACGGTCTAATAATGCATTTAAAATACTCAAATCTCGAAGGAGATTGCCCCAGGAAGTTACCCTTGTCAACGAATCGATTTTCTCTTCCAATTCATCTTTTAACGATTGCATCACACTAGCTCTTGGAATCCCAGTTAAGCAAGTGGAACAACTCCGAGAACCAGTGTATTTACATTGCGGATATGTTAAACAATGATAATCTTCATGTTTAGCCGGTATTTCACCTAGGTATATTTTATTAAGAATTTCATTCAACTTTTCTTTTGGCTGTTTTAGCAGCTCAACAGCTATAGTTTCCTTTTGGACTTGTCTACTTTGTATAAATTTTGCCATACCTTCTAAAATTATCGGAGGGTATTTTTCTTTAAACTCCCTAATCAATGCTGTTTCATTTTGTAAGGAAATTTCATTTCCTTCCAAGTCTTCAACTCCCTGAAGTATTAGAGAATATAGATACCCCATTTCACCACGCTCAAATAACTCTACAGCAATATCATCAATCGGGCCGTCTTCATTTGTTTGACGAATATATATTTGTGTAATCTCAGAAAAGACTTTATCCGGTGCTAATTTATGATTTCTAATTTTCCTAGCCTTTTCATAAGCCGTATAAGCGAATCCTTTTTTCTTATAGATACTGTAATACAGGTGTTCAACAAGGGAACGATTCATTTTTAATGACGAGAAATTAACTAGGTCCATTCTCTCCTGAAAAAATAAGTTAAATGGTTTGTCATAAGGAATGTTATACTTTGTCTTAAAATTTATTAAGATCTCGTCATTTTCTATATCGCTATGAAGCTGAGCTAATGCATAAGCCGTAGCCATTGGAATGCGCATACTCTTATTTACATAAAAACTTCTCCGGAACTTTGTTTTAGATACTATTAACTTTACCATCCGATGTTTCTCAATTTGAGCTAAAATTTGCCCAGCCTGGTCGTCCGTTAATTTATTTGAGCGAAAATACTCTAAGTTAGTTATACCTAAGTCTTTGAGATGAATTTTAGGAAGGCGGATAACATCCCCATGTCGCCATGCGTTTGTTAGATGAATTGCAACATAGAGCCAAGTAATGGAGTAATCACGGCTATTAATAGCCTTTTCAATGTGATTATCGTATAACTTGACATAGTAATAATAGTCTAGAAATTGGCTAAACTCATAAACTTTATCTTTTTCATCTTCAAACAGAGCTCCTCTCTCACTATCCATTGAATATGTTAGTTGGTATTTTGTTTGTTGAACAAAGGACAAATGATTTAAAAAATTAATCAAAATCTCTTTATCAGCTCGATTGAAATGTTCACTTATAAAAACACATTCTAGTTCGTGGTCTGTATATTCTGTTAACTCTTTTGTAAAAAACTCTACATATTTTTGCAGTCTAATCACATATTTTCTTGCATTTGTATCTAAAGTTTTAACACTCGCTTCGCTTCTTACGATGATATTTTGACAATAATCAATATATACATCCGCAGTTTTTACAAAGTGTTCTGGAATTTTTATTTTCTGAATCCCCTCATTAAATATTTCTATGGGTGTTTCAGCAGTAGAAAAGCGATATTCATTTATCCCTTCAATGTGCCTAATAACACTTTCGCGTTTAACATAATTGACAGGTTCTCTCTTATATGAGTATTTTCTTACATAGATATCATCAAAAGTCTTTGTTGATATTAATTTTCTTACAGTATCCATGTGTATATCATAAGGAAAAATATCCTTAATTTCTCTTGATGAGAGATAATCATTATCTCTTATAAACTTTACCTCAGCATCAATCTTTCTCTTCAATTCTAAAACTTTTTCTATATGATTAGCTGTGATACTATCACCATCAGGTGTTAATCCTACAAAGGTTTCACCTAATAATCCTGTTTTCCTAATATTGTTTACTACCTTAGGATTTATTCCATCTAAAATTTTAACTATCTCATTTGTGCTGATAAACCCCCTTGGAACACTTCTTTTATTAACATAATCATTTGAAAACTTATTTGGAATTCGAAGAGATTTATCAAACCTTGTTGAAAAAACCCCTAGTACTTGTTGTTTTTTTACAGTTCTCTGCCAAAAAGCTTGTGAAAATGAATATAATTCGGATAATTGCTTTGTTGTACAATAATTATTTTCCAATTCATTTTGTAAGGAATTAAATTGTCTAATGGAATCCTTAGTTAGATAAAATAACTTTTTTTTATCTGTTGAATTTGGACCTAGAAAAAAATTAAATCCACAGAGTCTTTTTGTCAGATAGGAATAAAGTGTGCCGCGCTTTATATTAAGTTCAATAGCAGCATCATTCATAGAGATTAATTGCTCTTTCTTATCTTTGTATTCTTTTAAACTTAGCTTTCTAATAATTAATCCCCTCCTTCAAACAACTCTTCTAACCCTTGATTCATTTGATTTATGGACTTTTTCGTATTCTCTAAATAAGCTAACGCTGACTCAGGAGAATTATCTCTTCTTGCTTTCATAATCTCAACTAAGTTCTTACATTCTTCTGCAATATTATTAGAATAAGTTCCTCTTCCGATATGGGTACTCCATTTAAGAGATTTATAGTTTAACGCATACAATTTATCATCCGGGTTATCTGAGTCTTTTAATTTCTCTATAAAGGCTTCCTTAACTTTTTTGAATTTTTGATTAAAGGTTTGATACTGCATTGCCCTACCCCTAGAATTAACAAAAAGGCTATCGGAATCATCTAATGGTGCAGGATATTTTTCTAAATGTGATAAATATAATTCCTTAAGTAAATCTTTTACAGCATCAATAGGTTGAACTCCTGGAGATTTGACTCTGTTTCCACTACCTTTTGCACTTCTTGCATCAGTTTTTAATTTAACAATTAAACCATTTTCTCCATATACACCTAATTTCTTTATTTCACTTCGTTTAACAGACATTACCTCGGAACCCCTTAATCCACCAAAAATCGCCAGATATACGCCCAATGCAATGTCGTTTGCAGCCGTAACTGCAGTCTTAATAAATGGAATGACATGATGCTCTTCTAAAGTTCTAGCCTTAGTATCATCAAACTTTCCAGAAGGAAGAGATTGCATTTTGGGCTTGAACAGAGATACCAAGGTTTTTTTCTTTGTCCGAAAGTTTATCGTCCATATAAAGGCTTCAATTTTAATATTTGTCAAAAGTCCTCTTCTAGCTAAAAATTCGTAAAAATACATTATTGTTGAATCATATGCATTTATTGTTGATAGTGAACAACCTTGATCATGCTTATATTCCAAGAAATGTACACCATGAACAACATTAAGATCAGTTATACTTTTTAATTTAAACAATGGAAAAAAGTCTATCAAGGTATGGTTTAAGAATGCTGTTATATGTTTTGCTCGGGCGAGTTGGCTATTATACCTATTAAATCTCCACTTATCATAAATAAACGATGTAAAGGGATGAGGCACTTCTCGTTTATTTCTCTTATTCACTAATACAATAGTTGCATATTCATCTATTTGTTTTCCATTTCTCCCTCTATCCTTTTCAATCTTAGTATTTCTAACTTCAAATCGAAGATCGCTATATGGATTTATATTTATTATTTTTTTTTCTACCAAGGTCTGCCCTCCTTTTTATAGTTTATAACTTTATTATTAAGTATTAAGTATTAAGTTTTGTCTAACTACTGTTATAAGCTAATATTCCTTGTTTTTAAGGTCCTCGAACTTTGTTCTGCGGAAACGCCTCCCGCTGTGGGCTATGTCCCCCTCTTACTAAAACAACTATTTCTCCATTTATTGCCTTAATCATAATATACCCAAGTAATTATGTCCAATTATTTTTAAAAGACCATTCAAGGATTAGATATATTTTTATATAACTATTTAGTTCATAATTTTTTTTTTGCATATATTTAAACAAAATAAAAAAAAACCTTGTTCTTATAAGGTTTAAGATAGTTATATACAATATAGTTATGTACATATTTTTTATGTTCAATAATATATAGATAACGTGTACACCTCTGGAGTGGTCACCTCAAGCTTGCTAGATAGTAAACTTAATGGTCTAGACTGTTGGAATACTGGGAAAATAAACGCCCCACCACCGCGAATAATTTTTATTTTATTATTCGCTTCATCCATGTGCACATTTTTACTGCCAAGAAAACTTCCCGTTACAATTAGAGCTTCATCAGGTCCTGCAGTTTTGTATTTCGTAATAAAAACACCTATTAATGCGACTAAAAGAAAAACAACAACTCCGACGACAACCCAGATGATATTAAATTCCATTTACATGACCTCCTAGAAAAAGTTATCTGTTTCTTCATAGTTCTCAACTTGAAGCACACCATTTACCACATCGATGATTAATACTTTTTTTCCATTTGGTATTTCTTTTTTCTTAAAGCTAATCGCCGGCTTGGATACACGTCCACTAACACTTTCGATGAGAACTTCTCCATAGCCATCTTCAGGTACAGTCGTAATGACCATTCCAATGCGGCCCCGCAAATCACTTTCCCGATAAACTAGAGATTCCTCTGCCTTGGAAATCGGAATCAAGACAAACACATTTAATAAAGTTACTAAAATAAGTGCGACGGCAGCATTAAAAGCCGCGATTAAACCGCTGTGAAAAGACGTGAACAATTCACATAAATAGCCACCTGCTGAAAAAATTGTAACGAACGAAAAGATTAACGTAGGGTTGATAATTCCATCCAAAAGTCCACTGAGCACATCGCCAAAAAATAAATATATTATGGTTACGGCTCCAGATATGATTAAGGCATATAAATAGATGGCTTCCAGCGGTGTCCCGAATAACTCCATAACTCATCTCCCCTTTACCAATTTGTGCGTCTGTTTACATAGCATCATTCCCGACATATTTTACTTATTAAGAATATATACGGTTATAAGTCTGAAAAGTTTCAATACTTCTGAATTCTCTAATTACCATTCAAACCCCTTCACCTCAGGCAAAATATGACACCTTTCTCCCATAAATTGACACACACTTTTCACACTTTAAAGCGGTGGGGGACTGTCCCCCACCGCTTTAAAGTGTGTTAGTAGCTGCATGTATTGCCGCTTTCTCCGTAATCAGGGCCTTTTAGGATTAGGCCGTTTACTTCAGGATTGTATGCGAGTGTTGTTCGATCTGCATGTGGTTTAATAATTGGGTCAATCGCCACTTGAATGCCATTAACAGTTGATACAGTGTCCTGTGCTCTTGGCTCATCCAGAGCCAAATCAATATTCGGTCTACTTCAACTAAACCCAGCAAAAAATACTCGAATCCCCTCAGCATTTTGCTCCTTCAACATTTGTTTAATTAAGTCCCTTGCTTCATCTGTAATATCCATACTACTAAGCCCCTTTCCAGTAGGCATCTTTATTATTTTTCTTCATTATTGTTGACTAAATCCAATATGTATATTATTATCAAAAGTGATAATAATAATAAAAGCATCAAAGGAATATTTTTTTACTTAATTATTATCATTATTGATAATGATAATAATATACTGTATTAGGAGAAAATGGTCATGAAACCTCATTCAAAAACAAAGCTGATTTTACACCCTGTCCGAATGAAAATAATTCAATCTCTACTAAACGGTAAGCAATTAACCGTCCATGCAATTGCCGAAAGAAACAAAGAAATCCCACAGGCAACTTTATACCGTCAACTTAATACACTTTTAGAAGCTGAAATCATACAGGTTGTTCAAGAAAACCAAATCCGCGGAACGATTGAAAAGGTATATGCCTTAAAGGAGCCGTCGGTAAATTCACAAGAAGACTTTCTAAGCCTTTCAAAAGAAGAACATCTTGAGCTCTTTTTAACCTTTACCACACAATTGCTTGGACAATATGAAGCTTACTTGAACAAGAAGGAGATTGATTTATTGCAAGACGGTGTTAGCTATCGGGTCGCCAAGCTTTATTTATCAGACGATGAATTCCAGAATCTTGTTGTAAAAATGGGCACGTTGTTACAAGATGCTCTACAATACGAGCCTACCCCGGAGCGTAAGGCGAGAAATTTCGCCACAATTATTATCCCTGAATAAACACTTGGAGGTGCTTAGTGATGTTTGAAAAAGAAATTACGATTAATGGTGTGAACCCCATATATGGTACGTTAGCCATTCCACAAACTGAAGGAAAATCCCCTGCAATCCTTATTTTACCTGGATCAGGCCCACTAGACCGTAATGGAAACGACCGCAAAGGGAAAATCCAAACTAATTTATATAAAAATTTAGCTCATTATTTTACGAAGCTTGGTTTTGTGACGCTGCGCTACGATAAAATCGGAACTGGAAAGCGCGCTGGTGATGTGCTCACAACAGGATTATCTGATTTGATTGCCGATGCCAAACAAGCTATGACTTTCCTAAAACAGCAAACAAATGTTGATCACGAGAAAATTATTTTATGCGGACATAGCGAAGGAACGATTCACGCTACAGCACTAGCAGAAACAATGGATCCAGCTGGCTTAATGCTTTTAGCCGGTGGTGTTGATAACTTAATAGAAGCTTTAAAAAAACAGCGCCAATTAGCTTATAGGGAACTTCTCGCAAAATCGGGTTTCCAAGGCTGGCTCAACCGTAAATTGAAAATTGATCAAAAAGGCGAGAAACAAACTGAAAATCTTATGAAAAAAATGTTGAATACAGACAAGGATGTTGTGAAAATCCAACTATTTTTCAAACAACCTGCAAAATACTTTAGGGAGCATTCTGCTTTTGACGCTCGCGCAGCGTTAAATAAAATAACTTGTCCAGTATTTGCGATACAAGGAGATAAGGATCCGCTCGTTGACAATGATGTTTTAGCTGAGTTAGCCGGACTTGTCCAAGGCGAAAACGAGTATCACATCATCAAAAATATGGAGCACACATTAAAAGAGCAGATTGGACCAAAAGACATTTTGAATTATCAAAAACACGTCCTAAACACAATTAACCAACCATTTCATCCAGATGCGCTTGAAAAAATCGCTGATTGGTTATCTACTAACTTCAAGGACTCAACCTCCCAAGCCAGACCTACTGAAACAATTAAATAGGGTACAAAAAAACTGGCTCAATCAAATATTGAGAGCCAGTTTTTTATTATCGAGATAGTGCTTAGCAGCTACTTCCACCCAGTAAAGCAAACCCATCACTTTCTGGAAAATACTCGAACACTAGGTCACGAGCATATTCTTCAATATTTGCTGCAAATGCCACTTGAATTTCGTTAATTTTCCGAACAACATCCTGTGGTTGAGGCTCTTCCAGAGACACTCCTATTTGCGGTCCACCTCAGCCATATCCGCCGAAATACAAACGAATTCCAACGGCATGCTTATCTTTTAACAGCTTAACTAATTGATCACGTGCTTGATCAGTAATTTGCATACCATTCATTCCTCTCATGTTTAGAAAAAAATTATTTGATTCTGACTTCATTATATACCAACGGGGGTATTTTGAAAAGTAGTTAATTTCTTAAATATACTTTTCTCTTTTCCTTAACATGCTTGAAAACTAATAATAAAACGAATACTATTATTATTGCACTAAAATTTTTTATTGATATTTTATGGAGGATTTCAATGTTTAAACTGAAAGATCATAAGACGGATGCAAAAACGGAACTAATTGCTGGGATAACTACCTTTTTTACAATGGTCTATATTGTCGTGGTCAATCCGGTCATTCTCGCTGACGCAGGAGTACCCTTCGAACAAGTTTTCACAGCAACAATTATCGCGGCTGTAATAGGGACTTTATGGATGGGACTATTTGCAAATTACCCCATTGCCATAGCACCCGGAATGGGATTGAACGCCTATTTCTCCTATTCAGTTGTCGGTGGTCAGCAAGGAATTACATATGAAACGGCCTTTGCAGCTGTGTTTGTAGCAGGGATTCTTTTCGTGATTTTGTCACTTACACCGTTTCGCGAAAAGCTAATTGAGGCGATTCCGGAAAATTTAAAACATGGGATTACTGCTGGAATAGGCTTATTTATTGCATTTATCGGGCTAAGACTAACTGGAATCATTACTGCTCATCCCACTAATCTTGTTGCTTTAGGCGATCTTCATGCCCCAAATACGATACTTACACTCGTTGGTCTGGCCATTACGTTAGTCCTAATGGTGGCTGGCTTTAACGGGGCTTTATTTTTCGGGATGATTATCACAGGAATTATTGCCTTTTTCACGAACCAGTTATCGTTTGACCAGGGATTTTTGTCTTTTCCATCACTTCCTGATGGGATGATTATTGGAAATCCCATTACAGCTTTTTCTGATGTGATTAGTCACAGCTTGTATGCAGTTGTTTTTTCATTTATCCTCGTCACTATTTTCGATACAACTGGAACTATGATTGGGGTTGCGAATCAAGCCAATTTAATGAAAGGAAATAATCTGCCACGAGCTCGTGAAGCGCTCCTATCTGATTCAATTGCCACTGCTGTTGGGGCAATGTTTGGAACAAGCCCAACGACTGCATTTATTGAATCATCTTCTGGCGTAGCTGCAGGGGGACGAACAGGACTGACCTCGGTAACTGTTGCGATACTATTTTTATTATCGGCATTCTTTGGTCCACTTGTCAGCGCCGTGTCTGGATTATCAGCCATCACTTCTCCAGCATTGATTATTGTCGGCAGTTTGATGATGGGTAGCATTTCAAAGATTCGTTGGGACGAGCTTGATGAAGCGTTTCCTGCCTTTTTAATTATCTTAAGCATGCCGCTTACTTCAAGCATTGCGACAGGAATTGCACTTGGATTTATTAGCTATCCGCTCCTGAAAATCGTCAAAGGTAAGTGGCGTGAAGTCCACCCACTACTTTACTTATTCGCAATACTATTCTTCTTCCAACTGGCATTTCTGCCACACTAACGCATTAACGCGCTGGGGGACAGTCCCCCAGCGCGTTAATGCGTTACATTGTATTTTTGGCTTGTGACTAGGCTGACAATGACGAATGCAGTCAGTGAGATTAATATGGGTAGGACGACCGTATGAAATCCGAATGCATTTGGATAAAGCCGGTCAAACAGAATGTACGACCCCATCCCTAATAGCATCGACGTTACAGCCCCATATTTATTTCCTTTGCTCCAATATAGTCCAAAAATAATCGGCCAAATAAATACTGATTCTAAGCCACCAAAGGAAAATAAGTTAAGCCAAACAATTAAATCTGGCGGCCGAAGCGCAAACACGATGACAAAAACCCCTATAAGCGCAGTTACAGCGAAGCTAACCTTTTTTATATGAGATACTTCAGCATCCCGCTTAAAATAATTTAAATAAATATCTTTAATAATCGTAGAACCGACTAATATCAGTAAAGCATCCACTGTTGACATGATTGCTGCCATCGGGGCCGCGAGGACGATTCCAGCCACATACGACGGCAACACCTCCATCGCTAACGTTGGCATTACCGTATCACCTATCTCAATATTAGGAAGAATGGGTCTAGCAAACACACCGATTAGATGCATCCCTAGCATAATGAATCCAACAACAATTGTTCCGATAATAATAGCGGTGTGCATGGCCTGTGAATTTTTATATGACATTGCCCGCACTGAAATTTGCGGTAAACCTACAACACCAATTCCTACTAAAATCCAAAATGAAGAAACATAGGCTGGAGATAAATCATGTGCAGCACCATAAGGACTAATTAAATCAGGGTTTTCAGCAGCTAAACTCGAAATGATGTTGCTAATTCCTCCTCCTGCTTTAATCGTCGCAATAAGCAAAATCAAAGTTCCTAAGAACATCACCACTCCTTGCACAGCATCTGTTACAGCTACTGCCCGAAAGCCTCCTACCACAACAAACAAGAGTACCGAACCGACAAAAATCAGGAGAGCTATCGGATAAGCCAAGCCTGTCAGCGATTCTATTAACCGCGCTCCGCCAATCCACTGTGCCGTCATCGAGGAGAATAAAAATATGATAATGCTTGCTGCCGAGATTAGCACAACCGCAGTACTTTGATATCGCTCTTTTAAAAAGTCGATTAAGGTAATCGCATCATAGCGACGCGCCACAACCGCAAACTTCTTCCCAAGGACCATCAAAACAAAATAGCCTGTCGCTAGCTGTGCCATCGCTAAAAACACCCAGCCCAAGCCCTTTGTATAGGCTACTCCTGGTCCACCAATAAAGCTCGAGGCACTTCCGTACGTTGCCACCATGGTCATCGCTAGCACAAAGCCTCCAAGCTGCCTTTCACCTAAAAAATATTCCTTTACAAAAGAATCGGATTGAATCACAAATTTATTAGACCAAAACCCTACAGCAAAAATAATCCCGAGAAATATGATAAGCGGAGTTATGACAGGCCAATTCATTATTTGTCCCCCTCATCTTCCCCAAAAGGTACGTCAGTAAAAAAATATTTTACCGTAACAGTAACGAGGACCATCATAGCGATTGTACCCAAAATACAACTATAGAAGAACCAAGCCGGCAAACCGAACACATACTCATAATTCTCCACATCGCCTGAACCAAGTCCATAGCCAAAGCCATACCACCAAAGGAAATTGATAATGACGAGCACAACACCAATCAATGCCTCCCGATTGGCAATTTTAAACCGTTTATCATCGTTATTGCTACCCTTTTTCAAGGATATTCCTCCTCATAGAAGCGGATTTTTTCAAAACAAAAAGAACCATTTAATAGGTTCTTTTTGTTTATCATTATTCATATTGTTATATTTCAACTAAAGCCTCTATTTCATGCAAATAATTCTCTATTCACCATTAATAGGCAATTTCACCATTCGAAAGCTCTACCTGATATTTTTGGGTAATCTCCTCAACCTGAAAATGATAATCCTCTAAAATCCGCAAATATTGATTCATTTTTTCATTTGCCTGTTCAAAGAATTTCAAATCCTGAGTTTCGATCGCTTTCTTTTGCAGCTGCAAAGCTTTAAAGTATGCTTCATTAGCAGACAACACGGTTCCTTTGATTGCTTTAAGTTCACTTAATTCAGGCTTTAACTGCTTTATTTGCGATACTGCACTTTCATAGGCTGGCAGCTTTTGATTGACTAAAACAGACAAGTGTTGCTCGTGATTAATTGTTTCTGACGAAGTAGTCGTAATCGTTTGTAGCGCCTCAACTTCCATTTCGTCCATATTTCCTAAATCTTGTTGGAAAAACAAAGCAACCCGCTGCTGCTTTTCCTCAAAAGACATTTCAGGATCTTCCTCTTTAACCGTCGCTTCATTTTTGACCTCTGTCTTCGCTTCTTTTGTTTGCGATGTGTTAGCTTCCTTCGTTTGTGTTGACTTATCTTGAGAACAGCCTGTTAAAAACATGATAATTAGGAAAATAAAAATGGTTATGTAGTATTTCATACTAATAGACTCCTTTATATGAATAATCTATCATTGGTGAAACCTCATTTTTTCAACCATTATGTCTTCCTTTTATTCTATAAAATAAATCTTTTAAATTCAAATTTTTCTAAATATTCAGTTATTATTACCTATAATAATGCATACAACTAGTCCAAACGGTCCATTCTATAAATTTTTCTTAAACACGAAGCTTACTTTGTCATAGCCCATTTTTGCTTCATAAAAACGATGCGCATCAACCCGTTGCAATCCAGAAGATAGTGCCACACTATTATAATTGTGGTTACTCGCCCATTCATGAACAAATTTCAACAGCTTTTCGCCATATCCTTTTGAGCGTTTAGTTGAATCTGTAACCAAATCACACACCCAGACAAATCTTCCGTAATATAGCGTAATCATTGGCTTAAAGCCGATAACCGCCACAATTTCACCCTCATCAAATAACGCATACATTCGGTAGCTATCTTTTTCTTGTGCTTCAAGTACTAACTCTAGATACTCTTTTTGATCCAAATGTGTTCTTAATTGATTCATTACTGGGAAAGCTTCCATCATTTCATTAGTAGATTCAAGTTCTTTGATCATTATTTTACTCATTCAAAATGCACTCCTTTTTAAGATGATTTAAAATAAAACCTACCAAAAATCACCACCACTAGTAAAGACTTTTATAAAAGTAAGAAGGGAATGATTGTATAAATCATTCCCTTAATCTATGTTGAACATATTAATTTAGTTTATATTATCCGCGTCTTCCGCCTCGACCGCCGCGTTTTGTTTCTGTGTTACGCTTTAAAGAAGATAAATTTTCTTCACTTGCTTTTAAGAATTTTGCCATTTTATCCTCAAAGCTCTCTTTTGGTTTGAAATTTCCTTTTGAACGGAAATCCTTCCCACCGCGGTTATCTGATCTTCCTTGACGTGCTGGACGTTGTGAATAGGATGATTGTTGAGCCTCAGGCTTATCGATAGCTTTCTTGATTGACAAGGCAGTTTTTCCGTCTTTTTCACTAATGACTTTTACTTCAACCATATCACCGATTTTCAGATGATCGTTCACGTCTTTTACATAGCTATCCGCTACTTCACTAATATGGACTAACCCTGTTACTCCTCCTGGTAGTTCTACGAATGCACCAAAATTAGTGATGCCTGTTACTTTCCCTTGTACCTTACTGCCTACTTCGATTGACATAAAAAAATGTTCCTCCTCAATAAATTAAAACACTTAGAATTATATTATAACAAATTCAATGAGATTTTTGCTTATTTGGTTTTATTTTCCCGATGATTTTTTAAAAAATAACAAAAAATTTTTTTCTTTTAAAAAAAGGTGCTAAATTAAAAGGTTGATTTCCGCTCCAATCAACGAGGCAAAAATCAAAATTGTGCATTAACACAACCTTAATTATCATTATTGCCGCGGGGCAAATAGCATGACGAGTACTCCTACCATACAAATGGCACCCCCGACCCAATCATATAAATCTGGGGTCTTCCGATCAACCCCCCAGCCCCACAAAATTGAGAGGATGATAAAAACTCCACCATAAGCAGCATATACTCTACCAAAACTTGGAAATGTTTGGAAGGTTGCAACTACTCCATATAAAGTAAGTGCAATTGCCCCAAATATTCCCCAATAGAACGGCTTACCTTCGCGTAGCCATTGCCAAATTAAATAACCACCACCAATTTCACCTATTCCTGCTAAAATAAATAAAAAGAATGCATATAGTATGTAAATCACGCCCTAATCATTAATATATGCAGTATAACTTATTTTAAGAAAATTTCTCTCCATAATATTGGAGATTTTTCGGAAAAGCATGCATTTTACAGAAACAGTATTATAATTAATAATAGTTAAGTAGAACGATTAACACAAATGCATTAATATGTTTGCGCTTTAGAGGAGGAAGTTGTTTGTCTCGCAATATAGAATTAGTCATATTTGATATGGATGGTCTGATGTTTGATACGGAGAGAATTGGGCATTTAGCATGGGAAAGAGTTGCTGCAAAATATCAATTTTCCTATTCAATCGATATAACAAAACGGTTTATTGGCAGAAATTATGATGCGATTATGGCAGTGCTTAAAGACGCTTTTGGGGAAAATGCTCCAGTTGAGCTTTGGCATTCGGAATCCTGGAAAGAAAGAAAAAATATTTTTGAAGAGAATGGAACATTAGGACTTAAGCCTGGCTTAATCGAAATATTAAATTTTTTTAAGGAAATGAATATAAAAATGGCAGTTGCCTCGTCAAGCCGCCATTCAGATATTGTTAGTCACCTTCAACATGAGGGTGTAAATGAGTACTTCGATTTTGTCATTGGTGGCGATGAGGTAAAAGAAAGCAAGCCTAATCCAGAAATATTCTTAAAACCGTGCGAAGCCTTAAATATCCTACCAGAAAATTCCCTTGTCATTGAAGATTCGTACAATGGCTTTTTAGCGGCAAGGGCTGCAGGGATTCCAGTGATGATTGTTCCGGATTTAGTAGAACCTAAAGAAGATGTACTAAAAGAGGCAGCCGGCGTTTTCCCGAGCTTGCACGAGGTAAGATCCTATATTGAAGAATTCTTATGCTTAGTGAAATAAAAAAATGGGAGGTCAGCCTTGTGGCTCCTCCCATTTTTTGTGATTATTTAGGATCTACCTTTGTGTTAAATACTTGTTTACCGTCTTTGTATTCTAGTACAGTCGCAGATTTAATCGGATTGTGTTTCTTATCAATTGTTACAATTCCCGTAACAAGGGATAAATCCTTTGTTGCCGCTAAAGCATCCTTAATTTTCACAGAATCAGTGCTTCCTGCACGTTCAATCGCATCTGCCAATAAATATACGGTATCGTAACCAAGAGCATTAAATGCGTTAGGTGACGCTCCTTTGTACTTGTCTTTAAACTTCTTAACAAAGTTCTGAATCTTTTCATCTGGATCTTCAGAAGAATAGTGGTTTGTAATGAATGTGTTATTTAACGCTTTTGCACCGGCTAATTCTACTAACTTCGGAGAATCCCAACCATCTGCTCCCATTAACGGAACATCAATGCCTGCCTCGCGTGCTTGCTTAACAATTAAACCTACTTCTTCATAATATCCAGGAATGAAAATGAATTCAGGATTTTTACCTTTAATACGAGTTAAAGTTGAACGGAAGTCAGTATCCTTACCAACGTAAGCCTCTTCAGCAATAACCTTTCCGCCGGCTGCTTCAAAGGTTTCTTTAAAGGAATCAGCCAAGCCCTTTGCATAATCACTTGCACTATCCGCAAAAATTGCAGCTGTCTTCACCTTTAATTCCTTTGCTGCAAAATTAGCTGCTACAGTCCCTTGGAACGGATCAATAAAAGAAGTACGGAACGCAAACTCATTAAGTTTGCCATCTTCATTGACTGTAACGTTTGGGGCTGTCCCAGATGGGCTTAATAATACCGTTTTATTATCGTTAGCAATTTGGACCTGTGCAACAGTGTTCCCACTTGTAGCAGCACCGATAATCGCTGTTACCTTGTCCTGACTAGTAAGCTTAATTGCTGTACTTGTCGCTTCCGCTGCCTCCGATTTATTATCCGCCTTAACTAGTTTGATTTCTTTCCCATCAATTCCGCCATCTTTATTAATTTCTTCAACAGCCAAATCGATACCTTGCTCTAGTGATTCACCATAGGAGGCAACTCCGCCGGAAAGCTCTAAGTTCACCCCAAATTTGATTGTATCAGAATTAGTACCGCCAGAGGTCTCTTTATCACCACCGGAACAACCTGCTAATATTCCAACCATCATGGTTGAAGCCATAAAGATCTTTGCTAGTTTTTTCTTCATCATAGACGTCTCCCTTTTACTGATTTTTCTGACAAATTAGCTTAAAAAATAATTTCTGTTCCTCCTATGAAGCTATTATAGCGACTGTTTTATTAATAATTAGTATTTTAAAACAATTCTATCTACTCGTCTAGTATAATATCTTTATTTTTTAATATTTCAGAAGTATTTCATTATTTCGTAACATTTCAAGAAAAAAATACAAAAATAACAGCAGAATAATTATATTAATATTATAAATGTCGAATTTTGTATTTGTTTAGTATTATATCGTTTTTTAAAAAACCCTAGACCTTTAAAAGTCTAGGGCTTTGTCAATCTGATTTATTCTGCCTTTTTTAGTAGGATTTTAGAAGACACTTCAATCTGTTCTTCATCTTTAAGCTTTGGAAAGCCAGTTAAAATAGCAATTATGGCACAAATCCCAATTAGCGCTGGGTAATAAGAGTACGGTAAAATGCTCATCGGTGAGATTTTTGCCACTCCTGCTGCCACTAATAATTGCGCTCCATATGGAATTAGCCCCTGGATGCTGCACGAGAAAACATCAAGAATACTAGCTATACGTCTTGGGTCAATTCCATATTTACTTGCAATGTTTTTCGCCAAAGGTCCTGTAATAATGATTGATATTGTATTATTGGCCGTTGATAAATCAGTCAAGCTAACAAGACCAGCAATCCCAAATTCTGCCCCTTTTTTCGACTTTATATTACGAGTCACAAGATTTAACAAATAATTGATACCGCCATTATGTTGAATAAGAGCAACCATCCCAGCAATTAAGATCGCCAGAAATGAAATTTCGTACATACCAGCCATTCCGTCTCCAAGCTTTTGGATGACAGCCATCAAGGAATAACTTCCATCAACCAAACCAACGCCACCGGCAAATAAAATTCCGATTGGAAGAACCAGAAAAACATTCATACCTGCTAAAGCTAATACTAGAACCACAAGATAAGGAAATATTTTAATCAGGCTATAATCATTACCAGTGATGGAAGCTACGCTTCCCATCGTTAACATACCAAGTATCAGACAAGTAATCACCGCAGCCGGTAAAACGATTAAAAAATTGACTTTAAACTTATCTTTCATTTTTGTTCCTTGCGTCCGAACAGCAGCAATGGTTGTATCGGAAATGAAAGATAGATTATCACCAAACATCGAACCACCGATTAATGCTGCCATCGTAAGTGCCATCGAGATGTCGGTTTGCTCACTGATACCGACTCCAATTGGAGCCAAGGCGACGATCGTTCCCACACTTGTTCCCATCGATAATGAGATAAAGCAAGCAATAACAAAGAGTCCTATCATTAAAAAGTTTTGCGGTACAAGGGCTAATGCCATATTGACCGTCGAATCAACTGCTCCCATTCCTTTTGCTACTTCAGAAAAGGCTCCAGCTAATAGAAAAATTAATACCATTAGGATGATATTCGAATTTCCAGCACCTTTACAAAAGATTTCCACCTTTGTATCCAGTCTTTCCTTTGGATTCATCATAAAAGCAACAGCCGCAGCAATCGTAATTGCTACAAGTACAGGAAAGCTATAGAAATCCCCTGTAACAATACCAGAACCAATAAATAATATTAAAAAAACAATAAACGGCAATAACGCCCGTGGGTTCCCATTTTCTTTCACAGTCATGATAGCACCTCTTCCGATCAATAATATCCATAAAAAAACCTCTTCTTGATAACGACAAGAAGAGGTTTAATAAGCAATTAACCATCATCTCATCTTTCAAGCACACAGCTTGCTGGATTTGGCACTACACTCGCTTAGGAGTTGCTGCCGAGACTTCGTCGGGCCAGTCCCTCCGTCTCTCTGGATAAGATAAATCTATTTATTTTTTAAAAACTATTACTATACTACAATAACTAAGCAAACAACACAACATATTTTCCGATGTCATAAAGTGACTATTTCTTGAAGTAGAAAAATTTTTTATATTTATTTTTCAAAAAATACCTTAATATAGGTATTGCAAATAAGCGAAAATAGTTTGAAACTACGGTGGGATTGGGCATACTTTGTGATGAAATTTCTCCACTTAAAGGAGCAGTGAGCATGCGAATTAATAAATTTATTAGCGAATCTGGCAAAGCCTCCCGGCGTGGTGCAGATAAACTAATTAGTGAAGGCCGCGTTAAAATTAACGGGAGAGTGGCTAAAATCGGCGACCAAGTAAAGCCAGGCGATGAAGTTCTCGTAAGTGGCGATAGAATTACCGTTGCTAGAAATAATGTATATATCGCCCTCAACAAGCCCGTTGGCATAACGAGCACAACCGAAAAGAATGTCAAAGGGAATATTGTTGATTTAGTCAATCATCCTTTACGGATTTTTAATATTGGTAGACTTGATAAGGATTCGGAAGGTTTAATTCTGATGACGAATGATGGAGACATCGTTAATGAAATTCTTCGTGCTGAAAACAAGCATGAGAAAGAATATATCGTGACCGTCGATAAGCCGATTACACCTGATTTTCTGAAGAAAATGTCTGAAGGAGTAAGGATATTAGATACAAAGACGTTGCCGTGTGAAGTTGTGCAGATCTCCAAGTATGTCTTTCAAATTATCCTAACACAAGGCTTAAACCGCCAAATTCGGAGAATGTGCGAAGTGCTCGGCTATGAGGTTTGTCGACTTCAACGGACGAGAATTATGAATATTCATTTAGGTAATCTTCCACTCGGTCAATGGCGCGACTTAACAAAAAAAGAAAAAACACAGCTATTTAGAGACTTGAATTATTACCCAGAAGATTAAGGAATACCAAACAAAAATCCCACCAAAATCTATTTTGAATTGGCGGGATTTTTTATATTATAGTGTAACTTTTTTATTAACTATGGGAGCTAACTTTTTTGCCCGCAGCTGGTTTGTCTTTTTCCAATAAAACAATTAACGCAGGCATCAAGATACCTCGGATTAGGAATGTATCTAAGAGAATCCCAACGGCAACGATAAATCCAAACACGAACAATAGCTGAACTGGCTGAGTCATTAGGACTGCAAAAGTTGCTGCAAGGATAATTCCCGCCGAAGAAATTACGCCACCAGTATTCGCCACGGCAATTTCTACCGCTTTTTTCACTGGATGTTTCGTTCTTTCCTCCATAAACCTCGAGATTAAAATAATATTATAGTCAATCCCAAGTGCAACTAGGAACACAAATGAATAAAGTGGTACACGATTACTAATCGTATCAATATCAAAGAATAGGTTACTTAGGAACATCCCTAATCCCACTGCAGCAAGGAACGAAATTAGTATAGTTCCCATCATATAGATTGGCATTTTAAATGAACGCGTCATTACGATTAGTAATACGAAAATGAGTAATGATTCTAATAATACAATGACGATTAGGTCTCGATCATTAGCCGCTCGATCATCGACCTTTTTAGCTGTTTCCCCAGCAAAATGAAGGTCGCCATCGAGTTTCACTTCATCAACGAGTTTGTCAGCCTTGTCTCTCATTTTTTCCAAAGCATCCATCGTTTTAACATCATATGGGCTTTCTGAAAAAGTAAGGCTATACTGAATAATCTTGTTATCCCCAGCTGTGCCATTTAGACGAACATTGCTGACAAGTGGCTCGCCTGCAAGCACTTGACGAAGATCTTCTTGTGCTTCAGCACTAACTGTTCCCTTCGATTCAAACAAGACAGTTGTTTGAGCAAGGTCACCTTTTTCAAATTTGTCTTCTAAAATTTCATACCCCTGTCTTGATTGCATATCTTTCGGGAACGATTTCATCGTATCAAATTCATATTTCATGTTCAGCATGTTGGCAGCTGATAATAATAAAATAAATCCGACTACAGCAACTGATACAACTGGTTTATTGACAACAAAGGTACCAACTCTACCCCAGAGTGAGCTCGACTTTTCAGTTGATTCGCCAACTTTAGGGATTTTTGGCCAAAATGATTTTCTGCCGAACAAAGTAAATAATGCCGGTACTAGCGTAATCGAAGCTAGCATAATGACACCCATGGCTGTGGCAAAAATAGGGGCAAAATTACGATAATCTCCGAATTCCGCGAAGAAAAGAACTAGCATTGCCGCAAGAACCGTACCTCCTGAGAAGAAAACAGGCATTCCAGTTTCTCTCATTGCCAACTTCATCGCATCGAACTTGCTTTCATGCTGCTTCAGTTCCTCACGATAGCGCGAGAATACAAATAATGAATAATCGATAACTGCCGCGAATAACAGGATCGTCATGATCGATAAGGTTTGATTGCTGATAAGTAAACCTGCCATACCCATTAATCCAACGATCTGATTGACCACTTCATAAACAAATACAGCTGCTAACAATGGAATCAGTGCCAATAACGGCGAACGGTAAATGACAATTAACAATCCTAATACGATTCCAACTGTAGACAGTAACAAAACAACATCTGCACGAGAAAACAGGTTAAGAGAATCGACGGCAATTCCTGCTGGACCTGTAATATTTAAGGTTAAATCGGTCTTATCCTTAACCATTTCACTAATCTTTTCTTGAGAGGTTCTCATTTCTTTCGATTCAAAATCTGGTTCAAACGTTAGTGGTAAAATTAATGTACTTTTATCCTCAGAAAAGAAATTCGCTGTTGCCTGTGGTGGCATGTTTGTTAATGGGACAATCTCTTTGATTCCTTCTACTTTATCAATATTTTCAAAGAAAGGTTTAATTTGTTTTAATGTAACTTCTCCACCGTCTTTGGCTTGAAAGACCAGAATCGCTGGTGTCCCTTCATTGCTTGCAAAGTATTCATCTACCTTGTTTTGGGCAATGATTGACTTTGCATCTTCTGGAATAGATTGAATCGTTGTAGATTCGTACTCCTTTGCACTTGGAGCCAACATCGCTAAGAGCATTGTAACTACAAGCCAAACTCCAAGCGTTATCCACATTCCTTTACGAGTAGTAACACGGTCAGTAATAGACTGTAAGAATGAGTTCATGATTTTGTACTTCCTCCCTATCGTTGCTGCTTCACACTAATATACCAACAGAAGCATTTTTTCTTCCATTCACTTAAAGTAACAAATTTGTCACTTTAGATAAAAATAAATGACACAAGCGTCACTTTTATTATCTTTCAAACTTGAATCAGTGTCAATTACTTGATTCGACAAACATTCCGTGACTAAGTATTTCCTTAATTGAATGTATCCATTCGTCTTTAGTAATGCCAAAATGATTAGGAATAGTAATTGATTGAAAAATAAATCCAAGTATCAATCCATCTGGAATTTCTGGTTTTAGAATTCTTTCGGCTCTTCCTAATTTAATAAAATTTTGTAAATGTTTATACATGTCTAAATGGAATTGATCGAGCCTTGCTTTTTTGTCTTTGATTTTTTTATTGCTATGTACTGGGATATGCTGTGTGACCCCAATAAGTGTATGTATTTCTGTTTTTGCAAATATAGCATTCATTAAAAAATCAAATTGAGCTGAAAATCCTTCTTGGTTTTCTATCTCACTAAGTTTCGAGAGAAAGGTCTCCATTTCAGCAATCATGTAATCAAAAATCAGTTCTTCTTTGTTTTCGTAGTATTTATATATAGCTCCTCTTGATACCTTGATTTTTTCTGCGAGAAGACTAAATGTAAATCCTTCGTAACCATACTGCAGTAGAATTTTTTCCGTTGCCTGAAATAGCTCCTCTGTGGAAAATTTACGTTCCCTTGCCATCGTCTTCACCTCAACGCTATTATAATATTCTTTCACAAATATAAAAAGCCCACCAAAAGAACAGCAATCTCTTTAACGAATTAACGCAGCGGGGGCCTGTCCCCCACTGCGTTAATTCGTTAAATTATTCTTTTTTCATGTCAAGCTTGGTTGTGCTGATAAGATCTCCGCTCGCTTTGTCTTTAAGTTCTAATTTACCATCTGGAATCGGCATCGAACTCTCCAAGTACCAAATATACATATTATCCATTTTAAGCTCTTTTATCTTCGGATTATCTACAGTTTCTATGTTAATCAGTACAGCTTCATTACTGTTAACTAGAATTTGCGGTTCTTCCTTAGCGTGAATTAAGCCATAAACAAAGTATTCATCATGAACGCGATATGGCTCCAATGTTTCATAATCCGCAAATTTCCCTATATCATTGTATAGTAGGTTTCCATGGGTTTTCCAACCGAAAATACCATGTTCAACAAAGGTAGCCCCGAATTTATTATTGTCCTTAATAAAAAAGTTTAATGACACATTATTCTTTTTATACGCCGGGATAACAATTAGATTCTGATCTAGGTCCAGGATGGCCTCATGTGGCTCAGAAAATGATCGTGATTTTTCACCCGTGAACCAATTAAAACCAAAGATTACTATTAAGATTGCAAAAAATATTACAGAAACCCTTGCCTGTAACAACTTACCCACAAACTTCTCCCCCTAAATAATTAAAATACTTGATGTAAAAACATCCCCTACAACTAGATTTTCCATTTTCTATAGATAAACATCAAGATATCATAGCGATATTTTTTCATAAAAAAATAAATAATGATATAGATGCTCATACCAAATAAAAGGAGATTAATTAACATTCCAAGCACGAAGGCCTGCCAAATCAAAAGTTCTCCGGCAAATCGCTCACCAACCAGCGGGATCATAAACTTCATCACCATAAGCAATGCATGTCCAACAACAATATTCAAATAAAACAACATTGGAAATGCCCAGAGAAACAAAAGCCCCCCAATGAATCCTGCAACCGGATTCCCCTTTACCAATCTTGCGCCTGCTGCGGATAGAACAGGACCAAATCCAAAGGTTGGAACAAAATTCACTAGTGCACCGACTGTAAAACCAATTGCTATTCCATGAACACTATCATTTATCCTTAAAAGACGTAATAATAGGACTTTAATATTTCTTAATAGCTTTTTTATCATCGGCACCAACCCGGTTCTTTAATGGTAATAAAATTAAATTTATTGCATATTAAATGATTTTCTATATTTTAGGTTATCATTTAAATATGCGTGTTGCTAATTTTTTCAATTAATCATACAACATTTAATGATATGATTAGTTTTATAGGTTTAAACCTGACAATTCATTATGTATAAATCTTGCAGTGGCATGCTTTGTTTTTTGCAAGAGGAAAGAGTTGAACTACAATGCGAATAAGAATTACAAAAATGATACCGAATATGTTTACGCTAGGAAACTTGTTTTGTGGCTTTTTATCAGTAGGTTTCGCTTCACATGGTTCCTATAAAAATGCGGCTATTTTAATTTTAATTGGAATGATGCTCGATAGTATGGATGGTAGGCTTGCTAGAATGCTCAATGCCGACACTGAATTAGGCAAAGAACTTGACTCTTTGGCTGACATTGTTACCTTTGGAGTCGCACCTTCGTTTTTAGTATACTATACTTATTTTTTCCAATTTGATTGGCTTGGACTAGCAATAGCAGGATTATTTCCACTGTTTGGAGCATATAGACTTGCACGTTTTAACATAAGTACAAATAAATCAAACCTCAATTACTTTATTGGAGTTCCGATTACTGCAGCCGGCGGAATCATTGCGATATTAACATTATTTGGAAATCACATCCCTCAGATAGTAACCACGGTCATTTTTACAGCGTTATGCTTCTTAATGGTAAGCAAGCTTAGAATTCCAAGCTTAAAGGAAATCCCACTTCCAAAATACGGAACAATCGTTACGATTTTTCTTGGTAGTTTATTGTATGTTAGCTATAAAAGTACATATGAACAATTTCCTTATCTAATCTATATTGCCACACCTTTATACATTGCTTTTTTGGCCTATCGTTTTGTTAAAGGAAAACAGCGAAAACATTTTGATTAATTTTCTAGACTATTTTTATATTTTCACACTGCTACCCCCGATTAACACTCGGGGTTTTTGTATGCTATGAATAGGGTTTCCAGGCTCGGACTGGTTGACATTTTCGCAAAATATGATATATTAATATAATGTTACATCTTTACTTTAGTGCGTAAAAGCTTAAAAGCGTTTAAGCAAACAAGCGATAATGAGTATATAAAAATAATGATTTGAAAGGTCGGTATGATATGGAGGCCAAACAACAGGATTTGCAAAAAGGCTTATTACCAAGACATGTTCAATTTATGGCTCTTGCCGGTATGATTGGAACAGGAATATTTAAAGGAAGTTCAGAAACTCTAAATATGGCTGGTCCAAGTGTGGTCATCGCCTATTTAATCGGCGGACTACTTCTGTTCATTGTAATGGCTGCATTAGCAGAAATGGCGAGCGTTTATCCGAACGTAAACGTCCAAGGTCTTGTTTACAAAGCCTTTGGATACCGTCCTTCGTTTATCGTTGGCTGGTTATATTGGATTAACTGGATTCTAGTAATTACCGTCGAACTAATTGCCGCAGCTAGTTTTCTCCAATATTGGTTTCCTGATGTCCCGCTTTGGGTATTGAGTCTGATTTGTACCGCAATAATTGTTAGCATCAACTTATTCCCGGTAAAGCATTTCGGCGAGATGGAATTTTGGTTTGCAGGAATTAAGATATTAGCGCTAAGCTTATTTATTATTTTAGGTGCATTAATATTATTTGGTGCAGTCCCAAGCTCTGTAGGAAATCCACTCACAAATCTTACCGGCAATGGGGGCTTTTTTCCGAATGGATTTAGCGGAATGTTCGCAGCGTTTCTAGTTGTCATATTCTCCTATGGGGGAGCTGAATTAATCGGGGTAGCAGTTTCTGAAACGAAAGACGCAAAACGCGTTTTACCTAAGGTTGTGAAAGGCACAGTATTTCGGGTTATATTGTTTTATGCCTTACCAATCCTAATTATTTGTGGGATCATGCCATGGGATCAAGTTACTTCAGAATCAAGTCCATTCGTTCAAGTATTTGATATGGCAGGTATTCCAGGCGCAGCTGACGTAATGAATTTTGTACTCATTACAGCCGTTTTATCGGCAGCCAACTCTGGAATTTATGCGACTTCACGAACATTATTCTCTTTAGCCAAAAACGGTGAAGCACCTAAGCAGTTTATGAAAATATCAAAACACGGCATTCCATTAAATGGGATTATGGTGGGTATGCTGTTTATCCTTGCTGGCGTCTTCCTATCCTTTGTCACTCCTGATAATGTCATTGGTTACTTGATGGCGATTCCAGGTTTTACGATTATGATCGTATGGATTTGCCTTTGTGGCGCACAACTTAAGCTTCGAAAGCAATATAAGGACACAGCAAGTTTCCAGGTGAAATGGCATCCATACACAACCATTTTTGCAATGGTTGCACTTTCAAGTATTTTTATCTCATTTATCTTTAATGCTGATAATATTATTGGAACTATTGTGTGTCTCATAACATTAACCATTATCACCATTTCATCGTTCATCTTCCAAACGAACAAAGGTAAAACGGCTGAAAACATCCACTCAAACGAACAAAAAAGACAAATATCATAATCAACTTTAACACAGTAAAGCGGTGGGGGACTGTCCCCCACCGCTTTACTGTGTTAAAGAATTCATTTTACAAATATTAGTTTGTACAGTTGGATGGTTACGAGTGGTATTAGGCTGAGTCCGATAATGGTAAGGTATTGTTCTCCTGATAGTGTCGCGATTTCAAAAACTTTCATTAAAGGCGGGAACCATAACACAATATTTAGTAGCGCAATACCAACGAGCACGGCCAACCAAACCATCTTATTTGAGAATAGACCAATTTTGAAAATGGACTGTTTCGACCTTGAATTGAATCCATGTAACAATCGTGCTCCACATAGTGTTGTAAACGCCATTGTACTAGCAACCGCATTGCTATCAGCTAAGCCTATGTGGAAGGCTGCAATCGTTGCAATCGCAATGATAATCCCCTCGCAAACAATTTCTGTCGCAAAGCTTTTATTCAAAATCGGTGTGTTAATATCACGAGGCTTTTCATTCATTACATTTTTATTGTGTGGTTCAAGTCCAACCGCAATTGCTGGAAGACTATCGGTTAGCAAATTTATAAATAACAGATGTACAGGCGCAAATGGAACTGGTAATGCCCCCAAAGAAGCATAAAGCACTGATAATATACCTGCTGTATTGCCGGATAAAAGGAATTTAATCGAATTTTTGATATTTGCAAAGATGCTTCGTCCATTATTTATCGCCTTCACGATAGTTGAAAAATTATCATCCGTTAATACCATCGATGCTGCATCTTTCGCCACCTCTGTCCCGGTAATCCCCATTGCAATCCCAATATCGGCCTGTTTTAAGGCTGGAGCATCGTTTACTCCATCCCCAGTCATTGCCACTACGTGACCTAACTTCTGCCAAGCTCGAACAATTCTTATTTTATGCTCAGGAGAAACCCGCGCATACACTGATGTATTGGCGACTCGCTCACGAAGCTCTTCATCACTCATCCGTTCAAGCTCCGCCCCTTCAATCGCGTCTCCGTCCTGCTTTAATATCCCTACTTGTCTAGCGATTGCGCTCGCAGTAATTTTGTGATCACCAGTGATCATCACCGGTTTAATCCCGGCGTTAATACAGCTTTCAACAGCTGCTAATGACTCAGCCCGTGGTGGATCGACCATCGCGATAAACCCTGCAAAAATTAAATCATGTTCATCTTCCACACTGATTTTTGGGTTATCAGCCAATTCCTTATATGCAAATCCAAGTACACGCAAGCCTTCACTCGAAAACTTTCGATAGGCGTTATCAATTTCTTCTTTATCTTCACTCGTAAGTTGGATAATCCCAGCGGAAGTTGAAACCCGTTCAATTCTAGTTAAAATAACATCTGGAGCGCCTTTTGTGAGCATATAAAGTTTCCCTTGAACCTTGTTAGCTGTACTCATTAGTTTTCGTTCGGAATCAAACGGAACCTCACCAAGTCGAGTAAAATTCTCTCTCACGTCGAGCTCATCCAAATTGTAAACTTCCCCTAAATTCACCAAGGCTATCTCTGTTGGATCCCCAATTTCCTTATTTTCAATTGTCACCGCATCATTACAAAGCAAGGACATTGAAACCAGCATTCGATCCATCTCGCGATCCATATCCAGTTGATCATGCTGCTTTTCTTGACCATCAACCCAAACCTTTTTCACCGTCATTTTATTTTCAGTCAAGGTTCCGGTCTTATCTGAACAAATAACCGAGATGCTGCCTAGACTTTCAACCGCATGTAAATGCCTAATAATCGCATTTTCCTTTGCCATTTTTTGCGTACCAATCGCTAACACGATGGTGACGATTGAACTTAATGCTTCCGGTATCGCTGCCACTGCCAAGGATACGGCAAACATAAATGAATCGATGACTTCTCGACCTCTAATTACATCTAGTCCAAAAATTAATATCGATAAAATAATAATTAATATGGCAAGCTTTTTCCCAAAGTTGTCCAGGTTTTGCTGTAACGGCGTCTTTTTCTCTTGCGCTGTTTCCATTAGAGTAGCTATCCGGCCAATCTCTGTTTTCATACCTGTACCCGTAACGAGCACAACTCCTCTGCCATATGTAACAAAGCTTCCGGAAAACACCATATTTTTACGATCACCAATAACAATGTTTTCCTTGTCAATTGGCTCTGTGAGCTTTAATACGCTCTCCGATTCCCCCGTCAACGAGCTTTCGTTCACCTGCAGGCTATGAGCTTCAAGAATCCGACCATCACCGCTAACATAATCACCCGCATCCAAATAAAGAATATCGCCAGGAACAAGCTCCTTTGACGGAATCTCCTGCTTTTGACCATTTCGATAAACCTTAGCTGTCGGAGCCGAGAGCGCCTTTAAGCTTTTCAACGACTTTTCAGCCTTCATATGTTGGACTGTTCCTAATATCGCATTAATGATGACTACGATTAAAATAACGATTGTGCTCTCTACCTTACCTAGAAAAGCAGATATGACTGCTGCCACAATAAGAATAAATACTAAAAAGTCTTTAAATTGTCGAAAAAATACGCCAATGAAGGTGATACGTTCGGCTTCATCTAGTTCATTCCACCCATATTGCTGTCTTCGTTTTTGCACTTCATCTGTATGTAAGCCTTCTTTTGTAACTTTTAATGATGTCATTGCCTCTTCGGTTGTTTGCCTGTAAAACTCCTTCATACTCTCTCCTCCAATCAAAACAGAAAAGACTCCGCAGCAAATAAACATGCTGCAGAGTCTCACTTTAACTGTTGTAAATAGCTTTTCAAAGCCGGGTTACCCCACGATAACCGCAATGACGACTTTGAATCCTTTTTAAAGAAATGCGCCGGAGGTAAGCTACGAATGATGTTAAACTAAAAATGATATCTCCAAGCTCGGTAGCTGACTTCTTTATAAAAAGGCAAGTTACTCCCTCTGACCATATGAACTTTTCTTTACAAGACAATTTTACCATAGGTTTAAACCGAAAACCAATTTTTGCATATTAGTACAACATCTACAAAACTACTCTTTCAACTCAATCTCTAGTAAATAGGCATAACCATTAAAAACCTTTGCTTTAGCCAGGATATCGCCTTTCATGGAAGCGCGCTCCCATTCAAGTCCTGTATTATCCTCAACAAAATATTTATCGAGACTATACTCGATAAACAGAACATCTTCAGTTTCCTTCTGATTTACACGGTCCCATGCAGGACCAATATATTGAAAATTCCCCTTCATATAAATCCCTTTTTCCGGTTTTTGCAAAGATACTTTTGACGGCCTATGGACTCCATTCTCCTTAGTTAAGGAAACATAAACCCTAGTTCCATTAAGTTCATTTCTTTTATCAAGGATTTCCTGTTCAACCAGTTCGAGTGGAATCTCTTCAGCTTCAAACCTTAAAGAAACATAATCACCACGAAATGGATCGGAAGGGTCAACGGGAACCGTAGCTAAAACGATTTCCTGCCCCTTGTATAACGTATAAAGGGGAGTAACCGTCATCCCAATTAACACCAAAATCGGCACTAGACAAGCAAGCACAAAATACTTGGTCCGCTTATTCATATAGGCTTCCCCCTTTTTTACGCTGCTTCTCAAAATAAAAACCGAAACCAAGCAGGATGAGTCCACCTAGTATAAATACGACTGATTTATCCATAAACTCAAGCGATAAATCAAGATAAAAACGGAAAATCATAATACATAGAATAATAATGTTAAGCAGGCTTCCTTTTTTTATTAAAAATAATACAAACACGATATACACAATCGAAAACGGTATATACATCCAATCAATCGACTCTGGCCATGTTCCTTCAAAAGATAGAAATAACGCTGCCCCACAATGAACAAGATGCCCTAAGAATACATAAACATCACGGATCTTCCCTTGAAAAAAGATAAGAACAAGTCCAATTGCGAAATAAACGGATCCATATACGTACTCTATATCTGTCATTCCATCTGTAAGGTGAGAAAGCACTGTCCAAACAAATTGCAGCTGTAATATTCCTAACACAAAGCCTGTAATTCGCGAAAAGCCAATCTGGTCATTTAGCACATAAATCGCAATTAGCCATAGGATGACCCAGAAATTTATCATGTCGCCACCGCTTATAAATGCCCCATCTCCAATATAAATGGACATAAAAATCGCTGCTGCTAACAGAATCCATTTGTCCTTTAGTACCCAGGCTAAAGGCAAAATTCCTAGGGACCACCAATAAAAATCAAATTGAAAATTACCGCCAAGATGGAACATTTGTCCGACTAGGAAAATCCCCGCTCCAAAAACAATTACTCCTAAGTAGTAGAAGCTGCGTGATGTCTTTGGAAAGTTTTTTTCCATTAAGAAACCAGTCACATTCGTTCCGATAAACAAGCCAATAATAAACAAAAACTTGAACAACTTACCCATCTCTGCCCAGTTACTTGCCACAAAGCTTAGAATTCCTGCTCCAATTAAAATGGAGCCCACATATAGTAGAGTTACGGTAAATGATAGCTTCTTCTCAACGTCATATAAATCCTGAATCTCTTTTGTTTTACCCGATGGTAATACTTCTGTTTCCTCAAGGTACTGAAGCTCTCGGTTTAAAATATCAAACTCATGTTTTTTAATTAAACGCTTGGCCATAATCTCACTCCTCTCTGCTTTTTGTAAAATTTTCGCTGGATAGAATCTCATCATTGAAGCGCGAGATGCAGTTGGCTAGTATTCTATATCTTTATTTTATCAAGAAATAGAATAAAAAGTTGGATTTTTCAGCATATTTTTTAGCGAAAACTGTCCTGAAATAGCGATTTTTGCCAGATTATAGCCAAGTGATATTCATCACAATAAACTTAATTTCGATATGTTACATTGTTGTTGAGAAAGTTTATCACTACTATATGTTCCAGATTAAATTTGAGACTTGAAATGGTTTTGATTTTTCATAAATGACACTTAAAACTCTTAAAAACGATAAAACATACAGAGGAGAATTCAAATGAGCGAAATGATCAATAATCGTGAAACACAGGTTTTAGAAAATACAGAGCGTCAAGCTATGTTGAAGAAAATCATTAAAGATTTGCATAATGGCAAAAGTGTTGAAGAGGTGAAAGCAGAGTTTGAAGAAGCAGTTGGCAGTATTACCGTTGCTGAAATTTCGCAATTAGAACAGGCCTTAATGGAAGAAGAAGGAATTCCAGTTTCCGAGGTTCAACGCCTGTGCTCAGTTCATACAGCGATTTTCAAAGGTTCTATTGAGGATATTCATCGCTCTGAAAAACCTGAAGACCAACCTGGTCACCCTGTTCATACTTGGAAGCTTGAAAATAAGGAAATCGATTTATTAGTAAATTTCAAGATGCAACTTCATTTTGAGCGTTTTCAAAAAGAAGATAGTGATGAAAACGTATATAAATTAGTTGATGATTTAAATTTATTGCTTGATATTGATAAGCACTACAGTCGTAAAGAGAATTTACTGTTCCCTTATTTAGAGAAATACGGTATTTACGGACCAACTCAAGTAATGTGGGGAATTCAAGACCACATTCGCGATGGAATTAAATTAGCAAAGAAAACATTAATGGAATATTCTAGCGATCAAAAACAAGCTGTTATCAATGAGATGAACTTTGTGATTCGCGAAGTGACTGAAATGATTTTCAAAGAAGAAAATATTTTATTCCCAATGGCACTTTCCACACTTACCGAAGATGAGTGGATTAAGATTGCCCATGAAAGTGATGAAATTGGTTTCTGCTTAACAGGCCCTGCGGGAGTTTGGAAGCCAGAGCGAAAACCTGTTGAAGGGGATGCAATTTCTGAAGGATTCATTAAAATGGAAACAGGTCTATTATCATTAAAGCAATTAGAATTAATGCTTAATCACTTACCAGTCGATATTACCTTTATCGATAAGGACGATGTTGTTCGCTATTTCTCACATGGTAAGGAAAGAATCTTTGCCCGTACGAAAGCAGTTATTGGTCGTACAGTTCAAAACTGCCATCCTCCACGCAGCGTGCATACAGTTGAAGACTTATTGGCTGATTTCAAAGCAGGACGTAAGGATGTTGAAGATTTCTGGATTAAATTCAAGGATAAATACGTCTATATCCGCTATTTCGCAGTTCGCGACGAAAACGGCGAATATATCGGTACACTAGAATTTACGCAAAACATTAGCCCAATCCAAGCCATCGAAGGCGAAAAAAGAATACTAGACTAATGCAACGCAGTAAAGCAGCGGGGGACAGTCCCCCGCTGCTTTACTGTGTTAAAGGCAAGTTTATTTTAATGGTTTTTTTCTACGAGTTGGAATTTTCTGATATCATAGTAGTATAGTATGTTGGAAATGATTTTATTAAGGGTGGAGATGCGGATGGAACGATTAACAGAGCATTTGATTGTCATCTCATTTGATTGCTTGTCTGCATTGGATTTCCCAATGCTATCAGAACTTCAAAACTTCCAAACGTTATTAAAGGAAAGCTCATATTGTAAAAATGTCGAGACGATTTATCCATCTGTGACATACCCTTGTCATGCCACCATCGTGACTGGAAATTTCCCGAATCGTCACGGGGTGATTAATAATACCTTTCTACAGCCAGGCAAACCTTCTCCCGATTGGTACTGGCATCGCCGCCATATAAAAGGCACCACTCTTTATGACGAGGCGAAAAAGGCTGGTTTAACAACCGCAGCATTATTATGGCCGGTTACAGCAGGAGCAAATATCGACTATAACATGCCTGAAATATTCGCGAACCGACCATGGCAACACCAAATAGCAGTTTCTCTTCGGAACGGCAGTACGATTTACCAGCTTGATATGAACAGGCGTTTTGGTCATCTTCGTAACGGTTTAAGCCAGCCAGAGTTGGACGACTTTGTTCTGGAATCAACCGTTCAAACGATTGAAACAAAAAAGCCAAACCTATTATTGGTCCATTTTACTGATTTAGACACGCAGCGTCACTATCACGGTTTTGCTTCAGACGAGGCCATTTCTGCAGTTCACCGCCACGACAACCGACTAGGCCGCATCATTAAAGCATTAAAAAAAGCCGGTATTTACGAGAATTCTACGATTATTGCACTTGGAGACCACAGTGCGCTAGATGAAACAAAGGCAATCAAGTTGAATGTTTTACTCCGGGAGCATGGACTTATTGAGGTTGATTCACGTGAAAAATTAATTTCTTGGAAGGCCTATTGCAATAGCTGCGATGGCTCGGCATATATTTATATTAAGGACAAGGCTGATACTGAAACAAAAGAAACAGTCACTGAACTATTACGTAAACTAAGCGAAAACGACGCTAACGGAATTGAAAAGGTGATTACCGGTGAACAAGCAGGAGCCCTAGGGGCAGACCCTCAAGCCTACCTAATGATAGAGGCGTTACAAGGTTTTTATTTTAAAGAGAGCCATCAAGGTGAATACATTGATGAGATTACAGCCGAAGACGTTGCGGCAAAGCGTTATACCTTTGCTTCCCATGGATACTCACCTAAAAAGGAGAACTACAATACGATTCTAATTGCATCAGGGAAAGGAATACGGAAGAACACTGTTGTCCCATACATGCAGCTTGTCGATGAAGGTCCGACATTTGCCCGGCTGCTTGGTCTTCAGCTTGGTGCAACTGATGGTAAAATCATTACTGAACTGCTGTCTGAATAACTCATTACAATCGCATAAACATATTACACCTTCTGACTATACATCCTTCTATGCGTAGAAAAATAGATTTCTAGGAGGAAAACCTATGAAAGGTTTTACGAAGGAAGAGAAGAGCTGGATATTTTACGATTGGGCAACTTCCGCTTATTCAATCATCATCTCCACCGCGGTCTTTCCATTGTTTTATAAAGCATCTGCAACAGATGCGGGGGTGTCTGCTGCCAATTCAACAGCTTACTTGGGCTATACGATTTCGTTCGCCACCTTCTTACTCGCAATCCTCTCTCCCATTTTAGGGACGATTGCAGATTACCAAGGCTTTAAAAAGCGATTTTTCAGCTTCTTTTTTGGCTTAGGTGTTTTGTTTACAGCACTTTTAGCCGTTGTACCTCATGAGCAATGGTTACTTTTATTGATTTGCTATACTGTGGCGGTTATTGGTTCTTCTGGAGCCAATATTTTCTACGATGCCTTTCTCGTCGATGTCACGAAAAAGGATCGGATGGACCGCGTATCCGCTCGCGGCTTTGGAATGGGCTATATCGGAAGTACCATCCCGTTTATCATCAGCATCGCCATCATTATGCTAGCCCAAAATGGAACCCTTCCAATTTCTGTAACAATCGCTAGTAAAATCGCCTTTTTAATCACCGCAATTTGGTGGGGATCTTTTGCGATTCCGATGTTCCGAAACGTTCAGCAGCGTTACTATATTCCGCCGGAGCCACGCCCTGTTTTTAATAGCTTTAAGCGGCTGGGTAAAACCTTAAAGGAAATTCGAAAATACCGGGCTTTATTTCTATTCCTACTCGCCTATTTCTTATACATTGATGGGGTAGATACGATTATTACGATGTCGACAGCCTATGGAACTGATTTAGGGATTGATTCAACCAATCTTTTAATTATCCTATTTGTTACTCAGGTTGTAGCAGCCCCTTTTGCTATCCTATACGGAAGATTGGCAAAAACCTTTACAGGTAAAAAGATGCTATACGTCGGAATTATTATTTATATTTTTGTTTGTATTTACGCATTTTTCTTAAAAACCACAACTGATTTCTGGATTTTGGCAATGATGGTTGCGTCCTCACAGGGCGGGATTCAAGCATTAAGTCGGGCTTATTATGCAAAGCTTGTCCCTAAGGAAAATGCCAACGAATTCTTTGGTTTCTACACGATATTCGGAAGATTTGCAGCGATATTAGGACCGCTCTTAGTTGGAGCAACTGCTCAACTTACCGGCAATTCATCTAGTGGCGTGTTCAGCCTTGTAATCCTGTTTGTAGCGGGACTCATCATCCTCTCACGCGTACCTGAACCGGATGCCGAACCTGAACAACAAACCCAACTTTAACACAGTAAAGCGGTGGGGGACTGTCCCCCACCGCTTTACTGTGTTAAAGTACCTTTTAAATGTTTAGGTCTCGCTTTTTAAAGAAGGTGTAGGTGACGAAGGTGAGAACCCCTATTAAAACTACAGAGATGATCACATAGATTGCCTCTATTCCCTCACCAAACATGACATTTGCTGCTTCAAAGTATTTGAATGGTGTCAGATATTTCAAGCCTTCGAGATTTTCATTCAACGCAATAATAATCGATAATAGGTAAGTTAGTAATAGAATCCCTGTCGCCAACGATGCTGCTGTTTTGGGTTTCCGTTTTACTGAAGCAAGCGCTGCACCAATCGTCATAAATAACACCTGGGAAATAAACATTCCTACCATCGTAAGTGCTATATCTTGATTAACTGCTTCACCATTCGTATTGTATTTAGCAAGAATTGAAACCAATGATACAAAAGTAACGATATTTAAAATCACCACATTCAAAAATGCTGCCGACAATTTTGCTGTAATCACTGTATTTCTAGCAATTGGCTTAACAAACAAGAATTCTGAAGTTTTATCGCGCTCTTCCTTAGCAATAATCGACGCACCTAACATCGCTGCATGGATGGTCGCCATTAAAAGTATATATAAGTACAAGATAGAATAATAACCACTCAGCGTCGATAAATCCACATCGCCAAATCCCAAAACCGCTTTTAATGATTGTGGAATATCCTTCATTAAGTCATTGATGGACTGACCTGACGAGGAATACGCTTCATATTTCCCCATACCGGAAAGCACCATCAAAAACATCCCAACGCTCCATAGAATAAGCGACTTACGGTGCGCTTTCATTTCTCTCCAAAACACATTCATTCACAAACCCTCCTTTATGCCTTTACGTTCAAAAACAAAGCACAAACTGTTCAACCTTACAATGTGTGAATATCCTTTTTTCTATATATAAAATAACTCAAGGCTACCGCAAGCAAAAAAATGATCCCACCAGCAAGTAAAAATTCCCCTTCAAAACCGGCATGCTTCATAATATAGGCCGTATCGAAATATTTAAATGGAGAAATAAACCGTTTTGCACTTTCACCTGACGTGTCACTTAACATGCCCAGAAAATAGAAGGCAAACACAGTTGCTAATGATACCGTCAGAACAGATCTAATTTTTTGAAACATAACCGACACGATAAAACCGATAGAAAGAAAGATGAGCTGAATAAACAATAGTGTAAGTGAAAGCAACAAAAAGATTTTAATGCTAAAATCAGCGGTCTTTACTTGTTCCGCCGTAAGGATCGCCGCAAGCAAATAAGCAATATTTGTGATAACAATTGAAGCTAATGCTGCTAAAAGTTTTGCGGTGATTACCGCCGAACGAGTAACTGGCTTCGTTAATAAAAAATCTGCAGTCTTCTCACGCACTTCCCTACTAACAATTGAAGTACCAAGATTCATAGCCTGAATCGCTCCACATAACGTAATAAATGCTAACGGAAAACAATAGAAGCCCAAAATCGAATAAAAATCCGCATTATTAACACCTAATGCAATCCGTACCGCTTCTGGATAGCCCTCCATAATTTTAGTAAACTGCTCTGCATCCTTAGCAAAGGCTGGATAAAACGACAAATATAGAATCGCAAGCAATATTAAAGAAACAGACCAAATAATCGTTGACTTACGGTTTGCTCTCAATTCATGCCAAAAAATATTCATAACGTTCTATTCCTCCTTTTCGTAATAATGCATGAAGATCTCCTCTAAGTCAGGCTCTTCAATCCAAAGATTCGCTATCTCTACCTCAGTAATTTTCCGCAAAATATTATTGATGTTTCCTTTAAAAAGAAAACTAATTGTGTTACCTTTTATTTCTAGTTTCGTTACCCCGTCTACTTGGAAATGCTCCGGCGCTAGTACCGTACGCGAATCAATTTTTATTTTTTTATAATTATTTTCCTGTAATGTACTAATCTTTTCGACTGTGACTAACTTACCCTCTTTAATAATGGCAACCCGGTTGCATAAACGTTGAACCTCACTCAAAATATGAGAAGAAAATAGAATCGTTGCTCCTTTTTTATTTTCCTCCTCAAGCAAATGAAAGAATTTCTGCTGCATCAGTGGATCAAGACCACTTGTAGGTTCATCCAAAATAATCAATTTTGGTTCATGGAGAAGCCCTTGAACAATCCCAACTTTTTTCTTATTTCCAAGTGATAGATCATCAATTTTTTTCGTTAAATCAAGGTCTAATATTTCAGCTAATTCTTTAATTCTTTTGCTGCAATCCTTTTTATAAAAACTAGCTGAGTATTTTAAGAGGTCCATCACCTTCATATTGTCATAGTAAAATACCTCTGAAGGTAAGTATCCAATCTGTTTTTTTATTTCGGGAGCATCCTTAACAATGTCCTTGCCAAAAATTTTGGCAATGCCGCTTGTAGGATAGATTAATGACAAAAGCGTTCGGATGGTCGTCGATTTCCCAGCACCATTCGGGCCAATAAATCCAAAGATTTCTCCTTCCTCCACGTTAAAGCTAATGTCAGTAATTCCTCTCGACTTCCCATACATTTTGGTCAAATTATTAATCTCAATTACGTTCATCGTCGACCTCTCCCTTATCAAGCGAAAATGTATTTGAAAGCAGATGCCTCTAGTATCATCTACTTTTGAAAAATAAAGATTGATTTTCTCATACTACTTATAAAAGGCTTCTCTTAAAATATCGAGATAGGCTTCCATTTCATTCATGAGTTCATCTAAAAAGGCTTGATTAAACTCTGCTGCTATCGCTTTATCTTGCTGTTTGTGGGCAAATCCTTCTAAAGACCAAAAAATGATATTTAGTGTTTTTTCGATATCGAGACCATCTTTAAACATAGTCACATCAATATCTCCAAACATATCTTTATAGCCGCTATCTATGAGCTGTTTATTTTTCTTGTCAATATCACTTTTTACCTCAGGCGCATCTTCTTTAAAAACGCTTTTTAAAAAATTAAACATTTCTGGGTACTTTTGAAATAATTCAAACTTTAAAAAACCAATATTTTTATATCTCTTAAAAAGGTCTTTATTGGTCCAATCGATCTTTTCAAGAATTTGTTTCATCGATAAATCCATGAAATGACTATATAAAAATAAATACATGTCCTTCTTATTATTAAAATAATGAAATAATAACCCTTTTGAAATTTCTGCTTCTTTAACAATTTCATTAGTAGAAGCTTTTTGGTAGCCTTTATAGGCAAATTCCTTTATGGCAGCATTTAGGATACGGTCCTGTTTTTCCTCTGATAAGCTTTGAAATTTTGAAAACATTGGATTCACCTCCATTGATTTCAGTCATTGACCACTTCGGTCAACTTCAGTATATTCCTATTGACCAAAATGGTCAATAACATTTTATCTTTATTTTTCGCCAATACAAAACCACCTATGCATAGTGATTTTATGGTACAAAAAAAGCTTACCTCTACATGCTTCTGAGGTAAGCTTAGTCCCGATTAATTTTCAAAGAAATGTATTCGACCTTCATTTAAACTCCTTGGTACATCAATAATCCGCTGATTACTGCTGCCTTTATACAGCAAACTTAAATCGCGCTTTGACATCTCAAACGGCCCATCCACCAACACATCAATCTGCTCTAAAAGGAGGCGATGATGAGGATTAGCAAGGAGGTCCTCGAACAGATAACCTGTATAGCACCAAATATTTTTCCCGGAGATTTTCAACTTTTTCGCTAATTCACTAACGTCTTGACTTTGGAAAAATGGGTCACCGCCACTTAACGTAACTTGGGTAAGCTCATTTTCGATAAGCTCTGCGACAATTTCATCCCGTGACATGTCAGTCCCATTGTCGATATTCCAGCTTTGCGGATTGTGGCAGCCATGGCAGCGGTGTGGACAGCCAGCAAAAAATACCACGCTTCTAAAACCTGGCCCGTCAACAATGCTGTCATGTAGTATATTGATAACCTTCATGAAACCACCTTCTGACTGTGTTGGAAAAAGTGTTGGCCGCACTCGACCAACACTTAATGAAAATTAATGATGATGAATCCGATCCCGTTCTTCGCTTCGTTTACTATTATTCCATTTTTCTAAGCTTCCTACTAAGTATCCGGTAATACGACGAATCCGTTCGATTTTTGATTCATCATGATTCCCGCATTTTGGGCATTCGTTTTCGATAATGCCTTTATGGTTGCAGTCAAGGCATCTGTCAACTGGATGGTTGATACTGCCATAACCAACCCCGTATTTATGCATTGCCCGTACGATAGTATCTAGGGCATCGATGTTCTTGCTAGAATCTCCATCTAGTTCGATGTAAGTGATATGGCCAGCATTCGTCAATTCATGGTACGGCGCTTCAATCTTTATTTTTTCAATGGCCTTGATTGGATAATAAACTGGGATATGAAAACTATTTGTAAAATAGTCACGATCCGTAACGCCAGGAATGAGGCCGTGTTTTTCCTTCGCTTTTTTCAATGCTTTCCCAGCAAATGACTCTGCCGGAGTCGCAAGCAGCGTGTAATTCAAGCCGTATTCCTCTGTCGCCGAATCCATTTTACCACGCATATATTTAATAATGTCATAGCCTAATTGAGCAGATTCTTCACTCTCGCCATGGTGCTTACCTGTCAGCTGCACTAGTGCTTCAGCCAAACCGACAAAGCCAATTGACAAAGTTCCCTGTTTTAAGATTTCAGTCAGCTTCTGGTGTGGATGCAGCATTTCACCATTCCACCATATACCTTGTCCATAAAGAAATTTAAAATGAGCAGCGGATTTCTGCGCTTGATACAAATAACGCTCATAAAGCTGCTTCGTTGTTAAGTTAATGTAATGATCCAACTTGCCAAAGAAATCCATCACACCATCTGATTCAATCGCAAGTAGCGGCAGATTGATGGTTGAGAACGATAGATTACCACGGCCATGTGGAGTCTCCTTGCCGTTGATGTTGGAAATAGTGCGCGTTCGGCACCCCATCGTGGCGACTTCGCTTTGCGGCGTGCCATCATAATATTTTAAGTTAAACGGTGCATCCAAGAACACATAGTTGGGGAATAGCCGTTTTGATGTTGTTTCTAATGACAATCTATAAAGATCATAGTTCGGGTCACCTTCGTTAAAATTAACACCCGCTTTCACCTTAAAGACGATAATTGGGAATATTGGCGTCTCGCCGCCACCCAAACCACCTTGTGTCGCCAAAAGTAGATTCTTTGTTACCATTCGGCCTTCTTTTGAAGTATCCGTACCTAAATTAATGGAAATAAATGGAACCTGGCCACCACCCCGCGAATGCATTGAATTGGAGTTATGGATGAACGCTTCACACGATTGGAAAACCTCTTGGTCCGTTAACTCCCAAGCTTTCGCTTCGATGACGCTTTCTTCCATTTCTCCTACCATCAATTCCTTAATCATCTTTTTCTTTTTTTCAAACGTCATTCTTACATAAGGGGCCAAATCATAATCGAAAGTAGGAATCGATTGTCCACCATGCTGGTTGTTTTGATTAGCCTGAAAAATAATGCTTGTTAACGCTAAGGCACTCGTAATGCTTCTAGGTTCACGCATATGACCATGTCCAGTGTTAAAACCGCCTGTTAAAACCTTTGCCAGCGGGATTTGACTACACGTCGTAGTGCCACTTGCGTAGAAATCGAGATCATGAATATGAATATATCCTTCTTGATAAGCTTGCTTAACATCTTCATCTAAAAGATGATCAATTACAAATGATTTTGCTGAAGATGAAGCGAATAGCATCATCATCCCCATTGGCGATAATCCATCAACATTGGCATTTTCCTGCACCAAATCTTTATTACTACTGTTAACTATCTCTCTAAACTCTTCATACAGTTTGGATTTCATGTACATTGCCCCTCTTGGAAATAACTATATTTAGTAGCCCGAGAATTATGTTATCACAACATGTGGTGTTCATTTGTGAAAAAATCGTTTAGTTTTTGTGACATTTTGGAAATCCCTCCAATATTTTTTTGAAAATATATTGATTTTACTAATAACAACATTTGCGTATTTATTTCTATCTCTATAATGTTTTTTGCCCTTTGTTACCGATTCCTAGCTCTCCCCTGAAGAAGTCATGGAAAAACTTAATAGTTGAAGCATTTTCTTATTTTTTATAAAATAAGGCTTAATTGTATAACGAATAGGTTTTCTAGGGTTCCGCAAGCACCAGTGTTGCTTGGTCTGGTCCGAGAGAAAACGCACAGCACGCAGCTGTGACACGGAAGGATAAAAGCCTGGGAGATACTATTATTAGTGTTTCCCAGGCTTTTTTTGGTTATTTTATATTGGAGATGGAGTGAACAAACTTGAACACAGAATGGATTAAAGTATATATTGCGGCTGTATTTGAGGTCATCTGGGTATCGGGTTTAAAGCATGCAGATGATCCATTGACTTGGTTCGTTACGATTATTGCTATTGCTATTAGCTTCTACGGTTTTATTTCTGCTGGAAAAAAACTACCGATGGGGACAGTTTATGCGGTATTCGTAGGACTTGGCACAGCGGGAACAGTAATTGCCGAAATCATCTTTTTTAGTGAGCCGATTAAAGTATCCAAATTGCTATTTATTTTGCTTCTATTAATCGGAGTTATTGGGCTGAAGTTTGTGACGGAAGAGCCTAATGCTGAAACGGAAGGGGCTGAGTTATAATGGCTTGGTTTGCGTTAATTTTAGCCGGCTTCGGTGAGGTTTTTGGAGTTGCGATGATTAGTAAATACCATCAAGAGAAAAAATGGTATTTTATGACTTTACTGGTAATTGGCTTTGGTATGAGCTTTCTCTTATTGTCATATGCGATGCAGTTTATTGCGATGGGGACCGCTTATGCGATTTGGACCGGGATTGGCGCCTCCGGAGGAGCGATTATCGGTATGCTCTTCTTCAAAGAATCTAAAGACTGGCGCAGAATTCTCTTCATCACCCTCATCATCGCCTCCGTCATCGGCCTAAAACTCACATCATAACTTCTCCGCTTTAAAGTGGCGGGGGACAGTCCCCCGGCACTTTAAAGCGATGGTGTTGGTTTTGATTTGGTGACGAAGTTGTGAACTTTATGCGTTTTATGGTATTTTTCATGCCTATTAGCTTTTCAGCGAGAAAAAATGATGTCTCTTTTCTCAAAAATCAATTTATAGAGACCTTTTTATTAAATATCTATAAGATATTTGCTTTTTTTTAGAAAAGAAAAATCGAACACAATATTTATGCTCGACTTTTAAGAAAATATGCTCGGCTTTTGAAAAAATATGCTCGGCTTTTCGGAAAATATGCTCGAAATTAAAAATATATGCTCAACTTGAAATTTTGAATGCTTAGCTTCCTAGCTATTTGCTCGCAAAGTCTTCTATTTGCTCAGCTTATTCGTTTTATGCTCCACATGAACTCCCCTGAACTGCACACCACTGCCATGACCAAGCCCTATGCGTAGCACTAAACTAAATTAAATTAAACTAAACTAAACCAATTTCATTCTGCTTCTATACTTGGAAATTGGAGAGTAAAGGTCGTGCCTTTGCCTTGTTCGCTCTCGATTCTGATTTTCCCTTTCATTGCTTGGACGAGCTGAAAGGAAATAGTGAGCCCGACGCCAGTTCCCTTTTCTTTTGTTGTATAAAAGGGGGTTCCAAGCTTTTTCAACTGATTTCTTGTCATTCCTTTACCGCTATCTATGATTTTAATTTTAATCTCTCGGTTAGATTCATACGTTTTCACCTTTAAAGTTCCACCGATATCCATCGATTCAATCCCATTTTTGATGATATTCACTAGTACCTGTTTAATTTCGTTTTTATTACCCTTAATAAACAAGTCATCCTCAATTTCTGTTTCAATTTTAATATTTTGGATGTTTGAATAAGACGTCATCAACTCAATGGTTTTCTTTACTTCATCAGATACGTTGATTGGACTAAATTCATCGGTATTTGGTCTCGCTAATGACAAGTAATCATTAATAATGGATTGGGCATGATCTAATTCATTAATGGCAATATCTATGTAATTTCTATGCTGTGAATCCAAATTTTTATCATCAACCATTAATTGCAGAAAGCCACGGACCGATGTCATTGGGTTCCTTACCTCGTGAGCAACTGATGCAGCCAGTTGACTAATAACATTCAATTTTTCGGCTTGCTGTAACTCCTCACGCAGTATTAACCTTTGATCGACATTCTGAATGATTATCATGACAACAATTAAACAAATCCATGTAATAACATAAAACACGAGCATGAACCAAATTTGCTTACCTTCATTTTGAGCCATTAACGCCAAAATCACGATCACCGTATTCGCCCAAAATACTAGACTTGCAAATATTAGCTTTTGGTTTTTTTGTAAACCGGATATTTTCTTGGCTGATAATATTAGAATAATACCTGTAATAGTATAATTTATTAAAATAACATAAAATCCATCGCCACCAATGATATATCTAAAAATCAGCAGAGCAACTGTAATAATGACTCCAGGGAAGGTGCCACCATATAGGAAGGCTATTATGAATGGAATAATTCTAAAATCGTAAATATACCCTGTTGAAAACTGAATCGGTGAGGACATAGCCAGACTTAAGATGACCAGCATAATGATGGTCAATTTTGATAAAGGCTTCCGTCGCTCGCTATTTTTCTCGTTGAAAAATAGGTGGTAAACCAATATAGGGAAAAGTACGATTAGTACTTGATATAAAACTAGCTCAGCATGAAAAAACATTCTAATAAATCCTCCGAACATAATTGCTACGATTTCCACTTTGATATTATATTACATATCATAAAACTATTCTCTATATTCTAAAAATTATTAGCCCCAAAATAATAAGACAAAAAGCGCCACGTTCCAACAATAATTGAAACATGACGCCCTGAAAACCCTATAATATTAACTCTACTTTATACGCTTTCCCATCATCTTTAAGCTCAATATACGCCTTCGATTCATCATTTGCTAAACTGATTTTCTCACCATTAACAGTTAATGAACGCTCCCTATTTCCTTCGTTTTTCACATTAATCATATAACGTGTATTGCCAAATCGATAGGAAAGCGAAAAGCCTGGCCACTCCTGCGGAATACATGGATTAATATATAGCTTATCACCACGACGACGAATTCCAAGAATCCATTCCACTCCTGCTTGATAGAGCCAACCAGATGCCCCAGTATACCAGGTCCAACCTGCATGCCCTTCATTTGGTGCTGCTGTATAGACGTCAGCTGCAACAGCATAAGGTTCACCTGTATAGGTCATCACCTCTCGGTCGGTCCGTGTATGCGTCATCGGATTTAGCATTGAAAACATCTCATGGGCCTTTTCGCCTTCATTTAGTAGGCACCAGGCCACAATACTCCAAATAACACCATGGGTATATTGAGCGCCATTTTCCCGCAAACCAGGAGGATAGCCTTGAATATAACCTGGGCTTGGTTCTGAACGATCAAATGCTGGTGTTAGCAGTTTTACAACACCAAGGTTCCGTTCAACCAGCTCACGGTCAAATGAATTCATGGCCTGAACAGCTCTTTCCTTCGGTGCCCCTCCAGAAATGACTGACCACGATTGGGCAATTGCATCAATACGACATTCTTCGTTTCCGATGGACCCAAGCCAATTACCTCCATCATGAAATGCTCTTCGATACCAATGACCATCCCATCCATGTTCATTTAAAGCTTCAATTAATTCATGTCGAGATTTAATAAAGCTTTCAGCTCTGTCTACATCACCCTGGTTTTTGCATATCTCAGTAAACCTACTTAATACATCGCAAATAAACCAACCGAGCCATACGCTTTCACCGCGACCCTTCACACCAACTTGATTCATTCCATCGTTCCAGTCACCAACACCAATTAGTGGTAGACCGTGCTCACCAATTCTACTCAATGCCTTATCAATCGCACGCAAGCAATGCTCGTAAACTGATCCAGTTTCAGATGATATCACCGTCGGCTCATAGCGTTCATGTTCATGCTCCTTAAGTGGTTCACTAACAAGAAAAGGTGCCATTTCCGACAATATCGTATTATCACCTGTGTGTTCAATATATCGCGACACTGCATAAGGCATCCAAAGCAAATCATCTGAGAAGGTGGTTCGGATCCCACGTTCCGTTTCTTCGTGCCACCAATGCTGAACATCGCCTTCAATATATTGATGAGAGGCATGGAGAATTATTTGCTCCCTTGTTCGCTCAGGCATTGTGTGAAGTACCGCCAAGGAATCCTGTAATTGATCTCTGAAGCCAAATGCACCACCAGCTTGGAAGAAAGCAGTTCTAGCCCACATTCTGCACGCCAATGACTGGTATAACAACCAACCATTAAGCAGAAAATCCGTCTCCTGTGATGGTGTAGATACTTGGATTTGTCCCAAGTGATGCTCCCAAAATTGATGAACCTCTTCCATTGCTTGTTCGCAAACGGTTGGCTGTTTATATTTTCTAACCAAGCTTAAAACCTCACCCTGAGAATCCTCACAGCCTAATAACACATAGATAGTTTGTTGCTGATTAGGTTTTAGCTCTATTTTCGTTTGAACAACCCCACAAGGATCATAATGAGGACCAGTGCGTCCTGACAAGCCTAATCGTCCAAGTGCAGCTGGATGCTCCATCGTCCCATTTCTCCCGACAAACTCTTCACGGTCAGCAGTCCAGCTTAATTCAGCTGCTGAACCCCCTTCTGAAAATACACCTAGGAAAGCTATTGCATCTTTAAAAGTTTCTTGATAGTGATTTCGCGCTGTAATCACTTGCTCTTCATCTATCCAATCCGTGACAACATAAGGAGCAGTTGCTGACCGCTGAACTCCAAGGACCCATTCCGCATAATAAGTTAAGGAAACCTTTCTTTCCTCAGCAGAAGTATTTTGAAGGTTTATTTTAATTATCTTAACTGGATCCTCAACAGGCACATACACCGTCATATCATGTTTAATGCCATTGTGCTCATGATTAAAACGAGTAAAGCCCTTACCATGCGTGATTTTATACGGCTCCTGTTTAATGGCTGTAGAAGGTGTTAGCGACCATATCTCCCCGCTTTGTTCATCCCTTAGATAGGTCGCTTCTCCAGGAGTGTCCAAAACCGGATCATTTGACCATGGTGTCAGCTTGCACTCACGGCTATTCCGCCACCAAGTGTAGCCTGTACCTAACTCAGAAATGATGCTACCAAACCGTTTATTTGCGAGCACATTTATCCATGGAGCCGGCAAATGATTACCATTTTTAATCAAGATTCGATATTCCTTGCCATCAGGTGAAAAACCACCCCAGCCATTAAAAAATAACCAGTCTTTCGTCTCATCCACCATTGTCTGGCTTGAAATTTGGTAGCTTTTTCGATCTGAAACACTAGGAATGAACGGTTCAGGCAACGGAAGATCAATTTCTTTCTTAGGTAAACGCATTTGGGCAGATATACTTGGTCCACCTGCACGGAATTCAAGACGAGCGACCGATCTTAATAGATTCTTATCCTCATCCGTTAAGCGATTCGCAGGGACTACGTATACTCCAGCCATTCCAGCACCAAAACGGTCTACTCCATGCTCGGCAGCTTGCTGAAGTGCCTCCTGCAAATTCTGCTGATAGCCTTCTTCGGATTCATTTAAGAAAACTAGGTCAAACAACAGCCCCAGCCGCCTTAAATATTCGTGTCCAGTTAACATTTTCACTACAAACGGCATATGACTTCGATTCTCAATGGTTACTAAAATGATAGGGCGATCCCCCGAAACACCGAAGCTCCACAACCCAGATTGTCCCCGATTGTTTGCAAGTACGCTTTGTTGGCGCTCCTGTTTAAGCGGTGGAGTATACAAAACACGCCCTGCCAAAACTTGAAAATCAGTAGCAGTTTTGTTTGTCAATTGTAAATTGCGTAGTTCAATTTGCCCGCGATTCCACGCTAATTGAAACGCCCTTTCAACAGCCCTGTCTGGAGTGAAACGACGAATGATATCAATTGCTTCATCTCTTGTCTCACTAACAGATGTCACTGCGGCAAGCTGCACTGTCTCTCCTGCCTTTATGCTGACACGACGTCTCATCACAAATGCAGGGTCTGCTACTGAACCAACTCTACCGCGAAGCCGGGTTCTTATTCCCTTCGGCGCAGCTAATCGATAGCCACGACCGATAAAGCTAGATCGATCCGTTTCATACTCAATTGTGCCAAGTGTATCGCCTTCAACAATAAGCGAATGGGCCGACCATAGGATTTGATCCTTCTCCTCACGAGGTCTTCGTCCCGCGACAAGACAGCCTGATTCGGCATCGAAGGCGGTACGAATAAATAATTTACTGAAGGCAGTATGTGCTATATCAGCAATGGGATTTGCGAGACCAAGCTCGACAAATGAAGTAACCTCGAGAACCTTTGGCTCGGTGCTTGTATTCGTTAAGGAGATACGTCTCACCTCAGCGTTCCAATCAGCTGATACACATATTTCCATGCAGGTTTTCACATCGCCATCCACTCGCATGAACGTGGCGTGATCGAGACCAAATTGCACACGTTGCTCTGGGGATTCAACTTGGCATGGCTGATAGGACGGTGACCAAAGCTTATCTTTAGAAATATCACGAATATAAATATAGTTACCCCACGAATCCATCACAGGATCCTCGCGCCATCGTGAAACAGATAAGCCTTTATACTGTGTAAAACCACTACCAGTAGTTGTCACTACGGAAGTAAATGTACTGTTAGAAAGCACACAAACCTCCGGAACCTTAGTGTGAGGGGAAGCATACTCTCTTACAGATGCCTGATCCTGGGTAATTTTTGAATAAGGCTCATGCACCCTACTTAAGGCTGGATGTTTAATATATTTTGGTTTTTTCGGTATTCTTTCCTGCAATAACAATTCCGCTGAACGAACTTGTTTATTACGATGAAAGCGATCAATCATTGTTCTTGGCAGAAGTACGTTGGCAAGAGTTAACATGCTCATACCTTGGTGATGTGCCATAAAACTGCGAATCACAACATGTTGCTTATTTTTAGGCATCCGCTTTGGCGTAAAGTCCATGGCTTCGTAAAAACCATATTCCCCACGTCCTTCAAGCTTTTCAATTTTTTTCAAAGCTCGAAATGCCTCTTCCTTAGCAAATGGCAATGCCATAATTGTTGCATATGGCGCAACTACAAGATCCTCTTCAAGTCCACGTTTAAACCCTAAGCCAGGAACACCGAAAGCTCTGTATTGATAGTTCATTTGAAAATCAAAGGCATAGTAGCCTGATTCAGAGATTCCAAATGGAACTTCTCGCTCCCTAGCATAGTCAATTTGACGGCTGACAACTGAGCGATAAGTATTTTCCCAAAGCGTATTTTGATAAGTTTTCATAATCAACCATGGCATCAGGAATTCAAACATTGTCCCCGACCAAGAAAGTAGTACAGGATTTTTGCCAACCTTCGTCATCGTACGGCCTAAAGCATTCCAGTGTGACACGGATACTTGTCCTAACGCAATTGCAACATAGCTGGCAATTCTAGCTTCTGAGGCCATTAAATCATATAAAACCTCGTCCAATTCACGACGTTCAACATGATATCCTAACGAGAAAAGCTTTGAGCTATGGTTATAAAGCGGCTTAAAATCAGATTCCTGAATAAACTTTTCGATTCTTTCCAGCAACTGGCTTCCTCGTTCCCTCCATTCAACCTGATCATTCCTCCCACCTACAACCTTGCCAGAGGCTACTGGCATTAACTCTTCAGAAAATGCAATCTTTAATGAATCGCGTTCATCATTTCGATCGATTGGTTTATCAACCTCGCCATATGGCTCAAGCCATTCAGCCAATCCTTCTTTTACCGCAATAAGGCATCCAACTAAATTTCCCGAATCAACCGTAGAAACATATTTTGGCGAAAGTGGATTTAAAGTGACTGTATCGTACCAGTTATAGAGATGGCCTTTCCATTTTTCCATTCTCTCAATCGTTTTCATCGTCCGTTCCAAACGCACAATCATCCCCGGTGTATCGATAAAACCAAAATCTCGTGCAGCTAGTGTACAAGTTAAATACAGACCAATATTAGTTGGCGAAGTTCGGTGAGCCACACCATTTGGAGGCTCGATTTGGACGTTATCAGGAGGTAGCCAATTATCTTCTTCAGATACGTACCTTTCATAAAAAGACCAAATTTGCTTCGCCAACTCGCGTAATTCCGCTTCCTCTTGTTTTGAAAAACCAAGCTGTTCTTGCTTTGTAGGCTGATTGAGCCAATGAATAATGAACGGCGCACTGAGCCATATTGCACTAAGGATAAACCCAACGACCTGAACAATTGGGCTTTCATTCAAAATTGTAGCAATGAAAAAAAGACCAATCAGGATATATCCGCCAAGCATTCCAAACAGCACTGGTGAACCACTCTGCTTACTATTACGGTCCTCCTCACTTGAGGAAACCCACTCAAGCAATCGTTTTTTGGAAAAAATCAAGCGATATAACGCTCTGAAGATTCCATCCAATAATAAAACGATTTGAAAAGGTAATGTGACCAATGTAACCAAGACTTGACCAATTGTGTTAAGTATACTTTTGGGATTTTTTATTAACGCATTTACTGTTAAAAGCTGACGAATTACTGGAAGAAATAACGTAGCCAACACTACGGTAAGCCAGCGTAATGGCGAACCTGGTAATATCGTAAAACCTAGTAAAAGAATGATAAATAAGCTTGGTAGTAGGAGACTGCGGCGCATATTATCAATAATTTGCCATCGAGTTAAAACAGACAAATCAACTGGTAATAATTCCCCTCTTCGATTATATGATTTTCGCATTAGCCAGATGAGAAGCTGCCAATCCCCCCTGACCCAACGATGCTGACGTTTCTGATATGTATTGAATTTAGCAGGATGGCTGTCGACTAATTCAATATCAGAGAGCAAACCTGCCCTGAGAAAGCCTCCTTCTAGCAAATCATGGCTTAGTACACGGTTTTCCGGGATTCGCTCGCATAATACTTGTGAAAAAGCATCTACATCGAAAATTCCCTTGCCGGTAAAAATCCCTTGCTCTAAGCCATCCTGATACGGATCAGATATCGCAAAAGCATAAGGATCAATACCAGGCTCTGAAGACCATAAATTCGCAAAGCGGGAACGCATCGCAGACTCATGACTGATGCCAATTCTTGGTTGAAATACACCATAACCTTCAATTACTCTCGTTTTTGATTCGTTTAATATCGGACGATTATACGGTAAATGAAGTGTGCCTATCATTCTGTGTGCACTCTCGTATGGGAGCTGTGTATCAGAATCTAACGTAATAATATATCGAATCTGCTGTAAAAATTGACCGTCCTCAACAGAATAAAAGCTGGTGTCTTTACTTCCTTTTATCAACTCGACAAACTCTACCAACTTACCGCGTTTTCTTTCCCAGCCCATCCAAATACCTTCATTGTCATTCCACATCCGCTTTCGCTGAAAAAGATGGAAGGTGGTTTCTGGATAAGTCTTTCGCAATCGTTTAATTCCTTTATTAGCGGCGGCAATAATAGCCTCATCTTCAATATCAGTTTCTGTTTGAGCATCCTTAAAATCCCCAAGCACAGCAAAATGAAGATGGGGATCACGATTAGCCAAGTAATGCAACTCAAGCCGGTCGATTACCTCGCCTACCTCTTCTAACGATGACCATATGACCGGAATCACCACCATCGTCTTGGCATCCTCTGGAATACCTTTTGAAAAATCAAATCTAAGCAATGGCATCGGATGCTTAATTCGTTCAATTCCCCAATGTGTAGCTGTAATTGCCCATTCCAAGGTAGGCATTAATAAAACAACAATTAACAGCACAATATCTTGAGGACCAAAACGGAAATTCCAACCCATCCAAATTGAAAACACTACTAGAAATACAACTGTTGATGCAGCAATCGTATTAAAATACGTTCCAGTTGCACGGCGCAATAATCCTGATTCTGGAATTGACCGAGGCTTCCCACATTTTTTTAGTGCTTCATGTAAAAGTGTTATACCTTTTGCATCCAATAAGTAGTATGCAACAAAGGCATTTCGCTCTGAGATTTGGTTTCCATTTTCCGTGCATTCTTTCACATATTGCTCCGCAAGCTCAACCGCCTGAGTCGCAACTAAATTTTCAGGTAATCTAAATCGGCGTGCTAACTGTTCCACTTTTTTTCTTAAATTATTTCGACTAGAGAAATCTAGTTTCGCGTAATTACCAGTATTTTCTCTGCGGAGGGATTGTTCAACCATACTAATATTTTCAAAGGTTTCATCCCAATCCCAACGTGAAAGTCTACGTATACTCGTAATTAAATTCCCTGTTGTCACTTGGTAAGATGCTTGAAGTTGATATTCATACGATAGAATATGATCCAAGCTCTCTGGTCCATTTTCCAGTTTACAAATAAGCCATTCTCCAACAGTCGCAGAGTAATCTGCTCGCTCCCGAAGATGCTTAACTAAGTGGACAATCATCGGTCCAGATAGTGGCATTTCTTGACCCGCGTTATCGAGCACCTGTTTTAACTTTTCCGGTGTTAGCTCAGATGTTTCAATATCAGACAATAATTGATCGACAAGCTTACATACATCACGCCGTTCCTTAATCGTACTCATTATCTCGGATAGACGTCGGATCAACGCAACTCTCATTATTAACGGGAGAGACCATACTTCTCCAATTGACAAAACCGAAACCTCTTGATATGCCATTAAATATGAAATGAACGTGTCTTTATGCAAATTGCCATCACAATGTTTAAGATAATCTGTGCAAATAGAGAAAACCCTAGATTCCCCGCTTTTACTTAAGTGGGGTAGGCTGTTTACAAATTTTTTTGTTAATTGTTGATTTACAACCAACACCTGTTCTTCCAGGAATTCGGCATTATCCAAAAGCCATTCTTCAGCTGGTTGAGAACAGGAGGAACGATTTCCATGTAAATCATTTACAAAACTTCGTAGATTTTCAAAATCTGATTCAATTGCTTGCAAAAAATGGGCTGAAGACTTGCGGCGTAAAAACGGATCATGACTTAAGGCCGTCTTATGCGCCTCTTCTCTTAGCTGTTCTTTGTTTAAAATCATTTAGATTTCCCCCAAATATCTTTTAACAGTACTTGTGTATACTGATAAAATTTTCCCATTCTGTTCAAAAAATATGCACAAATGATCAAAAAAGCTAAAAATGGAGGAACTAAATTTTTACGTTTTGCAAAAGAATTATTATAGAAATAAAGTTTTATTAATTTTGTCATTTTTTTGACAAGTATGTGACTTCCGCACTAGACAAGGTTTAACTGATATAATAAACCTAGAATAATAATGGGGGTAGACTGTATTATGAAAACTAAAATAATATTTGTTATCCTGATATTCGTCTTTCTAGTAAGTTGCTCAGCGGACGAGACTACTAATAAAGAAAAAAATACTAATAAAAAATTAACCACTATCTCCATCATTGCCGATTCAGAGGATTCCATAGCACTATTTAAGCGAGAAGAAAAAAATATTGAAAATAAACTTGGCGTTAAACTCGAATATCATTACCCAAGTCGCTTAAACGACAATCTTGAAGATTTTTTGTTTGCTAGTAAAAAGACCTACGATATTTACATGCTATTTCCAGGGAAAATCCCTGAATATGTAACACGAGACATGCTTCTCCCATTAGATCATTACATTAAAGATACAAAGGATATTGACGATATCCTCCCTGTATACCGCAATTTATATATGCAGTTTGATAATCATGATTATGGTATGGTCTACGACGGCGATACTCATCTTTTGTTTTATCGAAAGGATATTTTCAAAAAATATAACGATGAATACAAATCAAAATATGGAAAGGATTTAACTCCACCACAAACTTGGAAAGAGTATGATCAAATTGCTGAATTTCTCACGAAGGATACTGACAAGAATGGAGAAATTGACTTATATGGCACAGCCATCTTTGGTGGTGAAGCTAAACGATACATTTGGTTTGCAGAACGCTACACTTCAATGGGTGGAAAATACTTTGATGAAAATATGAAGCCTTTAATTACAAGCAACGAAGCAGTACAAGCTTTGCAGGACTTAGTAGACTTAAATGATAGCGGAGCAACTCCGCCTAACTCTATGTACGATTGGATTGATTTAAATAATGCCTTCCTTCACGGCGAAATTGCCATGACAATTCAGTGGAGTGATACAGCTCGTTTTTCTTATGATAAAGAGAATTGGGGATCCACTGTACAGGATAAAGTAGGATGGACTTTAGTTCCTGCAGAAAAGCCGAACAATCCGCGTGGTGGGATTTGGATTGGACGAGTTTTATCGATTTCCAAGCAATCTAATCATGCAGATAAAGCTTGGGAAGTTATTTCCCATATAACCTCAAAGAAAGTAAGTCAAGAAGCAATCTCGAGCTTCGGAACAATCAATGATCCATTTAGATATAGCCATTTTTCATCAGGTGGTAAAGGCGCATTCCCACGTGAAGAATTGAACAAAGATTTATTAGCAGCGGTTAAAGAGAGCTTAAAACAGACTAATGCTGATATGATGATTCCAAGTGGTTGGGAATATATGCAAGTTTTAGATGAGAATATTTCATTTGCGTTACTTCATAAACTGACAGCTACTCAAGCCCTCGAAAAAACGGCAGAGGAATGGGAGGTAATTACCGAAAGAAATGGTCGTGATAAACAAGCGGCCCATTATCAGCAATGGTTAAGGCAACTGGAGGAGGTAAACCATAATGACCTGGCACAATAAGTTAGCCTTCCGATTTTGGTTAGCCATAAACAGTCTGGTACTAACCGGAATTATTTCGTTCAGTGCCATGAATCTATATCAAGAATCGTCACATCTTGAAAATGCTTTACGGAATGAAGGAACTACCGCTGCTAATACTTTAAACTCAGCGATTGGTTTATACATGTTAAAGGAGGACTACTCACAGATTACTCCACTCGCTTATTCTTTGCTGACTGAACCAAATATCGCATATGTAAGAATTAAAGATATCGAGGGAAATACGGTTATTCAAAAAGGAAATACCTCAATTGACAAAGAAGCCATTATCATAGAAAAGGTACCATTAGAGTATTTTCAGGAGAATGTTGGCGAGGTAGAAATTGCGCTGAAAACTGATACACTTCATGCTCAGAAACATGCGTTATTAATTGACATCATTTTGTTAACCATTTCAACTTCAATTGTATCACTAGTCATTTCTTATTTAATTACAAGAAGATTAGCACTACCCATTAATCGACTCATTTTGGCTACGAAGCAAATGATTGCTGGTAATCGCCAAGTGGCTGTTGAGGAAGATAAGATTTTTGAAATTCAACAATTGGCCATTGCCTTTAACGACATGACCAAAACAATTAATAATCATGAAAAGATATTAGTAGAAGAAATCAATAAAGCAACGAAGGACTTATCTGATAAAGTGTCAACGCTAGAGGTGCTCCAGAAAATTTCTAGTTCCGTTTTAAGTGATAACATTGAAAGAACCGCAATACTAAAAAACATCCTTACAAGTATAAAACATCAAAGTAAAGCGAGTAGAATTTCATTAGCCATAAAAAATAAACAGGAGCGATTATTCCTTCATGAACTTGATCAAAATAATGAATTCATGACTCTTGAGCTTGATGACGATACAACTGCCATTCACAGGGTTATGCAAACTCATAAAGTCTATATTCATAACAATCTTGATTATGAGAATTTATCGTATTTTGGTAAGAGATTGTATAATGAAGGAATGCATTCTCTATTAATACTTCCAATTATTATAAAAAACAAACCGATTGGTACATTTAACATTTCATGTGAAACTACTAACTTTTTCACCGAAAAAATGGTCGAAACATTATCTGCCTATACAAGCCAAATAGCACTTGCCTTGGATAGAATCGATGCGTATGAGTCGCTTCAATATTCTGCATATCATGACTATCTGACTGGGTTACCGAATTATCGTTTATTTAAAATCAGCTTAAATTCCATCATCAAAAAGGCAAAAAAAAATCCAAAAGCTATTTTTGCTGTCATTTTCCTTGATCTAGATCGTTTTAAGATGATCAATGATACTTTAGGTCATGCCAACGGTGATATATTACTTAAGCAAGTTGGAAACAAACTAGAAAGCACGTTAGATAAGGGTGACATGGTTACGCGTTTCGGCGGAGATGAATTTTCAATTCTACTACCGAATATAGAGAGCCGATATGAAGCAATCCAAATGGTTGAAAAAATCATCAAAATGTTTGAAACTCCTTTTAACATTAAAGAATACGAAATTCCGGTATCTGCAAGCATTGGGGTTGCCTTTTACCCAACTGACGGACTCGATGCGGAAAGATTGATAAAAAATGCTGACCGGGCCATGTACCGTGTTAAAGAACATGGTAAAAAAAGCTATGCAATATACGAAAGTCAGGAAGATAAATCTGTAAATCAACTTGTACTAGAGAATGATTTGCGGAAAGCGTTAGAAAGAAATGAGTTCGTAGTTTACTATCAGCCAAAAATAAATATTAAGAACGGTACCATATCCGGTCTAGAAGCGCTGGTGCGCTGGAATAGTCCGCATAAAGGAATCGTCTTTCCAGGTGAGTTCATCCCATTTGCCGAAGAAAACGGGCTGATTGTTCCAATCGGCGAATTTGTATTACGTGAAGCATGTAATCAGTCGATTGCTTGGCAAAAGGAGGGTATGCTTCCAATTAAGATTTCGATTAATCTATCGACTCGACAGCTACTCCAATCAAATTTACATGCAACGGTTGCAAAAATTATAAACGAATCCGGAATTCAACCAGAACTAATTGAATTAGAAATTACCGAAAGTATGACGATGGATATTGATCGATCCTTAGAGATATTGAATAAAATGAAGCAATTAGGTGTTAAAATTAGTGTTGATGATTTTGGAACAGGCTACAGTTCACTTAATTATTTGCGCAGATTACCAATTGACCGAGTAAAAATTGATCAGTCATTTATTAGGGATATGACAATTGATTCTAATAGTAAAGCATTGGTTTCAACCATTATTACAATGGCTCAGAATCTAAAGCTAAGTGTAACTGCTGAAGGCGTAGAAAAAATAGAACAAGTTCATTATTTACAACAACATCTCTGTGATGAAATACAAGGTTATTACTTTAGTAAGCCACTACCTGCCGACGAGTTTCAAGCGAAGTATAATAGCATATTACAAGAAGCAAAAAAGTGGAAAATTGACACACCATTCAAATCACCAAATGCTTCATAAAAAAGGCTGACACGAACTTGTCAGCCTTTTTTTTCATCATTTACAATTTTCCCATACTACACGCTAGATGCGAATAATTGATAGAAAAAAAGTAAAAACTAGAAAATATTTACACTGGGGGAATGTATCATGACTCAACATAAAAATCTTGAAGATTTACCACCAAAAACCTGTACGATTGACCGACTTGTGACGAAATCTGAAGATATCCAAAAAGTCATCCAAGGCAAAAAAACAGCCACTCGCCGAAACGGACGTTATGCTGATGTAGGAGAGGTAATGGAGATAAATGGGGAAAAATTCGTCATTGTACGTGTTTACTCACAAACACTTGGAGATTTATCTGATGAACACGCTCAACAAGAAGGATTTAATACAATTGAGGAATATAAAGAATCCATTTTATCGTACCACCCCGGGATGCCGTGGCTGCCAAAAATGCGTGTCTGGGTCCATGAATACAAAGCTTTTAATGAATAAAACCTAAATGAAATATCTTTCAAAATAACTACTAATATAATAATTAAGAGCCTGTTTCGTTATTTGATAAACTCTGAAACAGGTTCAGACATTATTAACCTCATAAGCATAGTAACAACATAATTATTCTGAATTTTTAATTTATTACTCTGATCCTAGTACCTTTTCCCTACTTTTTTATGTATAATAAAATTATCAAATAGATCATTTTCAAACTCCTCCACATAATTCCTCACCACTTTCTGTCAAATCTTTTCAGAAAGGAGGTTACATTATGCATTCAACCCGTCCGCTCGTACATGTATTTGGATTGACTTTCGACCTATCAATCATTCTTACTAGTACAGTCGCAGCACTTATCGTGCTCATTTTCGTATACGCCTGCACAAGAAATATTACCAACAAAAAACCTGGAAAAATGCAAAATATCATAGAATGGATCATTAATTTTGTTCAGGATATTATGATGAACTCCATTGGCAGTAAAGACAATTTCTTTATTTTAGCAGCCGGAGTTGGATTAATCCTTTATTTAATGATTGCCAACATTATGGGTATTCCATTTGCTGTTTTGATTGGTGAAGATCATACTTCTTGGTGGAAATCCCCTACAGCTGATGCGCACGTAACACTCACCTTAGCAATCATGATGATTGTTTACACCCACTTTATCGATATTCGCTTAAATGGATTCAAACATTATATTAAAGGGTTCTTTAGGCCGTTTAAAGCACTCTTTATCATCAATATTTTGGAGCAATTTGCTACCACACTGACACTAGGACTTCGGCTGTTCGGTAACATCTATGCTGGAGAAGTGATGCTTGCCATCCTTGCAGGAGCCGTTACTAACGGCTTTGACTCGGGCTGGTTAACCGGGATAGGCGCTGGGTTATTAACTGCGTTTCCAATGATTATTTGGCAAGCTTTCTGTTTATTTATCGGTGCAATCCAAGCATACATTTTTGTCACACTTTTCATGGTTTATATTGGTCAAAGATTAAACGAATCGGGTTAAGGGGGTGTTATTAATGGGGGATTTTGAAATCTTTGGAATGCCCGTCTCGTTGGGTACAATGATTTATCAAGCTATATTATTTACGGTGCTCATTTTTATTTTAAAAAACAAACTACTCAATAAAGTGGTCGAAGCGATGGAAAAGCGACGTGACACCATCGAAAATGAACTGAACCTTGCCGAAACATATAAATTGGAAGCAGAAGCGAATATGATGAGACAACGTGAGTTAACGGAACAGGCAACCCATGAAGCTCGAAAAACTATTGCCGCAGGTCGTGCCGAAGCAACTAGTATTGTAAAAGAAGCAAGGAAAGAGGCTTTAATGATTCGCACACAAGCATTCAATGATGGTCACCCTAAGAAGAAGAAGACGGTGCAAGGGGTGCGTGGTGCCTAATGAAATATGTATTCATTAAGGAACTCGGTAAAGTCGTTGAGAAGATTGATCTTGAGGAAGAAGCAAAATGGATTCATATCAAATATGCGAGGGGATCATTCCATAAAACTGCTTATATCCTTAGAAATGACCAAAAAGTTGCCCAAGACACGCTTGAAAAATTCCTTCGAGACTGTAATGCATCTGAGGAAATTATTGCAGACCTAAAAAATCCATTAAAAAAAGATGTGAAAAGTGCGGAAAAAAACTTCCAAGAATTTATTAATTTTCTGATTAAAACTTCCTCGGTCCATATCATGGGAGCATTCGCATTAGGTCTGTCTATTTTTGCTGGATACCTGCTTGGAGCAAGGTTGGACGAGCGGTTAAATAATTATCCATCCTTTACCGTTATCGGTTTAATGTTCGGGCTAGTGGTAGGCTGCCTCATTGGCTATGTAATGATGTATAAATACTTAGGAATTCTTTCGAAAAAGCAAATTAAAAGTTTAGACAAGCGAAAAATCAGTCCAGAAAATGTTGAATGGCTAGTGATTGAAGCCACTTTATATGATGTACAACGAGCGGTAAGAAATTATGCTGCAGATCTACCAAAAGGCATAAGTCGAACCATCCTAGTAAAAGAGGATTATAGTTTGGATTTTCAAAAACTTGCTCCATATTTAAAAGGAATTCCGAGTAAATCCTTTTATATGTCAAAAGAAACCTATGATATTTTTGAAGAAAAAGATAAACATATACCACCTATTATGGATACCGTTCAAAGAGCGGTGAATATGTTTTATAGAGCTAATGAGAAGTATCCCTTAATGCCTTATGATCCTATGCACCGAGTAAACTATTATCAACTCTTACAGGAGCACTACCTTCTGGAGAAACCAGAAATAGAGCTATATTTAACAGAATATAACGGCATTATTACCCATATTAAGCCTCAGAAAAAACGTGCTGGTGGATATTAATGTGTTTAATAAAAGTTGGCAGTTGCTGGTTCGTCAGTGGCTGCTTTTTATTTTTAGCCATAATGTTCCACCTCTTTTCGAGATGAAAAATATCGACATTTTTCAACATAAATCGAATGTTTATATAGGAATTTTTGTCAGGATAATACGAATTTTCTTTATTTTTAAAAAACATTATCAAAACCCGTTTCAAATATGCTAAAATACTCTGTGGAAATATATATTAATTGAGATAAGGATAGGAGAAGAATTTGTACAGGATTGTAATTGAACGAGAAGATGATGTTTACATGGCGAGTACAATCGGTAAACGCGTTGCTGAAGATTTCGGCTTAAACAAAAGCGAACAAACCAAATTGGTTGTTTCCATCATGGAATTAACCCGCAACATTGTCTTTTATGCTGGCAAAGGTGAGCTTTTTATCAAGCCAATTCCTTCTTATGGAATTGAAATAGTTGCTGTAGATCAAGGTCCTGGCATTCCAAATCTTGAGCATATTTTAAATAATAAAGTGCGCTCCAAAACAGGCTTAGGGTTGGGCCTATCTGGAGTCAAACGTTTAATGAATGAATTTGAAATCACTAGTACCGTTAACCTCGGCACAAAAGTCAGAGCAGTTAAATGGTTTAAGGAAGGGCAGGTTAGTCAAATTGATTAAATCACCCACCGCTCACGAAATCTCTTACGGATTAGTCGAGCTCAATCCCGATGGCACAATACAAAGAGCTAACGATGAAGCAAAACGGGTGTTAATTTCTGAGAATGGGGATTCTAATTACCTATTTCACAGAATTAAGAACAACGAAATAAAAACAAAGCTCCATGAATGCTTTATGGGAAGAGCAAATGAGTTTATTGTTACAATCGATAATCAACCAATCTTCTTTTTGTTTCATCGCTCAACCAATGAACAGGCACAGGATAAAATCCATGTTTATATGTTCAACATCTATAATTTACTTACTCTCCACGATCATAATAACTGGAACAATCATTTATTATCCTCTATTGGAGAAATGGCAGCAGGTATTGCCCATGAGGTTCGCAATCCCTTAACAGCTGTTAAAGGTTTTCTTCAATTAATGGAACAGACCTATAAGGAAGAGTATTCACATATTGCGCAAAGTGAATTAGATCGGGCAATCCATATCCTTAACGATTTAATGAGTGTCTCAAAACCGGAATTTGTTCAGGAAGAAAAAACAGCCTTCAATGTTTGCTCAAAAATTGAATCTATTTTGTTATTATTTCAAAACCAGCTTTATGACATTAATGTTATTAAAAGCTTTCAAGATGAGACAGCTACAATCGTTGGCCGAAGAGATCAAATTAAGAAGGCTTTGTTTAATCTAATTAAAAATGCAATCGAGGCCATGTCAGAAGGCGGCACATTGATGATTGAACAATATGAGGACGGTCATGAAGTTCATATCAATATTTCTGATTCAGGCGTCGGAATTCCTAAGGACAAGCTAAGATTGCTAGGAACACCTTTCTTTACTTTAAAGCAAGACGGTAAAGGAATGGGACTTGCCCAGGTTTTTAATGCGATCCAAAGCAATCACGGAAAGATACGCGTTACTAGTGAGGAAGGGATTGGAACAACTTTTTATCTTTCTTTTCCAAAAACAAGCCAATATTCCACTCAATATATAGGAGGTAATTCAATGTTACAAGTGGTTGATTCAAAAACTGATTTAACTGATTTCTTATTTAAAAACTTAGATTTCTACACTAGAGAATGGGTTCAATACTTAGAAAAAAATAAAAGCTATATCACCTCTTTATTAAAAGAAAATGGTGAGATGGAACAGTATGACCGAGCAGGTAACCCAATCATGAAGCTTGTTGCTCAAAACATCCTTGAATTGAAAACGGAATTAATTATGGATGTGGCGAAAGAGAGAGGCGTCAAAAGTGCAAAAACAGAATTCCCGATGCACTTAGCTTGGGAGCTATTCCAATCATCACGTGGAATTATTTGGAATGCTATTAAATCATTCTATCAAGAATCTCAAAACACTCTTTCAACTGAGGAATTCTTCACGTTAGAAAGAAATGTTAACGACATCATTGATTTATATATCGATTCATATACTGCTTACTACGTTAACTATAAAGAAGATTTATTAAAGAGCCACCGTGAAACCGTTGATGAATTATCTGTGCCGATCATTCCAATTGCGGAAAGAGTTTGCATTCTACCAATAGTGGGTAATGTGGATACGTATCGTGCGAAGAAAATCCGTGAAAAAACGCTTGTTCGTGTGAAAGAACTTAAGGCAAATCAATTAATTATCGACATTTCAGGAGTTCCATTTGTAGATACTGCTGTTGTTAACCACTTGTTTAAGATTGTAAAAGGTCTTAAATTACTCGGTTGCTCTACTATCCTTACCGGAATTAGCGCAGAAATCGCTGATACGATGATTGAACTTGGAATTGAAATTGATAATGAGTTAAAAACAAAATCAGACCTTCAACAAGCGCTACAGGAAATGCAACAGTTTAAAATTGGTAAATAGATTTTATAAAATGAAAAAGGCAAAGTCGTTTAAAAAATTACGACTTTGCCTTTTTCCATCTATTCTACCTTTTTAAGCTCAAACCAAAATGTCGTGCCCTTGCATTTTTGACTATTAACACCAAAGCGCTCCTTATGAGCCTCCATTACACCTTTAACAATCGCCAGTCCAATACCAGTTCCTGTTGTTTTCTTCTCACTTGTTTTATCTGCTTTATAATAGCGTTCCCAAATATGTGGTAGCTCTTCAGCTGAGATTCCACTACCCGTGTCAGCTATTTCAACCCTCACCGAGTCATTTTTATCTATCATTTTAACCGTAATTGTTCCGCCTCTCGGTGTATGAGTACAAGCATTGTTAATCAAATTATGCAAAACCTGACTTATCCTGACTTCATCAGCTTCGATCAATACATCAAATAAATCTTGCTTAATAATGTTAATATCATTTTTTTCACTTAGAAGACTGTAGCTTTTTACCGTTGTTTGAATTAATTCCGACATATTAAACTTACTTATGGATAACAACACATTCCCTGATTGCAGCTGTGAAAGATTGAGAATATCATCAACAATTTTACTTAAACGCTCAGTTTCTTCAATGATAATTCCTAGCTGCTTTTCTCTTTTTTGCGGGTCTTTTCCTGTCACATCTCTTAATGTTTCTGCATAGCCCCTAATTAAGCTTAAAGGTGTTCGCAAATCGTGGGAAACATTTGCGATTAAATCCTTTCTCAGTTGATCAATTTTAGATAGCTGTTCACCCATATTATTAATTGTTTCAGCTAGCTGGCCTATTTCATCCTTTCTTTTAGTTGAAATTCGAGCCGAGAAATTACCCGAAGCCATCTGCTCAGAAACTCGTTTCATATCTAAAATCGGATTACTAAAGCTGCGGGATAAAAATAAAGTTATTAATAAAGCAGCAAATAACAACGTAATTGTAATATAGATAAGTTGACCTTTCAAAATTGAAGCAGTATCCTCCATAGGAGCTAATGGTGTAATAATCAGCATAGCATGAGTAATCTCACCAGAAATTTCTATTGGTATTCCAATCAAGGAAAATTCACTACCAAACTGAGGATGAGTAACTGGTAACTCAACTTCTTCACCAGATAAAATTTCGTCAACAATTCCTTCCAGTTCCCCACTGTCAATAATCGGCATTTTGCCTGCCGACACAGACGATCCTGTCACATATAAACTTTCACCGTTTTTATCAATGACCTCAGCATATATATTATTATTAAATGCAAAGGTAGCTAGCTTTTCTTCAAAGTCTTCATTATATCCTTTTTCCAATACGTAATTTATCTTCACTGCCTCTGACTTAATGTAGGAAATCCACATCCTGTTATAGTATGTTTCCAAAAATACAATTTGAAAAAGCCACAACAGGAATAGGACAAAACAAACTAATACTACCATTCCAGCCCAAAGCTTAAAGCGAATACTCTTCATCATCTGCTCCTCTCTTCGAAAGGCTTCGAAGCAACAGCATAGTGCTACTTTGCAGTTGTTTCAAATTTGTAGCCTGTTCCCCAAACGGTTACGATTAATCTCCGATAATCCTTTAAACTTTCACGCAATGTTTTAATATGGGTATCTACTGTTCTATCTTCACTTTTATAATCATAGCCCCAAACCGCATTCAATAGCTGTTCTCTTGTGAACACACGCTTTGGATTTTGGGCAAATAAACAAAGTAATTCATATTCCTTTGGAGTTAAATTAACAGGTTCACCATCGACGTACACATTTCTCGATGCACATTCAATTACCAAGCCCTCTATTGTAATTGTTTCCGGTATTGACGGACTCTCATCTACTGTTGAACTTCTACGAATGATAGCCTTAATTCTTGCTAATAATTCTCTAGGGCTAAACGGCTTAACAAGATAGTCATCCACACCCAATTCAAATCCAAACAGCTTATCATACTCCTCGCCTCGTGCTGTTAACATAATGATTGGAACCTGTGAGGTTTTTCGAATTTCCTTACACACACCCCAGCCATCAATTTTTGGCATCATGACATCAAGAATAATCAAGGAATACTGGTTTCTCATAAATTTATTTAACGCCTCTGCACCGTTTGCAGCTTCATCAACTTCATAATCCTCAACACTTATATACTCGCTAATCATCTCGCGCATCCGCTCTTCATCATCGACAATCAGGATTCTTTCCTTTGCCATTTAAATCACCTGCTTTCAAAGTTAATCAACTATCTAACTTAATCAAATTTACATATCGCTTCCTAATTTATATTTTAAACCTAAAATGTTAAAAAAGTTTGAAATTTGTCGGATTTTATCCCTACACCACTTACTTTATTGACGATTCCCTAACTTCATCTATACTTCACTAAGTTTTCATTCTTATCTCACAAATATTAGTTATTATGAATCTGAAAAAAAAACAAAGGAGTGTGTCAAATGAAAAAAATCTTCACTGCAATACTCTCATTTACTTTACTATTAATTTTTTCTGCTGGTTCTATTACTAAGGCAGAAGAAAACAGCGATTATGGTTCATCAGGAGCACTTGCCAAAACTGATTATACGCTGTTAGAAATGCTTACCTATGCTATCCAGGACGAATATACAGCAAGAGCTGAGTATGTAGCTATCATGGACGTCTACGGTGTCCAAAAACCTTTTTCCAACATAAAAATGTCAGAAGAAAATCATATCGCTATGTTAGTACCATTGTTTGATAAATATGGATTTGAGCTCCCAGCCGATACCGCAGCGGACCATATTGTCGTACCAGGTTCATTGTTAGAGGCCTATAAAATAGGTGTCCAAGCAGAAATCTATAACATTGCCATGTATGATGCTTTTCTAAAACAGGACCTTCCTTATGATGTCAGAAGCGTATTTATTAAACTTAGAGATGCATCATACAACCACCTAAATGCTTTTGAAAACAAAGTAGCTCAGGCTGAAGGTGGCTCAACAGGTGGCGGCATGGGACGCTGCCGAGGAAATTAACTATTAATACGGTGTTTTTACAATCTAATAATGCTTATAGGGTAAAACCCTCATATTCCATTTAATTGTAAAAATTAAATTGAAATTTGTCGAAAATAGAGATAAATTTAAGTTGTCGGAAATACTTAATGAGTATTTTTTAATATATTGCATTTTTTCCAAACCCCTCTATTGGCGTTATTTGTAACAGTTTACTGTTATTCCCCTAGTCAATTGAGGAACCCAACACTCGGCCTTCATTGCACCGAGTGTTTTTTCTTTTTTACTACGTGTTTTCCCTCATTTCCTTTTTTGTTTCCTGAAAGGTTTGACAAAATAATTGAACGGCAGTAAAGTTGAATTATCACTTTTATATACCCTATAGGGTATAATAAATTGTCGGTGAATCAATTCTGAAAGGAGTATACCTAATGAAAAAACTGTATACCTTCCCTCAAAAATATTTACTATTGAGCGTTCCATTAACGCTAATTCTTGGTTTTATCGTTGGAACTTTAACTGACACAAGCTTCCTGCAACCAACCATTCTTTTTGGGACAATCGTCATGATTTATGCCACAATGGTCGGGTTTAAATTTAAAGAGTTAACTAATTTTAAAGGGACGAAGGTACTTACTTATTCACTTGTAATCAATTTTGTTATTATTCCTTTAGTTGCACTTGTTCTTGGTAAACTCGTTTTAAACGACCATCCTATCATGCTTGCTGGCCTGGCATTATCGGCATTATTACCAACGAGCGGAATGACAATATCCTGGACATCAATCCAAAAGGGAAACGTTCCGTCTGCGATTAAGTTAACCGTATTCGGGTTGATACTCGGCTCAATTTTAACACCTTGGTACTTATTAGCAATGGTCGGCAAATATGTTGATGTCAACATTTTTGAGACCTTTAGAACGATTGCACTTGTTGTGTTTTTACCAATGCTATTAGGTCATTTTACTTTCAAAATGCTAATGAAGAAATATACGCCTGAGCAATTCCAAAAGAAGGTCAAGCCAAATTTTGGACCATTAAGTATTTGGGGTATGCTTTATGTTGTTTTTGTTAGCATTAGTATGAAAGCGAAAATGATTTTAGCCAACCTAGAATTAATCGCGATTGCATTAATTGTATTGATTGCTTTTTATGGTCTAAATTACTTAATTAGTACTATAACAGCTAAAACACTTTTAAATCGTGAAGACGGAATTGCTCTAGTTAATGGTACTGTGTTACGAAATTTATCCATCGCCGTTGGCTTGGCAGCAACTTCATTTGGTGCAGAAGCTGCCTTAATCGTCACAATTGCTTTTATCGTCCAACAGCAAAGTATTGCCTATTATGCGCGAGTTTCGAATAAATATTGGTTTAAACCTGCGCAAGCTCCAACAAAAGCTAATCAAGCGATAACAGTTTCTTGATTTTGTTAGATTCTACTATCTCCTCCAAGTAGTAGATTTAAATAAAACACTCGGCAATGGTTGCCGAGTGTTAGTTTTATTTATTATTGCTTTAATTCAATTGTAAAAATTGTCCCTTTGCCCATTTTACTATTTACTGAGATCGTTCCACCATGGGCTTCAACATATCCTTTAGCAATTGAAAGTCCAAGGCCGGTTCCACCTTCATTTCGATTTCTAGAGGAATCTCTTTTATAAAACCGGTCAAAAATATATGGTAAAGCATCCTCAGGTATACCCGGTCCAGTATCTGCTACATTTATTATAATATCCTTTGTTATCTCAACGGTTATTTCAACTACCCCATTTTCTTGAGTGTGTCTTAGCGCATTTCCGATTAAATTAACAAAAACCTGCACCATCCGATCTCCATCAAGTTCCACCATACAATCTTCTGGAATTTTTTCAAATCGTAGCGTTATACCTTTTTCATCTGCCAGCCACTGCAAATGAGTGCATACTCGGACAATCAGTTTTTTTAGATTAACAGGTTGTTTATTTAAAGGAAGCTTCCCCGCCTCAGCAAGACTTAATTGCTGCAGGTCACTCACCAAACGATTTAATCGATACACCTCATCTGTTAGTTCAAGGATAACTTCTTCTGTGGCTTGAATGGCTCCCTCTTGTATCGACTCCAGCCTTCCCTGTAAAATTGCCAACGGAGTTCGTAATTCATGTGCAACATCTGCGACAAGCGTCTGTCTGATTTCTTCGTTTCGTGCTAAATGATGCGACATCTGATTGAATGCATCACCTAATTCACGAAATTCATCCTCTGTCTCAATCCTGACTTCATTTACCTTTTCACCACTGCCAAGTTTTCTAATACCCGTTACTAATATACGAAGTGGTTTCGTGATTTTCTTAGCAATCAAAATACTAAACAATACAGCAAGAGCTGCAGCTGCTAGCCCGCTAAAGAAAATGGCAAGATTAGCAGCACGGATAAACTCTTTCTCTAAATTTTGAAGTTTATGTTGATAAAGAATAAGAGTCCCCTTAAGTTCACCATCAATGATTATTTCTTGCGATTTACCATTAACATCTTCGCCACTATTGCCAATTCTTGTTCCTGATGTATCAGCAATTACTGTGCCATCCAAATCCAATAGCAATAAATCGGCATTTGCCATCGCCATATTCATGAGCATACCTTGCATCATCATGCCGTGACCTTGACCCATTCCTGAATTTCCTTCGAAATATGTTTCTTGTACATTTTCCCATGAACTGGTTTCTTCAAAATATAGCTCGAGATTTTGTTTCATCCGCTCCATGAATCCAAAATTATATTGTTCCAAATAACGATTAAAGGTTGCTTCAATTCTTGCTTGTAAAAATATGGACTGACCTATTCCCATTAACAACACAATCGCAATAAAGGCGATAATCAGTTTTGTTTGAAGCTTCATGTCTGTTTACCAAAGCGATAGCCAATCCCATATACTGTGTGAATATATTCCGGATGAGCTGGATCATTCTCGATTTTTTTCCTTAAGTTACTGACATGTGTATCAATCGACCGCTCGTAATTGACAAACGCTTCGCCCATCACACTGTTCATTAATTGGAGGCGACTGTATACGCGGCCAGGTTTTTGCGCCAAAGTAACCAAAATTTTATATTCTGTTGGAGTTAAATTTAATTCTTGCCGATTCACCTTTACTTCATAGGTACTTAAATTGATTTCAATTTCTCCTCGAATAAGTAGTTCATCCAGTTCTTTCGTTTCGTCTTCGGGAGTACTCCTACGTAAAACAGTTCGAATTCTTGCAGCCAATTCCCTCATGCTAAATGGTTTCGTAATATAATCATCTGCCCCCATTTCCAATCCTAACAGCTTGTCTATTTCTTCAGCTTTCGCAGTCAGCATAATTATCGGCATATTTTTACTAATCATGCGAATCTCGCGTAAAGCTTGTAGCCCATCCATGATTGGCATCATTACATCCAATATTACGAGATCAACAGTTTGATCTTTAACGAGTTTTACAGCAACTTCACCATTTTCCGCTTCAACTACCTTAAACCCTTCATTAACTAAGAAAGCTTTAATCATATTGCGGATTTTTTCTTCATCGTCGACGACTGCAATCACTCTTTCCACCTTTACCCCTCCTCATTCCCCTTCATTATACCAATCGTTAATTTACAAGTTAAACGATTAAAAAACTCCGGAGAATCTCCAGAGTTTTGTTTAAGAAAATTTCCTATGAAGCAACTTAATCAATCTGTTGGTTTTCTACATTTTTATTGAACCAACCACCTTGGCCATTCTGACCCATTTTCCCACCACAATTACCATTCAATGGGCTAGCACCGCCGCCATTTTCAATCATCGCCTTCATTCTGCTTTCCATATTAGTAAGCATTCTATCCATTTGTTCTTGCGTAATTTTTCCTTCTTTTTTAAGCTGGTCTAAATTGGCTTTACGAACTTCAACAAGCTTTGCTACTAAATCATCCGTACTAATCCCTTTTTCGGTAGCAAGGTCCGCAATGGTTTTTCCTTCACTTCGCGCTGCTTGCAACTCGTACACTGTCATTCCAAGCACATCAGCGACTGTTTCATGCATTTCCCCGCCAAATTGCATACCCATGCCCATTCCTTTACCCATACCAGCACCGCCACGTCCCATTTCTTCACCAGTCATCGGGCAAGTATACCCCTTCACATCATCTTTAGGAGTTTGCTCGGTTGCAGTATTCACTGCTTTCAAGACTTGATTATTACTTGTTGTCGCTGCCGGCTCTCCAATCGGGGCAAACATAGCTCCTAATCCAAAAGCTCCTACAAACACACCAGCTATTAAAACCTGTTTCATTTTCATAATAACATCTCCTTGTAATTCTAATGTCTATCTCTTTGACAACTTCATTGTAGCGAACAAGTTTCAGGAAGCTGTCGGGGAAATGTTAAGATAATGTTAAGATGTCATCTTGTACGTGATTGTCTGTCTTTCTTTTTTTCCATGCAAAAAATAATAAAGAATGATCGCAAGAATAATTACACCTACTAAGAATAAATAAAGGCCGCTAAAGCCTGTATAAGGTACAAATAATCCTAATAAGTAGGGACCTATACCAAATGCCATGTCTACTAAAATAAAAAATGTTGAGGTTGCCAGTCCCAGCCGGTCCGGTGGCGTGAGCTTAATCGCAACAGCTTGCGCTGAAGAGGTAAAATTCCCATATCCAAAACCGATAATGGCTCCTGCTAATAGCAGCGTCCAACCATTTTGGACCTGACTAAGGAGCAGCATTCCTACTGCAAAAATAATTAAGACTGGGTAGATGACAAAGTTAGCTCCCTTTATATCAAATAGCCTACCAGCAAATGGTCTTGAAATAAGAACAGCAGCCGCATAAACCACAAAGAAAAAGCTGGCAGCGTCCATTAAATCTATTTCCTCTGCATAAAAGCTCATAAATGAAAGCACACCTGAATATGCAAGACCAACAAAAAAGGTGACAACTGAAATTGGTAGAGCATTGATTTCAATAAAACTACTAAAATGAAATCCTTTATGAATAGAAGTGTTACTAACTGAAGTTACGTTTGCTCTGACCTTAAGGAAAAAGGCGGTAATTAAACTAAATACACCTAAAACCAGGCAGAACCAGAAAATGACTTCATAACTAGTATGCTCCCTTAAATACATTCCAAAAAACGGACCGATGGCTGTCGCTAATATTGCACTTAATCCATAATAGCCGATTCCCTCGCCTCTCCTTGATGACGGAATAATTTGCGCAACAATCGTTCCAGTTGCTGTACTTGCCATCCCTAGTGCAATTCCGTGCACTAATCTATTTACCAGTAAGAGCCATAAATTATTGGCACCAAAATACAAACAAGTCGAAGCAGTAAAAAGCACTAAGCCAATAAACAGCAGTTTTTTTCGGCCAAACTGATCTATCATTCTTCCAGAGAATAACCGCCCGACTAGTGCTCCAATGACAAATATTCCTGTGACAAGCCCAGCTTGACTAGTACTTGCATCAAATTTCTCGACTGCGTATGTTGAAATCGTGACCATTAATAAATAAAAGATTAAGGTCACAAAGAAATTAATACCGGATACGATGAAAAAATCCTTTGTCCATAATTTTTCTTTATCCATACTTCCTCCTGTAATCGTTATAAAGTATTTTTCATTTTAAGTATTATTATTCGATATGTAAAACATGGATTATTAATGGTATTATAAGATTCACTTATATAAAAGGATCAAAGGGGTTTAGCGATGAATTTTGAACAGATGGAGTACATAAAGGAAGTCGTTGAAACAAAATCCATGTCTCTTGCTGCTCACAACCTGCACGTTTCTCAATCAGCTATCAGCCAATCGATCTCCTTATTGGAAAAAGAAATCGGAATTAAGCTCTTTAAGCGTTCTCGGTTTGGAACAACCCCAACTGAAGAAGGTAAGAATATCATTAAAAAGGTGCTAGAAATCCTTAAAAAGGTCGACGAAATGAAAGGGGAAGTCCAGGCAATTACCTCAAGCTACAAAGGCGAGTTAAAAATCGCTACTATATCAAGCTTGTTTTTAACGATTTTACCAAAAAGCCTATCTCGCTTTAAAAAGGATTTTCCGCAAATAAAAATGACAATTTTAGAAATGGAAAGTAAGGAAATCATTGAAAAAATCGAGAAACATGAGGTTGATTTAGGTTTTCTTGGAATTAATGCGGATTTAAAACCGAAGTTAACGGATGAAATTGCCTTTCAATCCTTACATTATCAAGGTGGAATCAAGGTCATTGTGCCACAGGACTCACCTTTAGCCTTTTATAAAGAATTAACCATAAAGGATATTATCGATTATCCGTTTGTCATGTATGCCAGTCGTTATTGGGAAAATCTCAGCGAATATATTCAAAGCCATTTCGGACCAATAAATATTATGTTTGCAACGACAAACACTGAAGTCATCAAAAGGACGGTTGCCGAAGGCTTGGGAATTAGCTTATTATCAAGTCTGATGCTACTTGATGACCCTTATGTGGAAAGTCAGAGAATCTCAAGCATACCGTTGGCAGACTATAGTTTGTACCAAAGTTTTTCTTTTGGGTGGATTCATTCTAAAAGTCACCCACATAGCATATTAGTCAAAAAATTTATCGAATATATTGAGGGGTAATAACAGTGCTTATTTATGCTCCTATTTCCCTAATTCATCAACCAAGCTATATAGAAGGGAGGGCTCATTATCAAGCTTTCGGAGAAAATAAAACAACTCCCTACCACGCCTGGAGTTTATTTAATGAAGGATGCATCAGGCGGAATTCTTTATGTTGGCAAAGCAAAAAACTTAAAGCGTAGAGTTCAATCCTATTTTCAAAACAACAAAAACCACACACCTAAGACTGAAAAACTAGTAAAACACTTAACTGACTTTGACGTCATTCTTACTGATACAGAATTTGAGGCTTTCATGCTGGAATGTCAGCTGATCCATGAAATTAAGCCATATTATAATAGAAAAATGAAAAGCCCAGAGTCCTACTCATATATCGAAATCAAGCCAGATGGTGCGGAGTTACGGAGAATTACTACAACCAGCACTCCATCAATGAATGAGAATTCTTTATACTTTGGACCATATACAAGCAAGAGCACGGTTGAAAAAGTAATTCAGGCGCTTAAGGAAAGCTATCAAATTAACTGTACGAATCCTAGTAAAAGCAAGTCGAAGTCGGCCTGCTTAAACTACTCGTTGGGGTTATGCATTGGCATCTGTCTAGGAGGTCCTGCTCTCGAGCAATACAATCACATAATCGATAAAATAGCCGACCTGTTAAGCGGTAAGGACGAATGGATCCTCGAGGATTTAACAAGTAAAATGGAAGCTTGTGCGAATGGGTTTGAATTTGAAAAGGCCGCAAAACTACGTGATACAATTGAAATGATACAGTTCCTACGTCATCGAGAAAAAGTGATTGATTTTATTGGAGAAAATCAAACGATCCTAGTACTAGAACAACTGCAGGAATCCTCTTGCAAGCTTTTTCTTATTAAAAGAAATAAAATCCTTTTAAACGAAAAAATCCGCCTCGATAATCAGGTTACAAAGACTGTCAGTACATGGATAAAATCAGTAATGAATTCTTATATAAAAAGCCATCACTCTAACCAAACAAAAAAACTGAATCGAGACGAAATCGATGAAGCACAGATAATTTATAGCTACTTAACTAGTAGCAACTGCAGCTACGAAATGATTCCAGACGAAGTATTTGCTGATGAAAATCAGCACAAATTAGTTGAACTGATCCAACAGCTTATTACAAAACAAGCCTAACTCCTATAGAAGGAATTAGGCTTGTTAAAGTAATATCATTATTTATTCAACAAATGCTTAACCGAATACACAGGATGATAAAGCAGCATCCAAGGTCCGGAATATCTCATAACCGCCTTCATTTGTTCACGGTAGTCTGGCTTATAGCAGTGGACCGAGCAATTTGAACAGGCAGTCTTTTCTTCGCCAAACCGACAGTAGGCTAATCTTTTATATGCATAATTTATAAGAGCTTGGCACTCTTCACACAATTCATGCTGATGGTGTTTCTTTTTGCAATACAACTGAACCATTTTTGTTACCATCTCTTTTTCCTTCTGGATAACAGGTCCATTGTTAGGTTCTCTTCTTTTTGTAGCCATCGTCGAAACCTCCAAGTCATTGATTTACTTCAATTTCCGACGTTATCCCAATAATTAAAGAATAGCATCAGAATAAGCAACATAACTGGAGCAAAGACAACAACTTTTCAACAATTTTAATCACCGTTAACCAAACTTAATATGAACAATATTAGAATGATAATCGATAAATCAAAAATCTTTCGTTCTGATTACGCTCATATAAGCCCGGCACAATGACTTCCTTAGCTAATTCAAAGTTTGTTTGATTTTCTAAAAAATAAATATAGTCTTCAGAAACATAATACAAAACTAAATGAATCTCACGGGGATGGCTTTCTAGTGAGACTAAAATATGATTAACAATCACCCTAAAGATTTGAATAGAAAAAGGATTAAAGAAGTAAAAATAATTGTCGCTTGGGTCTATCAGATATTCTTCAGCTAAGCAGCAGTAAAAATCTATGTTCCCTTTTCGATGTTTATTTTTACGATAATATCGTTCCCGATTACTAATAGCCTCTTGATAAAATTCCTCGTTCATTTCAATCCCTACGACCTGGCTATTAAACAAATGATTAATAAAGAAATTTAAGCGTCCCTTCCCGCATCCAAAGTCGACAACCCGGTCGTTCGAGGTTAAGGGATAATACTGGAATAATGCTTCCAAGGCATGATATGGCGTTGGTTCATAGCGATGATAATGAAACGATTTCGTAAATCCTTTCTGGTCTCCACATGTTTTTATATTAAGCAATTCATCATAATACTGGTCATTCATCTTTTACGATTACCTTCACTTTCACTATTCGTCTTTCATTCATTTCCTCAATTAAAAATGTAATATTGCCAAATTCAATACTAGGTCGCTCTTGCGGGGCGGGAAAATACCCCAATTGACCAATAAGAAATCCACTTAAAGTATCGTAATCATCGGAAGGGAAATCCACCTTTAGGATTTCTTCAATCTCATAAAGATTGGTCATACCATCCATTATATATACACCTTCAGCAAGCTCTTCGACTTGGATGATTTCTGTTTCGGGATCATCATATTCATCAAAAATATTGCCGACAATCTCCTCAATTAAATCCTCCATCGTCACAATTCCATCCGTACCACCATATTCATCCAAGACTATCGCCATATGTACCTTATTTTTTTGCATATCTTTAAATAAAAAATCAATTCGGATTGATTCCAGCACATAGTACGGTTCACGAAGCAGTGAACGTAATTTGAAGTTCCCAGCATTCCCACTTTCGATAAACTGAAGTAAATCCTTCATATGTATAATTCCAATGATCTGGTCAATATTCTCTTCATAGACGGGGAATCTTGTATATTTTTCACAGTTCACCAGCTTTAGGACTCCTGGCAAATCCGTATCCACAGGTATCCCGACGATATTAATCCGGTGTGTCATAATATCGGAGACCGTCTTATTATCAAACTCAAAAATGTTATTAATCATTTCCTTTTCTGTTGCTTGAATTGTCCCTTTTTCTTTACCAGCATCGACCATCATCCTGATCTCTTCCTCAGTAACCTCCTCATCATGAGAATTCGGGTCAACCCCGAATAAGCGAACAACGAGATTCGTTGACATCGTTAAAAATTTTACAAAAGGTGCCGTCAGTTTCGATAGCCATGTTAATGGCATAACGGAAACAAAAGAAATAGCTTCAGCCTTTTGCAACGCTAGCCGCTTCGGTACTAGCTCCCCCAATACTAGCGTAAAATATGAAAGGATTAACGTAATGATAATCGTAGAAATCGTCTCCAGCGCCGCTTCATCTAGCGGGATTCCTAAATCGGCTAATACTTCAGCAAAACTGCTTGCGAAACTACCTGCTGCAAATGCACTCGCTAAAAAACCAGCCAAGGTAATCCCAATTTGAATTGTTGCTAAAAACCGGCTTGGTTCAGATAAAAGATTTAAGACTAGCTTCGCTCTTTTATCTCCGCCGTCTGACATCAACTTTATTTTATTGTCATTTAATGAAACAAGCGCCATTTCTGAAGCAGCAAAGAAAGCATTTATCAGTATAAGAACAATTAATATGATTACTTCTGCCCCCAAACTCTTACTCCCTCCTCTATTTCACCATTTTCACTACTATCATTATCTACATAAACATTATCGACTGTCATTATATTTCAATATTTGTACCAGTTTTGTACGAGGTTGTAGCATCACTGTCTTAGTATCGCTAAAAGCAGCAGCGATTATCACTTAGGAGCCTTTCTCCTTTACACCCCTTTAACACTATACTCATAGGGATAATATTCAATATTTGAAAAAGTTAGAAAAAAACAGTTGACTTCCTAACTGATAATGATTATCGTTATTAACAGATAATTCACAAAGGTAGGTATAAAGTATGAAAAATATCACTCGCATTACAGCATCTCTTATTCTTGCTGCTAGTTTATTAGTTGGCTGCAGCAGTAATGAAACATCAAATACAGATGAATCTAAATCTACAACAACAAAAGCGGATTTAACTAAACAACAACAAGAATATAAGGATTTTGCTTTAGAACAATTAGATCAATTTGTCATCAGCACAGAGGAATTTGTAAAAGCCGTACAAGCAGGCGATGTTGAAAAAGCGAAAGAGCTTTATGCTCCAGCACGGATGTTCTTCGAACGCTCAGAACCTGTTGCTGAAAGCTTTGGCGACTTAGACCCACGCATTGATGCACGTCTTGCTGATGTTAAAGATGAAGGCAAAGGCGAAGATGAATGGTCTGGTTACCATAAAATTGAGTACGGTTTATGGGTTGAAAATACAACTAAAGGTTACGAAGAAGTTGCCACACAATTATTAAATGATACGAAAGAGCTCCGTGCCAAAGTAGAAACGGTTGAAGTCACTCCTGATTTAATGATTACTGGTGCAGTTGATTTATTAAATGAGGTTTCTACTTCTAAAATCACTGGAGAAGAAGAAATCTATTCCCACACTGACCTTTACGACTTCAAAGCAAATATTGAAGGTGCAGAGAAAATCTTTGAAATTTTTAAATCAGAACTTAAAAAGAAAGATGCTGACCTTGTAAAAACATTGGATGCTAAATTTAAAGCAGTAAACGACCTATTAGCAAAATATGAAGATGGCAAAGGTGGCTATGTTTCTTTTGAGCAATTAACAAAAGAAGATACTAAAGCATTATCAGAAGCAGTCGATCAATTAGGTGAACCATTAAGTCAAATGGCAATCGTGGTGGAATAAGAAATGAAACAACAATCCGTTTTTAATAAAGAAGTATCCCGACGTAATGTATTAAAAACTGCGGGGATTGGCGGCGCCGGCATTATTCTAGGCGCCTCCGGTCTCGGTGGTGCGTTATCGGCAATGGGCGTTAACTTAAATATTAAAGATAATCCTAAATCAAAAAACAAAATCAACTTCTACGGTGCCCATCAATCCGGCATCGCCACCAAGAACCCTCAGCATGTTTATTTTGTTTCCTTAAATTGCATCGCTAAATCTAATAACGAACTGAAAGAGCTTTTCAAAACGTGGACAGAGGATAGTGTCCGTCTCATGAATGGCGAAGTAGCACTAGATGGAAGCAACACTCTTCTTCCACCGAAGGATACTGGAGAAACAGAAGGTTTAGAAGCTTCACATCTAACCCTCACATTTGGTGTTGGACCTTCACTTTTTGAAAAACCTGAATTAGGTCTTCAAAAACTAAAACCGAAGGAATTGCAGGACTTACCTCATTTTCCAAAGGACCAGCTCGACCCTCATTATACCGGCGGGGATATCTGTATTCAGGCCTGTGCGGACGATCCACAGGTGGCTTTCCATGCTGTTCGGAATTTAATACGCAATGGCCGTGGGAAAGTAACAATGAAATGGTCCCAAGCTGGATTCAATTCTTATCCTAAAATGGGTGGTAAACTAGAAACCCCTCGAAACCTGTTTGGATTTAAGGATGGAACAGTAAATCCAAATGTAGATGATGCAAAGGATATGAATTCAGTAGTTTGGGTGCAATCAGGTGATTCAAAAAATTGGCTTACAGGAGGAACATACCTCGCTGTAAGACGAATTCAAATGCATCTAGAAACTTGGGATCGTACAGCGCTTAAAGAACAAGAAGCCACATTTGGTCGTCATCGAGATAGCGGGGCACCAATTGGAAAAACGGATGAATTTGCTGATATGGATATTGATCGTAAAGATGAGGCTGGTAATCCAGTTGTACCAATAGACTCCCATGTATTTCTTGCTAAACAAGTGAAGGACAGGATGCTTCGTCGTGCTTTTTCATATTCTAATGGAATTCACTCAGAAACTGGTGCGTTTGATGCCGGTTTATTATTTATTTCTTTTCAAAAAAATCCTAGTCAATTCATCAATATCCAAAATAGCCTAGGTGCGCTCGATAAAATGAATGAGTATGTTACTCATCGTGGCAGTGCTTTATTTGCCTGTTTTCCAGGAATAAAAGAAGGTAGCTTCCTCGGGGCAGGATTATTCAGTTAAGGAGTCTTATTTATGAAAAAAATCATTATGATTTTTGCTCTATTATTTATATTTATCTCACCAATGCACCATTTCGCTGCTGAAGAAAAAGTTGATTTCGGTCCAATGTTCATCAGAATCGGTGAAGCGATAATGGTTACAAAGGCATCAGATTGGACCGGCGCCGAGACAGCAATAACAGAGTTAAAACTAGAATGGGAAAAAATCACAAAGACTGGCAGCAAGGAAGAAAAAGATGTGATAGATTCCCTTTTAGCCGCTGAGAAAGCCTTGAATGCGAAGGATCAAAAACTCCTGCTCGAGAAACTTTCTAATCTATCGAACGCACTTTTAGCCTATGACAAAAAGTTACATCCAGTTGACGTTGAGGCGAAGCGTCAGGAGTTTAAAACAGCAATTACCCCTGTCATGACTTCCCTAGAGGGAGCGATCGCAACAAAGGACGAGGAAGAACTCAATATAGTGTATAAACGACTATCTGCTACTTGGACTAAAAAGGAAAAAATCGTCCGCGAGCAAAGCATTGATTACTATGGTCAAATTGAAACAAAAATGGGTTTCTTGCGAATCGCCATAACAAAGGATGTTAAGGACTATTCCGAGATAGAACGGATTTATTCGGACCTTTCACAAACCATTAATGATTTTATCGATGGAAAAGAAACAAAACAGGTTTCTAACCAAAATCATTCGGTTCAGACTCTAGTAGACTTATTGGAAAAAGCACTAAAATCAATTGATAATGGCGAACCTGAACAGGCAACGACATCACTAGAAGAATTTCTAACGGTATGGCCATCTGTTGAAGGAGAAATCCAAACAAGAAACGGCGGATTGTATACGGAGCTTGAAAATAACATTCCAATTCTCGCTGGTAAGCTTTCATCTAAGAATACTGATTTGGAAGAGATTAAGGCTAAGATTCAGCAATATCTACAAGAGATTAGTTTAATCGAAAAGAAACAATACAGTGTTTGGGATGCAGCATTAATCATGCTACGCGAAGGCCTTGAAGCTCTCCTAATTGTCGCTGCCCTAATCGCATTTTTAAAGAAAATGAATGCAACAAAAGAACAGAAATGGATATGGATTGGTGCAGGTTTGGGAGTTGTTATGAGTGTCGTTGCTGCCATTATCATCAATACGATTTTTTCAGCAGCGATGGCAGGAGCAAATCGAGAAATCATTGAGGGCGCGACAGGAATTATTGCGGTACTCATGATGCTCGGTGTTGGCATATGGCTTCATAATAAATCCAACATAAACGCGTGGAACAAATATATTAATTCGCAAATGGGCAAAGCATTATCTACTGGTAGTGTACTGTCTATGGCGTTTATCAGCTTCTTATCTATTTTTAGAGAAGGTGCTGAAACAATCATCTTCTACACCGGAATGGCGCCCTCCATTTCAACTGAAAAATTACTTACTGGTATTGGCATCGCGATATTAATCCTTGTGGGTTTTGCTTTTGTCTTTATTAAATTTAGTACAAAGATTCCACTTGGTCCATTTTTCAAAGTGGCAACAGTGCTCATCTATGCATTAGCCTTTAAAATACTAGGCGTAAGCCTTCACGCATTGCAGCTTACAAATGTGATTAGCACCAATTTGATTAAGGACTTTCCAGTAATAGATTTAATCGGTTTTTTCCCAACCTGGGAAACACTCCTTCCTCAATTACTATTGATTGGAACCATTATCTTAACAATGGTAATTGTAGAGACTAAACATAAAAAAACAACCATAAGTGGTTAATTCAAGAAAAAGGACAGTCTTCACCAAATTAAAATTCCGGTGAGACTTGTCCTTTTTTTACCAACCACGCCCTGCACCGCCACCTCCAGAGGAGCCGCCTCCGCCCCCGCTAAAACCACCACCGCCGGAACCACCACCACCTCTGCCACCACGCATTAGAATTGACAAGAGAATGTGAGTAAGAAAGCCTCCGAAAAACTTAAAATCAAGAAACAAAACGACAACAACAATAATGATGAATAGCCAGGAAGGAATCCCCCCACCGCCATCTCCAGGATTCGCTACAGGTACTTGCGCTTGTCCTCCTGACGGTGCTTGTAATCCTTCTTGTCCATACTCAGACAGCACTTCATTTGCCAATATTTTATAAGTTTCTATAATGGCTCTATTTGGCTGTTGATTTTGAAGGTAAGGAATGGCATATTGATCGAGGATTCTCCCTGCTTTTCCATCGGGAATTCGCCCCTCTAAACCGTACCCAACCTCAATCCTTATTTGACGATCACTCAATGCTAGAACTAGCATAATTCCGTTATTCTCTTGAGCTGCCCCAATGCCATATTTACGAAACGCCTCATTCGCAAAATCGGTAATCGGAATATCTCCGGTTGTATCCACTGTTAAAACTGCCACTTGGGCAGAGGTTTGCTGCTCAAGCGCTCGACCCATGTTAATTAAATCGGCACGTTCCTGAGCTGTTAATATATTGGCAAAATCCTGAACGTAAATATCTCCAACCGGTGCTGGTATGTTTAGTTCTTCAGCCTGCCCTATTCCCCCAAAAAGAAGCAAAGAAATGCTGAGCATGACGATTCCACGTAAGAACCGCAACCCGATCATTATTCATTTCCTCCAAAATCCACTTCAGGAGCTTCTTCCGCTTTTGGATCTGCTTTAAAATATTCTTTCTCGTCAAAGCCAGTAACACCGGCCACTACTACTCCAGGAAAGCTTTTTACTTTTTTATTATAAATCGCTACCTCATCGTTATAATCCTTCCTTGCGACGGAAATTCGATTTTCCGTACCTGCCAATTCATCCATTAACTGTGTAAACTGCTTGTCTGCTTTTAAATCCGGATAATTTTCAACAACAACCAATAAGCGGCTTAATGCTCCTGATAGCTCAGCGTTAGCGTTTGCCTCCTCTTCTGGGGATTTTGCCCCTGCAAGTCTTGCTCGTGCATCTGAAATGTCTGAAATAACATCTTTTTCATGGCTCGCATACCCTTTTACGGTATTCACCAAATTCGGAATTAAATCGAGCCGTCTTTGCAATTGATTTTCAATTTGACCATAAGACTGATTAACATTTTCCTCCAAGTCAACAAAATTGTTGTAGCTGTTCATTAACATCACGCCCATGATTACTAACGCTGCCACCACAACCCCAAATCCCAACAAAGCTTTTCTCAAAATAAACACACTCCTTTTCATTTAGTATGGATGTTTGAAATTTATTCTATTTAACGCCGAGAAATAATATTAATATAGAAAAGTTATTTGGACGTTGCATTCTCCCCTATACATAATTTGGTATTATTTTGTCCAAAATTAGAAGAATTAAGAGGATATTTGCTTTAGTATAGCGAAATGTTTATTGTGCCTATTTTTAGAAATGGTTACTTTTTATTATGGTAAAAAAATTAGGGGGATAATATATGACGGAAAAAGAACTGTTGCTTATACCTGGACCAACACCTGTTGTTGACTCGATTTACGATGCGTTGGCACAAGAAACTTTAGGTCACACAGACCCTCGCTTTGCAGCGGTTTATCGCAATGCTATTAAGCAAACAAAGGATATGTTCAAAACTGACGGAGAAGTATTTGTAATTGCAGGTTCGGGAACAGTAGCGATGGAAATGGCCCTAGTCAATACAATTGCTGCCGGGGAAAAACTATTAGTCATTAGCCATGGCTATTTTGGTGATCGTTTTATTAAACTTGGCGAAGCGTTTGGCATCGAAGTTGATGTTGTTCAGGCTGAATGGGGAAAACAAGTTTCACTTGAAGCTGTACAAGAAAAACTGTCATCCCAACAATTTAAAGCGGTTACAATCACCCATGCTGATACTTCAACTGGGGTAGCGGCAAATATAGAAGAACTTGTTCCTATTATAAAGGAGCATGGTGCTTTGGTTATTTTAGACGGGGTTTGTGCTACTGCAGCGATGGAAGAAAATATGAGTAAAGAATACGGTGCTCCTCATGCAAAAATTGATATTGTCTTAACTGGCTCACAAAAAGCGATTGGTGTTCCACCAGGCTTAGCCGTTGTAGCTTTTAACCAAACTGCATTAGCTGCCCGTAAGCAATTGACACATGTTCCTGCATATTATTGCGATATCGAAAATTGGATTCCAATCATGAACGATCCACAGAAATATTTTGCCACTCCACCAGTAAACCTAATCTACGCCTACGATGAGGGAATGAGATTAGTTTTGGAGGAAGGCTTAGAAACGAGATATAAGCGCCACGAGGCCTTCGGGCGCGCAGTTCGAGGAGCACTATCTGTTTACGGAATGAAGGCATTAGCTGATGAAAATGCAGCAGCTGCTACATTAAGCTGTATTTTATATCCGGAAGGAATGGATGACGCCGCATTCCGTTCAACATTAGCTGAGAAAGGCGTTGTCGTCGCTGGAGCACTTGCTCATTTAGCCGGAAAAGCCTTCAGGATTGGTCATATGGGTAACACTACCGAAGAAATGCTCGAAAAAGCAATCGGTTTAATCGGCGAAACGATGAATGAGCTAGGGTTTGAGGTGGACATTAAAGCGGCAACAGAACGATTCAATGAATTGGTCTCTGTTCGCGGAGCGGTTTAAATCTCTCGATAAATGTGTATAGGGATTTAAATTTAATCTGGAGTTAAATTGGTGCATGAAAGACTTCAGAAATTTAACTAAAAGAAGCTGGGACAGAACTAAATGATTTTATGTTTAAATTCATTGGTGATTTTCAGGAAGGTATGAGAAAAAATAAGCGGAGAATTTCCCGTTATTGTATGTAAGGGGCGCTAATTAATCCGAAATAAGAGGAGAATTTCCGCTTAACTGCTCCCAAAAAGACAAAATAAAGTGATTTTTATGAAATAAGGGGAAAAACTCCTGTTATTTAAAGGGAAATATGGGTATTTCCCAAAATAAGCGGAATTCTTCCGCTTATTTTTAAATACAAGTAAATCAACATTCGGGTTAACAAACTCCCGTGCAAAAAAATTTGCACACAGTTATTTCAAGGTAGTGCCTATTGAAAAAAAGAATAAAAAAACCGAACTATTTGGGAATTCTATGTAAGAATTTCCTAATAGTTCGGTTTTTTATTTAGCTGAAATACTTATGTCCCAGCCTCTTTTAATGTTGTGTTCGACGATATTGGAATTGCTTCCATTGAAACAAAATAAAGCAGCCGATGCAAAAACCAAGTAATGCAACTGACGCCGCAATCCCGACCATAGCAGTAAAAATATATCCAAGTAGATCAATATTAAACAAGAAGCCGCTATAACCTAATCCTAAACAAATGACTGCAATCGTCTGATTAAACTTTTGTTGTTCCCAATCTTCTGGTACATAGGCGTTAATGTCCTTTGTTAGAAATAGCTTAGCAACTCTCATAATTGGATTGAATTGAAACAAAAGACCGAGGAGTCCCGAAACAAACGGGATTAACAATATCCATTCCTTGCCAGTTAGCCAGGTGAAAACAACACTTAACACAATCACCCATTGATTTGTTGTTACCAGCGGACGAGGAATCGACTTAATCATATTGGTCATTTTAATCCCGACCTTTCTTATATGTTTTACTTATTTTATATATATTATTATATTATTAATTTTTTGTCTATATAAAAAAAAGAAACCTCAGCTGAGGCTCCCTTGATAAAGGTTAATATATTAATCTTTTTAACTGCTCACAAACACCATTAATTATATCTAATGGTAATACCCCGTAACTTGATAATTCCTTTCCTTTCTCTACTCCTGCCCTCGCATGCAAATAACTAGCAGCTACTAGTGAGTCCATCGGTTGTGCCCGTTGAGCAAGAAACGACGCTATCAAACCGGTCAGCACATCTCCGCTACCGCCTTTACCTAATGCATCGTTTCCATGTGGATTTATGTAGAGTTCACCGTCTGGTGAAGCGATGATTGAGCGATGACCTTTTAACAGCAAATAAACCTGGTTTTCTTTTGCAAAGTTTTTAGCTATTTCAATTCGGTTTGCTTCTACCTCTTTTACGGTAGTATTAAGTAATGTTGCCATTTCGCCTGGATGTGGGGTAAAAATGACAGTGCCATTGTATCGTCTAACCAACTCAAAATCATTCCTTAATAAATAAAGTGCATCAGCATCAACAACAATAGATTGACCTGTAAGTTTTTCAAAAAACGACCTAATCCACTTTTCTCCATCAGGAAAACGGCTCATTCCTGGTCCTATCGCGATGCAATCGATTTGAGGTAGCTTTTCGCACAACTTTTCAATTGCTGAAAAAGCAAAATGTCCATCAGTTTCTGGTAGTGGTAAAAATAATGCTTCAGGATTTTGAGCAGCTGCCATATGATAAATGCTCTCAGGAATACCCAGTGTTACTAAACCTGCTCCTGATTTTAGCGCCGATTTTGCCGTGAATAGAGGTGCTCCCACATATGATTTTGAACCACCTACAACTAGAACATGACCAAACGTACCTTTATGACCATGCTGTGTTCGAGTTGGAATAGCCTGCATAACGAGTGCTTCTGTGATTAATTTTGGTAAAATAAAGCCTAAATCCGCAGCAATTTGTGGTGGCACAGAAATGTCTACTGCTTTCCACTCCCCGATATACTTCGGTCCATCCTGGAGGAAAAAGCCCAACTTCGGAAAAACAAACGTAACCGTCTTTTCCGCTTTTATCGCTACTCCTTCAACCTTACCGGTGTCACTGCTGACCCCTGAAGGAATATCAACGGAAATGACTGATTTTTGTGGCGCAATTTCATTTACCAGTTCAATTACCGCTTTGAATGGCTCACGAACGGGACCGTTCACACCAGTTCCCAGAATACAATCAACGATGATATCAGCACGTTGCAATTCTGTCTTTATTTTTTCAAAATCGGAATCTTGAAGGTGCAGAATGGGTAATTGCCGCTTTATGTATACATCAAAATGAACCTTGGCATCCCCTGTAATTCGCTCAGGGGGAACCAATAGGCACAAAATTACATCCCTACCTAAATCAATTAATCTTCGAGCAATCACAAACCCATCTCCGCCATTGTTCCCTCCACCTGCTAGTACAACGATTCGTGCGTTTTCACAAGGGGCGCTATCTAGGATTTCATCAACCACTTTAGCCCCGGCGTTTTCCATTAACACAATCCCCGGCAAACCAAGTGTATCCATCGTATAACGGTCCATTTGCTGCATTTCCTTTTGCCCAGCGATAAACATAACGCAACCTCCTCCTCGTTATCATTTTACAAAAATTACAGTCTGTTCACTAATTTTAAGAGAAAAAAAGCATAACCTGCCAACTCGGCTGGGCTATGCTTAAGCTCAAATCTATATATTGTTAATCATCATCGTTGTTGTCATCATATTTGTCGTCATTACGATCATCATCGTATCTGTCATCATCGTACCAATCATCGTCATATCGGTCGTCATCATGCTCTTTTGATAAAATCTCACCAGTATTAGCATCAATCTTGTACTCGACTTTTGCTTGACCCGTAACGACATCAATTTCATAGTAGCCGTCATCATCTAATTCAACTTTTGCGACCTCTCCAGGTGTATCATCTGTTGCAATCTTAATCGCTTCATCCTTCGTAATTTCTACATTCTTTATTTGCTCAATTGCGATGTCACTATCGTCACCAAAAATGCGGTCGTCATCCAAATAATCATCAACTTTATTAATTTTAACCTTAATATCATTTTTTGCACTTTCTATCTTTGTATTATCTTGTTCACTTGCAAGTGCACCGACACCTACAACTCCACCAAACAACACTAATCCAGTCATAACCCCAATTATCAGTTTACGTTTCATTTGTTTTCCCCCTTTATTGTTGTTATCTACAATATAAACAACGAAAATGAGGAAACTCATAAAGTAAAATGAGAATTTGATGAGAAAAGGCTAAAAGTTTTAATCATCCCAGGAAATTGATACAACTTCTCCGGTAAGTCCATGAATTTGAACGGTTCCCTCCTCGCCATCGTCCCGCTCCACTTCAACAAAATAATAAATAACGCCATCGATATCCTTTGTTTCGAACTCATCAATTGTGCCGTTAATTTGCTGTAAAGCGATCTCCTTCGCCTCTTCCTCAGAAATGAGTTGAGCCTGATGATCCGTTGGCGGAGAATTTGTATCCGTTTGTTGCTCAGTTGGCCCCTCCTTGTTCCCCTTATTTTCTGGTTGCTTGGAAATCTGATTATTAAGCTTTGTTAAACTACCAATCTCCCCTGTTTCCCGATTGATTTCTACTTCAAAGCTTCCTGCATCAAGTTCTAATTCAAACACAAATAATTGATTTTGCTCGCGAACCTTTACGATTTTACCATTATATAAACTTTCAACTTTACTCCTTGCTTGTTTTTCCGTTAACAATTCGGCTGCGGTCAGATTCGTAAAAAGCTGCCAAACCACCACTCCAGCAATAATTATGACCACTGCTATAAGCGCAAGGCGTTTCGGTTGTATTTGAGTCATTTATATCCCACCTATCTCACTCATTCCTTTTCGTTTACTATACTAATTTAAAATGAGAATTTACTGAGGATTGGCGGGCAGCAGCAATATTTTAGCCTTCGTACCAACCCCTTCCGTGCTTTCGATTTGAAGCTCTGCACAGGTTGCCTCGGAAATCTCCTTCGCAAGTGCTAAACCGAGACCAAATCCACCTGTTTGTCGAGTGCGGGCTTTATCAACTCGATAAAATCGATCAAATATTTTTTCTAATTCAGCTGGCGGAATCCCAATTCCACGGTCACAAATTTCCACAGCAACCTTTTCTTTATTTTTCAAAATAACGACTTCAATAAAATCTTCGCTATATTTTCGGGCATTATCCAACAAAATGTATAATAGTTGTTTCAACTTTTGTTGGTCGGCTCTTACATAATCCTCCGCCTCAATTCGCAGTTTAATTTCGCGCTGATAAGCTTTCTGAAAGGAACGCACCAGCTCGGTGATAATCGGCGTCAACCGTATATCTTCTAGCTCTATTTTCCATTGTTCATCATGCCTGGCCATTAACAGTAATTGCTCCGTTAAGTCCTTCATCCGGATCGCTTCAGAATGTATCGCCTGAACCGATTCCTCAAACAGCTCAGGCTGCTCCTTCCCCCTTCGTTTCAAAAGAGAGGCATAAGATTCAATCACTGTTAAAGGTGTTTTCAATTCATGGGAAGCATTCGAGATAAACCTGCCTTGTTTCTCGTAGTTCATCTCTAGCAATTCGATCATCCTGTTGAACGTCCTTCCCATCTGATACAGTTCATCCTTTGATTCCTTAGGCAAGCTAATTCGCTTAAAGCGACTACTTTCAATGATTTCACTCATAGTGATGATCATAGATGTGATGGGACGAGTAATAAAATTCCCGAGGAGCCGCGATGAAATTATAACCGGAACCGTCGCAATGACTGTCACAGCAATTAATATTATTTTTAGCATAGCAAGCATGTCAGCAGTCGTTTTTAGGCTTTCGGTCAGTTGCATCGCCACTACTTCTCCATCATTCCAAACGATGGGCATAGATACAAATGCATGGGGAATCCCATTCATTTCAACGATTTCATTTACTTCTTTTTGATAAAATTTAACTGGTGTGTCGCGGAGACTTTGCTGTTCGGGTACAACAACACCCGCTCCTCGCTTACCGTCACTTTTCACCATTTGCAGCATCCCATTAATCGGTACATATGCCTGCAGTAGCTCTTTAGGTGGAACTGGGGTTTCAGTTTGGTTTATTCCCTTAACTGCCCGTGCCGCCTCATCCATAGTCCGTTCCAATTCCTTTTGAAGCATCATCTTACTAAAAGAAAAATAGATAGACCCATTAATAAAGATGAGTAAAATGATAAATAGCACTGTTGTATAAAGATTGATTCGATTCTTTAGCTTCATATGCATTAAGCATCCTTTAATACATAGCCTACACCACGTACGGTGTGAATAAGTGTCGTATTGTAAGGCTTGTCTATTTTGTTTCTTAAATAACGAATATACACATCAACAATATTTGTATCCCCATAATAATCGTAGCCCCAAACACCATTTAAGATTTGTTCCCTACTGAGGACTTGGCGAGCATGCTTCAACAAATATGCCAATAAATCAAACTCTCTCGGTGTGAGTTCGATTGACTCTCCCATTATTTGCACTTCATGAGTCATTTCACTTAGCTTTAATTCAGCGATTTGCAGCCAATTCTGTTCTATTTCAATTTGCTGTTGCTTCGGCTTGGGTTGATTCAACCTTAAGGCAACGCGGATTCGCGCCAATAATTCTTCAATCTGAAATGGCTTAGTAACATAGTCATTCGCACCAAGGTCCAATCCTGATACTTTATCTTCAACAGATGATTTTGCCGTCAGCATAATGACTGGCGTCGATTGATCATTGCTGCGAATCCTGCGGAGCAGCTCTATTCCACTTATGCCCGGCAGCATCACATCCAATAAAATAAGATCCCAATCTTGTTCCTGAACCAGCTGAAATCCATTTAGTCCGTCCAACGCCTTGCCTACTTCATAACCCTCGTATGTAAGCTCTAGCTCCAAAACTCGGGCAATCTTCTCCTCGTCCTCCACAACTAAAATCCTTGGCTTTGTCATGCTGATCTCCTTTTTGAATGTTTTTTCTGAATTTACTGTTAATTTTATCATTTGTGAGGGGGTTTTTGAAATTTGCTGGAATGGGATATGAAGAGATGTACTTAGTTTTCCTCAAAAAAACGCGCATGGATTCACACCCAAGCGCGTTTCTCTCTAATATTTAGTTTCTATTACTCTCGTTACAAAAATCGCTATTGAGTCGTAACTGCCTCATAGTTTCTCTCTATGTGACCGTTTTCTATCCTCTACCCGAAAATCGGGCACGTAGGCCTTCTCTACGTGACCGTTTTCCACTCACTTTCCATGATTCGGGCACGTAGAATCTCTCTACGTGACCGTTTTCTATCCTCTACCCGAAAATCGGGCACGTAGGCCTTCTCTACGTGACCGTTTTCCACTCACTTTCCGTGATTCGGGCACGTAGAATCTCTCTACGTGACCGTTTTCTATCCACCTTCCGTGATTCGGTCACGTAGAATCTCTCTACGTGACCGTTTTCTATCCACTTTCCATGATTCGGGCACGTATACCTTCTCTACGTGACCGTTTTCCACTCACTTTCCGAAATTCGGTCACGTAGAATCCCTCTACGTGACCGTTTTCTATCCACTTTCTATGATTCGGGCACGTATACCTTCTCTACGTGACCGTTTTCCACTCACTTTCCGAAATTCGGTCACGTAGAATCCCTCTACGTGACCGTTTTCTATCCTCTCCCTGAAAATCGGTCACGTAGAATCTCTCTACGTGACCATTTTCTATCCTCTCCCCGAAATTCGGGTACGTAGAATCTCTCTACGTGACCGTTTTCCACTCACTTTCCGTGATTCGGGCACGTAGAATCTCTCTACGTGACCGTTTTCCACTCACTTTCCGTGATTCGGGCACGTAGAATCTCTCTACGTGACCGTTTTCTATCCTCTACCCAAAAATCGGGCACGTAGGCCTTCTCTACGTGACCATTTTCTATCCTCTCCCCGAAATTCGGGCACGTAGAATCTCTCTACGTGACCATTTTCTATCCTCTCCCCGAAATTCGGGTACGTAGAATCTCTCTACGTGTCCTATCTCCAATCACTCTCCAAAAATCCTGCACATAAAAGAAAACTCATATGTAACCCATCCCATACTATTCATAATAGACCCATTTACCATATCCAATTAAGCTAAAATGCTTTATTAAAATTTTCCTAATTACCTTTTTGGAATACAGCTTGTTACACCATTCATAAATTATACTTGTTGTTATTTTTATCTCCGGAAATAACAGCCGCACTTCCTCCACACTCCGCACAACCGCTGACTCAACACTTTCCACGGTTCCACAATGCAAACATTCCATCATAGACCCACTAACATTAACAGCCAACGAACCACAGCAAGCTGACATAAGCCCTTTGCGCAGCGAATCCCAAGAATACCGCGGTAAATCCCTTATAGGAAAATCCGTAATATGCTCTTTCAAAAGAAAATCTGCTAACTTCCGATGACTGTCATTAAGAACGTCTGGCTTCGAATTTAATTCCTTAATAAAATTATTTAATTGTGGAAAATATACAATGGGTTCATCAAGGGGAGCTTGGTATAAATAGAATTCTGGATTAATAAACACAACATATCCTTCGACATGAAGCGAAAATCCATTTTTACGCAATAGTTTTCGTAGCATTGTTTGAATGCGGTCTAGTTGATGTAGAGGATTTTTGATTTCACTTTTCGTTTTGCAGCTATAAAAATTGTTGTCTTGGTAATAGTAATTTCCATCGGAGTTTTTAATTTCAAAGGGGATGATTGAATGTTGGGTAATGAGCGTTGAATCAATTTGAAAGATTGTACCGTCACACTTTAATAGCAAGTCATTCAGCACATAAAACCTATTATCGAGTCCGGCCCTTTCTAATACTTGATCGAATTGAACCTCACCATCAAAGCCTTTTTTCATAAATAGATAGCGGTTTTTTTCTTGAGTAGTTAATTCCATTCTTGCATTTAATAACCTTAACATCTTTAATTCCTTAGATTCTTCACGATTCTTATAAGCCATATTCCACATCCTTTCTGTTTTTATTTTATAAAAATAAAGATAGCTATTCACATGAACATTATGTGAATTTTCAAAACACAAATCTCTCCCATAAAAAAAGCACCCCACCTTGGAGTGCTTCAAAATCAACGATAAAAAATCATTTATAACTCCGCTGCAAGAACGCCTTTGTCCGTTCCGACTTAGGATTCACAAAAAACTCATCAGGATGACCTGATTCAATGATTTCACCGTTATCCATGAACATAACACGATTGGCAACTTCACGGGCGAATCCCATTTCGTGCGTAACGACGATCATCGTCATATGCTCTTCTGCGAGCTTTTTCATTACCTGAAGAACCTCACCAGTTAACTCGGGATCCAACGCTGATGTCGGCTCGTCAAATAACAAAATTTCCGGATTCATCATTAATGCGCGGGCGATTGCGACCCGTTGTTTTTGACCGCCTGATAAATTAGCAGGATAGGCTGCGGCACGCTCCTCTAGACCGATTTTTCGCAAAATTTCCGAGCTCCGTTTAGAAATCTCAGCCGAACTTTCCTTCTTGACTAGTTTCGGGGCAAGTTCAAGGTTTTCTTTTACCGTCAAATGCGGAAATAGATTGAAGTGCTGGAACACCATCCCCATTTTTGTTGTAATCCGCTTTAGCTCCTGTGGCTTCGAGTAAACGCCGTCCTTGACGAGGTAATCTCCGTCTACTTTAACTGTTCCACCATTTATTTCCTCGAGATGAACCAATCCGCGCAGCATCGTACTTTTCCCTGAACCGGAGGGACCAATGACGGCTACTACATCATTTTTATTTACTTCAAAGGTAATTTGTTTGAGGACTTCGACGTCGCCAAACGATTTCTTCATATTCGATACTTCAATGATCGCCATGTTTTGTTCCCTCCTCCTTATTGGAATGTATACCGCTTTTCGATCCATTTAAAGAATGCGCTCAAGATTAACGTCATTACTAGATAAATGACCCCCGCCACAAAGAACGGCACAATCGTAAAGTCACGATTTACCGCGGTTTGGGCGAAATGCAATAATTCCGGTACGGCAACTGCATACAAAAGCGCGGTGTCCTTCACGAGCGTGATTGATTCATTCGCAACTGCGGGTAAGGCAATTCGAAACATTTGCGGAAGGATGATTCTCGTCGTTGTTTGCCATTTGTTAAAGCCAAGTACTTTTGCTGCTTCGTATTGACCTTTATCGATTGCTAGCAGGCCGCCGCGGAAGATTTCCGCAAAATACGCTGCGTAGTTTAAAATAAAGCCGATACAGGCTGCGACAAATCGGTCAAACACCAAGTATTCTCCAATAACCGGAATCATCGGCAGACCAAAGCATATTAACAATAATTGAAGCAACAGCGGCGTTCCACGCATGACATAAATATAAGTTTGTGCGAGCCAGGCAAAAGGCTTAATACTGCTGCGCACCGCCAATGTTAAAATAAATCCAAGCGGAATAGATAAGACGATACAAATGACGAACAAAAGAACCGTCATTTGCGCGCCTTCAAGCATCGGCATAAGAATGGTACGAATGTAATCAAAAGACATACAGGATTCCTCCAAAAAGAAATAGGCAAGCCGCCATCCAATAGGCGAACTTAGTTAACCTCATCATTCAAAACAAAACAGGGTTCCCGGTGGAAATCCTGTTCTGCTTCATCGTTTCTATTATTTTAAAACCTTGTCTTCACCAAACCATTTTTTCGAAATTTCAGCTGCGGTACCGTCTTCGTTCATTTCATCAAGCGCTTTTTGAAGCTTTTCTAGCAATTCTTCATTGCCTTTCTTCACACCAATTCCATATTCCTCTGGTGCAAGTGCTTCATCCATTACTTTGAACTTTTCATTTTCTTTTGTCATGAAATAATTAATGACGATTTCATCAATGACAACTGCATCGATACGACCTGATTTTAAGTCGCTTAATGCTAGGACATTATCTTTGAATTCTGTTACGGTTTTGATTTTTTCGTTAATAGGATTTGCGTTTAATGCATCAGCCGCTGAGGATAGCGCTTGAAGACCAACCACTTTTCCTTCTAAGTCAGCAAGCTTCTCAATTTTTGAGTCAGCTAAAGTTACGACAACTTGATCATTTTTTAAATAAGGCTTTGTGAAAAGTACCTTTTCTTTACGTTCGTCAGTAATAGTGTAACCGTTCCAAATTAAGTCAATTCGTCCAGAGCTAAGCTCAGACTCTTTCGTTTTCCAATCGATTGGTTGAAATTCAACTTCTACGCCCATTTTTTCAGCTGCTGCTTTTGCGTAATCAATGTCAAAGCCAACAATTTCATTCTTTTCATCACGGAAACCCATTGGTGCAAATGCATCATCAATTCCAATTACTATTTTTTCGCCTTTATCCTTATCACCGTTCTTAGATGAATCGGAATCTGAACATCCCACAAGGAGTCCGAAGATTGCTACGAGAGAAAATAACATAATCGCCAAACGCTTCATTAGTATGACTACCACCTTTTAATAAAATTATGATTAGTTCGATTTGCTTTAGTACGTTAACATATTACCATATTATCATATTAGCATAATATAACGCTATAACAATATTTTAAAAAATCGCATTCAAAATCTGACAATTACGATTATCCATAAAAAAAGCTGAGGGATCCGTTCATCCCTTCAGCTTTCGTTTATTTTTGTTTTAATTCTTTTAACTCATCCATTAACTGTTTCGTACGTTTGGCATTTCCTTGCGCAAAATTTTCGAGGCGTTCCTTTAGCTCGGCATCATCGTGGATTCTTTCAGCCGTAATTAAATAAGTTCTCATTAAATCCTCTTCGATTTCGATGGAATGCTTTATTACATCCTCTAAATTATCCATTTCTCCACCATTGCTTCCATTAAATACTTCTAAGCTCACCTGAATCCCTCCTGTTCTCCTAATATCCTTCTCAAATCAAGCGCTTTGCATACAAATTGGTTATATTTTTTCAAAACACGATCGATTCATTATTTTGACCATCTGCTCCAAAAGTCTTATAATAAAATTTATGTCCCAGTAGCTCAGCAGGATAGAGCAACAGTTTCCTAAACTGTAGGTCGGAGGTTCGAATCCTCTCTGGGACGTTTTCATTTTTTTGCAAAAAAATGAAACCTTTATTGTTCCAAAACGTAAATACATTGCAAACCTAGTTTTGAAGGTGAATCTTACTAGATTACTAGTAGACAACTTTCAATTATTTTTATTAAAAAGCATGGAGGGAATATTCATTGAAAAAATTTCTAGCAGCCGTTCTGACAGCAGCGTTAATCTTCTCACCTGTCGGAAACATCGTTTTCCAAGATCAAACAACAACAGTCGAGGCAAAAGGCTATAAATCAGGAAAGAGAAGCTTTAACACAAACAACAGTACAACTAAAAATAACAATTCTTTATTTCAAAATAAAAAGCAAGACACGAACACAAACAGCACAAAATCAACAACTTCTAGTGCGAAGAAGTTTAAACCAAGCGGACTGATGAAAGGGCTTATGCTCGGTGGACTCGCTGGTTTGTTATTTGGTAGCTTATTTGGTGGCATGGGCTTGCTTGGCTCTATTCTTGGTCTGATGGTTAACGTATTTGCGATTATTATTCTCTTTAGTATTATCCGTAAAATCTACACAATGATTAAGGATAAGAAGAAAAAAGAGGCTGCTAATCAATGGAGAAATTAGTCATTTTTGAGCAGGATATCATCAATGCATTATGCGTTTATGTATCCCGCAAAAAACAAGTAAAGCCTGAAGAAGTTGAAGTGGAATTAATGTTTGACGATGATTACGGCTTTTCTGCTGAGGCGTGGGTAGACGGACGCGAGCAAATCCTAATTGCCGCAAATATCATCGAGGCTTTACGTTTGTGGCTTGATGAATATTTAAACCGCGACCCATTCGCAGGAATTGAACTCGTATTAGATGACGAAGAAGGTATTATCGCATACGTTAACGGTTAAAAAACAAAAGCAGAAGCCCCCTAGGCGCTGGAGCTGAACGAATATAAACAAACTCATCCTTTTGCCCGAGGATGAGTTTTTATTTATCAAAAATTCATTTTCGATTGGCCGCCATCAACGTTGATACTAGCACCAACCACCCATGATGCTTTCGGTGATGCTAAAAAGGTAACGACATGGGCGACCTCCTCGGCTGTCCCAAACCGACCAGCTGGAATTTGGTTTTTAACAAATTGACCAATTCCCTCAGGATCTGCCTCAAGACGCCGTTTCCAGTTACCTGTATCATGAAGAATGCTCCCTGGCGCGACGCTATTAACGCGAATTCCAAAAGGAATCATCTCATCAGCAAACGATTTTGTAAAACTGATTAACGCAGCTTTGGAATTATTGTAGGTCACCTTTCCACCGCTTTCTCGACCAAAAATCGAAGTGATATTAATAATCGCGCCACTCATTGCGTCCTTCATCACCTCTGCTGCTAATTTACTCATGTGGACAGCCGAGAAATAATTCAGCTCCATTGCTTCATAAAACAACTCCATTGCCGTTTCAGCCCCATTACCGCCATTACTGCCACCCGCATTATTAATAAGCACATCAATTGTTCCTTTTTCACTTATATAATTAGCCATCAGCTTTTCACGCTCAACCGCTCTAGTTAAATCCGCTTGAAAAATGGAAACATTCCCACCCATTTCGATCCGAGTGTCCTCCAAAGCCTTCAGGTCACGCGCAACAATTGAAACATTAGCCCCCTCTCGAACAAATTCCGCTGCGATTGCTTTACCAATCCCTTTTGAACCACCTGTGATTAAAATGTTTTTCCCATGTAATTGTAAATCCATAAAAACACTCCCAAAAAATCAAATATGAGGTCATATATAAAAATCATGATAATTGCACTCTTATTATATCGTTCTGAGAAAAACGAACAAATTAATTCAATTTTAAAATAAACAAGTATCAACGATAAAGTAGCCATGGCACGATTTCCAACTACGTCTCAAGTCTTAGAGAAAATTCAGTCTCTACAAATTTAGAAAATTATGTAATATTTGGTACACGAAATAAATAAATGTAAAAGGTGCTCAGTGAGACAAAACCTAAGAGCGCCAAACAACAAGATATACACCTTGACCAAATATCTTTTCAGAAAGGAATGATGTCATAAGCTAGCTATGATGTAAATTTATATGTAAAATTTTGTAAATTAAGTCAAATTATCACTGTACCCGTGATATTATTTAGTACAACTATACCTTTCAAGGAGGCGATGATTACGTGTCTTTACTCACCAAATGGTCCTTTAAAAACAAATCCGCAATAACTTTAATGACGCTCTTAATTCTCATAGTGGGAGTGATCAGTTATTTCAGGTTACCAATGGAGTTTCTTCCATCTGCTGATAACCCACAAGTAACGATTATCTCAATGGGGCAAGGAACAGATTCAAAAACGATGGAATCAGAAGTAACCGTGCCAATCGAAAATGCTGTTACCGGAATTAAAGGAAAAAAATCCACCTATTCAACAACTGGAGATGGATTTTCAAAAGTTGATATCTTCTTTGAGGCTGGCTCCGATATGAAGCAAGCCAAGCAGGATGTACAAGAGGCGCTAGGCAAAGTGAATCTGCCTCCATACATAGCCAAACCAATCGTATCTCAGCTGAATACCTCGATGATTCCGATATCCAACATCGCTGTTACGTTTGAAGATGGAATCACTCCTGAAAACATTGAATTTTTCAAAGAAAAGATCCAGCCTTTATATAAAGACATTGATGGCGTAGCACAGGTTGAGCTTTATGGAGCAGATGCCTCAGCCATTTCTGTAAAAATCGATAATAATAAAATGGCTGAAAAGCAAGTTTCACTGCAAGACGTCATGGCAATTCTTCAGGGACAGAATACTGCTATCGCTATCGGCGAGAAAATTATCGATGGTAAAACAAGCAATATTAAGGTAATTGGTGATTTGAACAGTCTCGAAAAATTAAAAAGTCTCCCAGTAACAGCAAATGTTACACTTGCAGATATCGCAAAAATCGAAGAAAAGAAAAGTAGCAATTATGTCAGTCGTTTTAACGGGAAAGATGCCCTAGATATCTCGATTACAAAAGATAGCAATTCAAATGCGGTCGCCATTAGCAAAGAAATTGAACAGGTAACAAAAGAAATTAATAAGAAATATGACGAGCAGGAATCAACGATTTATGTAGCTTCAGCTGATATGGTCGAGACCTCAGTACACACGATGATTAAAGAAGTGTTGCTAGGAGCTTTATTTGCAACAATTGTTATCATGATTTTCTTACGGAATATTCGAACGACCTTCATAACGATTGTTTCGATTCCACTATCACTTTGCTTCACCCTAATCTTATTATCATGGTCTGGAGTCACGTTAAACATCCTAACACTCGGTGGCGTTGCTGTAGCTGTTGGACGTTTAGTTGATGACAGTATTGTTGTTATTGAAAATATTTACCGCCGCATGCAAACTGAGAAATTCTCTGTCGGAATGGTAATTGAGGCAACAAAACAGGTAGGAGTAGCCATTACCGCATCCACATTAACAACGGTTGCCGTATTCTTGCCAATGAGTCTATTAAATGGTGGTCTACAAGAGTTCTTGTTACCTTTTGCACTTACCGTTACTTATTCCTTGCTTGCTTCACTATTAGTTGCTTTGACAGTGGTTCCATTAATGAGTGCCGGACTAATGAAAAATACAAAAATGCCAGAGCACAAGCCTGCTGTTCGCTTTCCGAAGCTTGTTACATGGTCATTGAATCATAAGTGGGCTGTCTTTACGATTTCAATACTATTATTCGCCGGTTCCATTGGTGCTTATTTTACAATACCTAAGGGCGCCGTTGACAACTCATCAGCTGACTATGTATACGCAACATTAAGCTATCCAAATGAAACACCGTTTGAGGAAGTAACACAAAAAACATTACAATTTGAAAAAACAATTAAAGAGTTGGATGAAGTAAAGGATATCTATACACAATTAGGTTCATCAGCTGATTCTGCTCAATATGGCTGGATTGGTTCCCCAACCGAAGCATCCTTTAGTATTTTATTAAAGGATAAAGATGATACCGACAAGGTGCTGGAGGAGCTTGAAAAGGAAAAGGATCAATATCCAGGTGCTGCTTTAGAGGTTGCTTCCGCATCATTTATGATGGGTGGGGGCGGAGCCAATATTACGATCGATGTGATTGGAGAAAATCAAGCTGCACTTGAAAAGGTTGCCAACACAGTTAAAGAAAAAATAACCGATATAAAGGGCATTGAGAAGGTAACAACAAACCAAGATGAGAAGAAAACGGTTTACTCTTTAAAAGTAGATCCTACTAAAGGAAATACCGAGCAAATCGCCGGACAGCTTGGTGTTATGCTTAACACCACTCCACTTGGCACAATTAACGTAAATGGAAATCAAACAGCAGTTGTCTTGGAGCCACTTCTTGATACAAATACACCAGATGACCTTAGAAATATTCCAATCATGACTGAAACAGGTATGACACCAGTTTCTGAAATAGCCACCTTACAAAGCGAAGAAAGCTCAACCAATCAATTCCATAAGGACGGCGAAACATATCTGCAAGTTACAGCGGCAGTTGACCCTGCCAAACTATCGGAAATCTCAACAAAGATCAATTTAGAAATTTTCGGAGATATGAAAGATAAAAAAGGAATTGACCTCCCGGACGACGTCGAAGTAATCGTCGGTGGTGCGAGTGCGCAACAAGCTGATGATTTCACTGATCTATTTATTATCATGCTTGTTTCGATTGGGATTGTCTTCTTAATCATGGTCATCACCTTTAAATCAATTAAAACACCAATTGCTATTTTGTTCTCACTTCCGCTTGCAGCAATTGGGGCAGTGCTAGGAATCATCGTCAGCAGAATCTCTGTGGACATTACCGCCCTATTAGGTGCGTTAATGTTAATTGGAATTGTTGTGACTAACGCCATTGTTTTACTTGATCGCGTGAAGCAAAACGAACAAACCATGACCATTCGCGATTCACTTATCGAAGCAACATCCACACGAATGAGACCAATTCTGATGACTGCAGTAGCAACCATCTGCGCCATGCTTCCATTGCTGTTTAAACAGGCGGCAGCCGGAAGCCTAGTTTCACAAAGCTTAGCAGTTGTCGTAATTGGCGGCTTAGCGATGGCAACGCTATTAACACTAATAGTTATTCCTTGTATTTATGAAATGCTTTATTTTAAAAAATCACGAAAACAGCGTTTAGCCCAAACTTCATCAGAGGAAACTGTTTCATTATAGCTAAAGCTGAAAAAAGAGTAACGAGGGACGTATCACTTTTCTCGTTACTCTTTTCTAATTGGACACTTATTATTCTTTGCTTAGTATAGTCTTTGCTTTGCCCTCCGATTTCATAGCGATTATTTTTATGAAAAATAGCCATATTAATGGGTATGATTGAATACTTGAGGAGTGAAGTGGATGCAATTTCTATCGAGGGAAGAAATTATCACCGATTTGCAGCAATCCTTCCAAACTTACATTAATAAGTTCGGATTAGATGACATTGGAATATATGAGGAGGAGGGACCTGGTAATCAGTATTTTATTGGATTTACAGCCAAAAAGGCAGGCAGAACTTATCACATTCATGCTCCCTTTTTAAAAAATCATAACGGTGAATTGGCACCTGCTCAGGCTGACTGGACTATTGAAACAGATGAACCTGAGGGCGAAGATTATCACGGTTTTCACGATCCTGAAAGTGCTTTAAGCGAAATATAAAAAGGATAAAGGGAAATGTTGAAATCATACATTTCCTTTTATCCTTTTTTCATTATTGTGGACCACCGTTTATGGAAACAAACTCTTGCCCTTCGATTGGGATTTCAAAACATTGACCTAATTATAGCTTTGCACCTTCTCTTGTTGATTTTTATAAAATGAACATATCAAATAAAATCAATGGAGGTGTTTTCATTGATTCATATAGTTAAGACAGGTGAAACACTTTATCAGATCTCAAGAGATTACCGGACACCGCTGTCTGAAATAATAAGAGCCAATCCTTCAATAAATCCAAATTCCCTCTACCCTGGTCAGCAAATTGAGATTCCAGGCTTCCCACCAATAAACTCTATCCCATATCGAATTGAAGTTTCCGTTAATCAACGATGGCTTAAATTATTTAGGAATGGCGTGCTACAAAAACAATATCCTATAGCGGTCGGGCGAATGCTCCATAACACTCCGACAGGGAATTTTATCATCGTAAATAGAGCCCCAAATCCAGGTGGACCTTACGGAACAATGTGGCTAAGTTTATCAAAAGAAAGCTACGGAATTCACGGAACCAATGATCCAAGTTCAATTGGCAAGGCTGTTTCGAAGGGATGTATCCGTATGTATAACAAAGATGTTGAGGAATTGGCTTCAATTGTTCCGAATGGTACGCCTGTTGTGATACATCCATAATCCTTTTGGTTTCAATTGGAAACACGAGGTTAATGAATCGAATCGAGAATATCCGGGAAAGGTAAGATAAAAACGGTCTGGGTGGTATTAATGAAATCCAGCACTTTAGCTCCCGCTATTTTTATTTGCGGAATCTTAAGTCCAATATTCTTTGTAACTGTGTTTTTAATTGATGGAGCAACTCGACCAGACTATGATCCATACTATCATTGGATTAGTCATTTGAGCCTGGGTGAACGAGGCTGGATTGGAATTGTTAATCTAATTGTTATGGGGATTAATATTACTTTTTTAGGAATCTTAGCAAGAAAATGCTTACGTGGTAAACGTACTAGTTGGGGACCAAGACTAATCTTATTACTAGGAATTGGATTATTATTATGTGGTGTCTTTGTCATTGACCCTATGTTGGATTATCCTCCAGAAACTCAGGCTCATCTCTCATTAATAGGCATTTTTCATTTCATTAGCAGCTTTGTGATGTTTGAGGCGTTAATCGCTACCTGTTTTGTGATGGCTTTTCGGTTTTCCAAGTGGTTTTCGGTTTATTCGATTATTTCTGGGTCTCTCATCCTTTTGAGTATTATAATATGTGTTGGTTTTGTGGTTTTGGACTTTACTGAGACTTTTGTTGGCGGACCTGGTGGCTTATTCGAGAGGATTTCAATGGTAATTGGCTGTTTGTGGATTGTGGTATTTTCGTCTTTATTAATAAGGCGGATTCGTGATTAACATTTTTTTAGAATATAAGGGACAATTCAGGGGAATTTTCGAGATGTTTTGTCCGTATGAAGCTTTTATAAGGACACTTCTGCTTTATTTTTAAAGAAAAGTGTCCTTATGAATCCACAGGGACACTTTTCCGGATTTTTACAGGGAGATTGTCCCTATGAATTAACCCCTTCAATCATTGCTCAGCTTCCCATTTCCCCACTTCTTCCCTGACAATTGGGGCTACCTCGGTTCCTAATAGTTCAATCGCCCGCATGACTTCCGCATGAGGCATTGATCCGACTGGCACGTGAAGCATAAATCTTGTGATCCCCACTTCCTTGCGAAGATGGATGATTTTTGCTGCAACGGTTTGCGGATCACCTACATATAAAGCACCATCAAAACTGCGCGCTGCATCAAAGCTCGATCGATCATAATGGCCCCAACCACGTTCCCGACCTAGCACATTCATAACATACTGAGTGGATGGGAAAAATTTATCAGCAGCCGTCTCATTATCTTCTGCGACAAAACCATGGGAATGTGACGCAACCTTTAATTTCGTAATATCATGTCCTGCCTTCTCCGCGGCACGATAATAAAGTTTAACCAAAGGAGCAAAGCGAACCGGACTGCCACCAATGATAGCCAATACCAACGGAAGTCCTAGCAATCCAGCCCTAACGACCGATTCACTGTTACCGCCACTGCCAATCCAAATTGGCAATGGATCTTGAACTGGCCGAGGATAAACACCCCGGTTATGAATCGGTGGACGGTGTCCGCCACGCCAGGAAACGACCTCAGACTCCTGTAGCTTCAACAATAGCTCTAGCTTTTCTTCAAATAGCTCATCATAATCCTTTAAATCATAGCAAACAACGGAAATGATTCGATAAAGGAGCCCCTTCCTGCCATTATTTCTGCTCTTCCATTTGAAATCCCATCAAGCGAGGCAAAATCCTGGAACACTCTGACAGGGTCCGCTGAAGACAACACGGTAACCGCACTAGTTAAGCGAATTCGTTGTGTTTGCGGTGCAGCTGCTGCGAGAACGATTGCTGGATTGGAAGCTGCAAAATCCTCACGATGATGCTCCCCAACACCGAAAATATCTAATCCCACTTTATCTGCCAAGATAATTTCTTCAACTACTTCACGCAAGCGCTCAGCATGACTGATGACCTTGCCTGTCTTAACATCAGGTGTTGTTTCTACGAACGTACTAATTCCAATTTCCAATGACCATTCCTCCTCAGTTTGTTGATTTTATACTCATAGCCATTCTTATTGCATAGTTCTATTTTAATATTTTTTAAAAAATAATAATTATAAAATGTTCATGCATAAAAAAGCACCTAAATTAAAAGGTGCTCACGGACATGATTAAGTACCACAAAACGTTTGATAAGGTCGTGCTGACGGTGCGGGCAATTGGCAATATTCATCATGATTGGCGATGTACTCATAAGGTCGAGTCAAAACATTCAACAGTTTCATCATCACATTGTAATCACCATTCGTTGCAGCCTCTAATGCCTCCTCAACTCGGTGGTTGCGAGGGATGACGACCGGATTTACGCTTCGCATCAACCGCTGTACATCCTGTTTTGATTCCTGTTGCTTCTCCAATCTCGTTTGCCATTGTTCATGCCATTTGCCAAAATCTGAACTGCCAAACATCGCTTCACTCTGCAGATTATAAGTTAACGAGCGAAACGTATTGGTAAAGTCGGCACGATGCTTTTTCATTAGGCTAAGGATGCCTTCAATTAGTGCCTCATCCCCAGTTTCTTCTCTATATAAGCCTAATTTTGCTCGCATACCCTTTGTCCAATTTTGACTAAATAGCTCATTGAACTTTGAAATCTCATCCTGTGCGATTTCCACCGCTTTATTTTCATCAGCATGTAATAACGGCAACAATGTTTCAGCAAACCTGGCGAGGTTCCATCCACCAATATATGGCTGATTCCCATAAGCGTATCGCCCATCACGGTCAATTGAACTAAACACAGTAGCAGGATCATAAATATCCATGAAAGCGCACGGTCCATAATCTATTGTTTCACCGCTTATTGTCATATTATCAGTGTTCATCACACCATGGATAAATCCAATCTGCATCCATTTGGCGATTAACTCCGCTTGGCGTTGAATAACCGTCTGAAGCAGGCGCCGATATCGGTTTGACTCCGATTCACCTTCAAGCTCTGGATAGTGACGCTGGATTGTATAATCCGCAAGTTTGCGTAGTTCATCTTCAGAGCACCAAGCCGCTGCATATTGAAAAGTGCCTACACGGATGTGACTCGCTGCAACCCGAGTTAATACGGCACCAGGTAAGATTGTTTCACGAATCACTTCCTCGCCGGTGGTAACGACCGCCAAACTACGGGTAGTCGGAATTCCGAGCGCATGCATCGCTTCACTTATGATGTATTCGCGAAGCATTGGACCTAGGACGGCGCGACCGTCACCCCCACGTGAGTAAGGTGTCCTTCCTGAGCCTTTCAACTGAATATCGTATCGTTTCCCCGAAGGCGAGATATGTTCGCCAAGTAAATGTGCCCGCCCGTCACCTAATCGTGTAAAATGGCCAAATTGGTGGCCAGCGTATGCTTGAGCAAGCGGAGCAGCACCTTCGGGAATGATGTTTCCAGCAAAAATTTCCGCTCCGACCTTTCCCTCCAACTCTTGTTGGTTTAATCCTAGTTCTGCTGCTAATGCATCGTTGAAAATCACCAGCTTTGGAGAAGCTACTTGTGTCGGATTAAGACTTGTATAAAATGTATTGGGGAGCTTGGCATAGCTGTTATCAAAGTTCCAGCCTTGCTCCACTACTAATTGCTTTTTGATCATACTATCCCCTTTTCGCCATTTGTCTTGATTGTAACAGGTTTTCACTATCAAAACCTTATTAACGAACTGAATCTCTGTAGCAATTTTAGTTTCTGTTTGAGCTTGCTTATTATTCCCTTAGGAAATATTTATAGATGCTGTTATTCAAACTTCTTTTATGTGACCGTTTTGTGTTTGGCGCTTTGGTTTGGGCACATAGAGAGCGGCTACGTGACCAGTCTGGGGTTTTTCGCTTCGATTTGGGCACGTAGAGAGCGGCTACGTGACCGGTCCGGGGTTTTTCGCTTCGTTTTGGGCACATAGAGAGCGGCTACGTGACCGGTCCGGGGTTTTTCGCTTCGATTTGGGCACATAGAGAGCGGCTACGTGACCATTTCGGTGTTTATCGCTTCGATTTGGGCACATAGAGAGCGGCTACGTGACCGGTCCGGGGTTTTTCACTTCGATTTGGGCACATAAAGAGCGGCTACGTGACCGGTCCGGGGTTTTTCGCTTCGATTTGGGTACATAGAGAGCGGCTACGTGACCGGTCCGGGGTTTTTCGCTTCGATTTGGGCACATAGAGAGCGGCTACGTGACCGGTTTGGTGTTTGGCGCTTCGGTTTGGGCACATAGAGAGCGGCTACGTGACCGGTCCGGGGTTTTTCGCTTCGATTTGGGCACATAGAGAGCGGCTACGTGACTGGTCCGGGGTTTTTCGCTTCGATTTGGGCACATAGAGAGCGGCTACGTGACCGGTCCGGGGTTTTTCACTTCGATTTGGGCACGTAGAGAGCGGCTATGTGACCGGTTTGTTGTTTGGCGACTCAATTTGGGCACGTAGAGCTTGGCTACGTGACCGTTTTTTTGTTTGGCGACTCAATTTGGGCACGTAGAGCTCGTTTACGTGACCTTTTCGAGGTTTGTCGCTACAGTTTGGGCACATAGAGCTCGGCTACGTGACCGTTCCGTCCTTTGATCGCTTCGACTTGAGCACAAAAAGCTAATAGATATGAACACAAAAAAAGCACCTAGAGAAACTCAATTTTCTCTAAGTGCACATGTTTAATGGACTGACGTAGCAAACCTCACCTGCCCCCCAAAAAATAACTCTAATGATCTCGATTCACAATGTAATTCATTAAATGCTTAAAAAACGTAGTATTTCTCGGCACACTCTCCAACGTTTCAATGGCTAAACAATAATGCTCCCACATAGCTTTTTTGGCATCATCCACACCGAGAATCGACACAAAAGTCGACTGATTGTTTGCCGCATCGTTACCTATAGGTTTCCCTAACTGACTGAGTTCCCCTTCAACATCGAGTAAATCATCCTTAATTTGAAAGGCGATTCCTGCGTGACGGGCAAAAGTTTTCAAAGCATTAAGCTCAGCCGACTCTACGCCTGCGAGAATAGCCGGCATGACTAATGAGGCCTCAAAGGCAATTCCGGTTTTATAAAAGCACATCTCATTCAGCTGATCAACCGTCAACCACTTCCCCTTTGAATAGAGGTCCATTGCTTGGCCACGACACATATCGCCTACAGTATGAGCAGAATAATGTATTAATTTCAGCACCGTTTCAGCGGCAAAGCCCTGCAGTTCGGCCTGCTCCTCAACAGCCTTTTGCGTTAAAAATAAACCTGTTAATTCAGCTATCGCCGTATTGTAAACTTTGTGAAGGGTTGGTCGCCCACGCCGAATTGAAGCATTATCCTGTGCTGGCAAATCATCAAAGACCAGTGACGCTGTATGCATGTACTCTAATGATTTCAATAGCGGAATGATGGCAGATTCATTTAGTCCATATTCCTCCACCCCGATTACCCAAGTCATGATCGGCCTTAACCGTTTCCCGTCACTCTCAAGACTATAATTTGCCGCATCGATAATTGGCTCCGCAAGCAAGGCATCAGCCCCATTTTGCTCGATTTTTAACAAATGATTAATCTGAGCTCGAACGGTCTTTATTTTATCAAAAAATTGCTCCTGCTCTGTACGCTCTCTTTGTAAAATCGTAATCATGTGGTCTCGGAGCAATTTGTCAAAGAAATCAATATCGACAGCCTTATTTACCATGGTTTGGACTAGCTTGCGAAAGCTTGGGCTTCCCGAGAAAAATAGCTCCATCACTTCCTGATACTTCTCGGTTCCATTCCGTTCTTTAAACCGCTTCAATCCATTGATTGCCCGAGCTAAAATAACCTCACGAACCTTGGAATCTGATTGGTAAACATGGTGGATTAAATAGGAGATAACGGTCCAATATAATTCATATGGATTGATTAAATCGGAGCGGGTTTCATGATGTGTAATATAGTAGGTAAATGGTGTAACAGCTCCGGCCTCCAGGTCATTAAACATATCCGTGAAATCATCAGCAAGTTGATTATATATTCCATACGCAAAGGTTCGCTGCTCAAACCCCTTATCCTCTGGGGCACTTAGTACAGAACGAGCAATTAATCTAGACGCTGACGATTTTAATATGATTGGTACATACAGCTCTTCATCGCTATAGTTCGGATTAGCTAAATTCTTGTTGCGATCAAATTCCTGAGCTTGAAAGAACACATAGGCTTGTTCGAAAAATGAATCCAATTGAACTTCTTGCAGATGAGATTTTATATATTCAAAAGCTTGCTGCAGCTCACGATGGATAAAGCCAAGTAAGTCTGCATTTAAGCCTGGCCAGTCAGCCAATGCAGGCACAATACGCGTTGTTAAAGCCGAACGAATCATCGCAGAGTACTGTGGCTTTTCATCATTTGTTAATACTTGGGAATCTAATAGGTCATCTATGAAGGGGTAGGTCAAACCATAGCAATATCCAAGCCGAACCGCCTCATCAAGCTTTCTTGCCCGCTGTTCTGGCGTTAATTGAGGGTCCATTTCTTCAACGGCATGAATGTAAACACCGCCAATGATTTTTATCAACTTCCGCTGTGCATGGACGGGATCCAATCCCTCGGGAATTTGCATAGATACCGTCTTTAATTTACCCATTAACCAATTAAAGGATAATTCAACGCCGTCCTGTTGTGCTTTCCGGTACATGGACACCATGCTGAAGGGTTCTTTTAGGATGCGATTTTCTTTATTTTGAGGTTGTGTCAGTTGCTTCTTCAAATATGCTGCTACCTGACTGACGCGTGCTTGGGTTTCAGGTGAATTCAATTCCTTCCCAAGGTCTCGCATAAATAAGTAAGCTATACTTCGTTCTAGATAGCTATCCAATTTCCCCCGATAATTAAGCCACTGTATATAAAGCTGATAATCATCAGAATTTGCTTCCCCTATCCCTTTTGATAATAAGGACATTAAAGGAATTTTTTGGAGATGGCTGTGTTTCCATGAGTGGATATCTTTTGTTAAGGTCTGAATATAGGATTTTTGCATAACCTGTTCCTTCAGACATTGGAAATAATGAGCAGCCTTCTGCTCTGCGACTATATAGCTTGTTTCATTTTTTATCATTAACTCCTCTTTCATAAGAAATCCCTCATTGTTTCGTTTTCTCGTCTTTATACTATTACGTATTCCTAAGCTTCTATTATATTACATTTTTATGAAAAGATATGTAGGGCGCAAGGTGTAAGTAAACTCTAGAAACCTTCTCTAAAAGACACTTTTTGCTTATCCTCATAGTGCATTGTCCCATACTGCAACTCTATAAGACACTTAGTGAAATTTTTCATAGTGTTTTGGCTCATAAGGCATCTCTATGGGACAATTCTAGTCAATTTCCCTTTCCTTTTGGCTCATAAGGCATCTCTATGGGACACTTCTAGCCAATTTCCCTTTCCTCTTGGCTCATAAGGCAACTCTATGGGACACTTCCAACCAATTTCCCTTTCGTTTTGGCTCATAGGGCAACTCTATGGGACACTTCCAACCAATTTCCCTTTCGTTTTGGCTCATAGAGCATCTCTATGGGACACTTCCAACCAATTTCCCTTTCGTTTTGGCTCATAGGGCATCTCTACGGGACACTTCTAGCTAATTTTCCTTTCGTTTTGGCTCATAAAGACTCTCTATGGGACGATTCCAGCCAATTTCCCTTTCGTTTTGGCACATAGAGTATCTCTATGGGACACTTCCAACCAATTTCCCTTTCGTTTTGGCTCATAGGGCAACTCTATGGGACGATTCTAGTCAATTTTCCTTTCGTTTTGGCTCATAAAGACTCTCTATGGGACGATTCCAGCCAATTTCCCTTTCGTTTTGGCACATAGAGTATCTCTATGGGACACTTCTAGCTAATTTCTTCTTGTTTTTGTTCCATAGCGACCTCTACCGGGTCATCCGCCCTCACACCCATCGTAAAAAAAAGAGTTACCCATTTTAATGGATAACCCCCTTGGTAAACTTCTATGCTTTTAATGTCCGCTTCAAAAACTCTCTTGTCCGTTCCTCAGTAGGGTTGTTAAAAATCTGTTCTGGAGGACCTTCTTCGGCAATGACACCTTTGTCCATGAACACGACACGGTCTGAGACTTCACGGGCAAATTCCATTTCATGGGTAACGATGAGCATCGTTAAGCCCGATTGAGCTAAGTCCTTCATAACCTTTAGAACCTCTCCGACCATTTCCGGATCAAGCGCTGAGGTCGGTTCATCAAATAGCATGACATCAGGCTCCATCGACAAAGCTCTAGCTATTGCCACCCGCTGCTTTTGTCCACCCGATAACTGCTTCGGCTTAGCGTTAACAAATCGCTCCATTCCCACCAATGTTAAATATTTCATTGCCACTTTTTCGGCATCCTGCTTCGAGCGCTTCAATACTTTTATTTGTCCAACGACACAATTATTTAAGACATTGTGGTTATTAAAAAGATTAAAGTGCTGGAACACCATTCCTAGATTTTTACGGTATTCGTAAACATCATGCTTATCGTCTAAAATATCTTCCCCATGATATATAATTTGACCGCCACTTGGCTTTTCAAGGAGATTGACACAACGGAGTAAGGTTGATTTTCCTGAACCAGATGAACCGATGATACAAACCACTTCGCCCTTATTTACGGAGAAATTTATATCCTTTAATACTTCATGCGAACCAAATGCCTTGTTCAAATGCTGAATCTCAATTACTTTTTCCAACTCGCAATCCCTCCTTTACTATCGGTTTCCATTATGATTTTGCGCACGCCGCGCCATATCCTCAGGCGTTTCCACTTGCATTTGATTCGCCATCAAAATATAATCCTCAGGACCATCAATCTTTCTTTCAATCCATCGTAAAATTCTCGTAACTGTGAAGGTCATGACAAAATACAGCACACACGCCACAAAGAACGATTCAAAATATCTAAAATTGTTCCCAGCAATCGATTTCGTTTGGAAGAATAATTCAGAAACAGAAATCACGTTAAGAACTGACGTATCTTTAATGTTAATAACAAATTCATTCCCAGTTGCCGGTAAAATATTTCTAATAACCTGCGGAAGTACGACGTTATACATCGTTTGAAAGTGAGTCATTCCAATCGCTTGGGCAGCTTCAAATTGTCCCTTATCGATTGAGACAATCCCACCACGAACAATTTCTGACATGTAAGCCCCCGTGTTAATAGAAACAATGAACACCGCTGCATATAAACGATCCATATCAACCCCAAACGCTAACGCCGAACCATAATAAATGACCATTGCTTGAACGATCATTGGTGTACCCCGGAAAAATTCAATATAAATAGATAAAATAGCATTAACCACTTTTAACAGGATTTTCTTCGGTCCACGTTCAGGGCTTGGAATCGTACGAATCATTCCAATCAATAAACCAATTAGCGATCCGATAATCGTTCCAATTATCGAAATTAACAATGTAACACCAGCACCGCGTAAAAACATTGGCCAGTTTTCCGAGACAATTTGTACTACCCACTCAAAGCTCATTTTTTCCTCCTATAATTACGAAACCGAATGCGTTCTTTTGCACCCGGTTTCGCTCGTATTATTATTTAGCTGCTGGTTGATTTTTAATAGCATTGTCCATGATTTCTTGGCGTTCTTCTTCTGAAATCCCTGCCAGAATCTCATTAATCTTCTTCGTTAAATCGCTGTTTTTAGCAATTCCTACGGCGATTGCAGTATCATCATCAGAGGTTTCAAAGCCATCTTCAAATTCAACCATGACAAAGTTATCATTTGCAGAGGATGCACTTACTCCTTCTGGTCGCTCTGACACATATCCATCAATTACTCCAGACTCAAGCGCCACACGCATTGCTGGGAAGTTATCCATTGCCGGTTGTTTTTGGACACCAGTAATTTGACCAATTACTGAGTAGTGGAAGGTATTCAATTGTGCAGTGATTTTTGCGCCATTAAAATCAGCTAACTTTTTAGCATTTTCATATTTTCCGCCCTTTTTAACAACCATCACCAAATCGGATTTATAGTAGTTATCAGTGAAATCGATTGTCTTTTTACGTTCTGCAGTTGGTGACATACCCGCAATAATCGCGTCAATTTTTCCAGAAGTTAGAGCCGGAACAAGTCCATCCCATTCTGTTTTGACGATGACTAATTCTTTGCCTAAACCTTCAGCAATTCTCTTGGCGATTTCAACATCGTAGCCACCTGCATATTCCGCTGCTCCATCAATTTTCACGCCACCGTTTTTATCTCCATTTTGTGTCCAGTTGAATGGAGCATAGCCAGCTTCTAAACCAACCTTGAAGGTATTATCATCTTTTCCGCTTGATTCTTTAGAATCATTTGCGTTACCACTGTCTCCGCACCCAGTTAGTAGCAGCATCCCTGCAAGTACTACTGTTAAAAATAATACTAGTCTTCTTTTCATCATAAATTCCCCCATTTAAATAGATTAATAGTATTTCAATGTAATTCATTTGATTGCCTACATTTTATTTTTTGTAACAAAAAAGGACCTGAGATGAACTCAGGTCCTTGTAGACAATAGTCAGTAGGCCAAGAATCCCTCAACAATCCCTTTTAGGAGATAGCACACCTCAACAAACCGGGCAGTTTATTGAGACAGTCCTACAGTTCTTAACTGCAGGCCCAGCAAGCAATACTGAGAATATTACAAGCTTCGGCGACATTTCCTTCTCCGTAGTATCGTCGCTCCTCAAGCTCCACTACAGACTGTTAAATACCGCGCCTCTACCTCACAAGAAAAAGTGAGGTCATATTCAATTGATATTATTAATATTTTAGAATAACAAGATATATCTGTCAACTCCCTCGTTTTGGTAATAATAGATATATTAGGCTAGTCCACAATTTAGACCAGCCTCTACTTCATTCTTTATTTTTATTATCATTATTTACTAACGCATCCAGTTCCTCAGCTAATTCCGTCATATAACTCGGTTTGGAACTTCGCATCATGTTTCTTTGTTCAGCTGCCGGAAGTGAGACGCGCGATCGTTTGAACAGGGTCATAAAATAATACACTCCAGCAAAGAAAAGCACCATGACAATACCAGAGATAAGTCCAATTTCCTGTCCTGGGATAAACGGCATACAAATCAGCACGATGATTAAAGAAATTAAAGCAATCCAGGACGTATACGGAAATCCCGGCATTTGGCAATGTCCATCAGGTGGACAGCCATTTCTGCTGCGGAAGCGAATATGACTTGCCATTATTACAGCGTAAGTAAATAGAAGTGCAAATCCACCTGTTGAAATTAACACGAGATACACCCTTGGGAATAACAAGCCAAAGCCTAACCCCACAAGCATGACAAATCCCGAGAATAAAATCCCGCGGTACGGTACTTCATTTTCATCCTTCAGCCATTTAGGGGCATGTCCCTCATCAGTTAATGACCTAATCATTCTTCCTAAACCAAAAATCGCCGCCAGCATCGCTGATAATATCGCAAAAATCAAGACAATATTAATCGCTTCACCGGCCCAACCGATTCCCCACCGGTTTAAGGAGGCAACCATTGGGCTAATGTTTTCATTCAATGCTGAGGTAGGAATTAACGGAAGCAAGACAGCAGCATACGTTACATACAACCCCACCAATAAAATGACAGTATATCTAATTGCTTTAGGGATTGTTTCGCGAGGGTTTCTTGCCTCGGAAGCAGCTAGACCAATAATTTCAAAGCCTGCATAGGCAAAAATAATGAGTAGCATACTTCCGGCAACACCTTTGACACCTCCCGGAAGTAAAGGTTCCCTAGCTAGTTCACCTGTCCCAATCGCACCAGCACCCGGAAACACACCTACTATCAACCCAATCGCCGCAATAATAAAGGCAATAATAGCTAAGATTTTCACACCGGACAATGCACTTTCAAGCTTTCCTAGCTTTTCTGCGCCAAGTAAATTAACAAGCGTGACACCGATAATAATGATACTTCCAAAAAGCCCAATCGAGATATTCGGAACCCATTCCTGGACTAAAATTGTAATGGCCGCTGCTTCACTGGATACTGCTAAGACAATTCCAGTCCAATACAGCCACCCAACAATGAAACCCATGCCCTCACCGAGCTCCCTTGCCGCAAACGTACTAAACGAGCCGGATGTAGGATTGGCAACCGTCATCTCCGACAAAGCATATAGAATAAAATAGACCAATATACCGGATAAAATATAAGATAAAATTACGGCAGGACCGGCAGCTCGAATCGCAACAGAAGAACCCAAGAAGAAGGAACCTCCAATTACGCTCCCTAACGCCATCATTGATAAATGCCATGCAGTCATTCCTTTTTGAGTTTTCTCCATTATCCAATCTCCCAAGCATAAATTTTTAGCATGCTTAGTATTTGCACTGCTTGTAGAAAAGATTCTTAGATGATTATTTTGAAGTCAAATTAAAAAAGGTAACTCCCCCAAATGTATACCTGGGTTTGTTACCTAAATCATCACTTTTATACGACGTAGACAAAATAGCCGATAAACGTTAAACAGAGAACATACATAATCGGATGAACTTCCTTCGTTTTATTCATCGCTATCATACTGATTGGATATAAGATAAAACCAAGTGCGATTCCTGTTGCGACACTGTAAGTTAGCGGCATCATAATAATCGTCACAAAGCTTGGGATAACAATATAAAAATTACTCCAGTTGATACGGCTAATTTCTGTTGCCATCAGCGCTCCAACAATGATAAGAGCAGGCGCCGTTACTTCAGGGGTAACAATGGATAATAAGGGTGAAAAAAATAAAGATATTATAAAGCAGCCTGATATGACAAGTGACGTGAAGCCAGTTCGACCACCAACGGCAATTCCTGCCGACGATTCAACAAAAGAAGCAGTTGTTGAAGTTCCCAAAATAGCACCGGCAATCGTCGACATCGAATCAGCGAGTAATGCTTTACCGGCATTAGGAATTTCATTATTTTTCATCAGACCAGCTTGACTTGCTACTGCAATTAACGCCCCTGCCGTATCAAAAAAGGCGACAAACAAGAAAGTAAAAATGACAGCTAAAATTTTGGGAGAAAAGATATCGTCTAAATGACTGAAAACCACTCCGAAGGTTGGCTCGAGACTAGGTATTTTCCCGACAATCGCTTTAGGTGTTTCAATAATTTCAAAAAAGACGCCAATGATGGTCGAGATTACCATTCCATAAAAGATCCCGCCCTTTACGCCTCTGTTTAAAAGAATAATCGTAATGATAAAACCAACGATTGCCAGAATTGTAGGAGCTGCTTTCAAATTTCCAATAGCAACAAAAGTTGCTTCATTCCCTGTAACGATACCTGCATTTTTTAATCCGATAAACGCCACGAAAAAACCAATTCCTCCAGCAATCGCATGCTTTAAGTCCTGAGGGATAATATTAATAATTTTTTCACGAATCTTTAAAAGACTTAAGATCATAAATAAGACCCCGGCAATAAATACGCCGGCTAACGCCGTTTCCCAAGGAATGTTCATCCCCATACAAACAGTAAAGGTGAAAAAGGCGTTTATCCCCATACTTGGTGCAATCCCAATCGGATAGTTGGCAATTAAGCCGATTAAAAGGGACCCAATAATCGCAGACAATGCTGTCGCCGTAAAAACTGCTCCTTTATCCATGCCAGTTTGACTAAGGATAACCGGGTTAACCACTAGAATATAAGCCATTGATAAAAAAGTCGTAATTCCAGCAATACTTTCTCGCTTAAAAGTTGTGTTACGTTCTGCAAATTGAAAATAATTCTTCATGCTCGTCCTCGTCTCTTTATGAAATAAAAAAACCCCCAGCAAAGCTGCCGGAGGTTCTGCAAAGGACAATAATCTTAAAGTAATATACTTCAATTGCCCCTTGTAGACAGGCTATTTACGGCAGCCAGGTAGAAACGTTCAAGCCATATTCTTGAACTTATACAAGGTTATTATTATTTTAGAATAACATAAATAGTAACAAGGACCATTGTATTCGTCAATAACATATGCCGTTTTCAGCCTATTAAGTTTTTTCGAGATACTCAAGTATTTCAAACAATTCATACTGAAATCCTGTTATCTTTAATCCCGCTCCAATAACGCTGCACCAGCGATGCCAGGATGCGTCATTTCGTAAGGATCCAAAATTAAATTCAACTCCTCTTCTGTTAAAACATCATATTTTAAGCATAATTCACGAACTGATGCTCCGGTTAATATCGCTTCACGAGCAATCCTTGCCGCAGCATCATAACCCAAATGTGGATTAATCGCCGTAATGACTCCCACGCTCTTTTCAACATATTCCTTTAACCGCGCTTCATTTGCCTTAATCCCTTTTAAACAGTGGTCAGTAAAGGTCCGAAACGCATTATTCATAATGCTGATTGACTGAAGCAAATTAAATACTAAAATAGGTTCCATGACATTCAATTCGAATTGGCCTGCCTCAGAAGCTAGACAAATGGTATGATCATTACCAATTACCTGGAAAGCCACCTGATTCATTAACTCCGGCAAAACAGGGTTCACCTTACCCGGCATGATGGATGAGCCAGGCTGCCGCGGTGGTAGACTAATTTCAGCTAATCCCGCCCGAGGTCCTGACGCCATTAAGCGCAGATCATTAGCAATTTTTGAAAGATTAATCATACATACTTTAAGTGCTGCTGATACTTCTGTGTAAGCATCAGTGTTTTGCGTGGCATCGACCAGGTGCTCAGCACCCTTTAAAGGAAGCCCGCTTATTTCAGCAAGATGCTTAACAACTAAGTTAATGTAGCGGGGATCTGCATTTAATCCAGTACCTACCGCTGTTGCACCCATATTGATTTCGAATAAGTATTGTCTAGAAAGGTTAATTCTGTTGATGTCCCTCTTAATTACTCTGCTATACGCCTCGAACTCTTGGCCAAGACGAATCGGCACTGCATCTTGAAGATGGGTCCGCCCCATTTTTATGACTGCATTAAATTCCTGAGCTTTTTCTAGAAAAACCTGATGCATATCCTCCATCGTTGCTAACAATTTCTCAAGTAGTTTTAAAACAGAAATATGTATCGAGGTTGGGAAAACATCATTGGTCGATTGTGCCATATTCACATGAGTATTAGGACTGCAATGATAGTAATCGCCCTTTTCTTTACCTTGCAGTTCAATCGCTCGGTTTGCTAGGACTTCATTCACATTCATGTTTAGCGAGGTTCCAGCTCCTCCTTGAATCGGATCAACTATCACCTGGTCCACCCATTTCCCTTCAATCATTTCGTCAGCAGCCTTTACAATCGCATCACCGATTCCGGAATATAGATGCTTGATTTCCATGTTCGCCATAGCAGCAGCTTTTTTCACCATCACTACAGCTTTGATAAGCTCTTCATGAATTCGATAACCAGTAATAGGAAAATTTTCAACTGCTCTAAGGGTTTGGATTCCATAATAAGCATGGGCTGGTACTTCTTTTTCGCCTAGAAAGTCCTTCTCCTTACGCATTTGTTCCTTGTTATTTGTCATGATTATTGCTCTCCTCTTATGCTGAAATCAAAAAGCTCATTACCTATCATTATTAATTTAATGAACATTTCATTCTTCACAATATACTCCTTGTTATATTTAGCCAAAAATAATAAAAAATGCATCTTATTGTTAGTTAGCTTCACTAACAATAAGATGCATTTCAGTAATAGTTTGAAAAAATTTTAATTATGCTACTTCTTGAATATTAATGTCTTTTCCGTCTTTACGCCATTCCTTGTACTCTGCAGCAGCCGTGAAAAGTACATCAGTGGAAGAGTTCAGTGCGGTTTCGAATGAGTCTTGTAACACACCGATGATAAATCCTACTCCTACAACTTGCATAGCTATATCATCAGGAATTCCAAATAAGCTACATGCAAGTGGTATTAATAGGAGTGAACCGCCGGCAACACCAGATGCACCACATGCACAAACTGCTGAAAGCACACTTAGGAGCAATGCTGTCGGGATATCAACATCAATTCCGAGTGTATGAACAGCTGCAAGTGTTAAAACGGAAATTGTTACTGCGGCACCTGCCATATTAATGGTTGCCCCTAATGGAATGGATACAGAATAAGCATCCTTGTTCAAGCCTAGTTTTTCACATAATTTCATATTAACCGGAATATTTGAAGCTGAGCTACGTGTAAAGAACGCCGTAATTCCGCTTTCTCTAATACATTTCAAAGTGAGTGGATATGGGTTTTTGCCGATCATAGCATATACCATGATTGGGTTAACAACTAGTGCCACAAATAGCATACAGCCAATTAGAACCGCCAAAAGCTTTCCGTAGCTTAGTAATGACTCAAGTCCGTTTGTTGTAATTGATTCAAAGACAAGACCCATGATGCCTAATGGAGCAAATTTGATGACCCATGTAACCATTTTCGATACGGCATCTGAAACATTGGCAATCATTGTTTTTGTTGAATCAGCTGCATTTTTCAGTGCAAAACCGAGCACGATTGCCCATGCTAAAATACCAATATAGTTAGCATTGTAAATAGCTTTTACTGGATTATCGACAATGTTAAGCAATAATGTTTTTAGAACCTCCACAACACCGCCAGGAGCCGTCACTCCCTCAACGCCCTTTGCCAGCGTTATGCTGACAGGGAACACAAAGCTAGCGACTACCGCAACTAAACCTGCTAAAAACGTTCCTAATAGATAGAGCACGATAATCGATTTCATATTCGTTTTATGCCCTTGTTTATGCTGGGCAATTGCAGACATAACTAAGAACAGGACTAGCACTGGTGCAACAGCCTTCAATGCACCAACAAACAATGTTCCAAAAATGACAATTGGCTTTGCTATTTCCGGAATCGCTACAGCAAGCCCGATCCCAATGATCAAACCGACAATAATTTGTTTGACCAGACTAACTTGATTCCACTTTCTCAAAAGCTCTTTCATAATCTTTCCCCCACTGGATTTTTATAGTAGCTCTATTAAACTTGCTTATTAAGCTCGGTGGAGGATTGCCTTGTTTGAATCCACCCCAAAAATACATTTGTCTTTCTCTAGCATTATAAAAAATTTTTAGATATATTACAATAGTTTTTGAAGAACTCTCAAGCGACTTTCAGGTGACAGGCACCACCCGATTTTTGTCGAATAATACTAGGTGACAGGCACCACCCGATTTTTGTCGATTTAATTACACTTAGGGTTTTACGCCTGTTATCGATATTTTCTATTAGACTATTACCCCTCTTATCTATCTTTTCGATAAATTTGTTCGAGATTATCTATCATGTTATATTTTATTGGCATAATAAAAAGGAAGAAAATGTGAAAAACAAAGGTAATGCGTTAATCAGTGTATTATTAATCGGTTTCTTAATGGCATTAGTTGTAGGATGTTCAGATGACAAGGCTAAGGAAGCTGATACATCAAGTGAAATAAAATCAACAGAAGTTATAAAGTTGCCGAAATCAAAACGATGTCTGGTGAGGAACTAGTAAAACATAACTCAGGAAAAGATAAAGACAACGTCCTCATTATTGATGTTCGTTCTCCCGAAGAATATAAAGCTGGACATATTCAACATGCTATCAACATCAATATTGATGGTTTTGAAAATAGATTAAGTGAAATTGAAGACAAAAAAAATTTCCCTGTTATCCTATATTGTAGTTCTGGTAACAAAAGCGGACAGGTTGCTGAAATCCTTGTAAACAATGGGTTTAAGGATGTTACTAACACTACAGGAGTTAAGAAATTCGAATACGATTTAGTGAAGTATGACGATGTTCGAGGAGCTAACTTCCAAAAGCTTATCGATGAAGATAAAGATGTCGTTGTAGTAGATGTACGGGAAGCCAAGCAAGCTAGTGAAGAAGGAATGATCAAGGGAGCAATCAATGTTCCTTTTAATGAAGTAGAAAAGAACCTTAATAAATTACCAAAAGACAAAACAAGCGCTCAATATTGTAATACAGGAACTAAGAGTGCTGAGGTTCAGAAGCAACTAGAAGGTCTTGGTTACGAAAACGTAGTAAACTCTATTGAAGGTGTAAAAGAACATAGTTTTTCAGTAGTAAAAAAATAAAGTGCCTGTCACCACCCGAATTTTGTCGAATAATAAAAAGCTCATTCCTTTAAGTTTAAGGTTTGAGCTTTTTTTGCCTATCATTATATTTACTAGGCCTGATTGGCCCAGTCAGCTGGATAGGTTACATAGAGAAATCTAGCAAACTCTGGGACAGAAAATTGTATTCTACTTCCCGCTGGTATAAGAATTACTTCCCCTTTATCTGCCCTTATTATTCTCCCATCTATAATGATATCTAGATGTCCTTCAATTACATAATCGATTTCATCATAGTTTAATGTCCAGTCAAAGGTCGTCTCCTTCATCTCCATTAAGCCGCAACCTAATCTGGGACTTTCTTCAAGTGTAAACAAATCCTTTGTATACACGACATCCTCTTTCTCACCAGTATCGAGACGATCCTCCTCGCTCACCTTTAGCAATGGCAAACGCACCGAAGTCACTCCATTAGGACCAACTGTTTTATGAGGATCATCACCGGCGAAATTCTGAAGCTGCTCGGCGATGACGGTTCTAATCAACTCCTCCAATGATGCTTTAGTTAGCTTTTGCAAGTTTCTCATCTCCGCCCTTGTTTTCAGTTGCTGTCTTTCCTAACATCCGGTTAGCAATAAATATTGCAACAAAAATGGCAGTTACACCACCGACTAACTTACCGACAATCATTGGGAAAATCATATCTTTAGCAACCCCAGCCGTAAATCCTAAATGGTCACCAAAAACGAAGGCCGCTGATACACAGAACGCAACGTTAATGATTTTTCCACGGTCATCCATGTCTTTCATCATCGCAAACATTGGAATATTGTTAGCTAAAGTAGCCACCATACCTGCTGCCGCTATCTCATTCATACCAAGTAGTTTCCCAAGTTGTAGCAATGGCTTTTTAAACACCTTAGTGATGATATCAACCATTACATAAGCACCTGCTAATACAATCGCAATACTTCCTACAACCTGAACCCCTTCCTCAATCGTAGCCGTACCAGGAATAATCGTTATATCTGTTAATGTATGAACAATCCCAACGGCGAGTCCAAGTGTTGCCACAACCACAACCCCATGACCAAATATTGTGAACCCTTTGATCATTTTTTCCGGAATTTTCCATAAACCTACACAAATTAATGCGGATACTAAGATAATCGGAATAAGGTTTTTCAGAACCATTCCAATTGAAAAACCGGAAACTAAGCCCCCGACTAAACAGCCAATTGGAATAGTAATCATCCCTGCTAATATTCCAGTCGCTAAGAAGCGATGATCCTTTTTCTCGATAATTCCTAATGCAACAGGAATGGAGAATACGATGGTAGGTCCCATCATTGATCCTAAAATAACCCCTGAGAATAAACCTGCGTCCGCGGTTTCAGCCATTTCTTCAGCTAACTGGAAGCCACCCATATCAATCGCTAACAAAGTTGTCGCAAACATCGAAGGGTCGGCACCTAAAGCACTATAAATCGGTACTATAACCGGACTTAATAAATCCGCTAACACCGGGGCAACAACAATGATTCCGACCATGGCCAAGGTTAAAGAACCCATTGCCATTACACCTTCATCAAACTTGTCACCGAAGCCAAATTTATTTTTAAAACTCTTATCTAATGCACCAAGAACCATAAAAATAACCATTAAGTACAAAATAATTTCATTAACACTCATGATCGGTTTCCTCCTATACGGAATTTTCCAGGAACCCTTTACCTGACATCATGTCGTTTCTCGAGGCATTTTCTGAAATTAATCCTCTTCAATATCGATGGAATCCACCACACCTACAACAACAGCGTCAACAGGAAGCTGAGGATTTTCCAATGATGCCCTCGCACCTCCACCAGTTGTAACTAGAACCGTGTCACTGACTCCAGCACCGGCATTATCGGCTGCAACAAAATAGTCATTTGCTCCGTCTTTTTTATAAAGAGGTTCAATCACTAAAAATTTTAACCCGTTTAATTTTTCGTCTTTTCTCGTTGCCCATAAGCTCCCGACTACTTTGCCGACAATCATTATGAATTCCCTCTTTCCCTAATAATTGTTATTTGATGGGTACGGACAAAGTCCTGTGCAAGTGGAGTAATAATGCATTTTTTCCCAACAGTAATCTCTTTAATATTTTGAAGATACAATTTCTGTAAATCAGCCTCAGATATTAGCTTTTTTTGAAGCGAAAAGGACTGAGATAGGATTCGAGTGCTGTCTACCACCGCTTCAGCAGCTACAACGGGAGCTTCTGAAATATGTAATTCTCGTTTCTCCAATACCTCATCCTTCTGCAAAAACAGTACGCTATAGCCCTTTAATTTTCGCTCGTACTCTTCATACAGCTTGTAAAGCAACACAGGCGAGCTGCCCTTATAGTCGCGGTATTCAACTCCATCCTGGAGAACAACGACTCTTTTACCTTGTAACATGTTAGAGAGCACAAACTGTTCTTCGTCTGTTGCACCGATTCCATTGGCTAAATTTGCGAGCATCGTAACCGTTAAATGCGGAATCACAATCAACTCAAAATATTTCATTTTATTCTTTTCTGAAAAATAATGAAGCTGATAGGAATCTACTAATATCTTTTCCAACTCATGTTCTTTCGTATCTGACATGATACAAACATGAGGGAAACTGTTTACCATCTTTTGCACAATCTCTTGATAAACTAGCTCAACTAATCCATCCAAATCCATAAATCATCACCTCTAGGTACCTTTTTTCTTGATTCGCCCTAAAGTACCTTTCTCAAAACCACAAGCATTTGCTTCATCATAATCGATATGCATATAGGTTTGGAATTTGTCGCTAACTCTTACCAAAACATCATCAAAAATGAGCGGTCGATTTCCAAATACTTGCACGCTCACAATTTCTTTATCCTTAACATTAAAGCGGAAAGCAGCTTCTGGAGTCATATGAATATGCCTTTTTGCCACAATCACTCCAAACGGTAGGTCTAATTCACTTAAAGCAGTGGCTATTTTTACAGCTGGTGTCCCAGAGAGATTGCCACTTTCACGGACGGGAGCCGATAAACCAAGTGTAATAGAATCTGTCAATGACACCTCGACCTGGGTTTCGCCTCGTTCCGGACCTAAAATCACAACATTCTCAAGCCTTCCTTTAGGTCCGATAACGGTTACCCTTTCTCTGCAAACAAATTGCCCTGGTTGTGATAAGTCACGGTCTTTTGTTAACAAGTATCCTTTACCAAACAATTGGTCTATAGCCTTTCTACTTAGATGAACATGCCGACCTGATGCTTCTACTTCAATAAACTCTTTAAAAATCCGCTCAGTTAAAATATCCATAAACTGATTTATTTTCGCATCAAACAATCACCATCCCCTCCTAACAATTAAGATTTATAATGACCAACCCTAAATTTGAACATCATAATATAAATTAAGGAGGATAAACGGTTTAATGCTAAAATAATATCGCCTCGGTCAGCATCACCATCAGGAAGTTTAAAAGCCTCGTACGCGGCCAATTCAACCTCTCTGGCTCCACTCCGCAAAGCATTTAAGCATACTACAACCTCACCCATACTGTAATCAGGGGTAAAATGACCCGTACCAAAATATTTTTCCGGATGATGGGACATTTCCCTTAGATCTGCTGGAGACATTTTTAGTAGTGTAAACTCTCCCACCTTTTCGCCGAGAACCTCGCATCTTAATAGATTTCTGATAAACAGCAGAACCTCCTGCAGGTCGGCAACAAGCTTCGTATGCCCCAATTTTTCAGCTGTAATTTGCGTTTCAAGTAACCTTGACTCAAATGAATCAAGTTTTCCTCGAAAAACAATTCGCTTATGATCCTTAAAGACGAGCACATTTCCATAGAGAGAGGTCATATGTTCCGGCTTCTCATCCAGATATCCCCCAAACAAGGTCGTGTACCGATAGTGGGACCGCTTCTTTTTGTCTTCACTTGTCGTAACCGGAGTACCTTCCTCTGGTTTCTGTCCAGGTTCGATGTATTTCAATTGAATTTGGTGATCGGTTAAAAAACCTTTAGCAGATGGTGTAACAATCGTCCCTTTTTGGATTTCCAGAACATTAACAGACTTTAAGTCTTTTCCTTTTAAGAGATTACGAATTTCACCCTCTGTTAACAGTGCCATATTTGTCACTTCCTTCACATGAATAAGGCTGCTTTAGATAAATGACCCACGCTTTTATTAAGCGAATACTAGATTTCCGATATCGTTATTCCTACACACGTAAGCAGCCCTACTCCATCCTATCCTACTTTTATTCACCCTTAGGTAAAATCGCATCAACTTCTGCATGTGGACGAGGAATGACATGAACAGAAACTAATTCTCCGACGCGTTCTGCTGCTGCAGCCCCAGCATCTGTAGCTGCTTTGACAGCACCTACATCACCGCGAACCATCACAGTCACTAATCCTGCACCGATTTGCTCTTTTCCAACTAAAGTAACGTTTGCTGCTTTTACCATTGCATCTGCTGCTTCAATTGCTCCAACTAAACCTCTAGTTTCAACCATTCCTAATGCGTTTGTGCTTGCCATTTTCATTTCCTCCTCATAAAATCAATATTTTTTTAGTAATGATATCGAAGAGTCTAGGAAAATAATCAAATCTATAATCCTACCTCTTCTTACTTAGGGTTATTTTAATTGCGCTAATACCTGTTTAATAATCGTTTCGATTAATTCCTTTTGACTGCTCAATTCTACATTCGGCTTGACTATTGCCTTTGTATCCCTTAACTCCTCAAGTTCCTTCACGCCATAGGCGATTCGGCGAATATTAATCAAATTAAGCGGACCAATATTATCAGAAGTAGAACCTCCACCAATGGCTCCGCAGCCTAATGTAAGCGATGGAACTAGGTTAGTCGTCGCCCCAATGCCACCGAGTGCCCCAGGAGTATTAATTAATAATCTGGATACCGGCTTTTTCAAGGCAAATTCTCTAATAACATCTTTATTTTCCGAGTGAATGATTAGCGTGTGCCCAGCGCCTTCATTAAATAGAATCTCGATACACTTATGACAAGCAGTTTCCCAGTTCTTTTCAGTATAGAAAGCTAGGATTGGTGCAAGTTTTTCCCGCGAGTACGGAACATCCTTGCCTACTCTCGTTTCTTCAGCAATCAAGACTCTAGTGCCAGCCGGAATCTCTAATTCTGCTAATTTAGCAATTTGCTCCACCGTTTTGCCAACAATCGCTGGATTCATGGTGCCATTCGCTCTCATAATGAACTTCTCTAATATCTTACTTTCATGGCTTGATAGAAAATAGCCACCTTGTTTCACACATTCCTCGATAACCTGTTCACGGATGCATTCCTCCACCACAATCGATTGCTCTGATGCGCAAATCACACCATTATCGAAGGTTTTCGAGTCAAAAATCCGCTTAACTGCTAGAGGAATATTGGCACTCCTTTCGATAAACGCAGGTGCATTTCCCGGACCAACACCGATTGCTGGTGTCCCAGAGGAATAAGCTGCTTTTACCATTCCCGAACCGCCTGTTGCTAAAATTAAAGCAATATCCTTACCCTTCATTAATGTATCGGTGCCCTCTAAAGTTGGGTTCGTTAAGACACTAATCGCATCTTCCGGGCAGCCTGCTTTTATTGCTGCCTCTTTTAGGATTCGAACCGCTTCCAATGTGCAATTTAGCGCTGTTGGATGGGGCGAAAAAATAATCGCATTCCCTGCTTTAATTGCAATCAACGCTTTAAAAATAGTGGTTGACGTTGGATTTGTTGACGGGATTAAGGCGGTAATCACCCCAAGTGGTACGCCAACCTCCATTATTTTTTGCTGCTCATCTTCTGCTAAAATTCCCACAGTCTTTAAATCTTTAATTGAATCGTAGACGGTTTGGGAAGCAAAAAGATTCTTTAATACTTTGTCTTCCCAATTGCCAAAGCCCGTTTCAACGGCAGCAAGCTTAGCTAGCTTTTCGCTGTTTTCTACTCCCGCATCAGCAATTGCTTTCACGATAGTATCTAATTGGCTTTGACTGAATTCAGTTAATATTTTTTGAGCCACCTTGGCTTTAGCTATTAAGTTCCGAGCCTCTTGTATCGAGCGCAAGTCTTTATCTGCGACAATCATTCACTTGCCCCCTCTCGACTGTAATCAGTAAGTAGTTGTATCAAAAATTCTTTTCGCCCATATTTTATTTCATTGGGTTTCACATTTTTTATGTGCAGTTTTCGAGCGAGTTTCCTCAACTCTTCAACCTTTTTCCCTTCAAGTTCATCAGCATCAAAGACTTCCCTGTCGAGGTGTGTGTCCTCTTCAAGAATTAGTTCCTCCGCTGGTATAGGATCGTATATCAACTCAATATCAGCTTCGGACACAGCTTCTGAATCCGTTTCGATTCCGGTTACGATTTCAGTATGAGGTTCGACGGCGACTGTGACTTCGGTCTCGAGCTCAACAGCAGGAACTTCGTCCACCTTTGGTTGTACCAACACCTTCGTCGTTTCCTCATGCGGCCTGGCAATGACATGCGTCGAAATGAGGGTGCCACATTTTTTAGCAGCTTCTTTCCCAGCATCGACCGCAGCTTTTATCGCTCCAACATCGCCAGACAAGAGCACCGTAACTAGTCCGCTTCGAATTCTTTCTAATTTTATTAATGTTACATTGGCAGCTTTGAGAGCAGCATCGGCAGCTTCGATTGCTCCGACATAGCCTTTTACTTCAATTAGCCCGAGGGCAGCCGTTTTCATCGCTTATTCCTAAAAATTCGTTGGATTTTCTGCGACAAATTGGACTGCTGCTGCAAATGCATCACATGCTGCCTTACATGCTGATTGGCTTCCTGTCAGTAAGCCGCCGCCAAAGTTGGTTTCTGAAGGAGGACCGTAAAATGCTGCAATTCGAACATCTGCTGCTTTGAGTGCTGCATCAAGTCCATACATCGCTTCAAGGGGCGGTGCAATTAAATAAGCAATTGCTTCGCCTTCTGGAATTCCTGCTACCTCTGATAAATAAGAACCCGTTCTCGAAATGCAATGTGCATAATATGGAACTGAATTATCATCATTAGCACTGACAAAATTCGCACCATTTTCGATAAAATCAACCGCTGCATTAACACCGCTTCTCACTTCAGCCGGACTTGGTCCTGCAAGAATCCCAATGACCTCACCTGCTAATTTCGTTGAAGCATTGGCTGCACCGGCATAAAACGATTTAGCATATACAACATCAACATCAGCAGCCTTTGTAGCTTCATCCAATGCTGTATATGTCACATCATCACAATCAGAGGTAATCAAACCTAAGCTTTTTTGATGTGGCTTAAGATTCATTTGTACCGCCATATCCGGACTGACATTGGAAATGATTTTCACACTTAATACGGCAGCTTTTAGTGGTTCGTGCTTCATCAATTTCTCCTCCTATCCCTCACGTTTTAAATCGATACCAGAGGCTTTTCGATCAATCATGGTTTTAATGACTTCGGCGATATGAGCGCCCGCTTCAACAGGGGAAGTACCACCTTTATGAATGTTGGATACAACCGTTCTTCTTGCCTCAGGCATATCAACTGTTGGCTTATAGGCGATATAAGCACTCATTGATTCCGCAGTCACTAGACCAGGACGTTCACCGACCAACAAACAAACTACGTCTGCGTCCGTTGTTTCACCAATTACATCCATAGCTGGCACGCGGCAGTATTTTACGAATAAGACATGGTCCGTTGCGATTCCATATACCTTTAACCCCTGCTTTATTGCTGAAAGAGCGTCCACCATATTGGCTTCAATGGCTGCAGAGCTTAAACCGTCACCGACAACCAATTGAACCTTTGGTTCGCCCAAGGTTTCCTTCATGGTTTGAACAGCTTCAGGTGAGAATTGTCGTCCAAGATCCGGTCTTGTTAAATATTCATCCTTGCTACCGCAAACCGTTTGTGTCGGAATAAGCCCGTGCTCCTTCACGAACTCATCCGGTACATCAGAAAACACCGCATCTTGGGCCGCAGCATGGTCGGCTCTAAAACGCAAACTTGTAACCGTTTTGTAGCGTGGTCCTGCACGCCATACTCCAATTCTTGCTGGCGTTTTTTCTTTCATTTTTAAATAACCTTCACGGTCAAATGGTTCTGGGACAAGGAGTTGCGTTTTCAAATCGGTCTCAGTAATATCATCGATTAATCCATCTTCACAACCTGGACAACTACAGCCGTCCTCAGTTCCTACTTTCATTTCAGCAGGTTTTTCCTCTTTTATCTCTCCAACCATTTCTTTTAAAATCGATTGAATCAAGGATTTCAATTCAAGTTCGTTCTCCATGTTATTTTCCTCCTTTCCTTACATCAAGAATGTAGATGCATCGCCAGCTTTAGCTGTAAGCTTTCCATTACGATCGATAAAGCCCAATTTCAGCATCCATTCTTCAAATTCTTTGATTGGTCTTACACCAAGTAATTCCCTTAATGATGGAGTATCATGGTAACCAGTGCATTGGTAATTCAACATGACATCATCACCATGAGGAATTCCCATGAAATAGTTAACCCCTGCAGTCGCTAACATGACAGCCAAGTTTTCTATATCATTTTGATCAGCTTTCATATGGTTTGTATAACAAGCGTCACAGCCCATTGGAATACCAGTCAATTTACCCATAAAGTGGTCTTCAAGCCCTGCACGAATTACTTGTCTGGAATCATACAGGAATTCTGGACCAATAAAACCAACTACTGTGTTCACTAAGAACGGCTCGAATTTCTTTGCAAATCCGTAGCAGCGAGCTTCCATCGTTAATTGGTCTACACCGTGATGCGCATTTGAAGATAACTCTGAACCTTGTCCTGTTTCGAAGTACATCACGTTCGGACCAGTTCCAGTTCCTTCTTTTAGCGCTAATTGACGAGCTTCCTCCAACATATCTGCTGTGATTCCAAAGGCAGTATTTCCCTTTTCAGAACCAGCAATGGATTGGAAAATCAAATCGGTCGGAGCACCCTTACGAATCGCATCCATTTGTGTCGTAACATGTGCAAGAATACAGATTTGCGTTGGGACATCCCATTTCTTTTTAAACTCATCAAACTTCTTTAACAGCCGGACTACACTCTCAACAGAATCATCAACAGGATTTAAACCAATAACAGCGTCACCGACACCATATGATAATCCCTCCATAATTGAAGCGATAATTCCATCAGGGTCATCCGTTGGATGATTTGGTTGCAGACGAGCTGATAGCGTTCCCTCCAAACCAATCGTAGTGTTACAGGTTGCTGATATACGGATTTTTTTCGCGCCGTAAACCAAGTCTAAATTCGACATTAATTTAGTCACGGCAGAAACCATTTCCGAAGTTAAACCTCTTGAAACCCGCTTAATCATCGAACCTGTCGTATTTTGATCTAGGATCCACTCACGAAACTCCTGGACGGTCCAATTTTTAATTTCGTTATAGATTTTTTCATTCACACCATCCTGAATGACTCTCGTTACTTCATCCATTTCATACGGTACAGCCGGATTGTTGCGCAAGTCGGCAAGTGTCAGGTTGGACACCACCACCTTTGCTGCAACTCTCTCTTCAGCAGACTCTGCTGCTATTTGGGCTAAGTTATCTCCTGATTTTTCCTCATTCGCCTTAGCCATGACATCATTAATGCTCTTAAATTGGTATGTACGGCCAAACAGTTTTGTTTTTAAAATCACAAGAAGTCCTCCTCTCAATCCCTTTAATGGAACACCAAAGTTTTAATGACAACTGGAAGTACTTTTCCTTCGGCAACCGGATGACCAATATCGATGTAATCACCATTTTCGACATGGATTCCATCAATACAAATAATTTTTTCTTGTGTACCTAGCTTGGTATAGATGGTCTGACCCAGTACCTTTGCCATATCTTGCTCGGTAATAATGACCAGTGGATATTTTTTTACAAGCAATTCGTTCATACCAGTGATTAAGCTATCACCGTAAGTCTGAATTTCTTGGAAACTCGGATTTTTCTTCCCTTTAAACGCAACAGCAACATTTTCCAATCGATCATCTGTTTTGAACCAGTTTAGCTTTTGTTTAACTGCATAGCTGAATTTAATAGGATCTAATTTTTCCTCATCCTCTGCCAGCTTTATCACTGGAAGATTTTTCAGAGGAAATAGATTGGATGTATAAGTAATCGTGCTTCCACTAATCTCCGTTGTATGAGAACCTGCACCTACAACGGTTGCCCGAATCGTTTCTTCCGGCTCAATGACCATAAATTCGGTCATAATCCTTGACTGACGAATTGCCTTGCCTAGCAAAATTCCAATATCACCAAATTTGAACGGGTCTTCACTTTGTTGACTGTAAATGTAATCGGCAACACCTCCCGTAAATGATATGTACTTAGCCTTTAACCCTTGTTGCAGGCCTTTATGAGTAAGAATTTGCTCGTAAAAGAAGGAGTGCGTATCCAATCCAACACTTTCTTCAATTAAATGAACTAGTTCCTGTATTACTGGCTGAAGGGTTTGCTCAGAAACAACATCCCCAACATGTATTTCTAAATTTTTCAACGAGATAAGTTCAGCTATTTTTGGTGAGATATAGGTTACTTTCTTTGAACGAGGTTCAATTTTTATTAACCTCCCACCAATATCTAAGCAGCCTGTATCCACTACATCACCCTTGTTGAAATAGGCCAGGTTACTTGTACCACCACCTATATCGATATTAATTACCGAGGTAGAATGGTCCGTTGAATAAAGATGGACGCCCGCACCTTTTGCGGCGATAATACTTTCCAAATCTGGACCTGCAGTCGCGACAACAAAGTCACCGGCAAATCCGCTTAAAGCCTGGAGCACTTCATTGGCATTTTCTCGTCGCGCCGTTTCACCGGTAATGATTACTGCTCCAGTTTGTATATCAAATTTTTTTATCCCAGCCTTGGCATATTCCTCGCCAACAAATTGTTCTATTTTTGCCATGTCGATTTTGTTGTCAGCTAGAATGGGCGTAAAAATGATTTCGCTCTTATAGATGACTTCCTTATCGACAATGACTATTCTTGGAACCGTAAAGCTCGACGCCATATTTTCGATGGTGAGAGTCGATAAGACGAGCTGAGTTGTAGATGTGCCAATGTCGATTCCAACACTTAAGATCTTTTCATTCATCTATTCACCTCCTATACTGTTAGCGGTGACAATCCCTTTTTATTTTTGAATAAGAAAACAAAAAGGCTTAAGGGTACAGTCATTTCCAAAATTAGAAATTAACCTATAGCCTTAAGCCTCATTGCTTTCAGATTCGACGCGTCATTGCGCCATTGCTAGAATATTTAGTTTTGATTAGAGTTGAAATTGGAACGATATGGTCGAACCTCGGTTAACTTTTGGTACTAGTAATTTCCCTTTTAATTTATCTTTTACATAGCTTTCAACAATGGAAATCCCAAAGCTTTTTTTCACTTCATTACTATACGCAAAGCCAATTCCATCATCAATTACTGAAATCGAAACATTGTTTTCCATCTTTGAAACCTTAACCTGAATCTCACCTTTTTCTTTTCCGACAAAAGCATGGTCATAGCAGTTTTGAACTAATTCATTAATGATTAACGCGATGACAGTAGCTTTATCGCTGTCTATCAAGAACTCTTCCTTCTCATTAAAAAGCAAAGCAATCTGGTTATTATCCGAATAGCTTCTCTGCAGATTTTGCAGTACAAAACGAATTACTTCATTCAGGTTTATTTCATCACTCAATTGTTTTGACAATAATTCATGGGTAGCAGCAATGGATAAAATCCGGTTAACGCTATCGCTTAATATTTCTTTTACCTCCGTATTGTTACTACGCCGCGACTGCACCCGCAAAAGTGAAGCAATTGTTTGTAAATTATTTTTAATCCTATGATGAATTTCGCGGATTGCCACTGTTTGTAGGGTTATTTCCGCTTCTTTGTCTTTTAGCTGCGTTATATCCCGTAATATAATTGCAACCTTAACGTCAGTCTTTTCTACTAATACTTTTTTCATCAAGAAGTAATAGTTTCCTATTTTAACCTCATGATCAAAGTTAAGCGTTTGGTCTTCCATCAACTGCTCAAACGACATGTCATTAAAGGCTAATTCATAATAATGCTTACCTTCAATTTCATCCATGATTCCTAAACTTTTATAAAGGATATCCGCCTTGACATTCTTAAACTGGAGAATACCGTATTTGTCAAAAATTAGGATGGCATCATCTAAATAATCATTTAGGCTCTTAATAGACATTAATGTTGATGGCAAAGATTCGTGATTCTTGTTATTTATATTGAAATTTTTCTCAATATCAAAGCTAATATCCCTTTCCGTAATTAAAGTTCCAATCACTTTTTCTCTGTTCCTAATCGGATAGATATTTTGCGTAACATATCGATTTTCCTGCGTTTTTGCTTTAATATTTTTTGAATGCTCTCCAGTTGTCATTGTTCGCCACACACCAGGTTCATTTAATCTCATGGCCTTTTCACCGACTGGGGATTCTTTGTACATTGAGACCCCCTGTGGTTTCCCATGGTAGACTACTATCGCTTCATCCTTTTGATGTGATGGTACATCTATAAAAATATCACATTCAAATGTATTAACCATTAAATCCACAGCATCAGACATTTTCGTAATGCTTTTTATATCATCATCGGTCAAGGAGCTATATTTTTGGCAAAGCATCGAGATTCTTTGCTTTTTATCCATACATAATCAAGATTGTTCGGGCAATCTCTCCTATTGAACAGCGGCGGTCCATGCTTAATTTTCTCAGCATATGATACGCCTCCTCTTCCAAAATGCCTTTGTCCTTCATTAATAGCCCTTTTGCTATATCAACCGCTTTTCGGTCTTCAAGCTTCTGGAATACTTTTTTATATTCATTTTCTAGATTTTTAAACTCTGTCCCCTTGGCTAATGCCATTTCAATTGTTGGAACAAAAGATTTTTCATCTAACGGCTTTACCAAATAACCAAGGGCGCCAATCTCTGCAGCTTGTTGAATATAATCTCGATCATTAAATGCACTAAGTAGCAATATGCCACTAGCAAGTTTGTCATGTAGGATAATTTTACTCGCCTTTATTCCATCTAGTACCGGCATTTTAATGTCCATAATAACCAGATCGGGAATAAACTTTCGGCATACATCTATTGCTTCGAATCCATCGGAAGCTTCCCCTACAACTTCGTAGCCCGCTTCACAGAGCAAATCGTTTATATCCATTCTCGTAATAGGTTCGTCATCGACTATTACAATTCGCTTTCCCATATGTACACTCCCCGTATATTATGTTAGAGCACTTCTTCCTGTTCTAATTCTAAATAGCTCCTTAGCTCATCAATCCCTTCTCCCGTCATTACCGATGTAATGAATATTTCCTCTGCACCTGCATTGAGCAAATTCTGTTTTGCACGTTCCAAATCATCAGCGGTTTTTGCTAAATCACTTTTTGTAATAATTCCAATTGTCGTTTTTGGAAAAATAGATCCAAATGCCGGAGGAAAAAAACTGTCTTCCTCGGTACAATCCTGTACTAAGCCAATAACATCAGCATCAGCTGCCGTTACGACTAGCGCTTTATAATAAAAACGATTTTCTATGTATTCTCCCGGAGTATCAATAGCATCCTCATAGGTGTTAACAGCTTGGGTCTTTTGATATTCTATCGATTCCCCATGAAACTTTTGACATAGGGTTGTTTTACCGCAGCTTGTTTTTCCAATTAAGATAATTCTTTTCATGCTAACCACCTATGTTCTTGTAACATTGGTTGTTGAAAATTTTAATATATTTGCTAAACCTGCAATCACTTCGTTTAAAGCAGACTCTATCGATGAAACATCTCCAGTCAGAACGACTGACCCGCTAAATCGATCAACAAACCCGATTTCTACATTTCCTGCTTTTGTTGCGATATCTGCAGCAATAATTGATGCTTCACTCGGTGTAATGGTTAAAATTCCAATGGCATCAGACTTGGCTTTCAAAAGTCCGAGTTTCTTATAAATCTCTTCATTCGGATTGGCAATAATATGGGCTAACGTAACTTGTTTCCCAGGCACATATTCCTGAATGACTCTTTCTTTTCCCACCTTCTCTTCCATACAAATCCACCTTTTTCCTGTAGAGATAAATTATTGAAAAATAACAAAAAGGGGCCTTAGAAAATTTTACTCTTCTAAGCCCCCTTGCTCTCTCAAACAAAAAGATGCACGCCATTGTGCTATCCTTATTATATCTCTATACTTCCATTTTTTTCACAATGCTTTATTACCGTTTTGTGAAATTATTGTATTTTATCTAATATTTTTTCAATTTCAAAACTTGAAGGTGATCTTGGATTTGTTTTTGTACAAGCATCATTCAAGGCTGCCTCTATTATTCTTTCTTTTGCTCCCTGTAATTTTTCCTTGGAAACCCCGCATTTCTTTAGATTTTCAGGGATGTTTAGTAAATTTGATATTTTTGTGATTTGGGCCTGTAATCCTTTCACTCCTGAACGCGGATTGGTAGATGGACTACCTATGATATTGGCAATATGGGCATATTTCTTTGCCGCTTTTGTATAATGTTTGCCCCGTTCATTAAAATCTGGAAGCGCTGCATTATAGTCAATGACCGCTGTAAGTAGGATTGCATTCATTCTACCATGGGGAATGTTGAATTGAGCGCCACATGCATGGGCGATGCTGTGATTGATTCCTAGTCCAACCATGTTAAAAGCAAGCCCAGCTAAACAAGAAGCATGATGCACTTTTTCTCTAGCCTCCAAGTCATCGCCATCTCTGTACGCTCTTGGTAAATACTTGAATATGAGCTGGATGGCCTTTTCGCTAAAAGCATCGGAAAAATCATTTGCTTTTGTTGATACATAAGCCTCTAAAGCATGAGTTAATACGTCCATTCCAGTATCCGCTGTAATAGCTGGCGGAACGGACTGAACCAATGACGAATCTAAAATTGCCTCATCTGGCAATAAGGAATCTGCTACCAACGGGTATTTTACTGCTGCATCTTTATCAGTGATAACTGAAAAAGATGTTACTTCAGATCCTGTTCCACTTGTTGTTGGAATCGCAATAAAGGTCAAGCTTGCTTGATCTCGGTTTAATTTTCCCGAAAAATCTTTGATCGCTTTAGCAGCATCTATTGCTGATCCCCCTCCTATTGCAATCATAATATTCGGCGAGAACTGCTGAAGAACTTTTACCCCAATGGCGACTGTTTCAATTGGCGGATCAGGAATAATCTCATTAAAGATGATGTATGAATTATTGTTTCCATCAATTCTGCAAATGATTTCCTTGATAATGCCGGATTTTTCAATAAATGGATCTGTAACAATCATGATTTTTTCGTTTTGGAAGGATTTTAAACGGTCTAGAGCATTTTCTCCCATAATGATTTTTGTACGGAAAGTTATTTCTTCCATTTTCCTTTCTCCTTTGCAATTAGCATGGGGTACCCAGGGCCCAGGGCTTAGAGTAAACTCGGAATAAGTTGAGGCGAAGGCGAGGGGATGACTTCTGAATTTACTAAGAAGCCCTTCTCTTGTGCAATCGCTTTTCCTGCCTTAACACCTGATTCAACTGCGGCAACATCTCCGGTAAACGTAAAATACGCTTTACCTCCTAAACCATTTCCTAGACGAAGTTCAAGTGCTTGGACATTGGCAGCCTTTAGAATAGCATCAGCACCTAAAATCATGGTTGCGATAGAGAAAGTCTCCATGATACCCAAGGCCTCGATTTTATCTGGCATTGTCGCTCCAGCTAGGGCAGGGAATACGGCGGCACTAACGTTAGGAATAATAATGCAATCTACAAAATATTCTTCTGCGAGCCGTTCACCTACACTGACGGATTCCTGAACGGCTGCAACATCACCATGTACTATCGCAATGTACTTACCTGGACAATGAGCATTTGCAGTCACAATCTCAACATCTGAAACTTTAACCATCTGATCTGCTACAAATATCCCACGAGCGATACTGACAAATTCTACAATTCCGATTGCTTTAGACATTATCATCCCTCCTTATAGCAATGAAATCATCAGCTATTTCCACAACAGTCCCTGTTATACTTGCGTGAATTGCCGCACCTAAACTGTCCACAGGGATTTTTCCAATTAACTTCCCAACACTTACATGTTCGCCCACTGAAACAACGGGAATAGCCGGTGCCCCAAGATGCTGGCTTTTTGCAATATAAACAACCTTCGGAGCTACCACTGCCTCGGTCATTGGTGCCGGGCGATTAAATTCTCTTAATCCCAATCTAGCAATAAGACGTTCACTTGGAATCAACCGATTTTCACGATTTTTTCGGGCGTGAAAGTTTGTTCCATTCGAGGTATAACGAATATTGTTTTTAGCTAACTTATTTTTGCTATATAGATTTGCAAGCCGCGGATAAAGACCAATTGGACATGAAAACAAATCACATAAATTACACTGACAGCAAAGGTAAGCCATCTTCTGGTCCTCAATATCATCCAATTTATAATTGGTCACTCTCATAATCTTATGGGGCTGCATATTATGACCGAGCAAATAACGAGGGCAGAGGTCTGTGCACATACGGCATTGTTCACAGCTAGTACGATTCACTCTCCTTGCCTGGTCAATGTTAATCATTTTTCTTTTGATTAAGTAATGCTGTTTTTTTAAAATAATGAACCCTTTTGATTTCTTCGTAACATATCCGTCTAAATTCATAAGGACTTGCCCCATCATTGGTCCACCATCAATGACAGCATAATCAGCAAAGTTATCGACTCCGCTTAGCTTTAACACATCAAGAATTGGAGTGCCTACCGGTATTTTGACGGTCAAGCGCTTAGGAACATCGCCGGAAATGGTGATATATGTATCGGTGACAGATTGTTTATGTAAAGCGTGATAAATATTTAACGCAGTTTCGGCATTGATAACAACGCAACCTACATGTATCGGAATACCTGCCTCAGGAACAACTCGCCCGGTTAGCTCGTATACTAAAACCTGTTCGTCACCTGCCGGGTAAATATCCTTGAGCTCTTTTATTTCAATGAAGCTACTAAGTTTCATTGCAGCAATCCGGTCTTTCAGTAACGGAATCACTTCTTTATGCTTACCTTTAATGCCAATCAATGCCCGGCGTGCACCTACAAGTTTTCCCGCTGCTTCTAAGCCTTTAATTATTTCATCAGGATACATCGCCATTAATTGCTGATCGACTCTTAATAGCGGTTCACATTCAGCAGCGTTAAGAAGGATATATTCTGCGTTTGCTGCTAGTTTTACATGAGTGGGAAATCCCGCTCCACCTGCACCAATGACGCCAGCTTCTCTTACCATGTTTAATAGATTCAATATTGTCACCCCTATCACTTTGGGAGATGTAAAAATTCCATAAAAAAGAGGCTTTACAGAAAGAAAGTTACTAAAACTCTCCAACTATAAAGCCTCGTTGCTCATACGATATCAACACAACATTGTGCTAACCAAACTATACTACCATAATAAAAAACTGTCAATTCTAGAAAAGGTGCCGAAAAGGTGCCTGTCACCACCCGAATTTTGTCGATTAATTATTATTCATTTCGGAAAAAAAGCTGTCTCATGAATATGACAGCTTTACTCTTTCTTTCCAATATTTAGTTTCTATTTAGCTTTTTCGTCCGGTTGATGAATTCCGAAAATATTCCCTTCAGTATCTAAATAGTACCCTTGCCACGCCATGCCCGGAAGAGCATATTTTGGCAAAGCAACTTTACCACCATTTTCAAGAATTTTCGCTTCTGTCGTATCATAATCCGCAACGCCCATTGTACATGCATAACCATTCAAACCTTGATTTGCTTCGGGAGGTGGACCCTGTCGTTTCATCAACGCACCATTTATTCCCATTTGATTATCGTCGCCGGTCACGGCTCCAAAGTACGACATTCCAGCATATTCAGAATAATCCTGGTAAGTCCACCCAAATACATCTCCATAAAACTTCTTCGCGCGCTCCATATCATCAACATGAATCTCAAAATGTACTACTCTTCCCATAATAACCCTCCTCCTGTAAAAAACAATTCAAGTATAATTAAGCTTCAACAAACAATAACATAAGACCTCTCTATTATAGAAAAGATTTTTGAAACATATACGCGGTGCCTGTCACCACCCGAATTTTGTCGAATGGCATTTTGTTAGCTGAGCATTTTATGCAGCATTGATTATCGTTTTACAGGAAGTTTTATTTGGTACTTTTACTAGTTTAGCCAGTCCGATTGCTATAACACATAAAAGACTTGCTAACAAAAATGCATTTGAAAAAGGGAGAACCTTTACAATTAACGGCCCAATAAAAGCAGATAGTCCATAAGCTTGATACATGAAGCCATAATTACTTCCTATATTATTAGTTCCATAGTAATCAGCTGTTATGGAAGGAAACATGGACAAAAATCCCCCAAAGCAAAAACCGATGATGGAAACAGCCATTAAAAACAATGGATAGTTCATCATTCCCATACTCATATAAAACATTACTAATGCTGTTACAACATAGCTCATCAGCAACGTATTCTTTCGACCGAAAGTGTCAGAAGCTTTTCCTAATACAATTCTCCCAGCTGCATTACATAAGGCAATCACCATTACCGCATTGCCAGCTTGCTCTAAGCTTAAGTTCACTACATCTACACCAATATTCACCGCTATACTTATTACCATTAATCCAGACACACTGCCAAATAAGAACATAATCCACAATAAATAAAATGCGGACGTACGGAGCATTTGTTTAGGTGTAAATTGACGTTCATCTTCAGCCATACCATTTGATTGATTAATTGACAATTGTCCTACTGTTGGCGGATTTTTCAAAAGCTGTGCCCCTGTGACAACTAAAACCATAAAAAGAATACCAATATAAATAAATGATGAAGATACACCAAATTGCTCAATAAAATATCCAATCACAGGCTTATATACAAGCCCCCCTAAACCAAACCCGGCTACAGCAATACCACTTATAAAACCTCTTTTATCAGGAAACCACTTTACACATGCCGAGAGTGGACATACATAAGTCATTCCGATTCCAATTCCACCAATAACACCATAGAAAAAATACAGCTGAAAAAGTGTTGTTGCTTGACTTGCCAGCATAACTCCAATTCCTAGAATGATACCTCCAATTGTCGCTACCCACCTAGGCCCGATGCGATCTTGGAGTTTCCCCGCGAAAATTGTTACGAACGCAAATACTGAAATAGTAAGGGAAAATGTAACTACAACCTCTTCTCTTTCCCAGCCAAATTTATCGATTAACGGTTGATTAAACAAACTCCAAGCATAAACCGCTCCTAGATTCATTTGAATAAGAACTGCTCCAAATACAACTAACCATCGATTCAATGATTTATCCTCCTGCCACATTAATTTTCATAATAGTAAAAATTTATAAAAAAAGAGACCAACAGTGATGTACATTGACATCACCGTTGGTCTCTTCTATACTCACATCCAGTGTTTACGTAAGCAACCAAAACGATTTTTTGATTTAATAATGCAGGTCTAATCTCTTTTACCCTTGTCGACGACATTGGTTAAAGCTATTAGTATTTTCATGATTATAAGTACTATTGATGTATGTGTCAAACGGATTTTCAATTCTTTAATATAATTGTCACAGTTCACAGTTCACGTTTAAGGAGTAATTTAAAAGCTTTTCTGATAGTTATTAAATAATTTAAAAATCATTATTCTTTCACCAGTAGTTGTGCTTAGATCAGTATGAAAACTCTTCACCTCTTGGTTAGTAATATTGAATATAATGCTATATAAATCGCCAATCCCTAATTCCACCATTTCCGAACGAACCTTTTTAATCGTCAGAATACCGTCCTTTGTTCTGCAAACCGCATACTCTGCAGGTGTGAGAATGCCCCTTAATGTCACAATAATCATGTCTCTTAAAATATCTGTCTTTACAGAAAGCGATCCACGTCCGAGATAATCCTTCTCCCACTGCGTAATCGCACTACTAATTTCAGCCTCTACCGTCCCTTTTGATTTCAAGGTGCCTGTCACCGCCCGAATTTTGTCGAATGTTATTGATTGTTAAATTGATTATGAAATGAATACTTTTTGATTCTTCGACTCATATTTTGACAAATCTGCTAGGTTCACAGCTTGGAAGCTTCCATCAACATAAACTACATGCTGCGGCTGCAATTGCCGAGGTGAAGTCAGCCCTGCCGAAGCCGATAAAGCAAACAATTCTTCACGCAAAGTTGTTACATAATTCGTCACACGATATCGTTTCTCTTCTACTACTAACGCCTTTTGAAGCTTAGGATTAGTAGTAGCCACCCCAACAGGGCAATTTCCTGTCGCGCAGACTCCAGCACTTATACAGCCAGCTGAAATCATTAATCCCCTAGCAATGACAACGACATCTGCCCCCATCGCCAATGCGATCGCGATTCGATCTGGTGAGAATAATTTTCCGCTCGCAAACACCTTAAGTTTATCACGTATTCCATAACTAACTAAAAGCTCCTGAGCAATCATCAAAGCAGGCTTAATTGGTAAGCCAACTGAATCGGCCATCGCTTGATAGGTCGCACCCGTACCACCTTCGCCCCCATCAATTGCAATATAGTCTGGAAAACGCTGATGATAGTCCATATATTGCACAAACTCTTCGAAAGTATCATAACCGCCAACTACCATTTTAATCCCTACTGGTTTGCCGGATACTTCACGAATTTTTTCAATAAAATCAAACATTGAATCAAAATCATTAAACTCTTCAAATCGGTTAGCCGAATTAATCGTTTTCCAAGGCTCAACCCCACGTATTTCTGCAATCACGGGAGTCACTTTTGAACCTTCCAAGTGCCCACCCCGAATTTTAGCACCTTGTCCTAATTTTAATTCAAACGCTCTAACTTGTGGGATTTGGGCCTTCTTATATAATTCATCCCATGAAAAAGAGCCGTCTGGATTACGGAATCCAAACTTGGCCGGACCTATTTGAGCGATAATATCGACGCCGCTTTTTAAATGGTAAGGAGAAATTCCACCCTCACCAGTATTCATAAACGATTTCGCATCCTTCAACCCTAAACCAAGCGCTTCAATCGCATTTTCTCCTAGTGCACCATAAGACATCCCTGACATACCGAGTGGACTTTTCAACACAAACGGATGTTGGCAGGTCTGTTCACCAATGACAACCGCCTCGTTATCATTGTATAACCAAGGTTTAATCTCTTTTTCTATGAATTTTTCATTTTTCGGGAAAAATAATTCCTGGTATTGCGTAAGCTTGCTATGCTTTCCAGTTGGCGCATCGACATACACATTCGTCGGAATCAGTTCACTATTATCTGCTTCCAACTCAGTTAGCTGTTTCGCAAAAAAGGCATTTCGTAAATAAAATTGATTAGGTTGATCAAAATCTCGCTTACTACCAAACGAAATGATATTTTTCCCATACTTTGCGAGCTTTACAATTTGTTGAAAATCAAGACGAGAAAACGGCTTTCCTTCATGATCTTCATCTAATATATACTGCTTAATTTCAGGGGCAATTTGCTCCATAAAATAGCGAACTCTACTTATGACTGGATAATTCCTTCTAATTGCGTGCTGCTGTTGCCCGATGTCCATTCGATAGGTTTTGCGATACAAAATAAAAAGATAACCAACAATTCCAAGAACCACTGCCAAAACAATAGCAAGAACAATGATCACAATTGCACTTAATATTTTCATATACATATCCCCTCTCCCCTAATACTATATTAACATATAATTGGGAATTGATAAGGTGACAGGCACCACCCGAATTTTGTCGAATTTTATGCTCGTCAAGTTTAGTAGTTTGGGTGAAGGGACATCGACCATTGCTTGCTGTCTCTAGGGAAATTGGAAAATTCTATCACATAGTCGCCTTTTTTAAATATTAAATTATCGTCTTTTTCCTTGTATGGATCTCCCATTCTTTTCAAGATTTCTTTCCGTTCCATCTTCATTTCAACATAACAGGCATGAATCCTGTCATCCTCAATGTTTTCATCATAGGTGACTCTTAGCCCCTTTTTAACATATGTATGCATTTGGAAATCCTGATGATCAGCTGTATCGTCAGGTTCCCCCCACTCTTCTCTTACAGTCTTCATCGTAAATCTCTGTCCCTCACTGGGATTAACGATTCCTTTAATTATGCCTTTTTCAAATAAGGCAACGGTTTCTTCATCAAGCGTCACAATGTTTTCTTCGATAATTCGCTGGTTTACTCTCTTCTCATAAAAATGATTAAGAAAATAGCCTACTCCCAGCAAGAACACACTAAGAGTAAGCCATAGTATTAGTTTTTTCACCCCTACACCTCCGATTTAGTAGGAAGCAAATCATGTTGGTAACCAATTATCCTCTATATCTCAACGTTAATCCTTTTAAGAAGTTTCTGGCGTAGCGATCGCCGCACTCCTTGTAATTCTTATGTCCAACTTTCCGTAAAATTGCACTTAATTCACCTTTTGATACTGATACGCCTGCTTCTTGTAAAATATCAAGGATATCATCACTCGTTAAAGCTAGAGCAATTTTCACTTTCTTTAGCAGCATATTATTTACGCATTCCGTTGTTTTGCCGGGCTGCACTTGGGGTTCAACATGCCCTGGCTTAGGTTCTTGTTTCCCTCTTTTAAAAGTAATAAAGCCATTTAAAAATGCTTCAAGCTTTATATTATTTATTTTATTTATGTATTCTTTTTCATCTTCTTCATTTACTGTCTTCGTTAATAAGTCTAAAACTTCTTCCTTAGTTGTTTCGATACCGCCCAGCTTAAAAATCTCAACCATATCAGAATTTTTTATATCCAAGGCATATCTTAACCGAACTAATATATCATTATTTTCCATAGTCAATAAAACCTCCATTTAATCTAAATTCACTGTCAACGTTATATGCAATTTCATTATTATAGCTTTTTTCCTTCCCATTTTCTATAATAACAAAAAGCCTTTCTCAATAGGAAAGGCCCAACATCCATATTTCTTTTTTAAGTACCTGCTATTACTACTTTAGTCCCTTTGTGATTATACCTTAATAATCTCATCGCATTCACAATAACCAGCAATACGCTCGCCTCGTGAATAAACATACCTGATGCTAAGTGAACAGAACCCATTAAGACCCCTATTAGTAAAATAAAGACCGTCATAACTGCAAGCATCGTATTTTCTTTCATATTACGAATAGTCGCTTTCGAAAGTGAATACGCATGGGAGAATTGCATTAATTTATCCGCCATCAGAACGACATCCGCTGTTTCCATTGAAATATCCGTTCCACCTTCACCCATAGCTAATCCAATATCGGCTGTTGCAATAGCAGGCGCATCGTTAATTCCGTCGCCGGCCATTGCTACCACGTGACCTTGTTCTTTTAATTTTTTCACATAATTCACTTTATCCTCTGGTAGTAACTCCGCATAAAATCCATCTAAACCTAATTGATTGGCGACTAATGCAGCGGTATGTTGATTATCTCCAGTCAACATAATGATGTTCTTAATACCATTTTTCCGCATTTCGGCTAATGCTCTTGGGGCATCTTCACGAATTTGATCGGCGATCGAAATAATTCCGGCCACTTTTCCATCTGTAGCTGCAAAGATTGCAGTATTGCCTGTCTTCTCACGGAGCTCAGCATAACGATCTACCTCATTAGGAAAATCTATTTTTTCTAGTGACAACAATTTACGGTTTCCAGCGATAATGACTCGGCCTTCAAGCTCAACTCGAATTCCATGTCCTTTAAGCACCTCACCAGCTTCAAGCTCACCCATCACATTCAAGTTACGCGCCTTTGCCTCTTTCACGATTGTTTGTCCTAAATGATGTTCTGAAATAGCCTCAGCCTGTGCTACCATCCGGAGCAATTCATTCTCTTCAAAATCTCCAAAGATTTTAATATCCGTTACCTCAGGTTTACCCTTTGTTAAAGTTCCGGTTTTATCAAACACAAGTGTATCTACCTTGGAGAATTTGTCCATTACCTCTCCACCTTTAACCAACACACCATTTTTTGCACCATTTCCAATACCCGCTACATTGGATACGGGAGCGCCAATGACTAACGCACCAGGACAAGCAATGACTAGGAAAGTGATTGCCACATGAAAGTCACGTGTAAATGCAAGGACTGCTATTGCGAAAATAACGACAGCTGGCGTGTAGTAGTTGGAGAACTTATTAAGGAACTTTTCTGTTTTAGATTTTGACTCCTGAGCCTCTTCCACTAATTCAATAATTTTGGCAAAGGTTGTATCATCTCCAACCTTTTCAGCAACGATTTCAATAAACCCATTATCAACAATCGTTCCACTAAAGACTTTGTCGTCCACTTGTTTCATTACAGGAACGGCTTCACCTGTTACTGCAGCCTCGATTAACGAAGCATTTCCTGATAAAATCATTCCGTCAACCGGAACCTTCCCACCAGATTGAATAATCACTCGTTCCCCTCTATCAACCTCCTCAACAGGCACAGTGATACGGTTTCCATTACGAATCACAATCGCTTCCTGTGGAGCCATATCGACTAATTGCTTTAAGGATGAACGTGTTTTCGCTAATGTACGGGCTTCTAGAAAATCACCAAATAAGAACAAAAACGTTACAACTGATGATTCAACATATTCATGGATAAATAGCGCTCCAATTACGGCAATTATCACCAATAATTCAATGCTAAACATTTTCATTCTTAACGATTGGAATGCTTTAATGGCAATTGGTATTCCAGCAAGAATTGTGGCAAGGACTAGCAAAATATTTCTAATACTGCCAAACTCCATCACACCTGCCACCAATCCAAGCACTATTAATAGAAATGCGATGGCAGTGATATGGTTTTTATATTTATTAATCTTAATCAATTTTCACTCCACCTTCTTAATGGATTTGCTTTTATATAACTTTAGCGGATAATACCTGATAGCCTAATCTTTCAATCGTTTCCTCTAGCAGGCTTGCAGTCACTTGATTACCATCAAACTCTGTTTTTACTTTACTAGAGTTGAACATTACTTTAGCAATCTCTACCCCTACCATTTTATTAAGGGCTGTTTCTATTTTCTTAATACATGATGGACATGTTAATGGCTCTAATTGGAATACCGCTTTTGTCATCGTATATTTCCTCCTTTTGATTTATATTTTTATTTTAAAGTCATTCTTAAAAATAAGAATTGATGTACATCAAGCAAAAATAATTAATCATAGAATTTCAAAATCGCCTAGTAAAGCAGTCATATACTAAAAGGACAAAAAAAGAATCCATACAAAATGTATGAATTCCTTCTTGTCATTCAATTTCAGATATTTTTTGGAATTTGAGGATTTTCCCATTCTGGTCCACCGTTAAGATACCGTTTGAAAGTGAAACAATTTCAAAAGTTAAGCTTTCCGGATAATCTTCTATTGAATTTTCTTCATTTTTGGCTCGCTCGACGTTCAAAATAATTTGCTTGTTAATTGAATCAAAGGACCATGTGCCAGAATAGAAAATATCATCGATAGCATAACTCATCATATGGCCAAATCCCATCAAGTTTAATCCTCGATATTCTTCACTTTCAATTCCAAGTGTCCAAAACGCAATTAATTCTGATTCTTCGATTACGCTTAGTTCGGTAGATGAATCATGTTTTGATGATGTCGCTGGTATTTCTTCAGAAGAAGCTGCATCCTTTACTTGCGTCGCACTAACTTCCGAGGGCTTTTCGCCGTTTTGAGCCTCTTGGATTCCTTCATTTAAACTCTTTTCGAAACTATCAGCAGACTGGCACCCTACCATAAAAGCTCCAATTACAGTTGCAAGCACCAATATTATTAATATATTGTTAGATTTCAATGCTTTAATCCCCCGTTTTTTTGCATCAATCCCTATATTATCCAAATTATATACTAAAAAAAATATCAAAAACGAAAGATATTGTGATTTTTTAAAAAATATTCAAAAATTTTTAAAAAATAAAACTACTTAATTTGTTTTACTACCAGTTTGTTTATTGAATTTTTTATACTATTATAATTATTGAGGCAATTATTATTTAACTTGGATAAAATACATATTTATTAAAGGAGTTTTTCAAATGAATCTGAAGTACTCAGGTAAAACAAAAGATGTTTATTCATTGGAAGATGGCAATTATTTACTAAAGTTTAAAGATGATGTAACAGGAGTGGACGGTGTTTTTGATCCTGGAGCTAATACAGTTGGTCTTACATTGGAAGGTGCCGGTCGTGCAGGGTTAAAACTAACCAAATTCTTTTTTGAAGTATTAAAAGCAAAAGGAATTCCAACTCATTATATTGATGCTGACATCGAAAATGCGACGATGACTGTTACGCCTGCAGAAGTTTTTGGTAAAGGTCTGGAAGTAATCTGCAGATACCGAGCAGTAGGAAGCTTTTTACGTAGATATGGCTTATACGCAGAGGAAGGTCAAGCACTTGATGCTTTCGTTGAAGTAACATTAAAAGATGACGGCCGCGAAGATCCACCAATTAGTGAAGATGCATTAGATATGCTTGGAATCTTATCTAAAGACGAATACAAAGTGCTAAAGGGATTAACTCAGCAAATCGGATATGTGGTTAAAGAGGAACTTGCTAAAAAGGGCATCGAATTGTACGACATCAAATTTGAGTTTGGTCGCGCAGGAGTAGACAAGCAAATCGTTTTAATCGATGAAATCTCTGGTGGAAATATGCGTGCTTATAAAGACGGAGAGTACATCGAACCATTAGAATTAGAAAAATTGTTCTTATCATAAAACAAACGAGATTTTACATTCCAGTACAGATAAGATGAATAAAAACGTTAAAGAGCAGGAATATGCAATCTCCTGCTCTTTTAAATATGAGTAATCATTATCTAATAATCAATCATCAAGGTTGTTGACCTATTTTAATAAAAAACCGAAAATGGCGTCGTTCATGCTTCTTTAATCTGTTTTTGTCCAAACATCAAGCTTCCACCAAAAGATATTTCCTTTATGGTTACAGAAACACTTCCTGTAGGAATTTTCAAGGAAATATTTTCTCCAATTTTCCTTAGCAACAGTTGTTTGCCTACTGGTGATAAAAATGAAATATATCCTTCATCGGGATTAGATTGCTCAGGAAAACAAATAACATAATCCTCTGTTTCATCATCGTCCTCGTACAAAACGGTCACCTTTGTTCCGATAAATACCTTTGGAAAATCATGAACAGACCTATTTCCTTTATTCTGTTTTAGCAGATCTTCCACCTCTAAGGTGTACAAATGATAGAAATTTTTGATCCGTTCCTGCACAGGAGTTGATGCAATATAAAGCTCCGTTAACTCTTGAATGTTTTCATCAATGTAAACCAACTGTTTTAGTAACTCTTCCTTATTTTGATGGAAACTATGGTTCATAGTATATAGCCCCCAAACTTGGATTGAATCTCTTGCAACACTTTGTAAACCCTTTCATTTCTATTTCCTCCTCTAAAAAAATAAGACTTTCTGAAATATTGACATTACATTTTCCCGGTAGGAATGAAGCAATGCCACTATATCCAAGCAAAGTCTTATATCAATCTTATCATAATTATAAAAATAAATCCTATGTATCAAATCCAACTTACTATCTCCCATTAAAACATTAGGGTAGTTTATAAAAGGAAGAAGAATATTTCGAACATTTTAATCCGACTTGACTAATAAGATTAATTATATTAATATTTCAACATAATAAAAAATGAATAGAGGGATAAAATGAACACCATTCTCATCATCTTGAATGTTGCAATCATATTATTATTAATGTTTGGTTTGTTCATGATGCAAAATAAGCATGTTTCTTTTTCAAAACGTGTTTTCACCGCATTAGGTATAGGTTTAGTATTTGGATTCATTATTAATCTTATTTATGGAACTTCATCTGAAGTTACAACAGGAACAATGGATTGGTTTAGCATCGTTGGCTCAGGTTATGTAAAACTATTGCAAATGATTGTTATGCCCCTAGTCTTCATCTCCATTGTTGGTGCTTTTACAAAGTTAAAACTGACAAAAAACATCGGAAAAATTAGTTTTCTTGTTATCGGTATCTTACTTGGAACAACAGCGATTTCTGCAGCAATCGGAATTGGAGCTTCATTAGGATTTGATCTTGATGGCATTCAAATCACTGCTGGAGATGCCGAAAATGCTCGGAATGTCGAGCTTGAAGAAAGACTTGTTACAGTTGAAAGTATGACGGTTCCACAACAAATTCTGCAAATGTTTCCTGGTAATCCATTTGCTGATTTAACAGGTGCTCGTCCGACTTCTACCATCGCAGTCGTTATTTTTGCAGCCTTTATTGGTATTGCCTACCTTGGAGTAAAACGCAAGGAACCTGAACATGCAGAACTTTTCGCAAAAATCATCGATACTTTATACTCGATTACGATGAGAGTAGTTACGCTTATTCTCCGTTTAACACCATACGGAATCTTAGCAATCATTACAAAAGTTGCCGCAACTAGTAACTATGAAGCGATTGCGAAGCTAGGAAAGTTTGTCATTGCCTCTTATGTTGCGCTAATCGCCATGTTTATTGTTCAATTATTATTAATTTCATTGGTAAAATTAAGCCCAATGAATTTTGTTAAAAAAGGTTTGCCGACTTTAACGTTTGCGTTTACTTCTCGCTCAAGTGCCGGCACTTTGCCTTTAACTATTAAAACGCAAACAAAGGATTTTGGGGTGTCGGAAGGAATTGCAAACTTTGCGGGATCCTTCGGATTAACCATTGGTCAAAATGGATGTGCGGGTATTTATCCAGCGATGTTAGCCGTAATGGTCGCACCAGCTGCGGGGATTGACCCAACTAGTCCATCTTTTATCGCAACGCTTATTCTTGTAGTAACGATAAGTTCATTCGGTGTTGCCGGTGTCGGTGGCGGTGCAACATTTGCTGCTCTGATCGTCTTATCTGTCATGAACCTACCAGTTGCTATTGTCGGATTACTTATCTCTGTTGAACCTTTAATCGACATGGGCCGTACAGCTTTAAACGTTAGCGGAGCGATGACTTCTGGGGTAATTACAAGTAGATTAACAGGCGAATTGGAAGCTGAAGTGTACCAACAACCACAAATTGTAGAAGCCTAAAAGGTTTGATAAATAAAAGGGGCGATTGAAAATGGAAACTTTTTCAATCGCCCCTTTAAATTATCATTATTTATGATTTTATTCTTTTCATCCCACAAGAATTAGGCTCAGTATGCACAAAACCAAATTGAGAATAAAGCTTATCTGCTGGTTTATCGGCAATAAGGCACACATAGGCAGAATCATCTGTATTCTCTTCCAGATACCTATCAATCTCTTTCATAATCAGCTTTCCAAATCCCTGCCTTTGATAGTTCGGATCTACCATAATATCAGACACAATAAAGGTTATTCCTCGATCCCCTACAACCCTTCCAAATCCAATCAGCTTTTCCTTCTCCCATAAAGATACACTGAAAAGTGAATTCCTCAAGGCGATTTCGCTATTGTTAATAGCTTTTTGAGACATACCCGTTCTTGCTCGTAAAGCTATGTATTCCTGCGCTGTTGGTGCAGTAAAAATCATTTCCATGTGTATTTTCCTCTCTGTTCTATTCATTCGACTTAAGCGCATCTATCATATTAATATGTTTTAACTTGAAATGAGCAATCGCTATTACTAAAAGGTTGAACACCATTGTGATAATCCCTGAATAAACAAAACTTTCCAAGTGAATCTCTAGCGGGAAGACAATATTTCCACTCTCTGCGGTTGTTAAAATAAACCTGTGTAAATAGGTGCCAACAAAAAATCCTACAAAAATCCCCATTACAGAGAGTAAAATATTTTCGCGCATTACATACGCAGTTACTTCTTTGTTATAAAAGCCTAACACTTTAATCGTTGATAATTCTCGAATTCGTTCCGATATGTTGATATTGGTTAAATTGTACAATACCACCAAAGCTAGAGCACCCGATAATACAATCAAGATGATTACTACAGAATTTAATGAACCGAATTGCTCAACTCCTCCACTTTCTTCGAAGAAGCTAACATTTTTCACCTCATCATTTTCTAGCAAACTTGAGGTTAAACTTTTTTGTTCTGCGGCTGACATTTTTTCCGTTTTTATTAAAACTGATGTTGGATTAAAACCTTCTTCGAAAAGCTCCTCATAATAGCTTGGAGTAATATAAATAAAGTGTCCTAAATAGTTTTTAGCAATGGCTTTTATAGTAAATTTTATTTTTTTATTTCCTCTTTTAATGTACAGAGTATCACCAGTTTCAACATTCATGTCATCTGCTAATTTCTCTGTTATGACAACTCCCGACTTAGGTAGCGTAAATTCCATGCCATCATTATTAACATCACGCAATGTCACATATTGATTAAAGTTGTTCACATCACTTGGTGATATCATACTGACCGTTTGGGAGACGCTTTTTTCATTTTCCACACTTAATGACTCAACAATAGCGTTCATGTCATCCTTAATTAGAGAATGATTAGTCAGTGTTTTAACCTGATCCATCGTTACGATGGCTTGATAATGAAGAATCTCGTTAAACTGCTTAGGCTTCAAGTCATCGGTAGAGTTTTTTATCCCATATCCAGCCAAAATCAGGCCGGTACACCCAGCAATCCCCACTATCGCCATAATCATTCGAGATTTATATCGAAATAGATTACGATAACTCACCTTTTGGTTGAAGCTTATTCTCCTCCAAATAGGAGAAATCCGCTCAAGAAAAATTCGCTTACCTGACTTAGGTGCTCTCGGTCTCATCAGCATTGCTGGTTTCTCTCTTAGATCTTTCCATAATACATATAATGCCGACCCTAATGTCGCAAATAAACCTGCGATAAGTGCTGGAATGATATAATTCCAATGATATTCGCCAACAAACGTTGGAATATTATAGTCTTTTAGGATATTGAAAATAAATGGCGGAAGAGTTTTAGTTCCAATAATGGTGCCTAAACCAACACCTAAAAGTCCTGCCAACAGCGTGTAAATGATATATTTCTGAGCAATTTCTACTTTAGAATACCCAAGCGCTTTTAGCGTACCAATTTCGCCACGGTTTTCTTCTACCATTCGTGACATCGTTGTAAATGTTACTAATACTGCTATGAATAAAAAGAAAGCTGGAAAAACGCTTGCAATCGCAGCAATGCTTGTGGCGCTATCAAAATAATCCTGATAGCCTGGAATCGAAGAACGTGTATTAAAGTAATATACAGGTTTTTCCATCAATTCCACTTCTGATAATTGAGTTTCCAGTTCATTTTCTACGCTGTCTAACTTTGATATTTCCTCATTCAATGTTGTTAGGTCAACACCTGGATGCATTTTTGCTGCTTCAATCTGTTCTTTAGCAACGGTAATTTCTTGCAAGTTAGTATTAATAGTTTCTGTTGTATTTGATTGAATTTCATTTAACCGTTCTTGTGGTCTACTCGCAAAGAGCTTCTCTATTTTTATTACATTCTCGTCTAAAACATTAGAGTATTCACTGCTATTTGCCACTAAATTGTCTGTATTAGAAAACTTGATAAACAACTGGCTATAGACCTCTTGATAGAAATTTTCTTCAGGTAAATACCCAAAATAACTGATATTTCCACTACCGTTATTCGTGCTTCCACGATCAGATTTACTTATGTATAGAGGAGAATAAGCAAAACCAACAATTTTAAACGACTTATCTTTAATCGATGGTGAATTGAGTTTATATGTATCTCCCAATTTGTAGCCAAGTTCTTTGGCTTTTACATCTAGTACGATTTCATTTGTAGAATCAGGAAGTTTGCCCTCAACGACTCTCAGCTTATTCAAATCGGAATCCTTTGAAAAGGAGAGAATTTGTAGAATTTCATCTTTATTTTTTTCAAGAGTAGCTTGAAACCCAGCCTCCACGACTAAACCTTTTTCTTCTTTCAAAACTTGCAAATCATCTTCTGTTAGTCCCATCGTGGATACAATTTGCAAATCATATAAGTCATACTTGTTAACGTAGGTGCTAGCTGAGTTACTCAAATCTGGTCCCGTTGACCTGACTCCCACAAAAATTAAAGTCCCTAGAAGGATAATGATAATAATCGAAATAAATTTCCCTTTTGAACTTTTTATTTCCCGAAACGACGATTTAAGATAGACATTTTTCATATCTCCCACCTGCTTACCATTCGATCAAATCAATCGATAGTGGATTAGAGTTTAGTTCAATTGAGCGAACCTTTGCATCATTGATTTTAATCACTTTGTCTGCCATTGGAGCTAGTGCTGCATTGTGCGTAATGATAATCACTGTAGTGCCAGTACGCCGTGAAGTATCTTGTAGTAATTTCAACACTTGTTTACCAGTTGTGTAATCTAAAGCCCCTGTAGGTTCATCACATAATAATAGCTTAGGATTTTTCGCCAGTGCCCTTGCAATTGCAACTCTTTGTTGTTCTCCACCAGATAATTGTGCCGGAAAATTATCCATGCGATTACCTAGCCCCACCTGTTCAAGCGTTGTCACAACATCTAGAGAGTTAGGCGAAACTTGTGAGGCTAATTCAACATTTTCCTTCGCCGTCAAATTAGGAACCAAATTATAAAATTGAAAAACAAAGCCAACCTCAGTTCTTCGATACTGAGTTAATTGACGTTCATTGTATTTAGCAATATCCTGTCCATCAATCAATATTTCGCCTTCGTCTGACTGATCCATTCCACCGAGAATGTTTAATACTGTTGATTTCCCTGCTCCACTTGGACCAAGTATGACAACCAATTCTCCTTTTTCAATATCAAAACTGATGTCCTCATTTGCGGTAATCACATTGTCTCCCATATGATAACGTTTAGATACGCCTTTTACTTGTAAAAATGTCATAAGACATGTCCCTTCCTATGCTAAAGTTACTAATAAAAAACAAAAATCACATGGTAAAAAGCTAAAGCTCCTGTTTGAACTTACCATTAGATAATTATACCAACATTATATCATTAAGTTTCTAGGCACCATGACTGCCCTAGTGGTTTGTTTACGAAATTACCATTATTCTGCATAATAAAAAGCCCAATCCTTAGATTGAACTTTTAAACAATAAATAACCTTAAAGTACGCTAATTATCATATTAATTCTCCAATAAGCTCTTAACTGTCGCAATATCATGGGCGGAGACTAATAGTTCAAGATTGTTAAATATCTTTTGCTCATCCCAATTCCACCATTGAAGCCTCTGTAACAATTCAATCATTTCATCGCTAAAGCGTTTCTTGATAAACTTCGCAGGGTTACCGCCATAAATAGTATAAGGTTCAACATTTTTAACGACTGTTGAGTTAGCTGCAATGATCGCTCCGTCACCAATTTTTATTCCTGGCATAATCGTTACGTATTCGCCTATCCAAACATCATTGCCAATCACCGTATCACCCTTAAACGGTAGCTGTTCGACTGTAGGCGTGACCTTTTCCCAACCACCAGCAAAAATATTAAATGGATAGGTTGTGATTCCGTCCATTCTGTGGTTTGCACCGTTCATGATGAATTTAACGCCCTCCGCAATTGCACAGAACTTCCCAATAATGAGCTTATCGCCTAGGAATTCATAGTGGTGTTTAATGCTATCAAAAAACTTCTCCGGAGATTTTTGATTATCACTATAGTATGTATACTCTCCAATCTCAACATTGGAGCGCTTCGGAAGGTTACTTATAAAACATACTGTTTTAATATTATCGTTCGGATATAGCTTATTCTTGTTTGGTCCAGTCATAAAACGCACCTCTTTTTAGCTATTAGAAAACAAGTATTCACAAACCTTGCTAGAGTTCAATCTAACCGCTACATATGGGGGTTGGATGCCTTTCGCACCTTCAAGCGGAATCCCTAGCCACAATACCTTCTCATCCAACATTACAAAAGGGAACGGAAACTCAGCTTCCTTCCAGACATCAGCTAAGCTACATTCTTTCTTAGAAATAATCGTCAATTTGGCTTTCTTTCCTCTGTTTAGTAACTGCTGATTCCATTCTTCATTTAGGATGATTCCCTCCGGTTTGGAGATGACAATCGATGATTTCGCTGATTGCATGTCATGAAAAACTGCTGATAATTTCCGTGCATGAAACCACCTTAATCTCGGATGCTGATTCCGAATCCACGAACCAATTTCTTTTGTAGTGACCGTCTGTTTGTGCAAGACTTGATGGTCAACGAGTTGGCGCAATGTTTTTCCTTGATAAACGTGCTTTTCGATAAAGCTTCTGTTGCTGACGTGAAGAAATTTCCCCTTCGTCCTCGTAATCGCAACATTAATCAGTCGCTCACTATCCTTACCAGTTAACAGCATACCAGCCCGCTCCTGCGGGAAACTATCAACCGTATCAAAGATGATTACATCCCGTTCGCTTCCCTGAAATCGGTGAACAGTAGCTGCGACAATATCTCCTTTGGAGCACTCTTCTTCGTAAATCTCCCCCAACAGCAGCTCCATCAAATTCGCCTGAGCACGGTAGGGCGTCACATATCCAATTGATTTTGCCCCATCAAGGTTAGCCTCATGGATTAATTGAAAAGATTGCAATAGTTGCCAAAGATTAAATCTTGAGTTCGTTGCTTTATCGTTGACACAATGTAAGCCTGTAAAACTTGTGTCCAAAAGAACTACTGCTTGCTCTTTAAAAGGAGCACGACTTACGATTTTATTTCTATTTTTATAAACACTTTCGTGATTTCCTACTAGATTTTGATAGATATACCGATTGGTAAAAGCCGAAATATCAGGATGCATTCTTCGCTGTTCTTTTAATAAAAAAAGCTGGGGGTGAAGGTTTCCTTGATTTAGCGAATCCACCACTCCAGCATGATGGAATACATCCTCCTTCAGCCACTTAGCTACTAGCGGGTTGCGACTCGTCGCAATCGGTGGCAATTGTTTAAAATCTCCACATATTATGATTCGCTTGCCTAAGCTCGCAGCAAAAGCAACTTGCGGAACATAGGCCATACTAGCTTCATCTAGAATAACGACGTCATAATCCAGTTCATATATCGCACTATCACTAGCTGCCTTTGCTAGTGTCGAGCCAACTATAAAAGCCTCTTTTACTAATTGAACTTCTTTTTTCCTAATTTTATCCAAAACCCTGGCAATCTTCGTTTCTAGTTCTAGCAATTGATCAGAATCTCGCTTACTGAAAGAATGAGATAAATCTTGCTTTAACGAACGCCTTTCCTTCACCAGTCTCTCTCGATCGTGAGCCAGGAGCGGATCTTGCTTTTCAATAAGTAAATTTGTGGTGATTTCATGGTGGTTTGCCACGGTTTCTCCGTAGTTTCCGCCATAGCGGAGCACATCTCCTTCAATAAATCGGTCTTTCTTTTTAATAAACTCAGTCAGTTCATCCATCAACACATCGACAGCTTGGTTGCTATGCGATAATATCAATACCTTTTTCTTCTTTAAATAATGATTAGCTGCCGTCCGTGCTAACGTGTAAGTTTTTCCTGTTCCTGGTGGGCCCCAAACAAATGTGACTGGATTATATTTGGAGCGCAAAAGCAATTCGTGGACATTGCCCTTTATCTTCTCTACGGGATGCTTGGTTTCATTCGACGGATTCATCAATCTCTTAACTCTAAGTCGCTTTTGCTTCGTTTTTTTGATTTCATCCAACCGCAAGATTAATTGTTCAAGCAGCTCCCAAGGATCATGAAGCAAATACGCCTCCGACAAGGAATCACCAAAGTTTCGCTCTATTGCTAAGATCATTCCCGCGCCCTCTGAAGATAGAACTTTACCACTTGTTTTCATCGTTCCCCATTCCAATTTTATTGCGGAACCAACCGGTATCCTCAAAGGGAATGGTGTATCAAAATAATAACTATACGAACCATCGTTTGATAGCAGCCTTCCATTTGTTATTGTATATCGACTACCACCAAACTTCTTCAAGTGATTAATCTCAAGCTGCAGCGCTTGCTGCCACTCATTTATGTAGGTTTTAATTGTTGTCATTCTTCTTCCTTTATTACTGGGTAAATTTCAAAATTTTTTTGTTTCGAAAAATCCAGACATGTGTAAATTTTTTAAACCCTTAATAAGCCTCGGAAACCCCTAGCAGCATAGTAGGATTCTGCTCCGTTATGGTACATAAAGATAGAGTCATAGCGCCGGTCACAAAAGATGGCCCCGCCTAGTTTTCTAATCTCAGCAGGCGTTTCCACCCAACTCGAGGTTTTATTATCAAATTTGCCCAGTTTCTGTAGCTCTCGATATTGTTCTTCCGTTAATATTTCAATCCCCATGTCAGCTGCCATCCCAATGGCACTGTTTTCTGGTTTGTGCTGTTTCCTAGATTCAAGCGCTTCATGATCGTAACATACACTTCTGCGTCCTTTAGGACTTTCCGCTGAACAATCATAGAAAATGTATTCATCCTTCTCTTCATCATATCCTACAACATCAGGTTCACCGAGAGTTCTTTCCATTTCATTAAGCGACCAAACTTTATCAGGCGCAGCAACAAGCTTCGCATGGACGCTCGACCATTCAATTCCCTCATGGCGATTCATATTTTTCTCAAAACGAGTCTTCAATGTTTTGTATAATTCTTCACGGTGCTCTGTTGTTAACTCTTGTTTATGGTTTTTAGACATATATCATTCCCCTTTATATGATTAAAATTAATATTACAACACCATTTTTTCCTCAATTCACATTGTTCAAACCAACGTTAGTTCTATTATCCTGAAATTATATAGTAAATAGTGATTACAAACATGATTAGACCGAACGCAATACCAATAGCAACAGCAATAAGATTCGACCGCCAAGTATAGCCTTTCAAATCTGTTTCCGAGGTAGATCGATCAACTTTTCTAAAATGAATAATTAAATTAGTATTTATGATAACTAAAATGATTATTGTCATGATGAACATAAACACAGGCTCTATTTCCAAAATATTATCTGGTGAATGACGATTCCAGTAAAATTGTAAAAACATTAGACCACTAAATAATAAATTCATAATATAGCCCGATTTTCTTTGTTTGTACCATTCACTTCCCATTTTTTGTTTTTCATAGATTGCTACTTTTTCAAAAATCGGTATAAGTGAATTCGTTGAGTTACCCCTTATTAGGCCAAAAACACCTTGAAAAAGAACTAAAATCCCTAGAACTAAGAAGAAGTTTGCAAATGGAATCGTAAAAATTTTTGTTATAAAGAAAAGGATGATAATACCTCCAAGCATAAGCCCATTCGTAACAGCAACCTGTTTTAATCTCATATCACTTAACTCTTTTGTGTCCATTTTATTCCCTCCTCTAGTCTTGCAGTCAAAACTCATGATTATATTAGTTTCTTTTTCAAAAAATATTATTTTCTAACCTTACTGTAACATGCCTTAGAATTAAATATCTAAAATTACATAAAGATTTCTCCATACTACTCGAATAGAGTTTCCATTGTGTATTTCTTCAAAAATAACAAAGGAATATAATTAAACTGTCAATAGATTACATTTAAATGGGGGAGAATGTTGTGGCAAACTCTAATTTATCCTTTGAGCAAAAAGCAGCGGGTAAAGATTTGTCCATCATTGTTGGCATCACACTCGTCACTTTGACCATTGTAATGATTTTCAACTCGCCAATCATGACTTTTGCTAAAAATCCTGAAAAACCTCTATTATTGCGAACGCTATTTATGGCTATGTTTCAGTTCGGCCTCACCGGTTTGGGGATTACTGCAGTTGCTTTATACAGGAAGGAAAGCTTCCTAAAATTCGGGCTTACAAAGAAAAATCTTGCTAAAACGATTCTTCTTTCTATATTAGTGCTTCTACCGTACATCATTTTTGAATTTACGACTGGGGAAATCAGTACCTATATGCCATTTCATACTGTCCTTTTTACGAAAGATTTGCTTGAGGTCGGGTTCCCAACCGGTATTATAGGTATATGTATTATCGCGCTTACTTGGGGCTTTTTTGAAGGATTCAACTATGTAGTTATTAGCGATAAAATTAATCAACGTTACCCTACTAAAAGTGTTTGGCTTAACTGGGGTGCAATTACCAGTGGGATATTTTGTCTGCTAATTCACGGGATGGTAGGAGTTACTCCAAGTGCGCTAGCAGAAGCAGTGTCCATTTTTATTATTATCTACGGGATGCTGATTGTTAAAGAATATACAGGCAACGCTTGGGGGTGCGTTTTGATCTTTTTATTTTTCTGGAATGCAATTAGTTAAAAGGTGAATAGATTAGTCACTAATGAATGCCGGCAAGTTCATAATCTTTTCCATAAGGTCATGAATTTGCCGGTTTTTTTTATTAAGTACCTTTAACCTCCAGCACACTATAACCTGGTTATGATGTTTTAATAACGTATGTAGTAATTGCATTAATTTTTGAATTTTTACCAAATCCAGCGAATTTATAGACATCACAAAAAGCAAACTTTTGTTCATCTTTTAGTATTAAAGTACCATTTACAGAACCTGAATTTCCATGGGTGATGATGTTATGAATGGTTAGTTGTTGAACGTTTTTATCATTCATTTCCTTCATCGCTTTCTCAACAGCGCTTTTTCCCCGAATTAACTTATCACCGATAATATCCCAGACCACATCATCCTTCATAAAATCCATACAGAAGTCTATTTGATTTTTGGCAAAAGCTATATTGATATCCCTAAGCAGCTCTTTTTTTGGTGAGTTCCCACAATTCTCAGCACAATCTACCTTTAAGTTTTCAGAATGAGTATTCAACGCTATCTTCTCCTTCTATAAAGCTTATTTCTTATTCTACTGCTTAAAACTTGATGTTAAAATAATTGAGTTTATTCCATCAGCCATGTTTATTTTTGGTATTGCTGGTGGGATTCCTAAATTGTATAATGCAGTGAGCTTTATGTTGTTCTTTCTTATCAACTTTCAAAACTATACTACTTATAAATGGCTAGAGGCTATATTAAACATCAATTATAATGCTATCGACAGTTCATCTTCAATTATATTCACAAAAAATTCTAGGAGTAGAAATTATGATTTTACCATTATCCAATTCTGATAAAAAACGACTATTAACCCCCATAAAGAAAACAATATTACAATACAAAATGATAGAAGATGGTGATAGAGTTGCGATAGGATTATCAGGTGGAAAAGATAGTTCAACCCTGCTATATTTATTGACCCTTCTAAGACGACAGCTTCCATTTGATTTTGAGTTAATTCCTATCTCACTTTCACTAGGATTTAAGGATTTTGACATCTCGCCATTAAAAACATTTGTTGAAGAGCTTGGACATGAGCTTTACTTAAAAGAAACAAACATTAGTCAAATTGTTTTTGAGTATAAGCAAGAAAAAAACCCGTGTTCCTTATGCGCAAACTTAAGGAGAGGAATCCTTTTTGAATACGCAGCCTCATTAAATTGTAATAAATTGGCTTATGGGCACCATTTAGATGATGGGATTGAGACCTTTTTGATGAACCTTATATATGGAGGTAAATTAGGTGTTTTTAAGCCAATGACTCATATGGACCGTTCTAACATTACCTTAATCCGTCCAATGCTGGCTATCGAAGAAAAGACAATCAAACAATTTGTTAAATCAAAAAACATCCCTGTCATTCATAATCCTTGTCCCGCTAATAAAAATACTAAACGCGAGGAAATGAAAGAACTTGTAAACAATTTAAGTATGAAGTATCCCGATTTACGTAAAAATTTTATGACTGGGGCTATGAATGTCCAAGAAGAGGATTTTTGGAAAATTAATCGATAGACGGGAATATAGTAAGAGCCAACCACGGCTGGTTTATACGTTGCATTCCATTTTTATATTCATCTCGTAAATACATGCTTTAGTGGTTGGATCCTCTTCTAACACAACTTAGTTTTTCTTTTTTACACATCAGTAGGTGAGTCGACTACCTCTACATTAATATCACCTATCGTATCAATATGAAGTTTTTCTTCCTTTAATGTGTCACTTACCTTTATTACCTCTTCAACTTGCTGGGTATCAACTGAAATATTATTCAACACAGTAGGGTGAAGAGTAACTTCCACTCGTTCCTCACTCAGAGGGATTCGGGTCACCTCAACGTCCGAATAAGCTGAAGTGAGTCCTTTTTTTTCGACAACTAGTTCTTCATGGATAACCGGTACCAAAATTTGCTTCACTTCTTGATATGTATTTTTATAAACCTTAACATCAGCAGTCTCAACGCGTTCCTTGGTAATATCAAGCTTTTCTTTATGTAGCTGGAATGTCACATCTTGTGTTTCATCCTTCAATGTCTATCCCTCCAATTTAAAGGATCTGACCCCACCATGGAGGTGAGGCCAGACTTCAATTAGCTGTTAATATTACTAGGATCAGTTCCATCGGAAACAATATCGACACCACCAGTTGTATCCACTTTCGCTTCCTCCCGTCTCAGTGTTTCTTCGATTTGCTGAGTCTCTGAAACCTGGCGTTTAGAAGCTGAAATTTCTTCCGTTGTAACAGTGTGTTTGTGTGCATCTACTTGTTCTTGACTAACAGGAATGTGAATCGATTCATCACTGCTAATCGCAGCGGTACTTGACTGGTCATTAACCGGCCTTCTGGTAATGACCACTTCCTCATGCATCACTGGAACCTCAACGGTCTTTTGCTCCTCCACTATTTCTTTGGAAAGAACAACCTCACCTGCATTGACGGTGTTTTTTGTAATATCAAGCTCTTCCTTATGAAGTTCCAATTTGCCATCATTTTGACTGCTCTGTGTATTGGAAGCTGTATCGTTCATTTGAGTATTTGCATTATCATTGTTTTGTGATTTGTCATCACCAAATAGTCCGAAAAAATCTGCCATAAAAAAATCCCCCTCCGTCTAATAGTTATGGTCAAGCCTTTATAGAATCTGCACTATCGTGAGTTCTATTCGGCTAAGAGAAAAAATGAAAAAATGAATTTTCCTTACCATAATTATTAATACTGAGCGAAGGGAGCCAAGCTTAAGCAGATACTACTTTTTCTCTGCGATGTAAAAATATATCTGTATCAACGCTAGAAATATTTTCAGCGCCATTCGAACTCATTGGAACTTGTTGACTTATTTGAATTAGTTGATTCTCTACATTCTCATAAACCCCCATTTAATTAAGAAGTCTTGTCCTTAATTAAGTAATTTGCTGAAGCGAAATAAGGGGAGTTTTTCCCGCTAAATGCAGAATGGCACTCATTTTGGGGGTAAATAAGGGGAATTTTTCCCGTTATGTAAAGAATAATCCTCCATTTTCACGTCTTTCGATTCAATAAGCGGAATTTCTCCCTCTATTCAAGCAATTTTTAATGCAATTTAAGAATTAAGCGGAATTTTTCCCTCTATTCATCAGTTCGGGCCCTTAACATTACCTAAATCCCCCAAGCAATAAGAACGATCCTCATGATTCCAGATCCATGTCCTACACAATCTGGCCAGATTATTGAATAAAGAGTTGATAAATATTTTTAAAGGTCAATAACAAAAAGAGCTTACCCTAATAAGCTCTTTTTTACCTTTTTTATTTTGTTAGTTGTAGCAATGCGAAGTTTTCCACGTAGCTTGAATAATGCTCACAGATTATTTCAAAATTAGCTTCGATACGCACTCAACATGGCTTGTTTGCGGAAACATATCAACTGGTTGAATGTAATCTACTGTAAACTTTGTACTCAACACCTGAATATCCTTTGCTAAGGTTGAAGGATTACAGGACACATAAATAACCGTCTTCGGCTCAACCTGAAGAATTGTGTTTAGGAGCTGATTGTCTAGGCCAGTTCTTGGTGGGTCGACGACTATACAATCTGGTTTCCAGCCTTTTTTCGTCCATTTTGGGAGGACTTCTTCAGCTTTGCCTGGGACATATTTTGTGTTGGTGAAACTGTGGCGCTTAGCGTTTTTCTTCGCATCATCGATTGCTTCAGGGATGATATCCATGCCGCGAATTTCACCAGCTTTGTCAGCGAGCCATAAGCCGATTGTTCCGACTCCGCAATAGGCGTCGACCACTTTTTCGACTCCAGTCAGTGCTGCCGCTTTTTTAACCTCATCATAGAGCTTTACTGTTTGTTCCGGGTTTAGTTGGAAAAATGTCCGTGCTGATAGCTCGAACGACAAATCTCCAAGAGTATCTTGAATGAACTCTTCTCCCTCTAGTGCAACCGTTTCTTCTCCAAAAATAAGTGAAGTCTTTGCCCCGTTAATATTTTGCATAATCGACTTAACATCAGGAAGTGCATCTAAAATTCTTTCGACGATATAATCTCTTTTCGGTAGCTCCTGTTGTGCTGTGATTAACACGATTTGCAGCTGACCCGATTGAACTCCAACTCTTGAAACGATCGTTCTAACGACACCTTTACGTTTCTTTTCATTATAAATAGGAATTTGAAGATCCTGTAAAATTTTTCTGACAGTTTCTGTTGCCTTATTCGTTTGCGGATGCTGCACAGCGCATTGTTGAATATCGATGAGCTGATGCGAGTTCATGCCGTACAAACCAGCAAGCACCTTGCCTGTTGCATTCAATCCCACCTGGAACTGACTTTTGTTCCGGTAGCCCCATGGGTTGTCCATGCCGATTGTCGGGCGAATATCAAGCTGCGCTACTGGTAATTTCGTATGCCGCTCCAATGATTGAATGACAATGTCGCGCTTTTCCTTAAGCTGCTGATCATAGGCTAAATGCTGCAGCTGACAGCCCCCGCACTGGTCATAAACCGGACAAAGCGGCTGAACACGATGCGGTGAAGGCTTTCGTATCTTTTTGATTTTCCCCTCTGCGAACTTAGGGTTAATCGTAGTTGCCTCGACCACAACCTCTTCTCCTGGCAAAGCACCAGGTACAAACACGACCTGACGTTTGAAGTAGCCTACACCTTCGCCATTGATTCCGAGTCGCTTGATTGTTAACGGGAAGGTTTGTCCCGGGGTAATTTTTACAGTTTCTTGTTTTTGCATAATTTTTCACTCCAATTATTCAATACTGCGCCATAAATATAGTGAGGCGTAGCTTAAGTACGGGTCCCAATCTTTCTTGTAATGCTCCATTTCTTCAATGGTAGGCTTCCGGTCCATTTCGAACAGCTTTTTGATTGCGTTTTGAATGCCAATATCAGCAATCGGGAACAAGTTTGGTCGACCAAGTCCAAACAGCAGGAAGTTTTGCACTGTCCATGGTCCAACCCCACGGAGTTTTATCATGTTCTGCAGAACTTCTTCATCCGTCATATGTTTTAATTTTTCCAAATCCAGCTGACCTTCAACGATCGCCTTGCCGACACCGATTACATATTCCGCTTTACGTGTGCTGAATTGAAGTTCACGAAGTTGGTCTATCTTGATTTTCGCAACAATTTCCGGACGCGGATAAAACCAAACGCCGTCGACTTCCTTACCAAAGGTATGGACGAATCTAGTCGATAACGTGTGAGCGAATGCCATGTTAAGCTGCTGATGAATGATGCATTTGAGGAGACAGCCGTATGGGTCAAACTCCAATACAAGCGGTGCACCATAATGCTCGTTAAACAACTCTTTTAGATTTGTTTTTTTAAAATGTTCAATAACTGAATTCAACGGAATATTCCATTGAAAAATCTCCGTCAGCTTGTCGATGGCCTTTTTGTGGGCCACCTGCTTACTTCCGCTAACCGCAAAGCTTGGAGACTCCGTTGTTCCAGTTGCCTGAACCTTAACAGCGGTAGGGGTTCCATCAATCCATAACGGGACCTTTACCCATCGTTCATTTAGCGATAAAACATGTAATGGGTCAAATGTTTGCCGTCTAATAACTTCATCAAAATTGTACGGGCCATTTATTTTAATGTTTTCTTGCCACACAGGTCTATTCCGTCCTTTTATTGTTCATTATCCCGTATTATATCATTTTCATAAAAATAAAACCCGAAACATTCTAGTGATGATGGATTTCCAACGGGGCATAAAATTTCTTTATTGTGCATATAGTCAAATTATTATTTTATTAAAATAAACAAGATTATGCGATATATTGGATGTATCTAAAACTGCTGCTGAGGTGAAGTTGATTTGCAAGCGATCTTGATTGGAATTTGTGCAGCATTATTTTTTGCTTTTACCTTTGTTTTAAATGCATCCATGGAGCTTTCTGGTGGAAGCTGGATTTGGAGCGCCTCACTCAGGTATATTTTCATGGTTCCATTTCTGTTAGGCATTGTTTTAATCAGAAAAAATCTAAGGCCACTTTTAATAGAAATGAAAAGGCAACCCGTAATATGGTGTTTTTGGAGTTTGGTCGGCTTCGGGCTATTTTATGCTCCGTTATGTTTTGCCGCTGCTTATTCACCCGGTTGGCTCATAGCCGGAACTTGGCAAATAACCATTATCTCAGGTTCTCTGCTTGCTCCATTATTTTTCGAAACCATACATACCAATAACGGACCTATCCAAATAAGAGGAAGGATTCCCTTTAAGGGTCTTATCATGTCATCAGTTATTCTATTAGGAATTGTGCTCATGCAAATGGAACATGCACAAAGGCTGTCTTTGAAAATCCTTTTGCTTGGCATAATTCCAGTCCTGATTGCCTCATTTGCCTATCCTTTAGGAAATCGTAAAATGATGGCCGTGTGTGACGGGCGCTTAGATGCCTATCAAAGAGTATTGGGAATGACTTTGGCAAGCCTTCCATTTTGGCTGTTACTTTTTATATACGGCTTACTTACAGAGGGACTTCCAAGCAAGGGGCAGAGTTTTCAAGCGTTAATCGTGGCAATTAGTTCAGGTGTCATTGCAACAGTATTATTTTTCCAAGCAACAGATTTGGTCAGGAACAACATGAAAAAACTAGCAGCTGTAGAGGCAACACAATCAATGGAAGTACTGTTTGCATTAGCTGGAGAAGTTTTGATTTTATCAATCGCCATTCCTTCAACAGTTGCATGGATCGGTATTGTATTTGTCATCGTCGGCATGATTATGCATAGCTTTGTATCTAGCTTAAAAAGAGAAAGCCATATTTAGAAATTTTTTACCCCGGATACTTGTTGATCCGGGGGTTTTTCAATGCTTAATAAAGCATCGGATCCTTGAAGGTATCCTCCAAAATAAGATCATCAAGGCTTCTAAATTGATAGCCTTCTGATTTTAAGTCCTGGATGACCTTTTGTAGCGCTTCTGCATTGTCCTTGGAAACCGAGTGAAGCAGAATAATTGAGCCCGGGTGGACCTGACGCATGATGTTGTCATAGGAATACTTCCAGCCCTTTTGACTATTTGTATTCCAATCAATGAATGCGAGCGACCAGAATACATGAACATAACCGAGCTCTCTTGCTTTTTCCAGGGATCGTTCTGTAAAAATCCCCCGTGGTGGCCTTAAGTATGTCATTTCTTTTTGCCCGGTCAATCGAGCTGTTTCCTCTTTGACCATTTCTAATTCCTTGGCTAATTTTTCTTCGCTAACCTGGGAAAAATCAGGATGATGCCACGAATGATTCCCGATGATATGACCCTCTTTTACCATTCGCTTAACCAGGTCAGGTGCGCTTTTTAAATAATGACCTGTCACGAAAAATGTTGCCGGGACGTTTTCCTTTTTTAGCACATCAAGGATTTGTTCGGTGTAGCCATTTTCATAGCCATTATCGAAGGTCAAATAAAGCGTCTTGCGGTCCGAATTGCCTTTGTAGTATGCTCCATATTTTTCGAGCAGGCCTTCGAGCATTTGGCCTGCATCAGCCGGTTGACCTTTGTAACCTTTTTTAAATCCCCAATGAATGGCTGAATTACTTGTTTGTGCCTGAGCAACAGTAGCAGTGGATACGAAAAGTACACACAGGATACTCAGATATTTGATGAATTGTTTCATCTGTGCTCCCCCATGATGATATTTGATTTGATGTAACTTAGTAATTAAACGCTGATTCGTTTGTTATTATTCCCAGCTTTGAATTGAAATAATAAGGTGGGAAAAATTAACTTATTTGTAAACAAGTGCGCTTTGATACCCATTTTTCTTCGTTGCAAAGTTTTTTGGGCATCTATCCTCCTCTTTGGTTCCCATTTTTCTTCATTGCAAAATTTTTGGGCATCAATCCATCTCTTTGATTCCCATTTTTCTTCATTGCAAAATTTTTGGGCATCAATCCATCTCTTTGATTCCCATTTTTCTTCATTGCAAAATTTTTGGGCATCAATCCTCCTCTTTGGTTCCCATTTTTCTTCATTGCAAAATTTTTGGGCATCAATCCATCTCTTTGATTCCCATTTTTCTTAGTTGCAAAATTTTTGGGCATCAATCCTCCTCTTTGATTCCCATTTTTCGTCGTCACAAAATTTTTGGGCATCTATCCAACAATTCCTATTTTTCCATAACGCAAAAAACCAGAGTGCATCGTTACACTCTGGTCTAAAGCTTTAATTCAATTTAGAAATTAAAATACTTTCTCTTTGAACTTTGCTAATTTTTCTAATGAAGATTTGTCTACATCTTCATGAAGGCTGTTGCCGTGTGAATCCATTGTTACAACAGCTGTGAAGCCTTCAACTTTAAGGTGCCACATTGCTTCTGGAATACCGAAGTTTAATAGGTCAACACCTTCAACAGACTTGATACAGTCAGCATAGTATTGTGCCGCACCGCCGATTGCGTTTAAGTACACGCCACCGTGCTCTTTAAGAGCTGCAAGCGTTTTTGGACCCATTCCGCCTTTACCCATAACGACGCGGATACCGAAACGTTTCATGACATCACCTTGGTAAGGCTCCTCACGAATACTTGTAGTTGGTCCAGCAGCTTTAACATGCCATTTTCCTTCGTCATCTTTAAGCATAACAGGTCCACAGTGGTAGATAACTTGACCATTTAAATCCACTGGAGCATCATCGCGCTCAGATAGATATTTATGAATCGCATCACGACCAGTGTACATTAAGCCGTTAATTTTAACGACATCGCCCACTTTTAATGTACGAATTTGCTCTTCAGTGATTGGAGCTTGAAGTGTAACCACATTTGGCTCATTTTCTGAAGAAGCTGCAACTTCACTCGCTGCAGGTTGAGCAAAGTCGATTTTTTCGCCTTCTTGATATAACCATTCGTTGATTTCGCCTGTTTCAGGGTTGATTTTAACACCTTGACGACGGAATGCCCAACAGTTATAAGCAACAGAAACGAAGAAGCTTGCTGGAAGACGGTTATAAACTCCAACTTTACAGCCTAGTAGAGTTGTTTCACCACCGAATCCCATAGTTCCGATGCCAAGCTCGTTTGCTTTTTCCATAATATATTCTTCTAGTTTACGAAGATCTTCATTCGGATTTACATCGTCGTTTGAACGGAAAAGCTGATCTTTCGCTAATTCATAGCCAGAAGTACGGTCTCCACCGATACCAACTCCGATAAATCCTGCACTACAGCCTTGACCTTGTGCTTGGTATACAGAGTGAAGTACACATTTACGGATACCATCTAAGTCACGGCCTGCGCGTCCAAGACCTTCGATTTCTGCTGGAAGGCTGTATTGGATGTTTTTATTTTCACAGCCGCCTCCTTTTAAAATAAGGCGAGCATCGATGTAATCTTCTTCCCATTGGTAAAACTTGATTACTGGAGTACCTTCCCCAAGGTTGTCACCAGTATTATCACCAGTTAAAGAATCAACTGAATTGGAACGTAGTTTTCCGTCCTTTGTAGCTTGAGCAATTGCAGTGCGAATTGCTTTCACCATTTCGATTTGATTGGCACCAACTGGAGTTTTAATTTTGAAGGTTGGCATACCAGTGTCTTGGCAAATTGGCGATACATTATCTTCTGCCATTTTGATATTTTCCGCGATAGTTGCCAAGCTCATTGCTGATCTTGTGCCAGCGCTTTCACGTTCTTTCGCAGCTGCAACAGCGCGTCGAACATCCTTAGGCAGGTTTGTAGACGTTTCAACGATTAGTTGATACATACTCTCCTGAAACTTTTCGATATTCATTTGGTTTCCCCTTCCCCATGGTTCGAAAGTTTTTTCGATAATTAGAATATTTTATTATTTCTCACGACTCCTATTATACTCTGAACACGAATAGATGAAAAGTATCACGATTTGGTGAACATTGTCAGAAAAGCAGAAAAAGGCTGAATATCAGCCTAATGGACTTGAGCAAGACACTATCTTCATGATTGAATAAAAAAATAGCCAGTCTGTGACTTGGCTATTCCTGTTCTCGATTATTAAATTCGCGGCATTTAGATTCGAGCTCATCAATAAATGAAATGAGACGGTCGATATCTTCTAATTCAGTATCCTCTGGATCAATAGCGTCAAGGACATCTAAAAACATGTTCAAACGATGCTTTAAAAAATCGACTTGCTTTTCTTTATCATGGACTTTGCTACCCAAAACGTTCTCCCCCTTCTATTATCGATACCATCCTACCGAAAATAACGGATATAAGCAATGATTTATTGTATTATCCCCTAAATTCGATGGTGATACAACGATGATATGGTATGTGATGTAAGCCAAATACAATAAGTCCATTCATTTAGGCTATTTTTTTGATGTAGTTTTATTATTAAGTAGTCAATACCACTCATTGACTACTTGGTTTGATTGCACCACTTAATTCTAAGTAGTCAATATCCCCCATTGACTACTTGGTTTGATTACAACACTTAATTCTAAGTAGCCAATAACCCTCATTGACTACTTGGTTTGATGGCATCACTTAATTCTAAGTAGCCAATTACACTCATTGACTACTTGGTTTGATTGCAACTCTTAATTCTAAGTAGCCAATAACCCTCATTGACTACTTGGTTTGATCACAACACTTAATTCTAAGTAGCCAATTACCCTCATTGACTACTTGGTTCGGGTTTGACCCCTTGAATTGTAAGTACCCAATAAGCTGCTTCATTTCCCCTAGACCTAGAACACTCAACTCAATCTAAAGAAAAAACGCCACAAAGGGCGTTTTTTAACGTGGGCGCTCTGCTGCTGCAAAGCTAAATGAAACATGATCTTGGATTGGAATCCATGCCCCAACCCCTTGTGATGTCACATTCTTAATGACAATGACTTTTTTATTTCCTTTTAACATTAAATACACTTCACCATAGGTCACTTTTCCTTTTTCATTCACAGCTGGGGCGAAGCTGTACAAGTAACCAAGCCGTTTTGGCGGGATGTTATAGATTTGCTCATTTTTTGTACCCTGACCAATTACTGTTTCAAATGCTAATGGAAGGTTTGTTTTTTCCATCGCCTTTAATAGCATCATTTTCTTAACATCCTCGGAGTTCGGAATCTTCGTTGTTAAACCACCACGAATGAGCTTTTGAGCTTCCTGTACGTAGTGAATTTGATAGGGCTGGTTGCCACCTCGGTTATCGTAGTAGTTTGTATTGATTTTTTGATATTCCCAATTTGGCGCTGTTTCAGAAGACTCATAATTAAGCGGCCATTGCCCAAGGTATATGACTGCACGATAGCCTAACGCAAATGGTGTGCTATTAATTGTGGATTCATTCAGCATGCGAATTAAATCTGGATTCTCGATTTTTATCTTCGTTGATTCTAGAAGCCTTTCTGTTAGTTCACTTGGCTGAAGCCTAGGCATATCCTGGGCAGGATTAGGATATGTATTCTCTTTCGCGATGTTTTTCACTGAATTTGGCACATGGTATTTTGCTACTTTTTCAACTTTCGGTTGAGCTGATTTTTCTTTAGCTTTTTCTGCAAAGGTGGAAGGTAAGAATGAAAGCATGACGAAACAGCAAATCGTCATAATGGTTAAGATTTTTCTCATGGTGACAAACTCCTTTCATTTCCTAGAAGCGCTAATACTAGTTTTTTCGGAGTCCACAAAAATTATCCATTGAAACCAAAAATTTAAACTCAGTGAACTTGATTACTTTGAACAACAAAAAAAGCCCCGCATAACGAAATACGGAACTTTTCCAAAAAACACTTATAATAGATAAAAACCGATACCCATAATCAAATAGGCACCTAACAATGTCAAGCCTTCAAACCAGTTTGTTTCACCGTCATTTGAAATAGCAATCATCAACAATACTGACGAAACCATTGCTACAAGCTCTGGCAAAGTGAACACAAGCGGCATTTGAGTAGGAAAAAATAGAGAAACAAGCATCAGCACTGGGGCGACAAACATCGCCACCTGCAATGTTGAACCAACTGCAATTTCAACCGCAATATCCATTTTATTTTTATAAGCCATGATAATAGCTGAAGCATGCTCGGCAGCGTTACCCACTATCGCAACGATAATGACCCCGATAAAGAGCTCAGTCCAACCAAAGGAATGGGCTACTGCTTCAAAGGTATGAACGAGATTTTCTGAAACATACGCAACGGCAACGGTTGCCAATGCTAAAATTGTAATCGCCTTTCCTTTGCTCCATTCTGGTTCTTCCTCATGATGCTCTTCTCGTTCATTATGCTGATAAACCCCGCGGTGTGTAACGAGCTTGAAAAACAATGCAGCCAAATAAAGAGCAATAAGAATCACAGAAATCCCGATACTTAAATTAATTGTTTTTGTATCATTCATTTCCATTGAAAATACTTCTGGAATGACGAAAGCTACAAATACCGCAAACATTAATAATCCGGAATTATGTCTCGCATCATATACATTGAATTTTTGACGCTTAAATTTTATTCCGCCAATAAAGAACGATAATCCAGCAACAAGCAATAAGTTCCCTAGCACGGATCCTGTTAAAGATGCTAAAACGACTCCAATAAGCCCTGCCTTTAAGGCAAAGATTGAAATAATTAACTCGACCGCATTACCGAATGTCGCGTTAAGTAAACCACCGATTCGAGGTCCAGTAACAATTGCTAAGCTTTCTGTGGCTCTCCCCATAAAACTTGCTAACGCGATGATTGTTAAGCAATAAATAATAAAAAGCATAATACTAGGCCAATGCATCAGCGTCCCCACAACTGAAAGTGGTACACCGATTACGGTCATTAAGAAAAAGATCTTATTTACCATTTTAACTTCTCCTTCTTTCAATATAGGAAATAATTTCCTCACCAATAAAGAGATTACACTATTTTTTTCGTGGAGGGAATATCCATAACAATTTTTCTTGCAAAGTCTATTATTTCCATTTACCATCAAAATCAAGAAGTAAATTATGGAGATATAATAATGATAAATATTAATTCACAAGTACGCTTTTGGATTCTCGTTGGCATTGTTGCCATCTCTGGGTATTCGCAAGGGATGTTACTGCCGCTGATTGCAATCATTTTCGAAGAGGATGGACTTTCTTCCTCATTAAACGGTTTCCATGCAACAGCCCTATATATTGGCGTTTTGCTTGTTTCCCCATTCATGGAGGGTGTTTTACGAAAGGTCGGCTATAAACCAATTATTTTGACAGGTGGCATAGCCGTTGTGCTTTCAATTGCTTTGTTTCCAATTTGGAAGTCGTTTTGGTTTTGGTTTGTTTTACGTTTAATTATCGGAATTGGCGATCACATGCTCCATTTTGGAACACAGACCTGGATCACTTATCTTTCCCCAGCAAACAAACGAGGACGCAATCTGTCTTTATATGGTTTGTTTTTTGGATTAGGCTTTGCAGCTGGCCCATATATGACGAGACTCGTTCATGTAAATGAAGCTTTGCCGTTTATTGTTGCCTCACTTGTGAGCCTTGCCGGGTGGTTAACCGTTTGGTTATTGAAAAATGAGTTTCCTGAAAAAACTACGGAGAAGGACTCTTTTTTCAGCACCTTCAAGCGGTTCAACCAAGTTTTTAAATATGCCTGGGTCGCCTTCCTTCCGCCATTTGGCTATGGTTTTTTAGAAGCATCCTTAAATGGTAACTTCCCAGTTTATGCACTCAGAAATGGGATTGATGTTAGTGGCGTTTCAATTATATTGCCATCGTTTGCAATTGGTGGGATTATTTTTCAACTACCACTAGGAATGCTAAGTGACTACTTCGGCCGCAAGCATGTTTTAACGACGATTATGCTGCTCGGTTTCGTCAGTTTTACTAGTGCTGGACTCCTGCAGGATTCAGTGATTGGCCTTACGATTAGCTTTTTTATAGCCGGTATGCTCGTCGGCTCAACCTTTTCGCTTGGAATCAGCTATATGGCTGATTTATTGCCACGTGAACTACTACCGGCTGGTAATCTTATGTGCGGGATTTTTTACAGCATCGGAAGTATTTCTGGTCCTTTTATTGGCGGATTAGCAATTCAATTTTTACCAGAAGGCAGTTTTTTCTATTGTTTAAGCCTAATGCTCCTGTTTATTTTTATTGCTTTGACCCTCTTCAGAGTAGAACACACCACTGAAGCAAAAGCGTCGGGATAAATTTTAAGAACAATTTTTAAATAAAAATAACCCGTATTGCTACTTCTTATACTTCCTAAACACGTAAAACGAGAAATACACTTTTCTATACAAAAAGGAAGTATATGATATTTAGCAAACGGGTTATTTTCCTACCTAATAATTATTCAATTACTAAGCTTGCTTTCTATATTGCTTGCGTAATAAAATGAATCCTGTCATAGCTAGGCCGAAACCAAATATTATGCCATTTCCGTTATTTCCCGCAGTATCCGGCAATCTTTCTCCTCCTGCAGTTTGCACTTGCTGAGAACTAGTTTGACTCGCTTGAACTTGCACTTCACTTTTAATATTATCCGTGTTATTTACGTTTTCATTTACAACTTCAGTTTCTTCTTCATTAGGTTCTTCTTGATTTTCATTCTCATCATCATTAGGCTGTTCATTTGGCTCTACACCGCCTAAAAACTCTGCAGGAACAGTAATATCTGCAAGTAGCATTCCATCTAGATTATATAATTCGATTCCTAAATCATATCCATTGGTCGTTATCATTGTAAGCATTTCTTGATCAGAAACAGTAATTCTTTCAGTTCCTTTGATTAGAAAATACTTAGCTTGTAATTGATACAAGTTCATCATCTCTTGGAACGAGCTGACAAGAATTGTCTTTTGTTCTTCCGTCAGATCAGAAGGGCTTTCAAGATCACCTAATTCTAACAGTCTATTTTCCAATTCAGACATTTTCTCTATAAATGCCGGATCCGTCATGTCAATGCTTAAGAAATGCTTAACAATATTCTTGAGTTCATTTTTATCAAGCCCAATCCCTAGCTCTTCTAAAAATTCATCAGATTCTTCGATAGACATATACATAGCGACGGAAAAATAAAGCTCGTCGATGGTTTGATAACTTTCCAAAGAATCTTCATATTGCAATAATAAAGCTGATAACTCTTCAAAGGTTAGCTCAAAAACTTCAATTAAATCCTGAAGATTTTTGTCAGTTACCGGTACGCCATACTCCAATAGTTTAATTTCTAGATCATCAATTTTGCTATATTGTTCAAGAGAATCATTTTGATCTATTAAAATACTATTTAATTGTTCAAGTGTAAGACCATAATTTTCAAGCATGATATTAAGTGTTTGCTCAGTGATTGGCACTCCGTATTGAAGTAGCATCGTCTCAATATCTTCGATAAACTCATAATCTTCTAATGTATCATTATTACTGACGAAAATTTGATTTAATTCTTCGAGGGTTAATCCATATGTATCAACAAGCTCCTGCAAATTTTCATCTGTTTTCGGAATGATAGGAAGGCTGTAGATTGTACTTTCTAAAGCATCAACGTAAAGAAACGTCGTTTGAAGGTCTTGACCCTCTTCTAGTTTCTGATTTTTGATTAGTAAGGACATCAATTCTTCTTCATTTAAAAAATTATTATCTTCCAATAATTGTTGAAGGTTTTCATCGGAAATCTTTTCTCCTAAAAACTCATCTAATTCGGCAATGGTTTCAAAATCTTCAGGTGTCAGCCCCCAATAATAATCTGATAAATGAGCGGACAACTGTTCTTCAGTTAAACCTTCACTCTCCAAAAAACTAGCAAGGTCTTCATTTGATAAAGCAAAACTTACAGACGGCGAAACTCCTAGCAGTAAAACGCAAGTTAGCAATAAATAATAAAATCGCCTCATCATATTCCTCCGAAAAAGTATTTAAATGCATAAATATCATATAAAATTCCTACCCTTTTGAATAGATACACCCATCGAAATATTATATAAATATAAATAGTTCTGAATAATTTAGACACAAATAAAGGGAAGTGCTAAACGCACTTCCCTTTAATAAATTAGTGATAACCATTTGAACCGTTTGCTGAACCTGATGTTTTTTGTTTCGGACTGTTTTTCTTCCCTTTTTGCTTTGTACTTCCATCTTTTTTAGTATGCTTAGTCATCTTAATCCCTCCATATTTAAGCTTCAAATTTCCCCTTCCTTATTTTGAAACGGAAGCAGAAATTTACTAGAGGTAAGTTAAGGTAAAGAAGACTAACAATTGCTTTTTTTCATAGTATAATACGCATTTATTTCTCCTCCTAAAATAATCACAAATCCCGATAAATAAAACCAAATCATCAGTACGATGATTGCGCCAATACTTCCATACGTTGCGGAATAGTTGGCAAAATTGCCAACATAATAGGAAAAAGCCAGTGAAGTTAGCACCCAGCCTATTGTTGCAAAAGCTGCACCAGGTATTGCGCTTAAGCAGCTGATTTTTTTATTAGGAGCAATCCAATACAGCCCCATAAAAACAATAAATAAGAACAGTGAGCTAAATAGCCATCTTAGCGCATTCCAAACCTTTAAAAATTGTTCTGATAGACCAAATTCAGTAAACAGGAACAGACCAATTTGTCGTCCAAACACTGGAAATAATAGCGCTACTACAATTACCGCAATCATTCCAATCGTTAGCATAATGGCAATTCCACGTTCAACCACAAAGGTTCTATTTTCGACCACATCATACGCCTTGTTAAAGGCACTGACAATTGCGTGTATTCCGTTGGAAGCTGACCATAGAGTTGCAATCACCCCAAATGACAACAGCTTCCCGTTTTTATCCATTACATCCTTTAAGCTTGTCTCGATTAACTCCATCGTTTCACCTGGAGCATAATCCTTAATAAAACTTAGCAAATATTCCTGCGACATTGAAAAATATGGAAGCAGTGTCACTAAAAAAATTAACATCGGAAACAAGGAAAGTAAGAAAAAGTAAGCCAATTGTGCGGCCAGGCCGGAGATATCATCTCTTCCAATCCTTACCCATAAATGCTTGATGATGGATGTATTGATGGACCCCATTTGAATCACCTTTTCTTGTATGTAATAGTTCTTTTGTTACTTCAGTGGATCTTGCTCCGTTTCAGTATATGTATCTTTGTTATCTAAAAATACATCCTTTGTCTCTTTTACAACATTAACAACATAAGGAGTAGCTTCGGTTATTTCCTCAACCTTTTCTTTAATAAAATATAGATCATCGCTTACCTGTGCAACTGTTTGCCGTACCTGTTCTGAGGTAGTCTTCACCTTGTCTACTACTTCAGATGGATTTTTTATCACATACACCACTTTTTTGGTAGCTGTTTTACAATTCGTTGTAACAGCTTGTCTCGTTGGTTTATCAAGCAAACTTAATGCCCCGCCTGCCAAAGCTCCTAACAATACACCCTTCCAAAAATTCCTTGCCTCACCCATATTATTTTCCACCTTTCAAAGCTCTATTTTTATTTTTTGAAGTAGCTGTTCACAGCCCTGTTTGACTAATTGATAAACCTCATCAAAATTTCCTGTATAATAAGGATCTGGTACATCCTTTCCTCTATGTTCATCAGTTAAATCAAGGAGTTTAAGGATATTAGATTGATTCTGCTCCGAACCACTTAATCTGATAATATCCATTTCATTATTACGATCCATTGCAATAATATAATCAAATTTGGAAAGGTCATCACAATTAATTTGACGTGCTACTATACCTTCTGCACTAATCTGATTTTTACTTAATACTTCCCTTGTACCTTGATGTGGTGGATGACCAACATGCCAATCCCCAGTCCCGGCAGAATCGATGATTATTTTATCTTTCAAGCCTTCCCTTTTAACAAGGTCTCGAAACACTGCTTCGGCCATCGGAGAGCGGCAAATATTCCCCAAGCAAACAAATAATACATGAATCATACTTCTTCCTCCTTTTTCTATATTTTCCTCATATCAGCATGAAGTTTCAAGTGAATTTCTCCTGTATTGTATGTGTTTTCGTTGACTTTCCGTTTTGAACATGAAAAGATGTGAATATTACACTGTGAAAGGATGACTTGTGTGAATTTATCGCAAAAATCTGTAGAAAACGTGGAATTTATGATTGAAAAAATAAAAGAAAAATTAAAAGTAATGAATTTTGGCGCCATCAAGCCTTCGCATTTTGATGAAGAAATGTATGAGGAGTTAAAGGATATTTATAACCTGGTGATGAAAAAGGACTCATTCAGCATCAGCGAAATGCAAGCAATTGTAGAAGAGCTAGGCAGTTTACGAAAATAACAGAATTTGAAAAGTGTACTAAGTGGTAAGCTTATGCAAGTAGCTTTCCTTTCTGTGCTAATTTGCCTTTTGGTGATTATAAGTCAAAAAAATCCCTTCAAGTATCGAAATCTTGAAGGGATTTGATTTTTTCCGCAAACTTATTACTGCTCCGTTAATATGACTGGACCATCCTTCGTAATGGCAATTGTGTGCTCGTATTGCGCTGAGTTCTTACCGTCAATCGTTCGAGCTGTCCAACCATTGTTATCCATCTTTGATTCATAGCTTCCAACATTAATCATAGGCTCGATTGTGAAAACCATACCTTCTTTGATGCGCGCTCCCTTACCAGGAAGTCCGAAATGCGGGACATCCGGCTTTTCGTGAATTACCGCGCCGATACCGTGACCAATAAAGTTTCGGACAACAGAAAATCCCTCGCCTTCCGCATACACTTGGATTGCATGCCCAATATCTCCAATTCGATTACCTGGTTGCGCCTGTTCAATTCCTTTATAAAGTGCTTCCTTGGTCACCAATAACAGTTTTTTATTTTTCTCAGATAGTTTCCCAACTCCGTAGGACCATGCCGAATCTGCAAGGGGACCATTGTAATTAACCACCATATCGATCGTTACAATATCTCCATCCTTCAGAGGCTGTTTACGTGGAAAGCCATGACAAATTTCATCATTTATACTGGCACAAGTGGCATATTCGTATCCCCGATAGCCCTTTTGCTCAGGTGTTGCGCCCCTTTCTTTAAGGAACTTTTCAACAAATTCATTTAACTCCCATGTTGTTACGCCTGGCTTCACAAGTTTGGCTAGCTCTTTATGGCATGCAGCAAGGATTTCTCCTGCCTTCTTCATTCCAGCGATTTCCCGTTCTGATTTTAATACAATCATTTAATCACTTCCTTCTCTCCCACTATAAAGAATACAAACTTTATACTCATAAAATAGTATCCAATTCATACCATATATTATAACATGCTTGCACTTAGCGAATTATCCCCTATTTAATTAAGCCATTATTCCTAAAAATATGTTATTTCAAAAAAATTTACCGTTCGTTGTATGGAACATTTCCCAGACCTTTGGTATAATGTGATTATATATTAATAAGGTGTGTGAAGCTTAATGATAGGAGATCGTGTAAAAAGGCTTCGTCAAGAAAAGAAAATGTCATTGACAGAACTTGCTGACCAGGCTGGCGTTGCGAAATCATATTTAAGTTCTCTCGAACGGAATCTGCAATCAAACCCTTCGATTCAATTTCTAGAAAAAATCGCAACTGTACTTGGCGTTTCTGTAGACTATTTCATCTTAGAAAGGCCAAACACAGAACAACTCGATAGTGATTGGGTTGATTTAGTAAAAGAGGCTATGGGCTCTGGGGTTACAAAGGAACAATTTCGTGAGTATCTAGAGTTTAATAAATGGAAAATAAATCAAAACAAATAAAAAGAGGCGTAGGCCTCTTTTTCATTTTAGAATTGTGCTAACATCAATTCCCTATTATGTATTACAATCTCCGCAATACATTAACCAACTTTTTTCTCTTGTAAAAATAAGCGAATTTCTTCCTTATCGATTCCCAGGTCTAGTGCTTCCAAAATTAGTTGAACCCATTCGATATCCAACTCTTCAATTGATTTCAAATGTGTAGTCAATTTTGATCCTCCATTTATTATGTAGGAAGTCCAGCCATCTTAGTACATACTTTCTACATTGACGACCTTAGATCTGTGACTTTGCGTCCCTATTTTTCAATAGGTTTGCCTTTATCTAACTTTCTAGTTTTTTCTATTTTACATTGTTTTAGGTGAAAAATGTACACAATTTTGTCAAATGTGTAAAAAATATTCTTACAATTTATGACACCATCATAATAAATTAGGCCTAATTTTTAAAAATAATACGAATAATTTCTACAAAAAATGGCTATATTAACCTATGTAAAAATAATCGAATAGTTGGTTGATTTCTTGTCGAAACTTATTTTTAAATCTTGTGAACTTTTTGTGTCTATTTTCAGAAAATTCCGATAAAATTATATTAACGACAACATAATACTATTAGCACTGTATTTATATCGAGGAGTGATGTTCATGACTTTTTGGCATGTAGTTAACGTTGTTTTCCCTGTCGCTGCGATGGTTGGTTTCGGTTATTTTCTGGATCATGTTACAAAACCAGATGTATCTACAGAAGAAAGCCAAGATTAATCAAATGAAAGAAATACGGTGTTTAAACGGACATGAATCCTTCATGGCCGTTTTATTTTGTAAGCGCATACAATTGGAGGCAGAAAAATGATGCTCCTGGGGGGGAAGCATCATTTAGGTGTTATATAAGTTAATATTCTAATGGGGGTTTGTGAACCTTTGAACAATTTGATTATATAACGACTACTCCTTTTTGTCTGTGAAAAAATTGTGAAATATTTCACATTAAATCCTTCATTCTTCCTCTTCTCACATGAAATAATCACACTTTGGGCATGATACATCACAGAACGAAAGGAGTGGTAGTAATGGGCCGAGGGCAAAACTTTGACCATAAGAAAAAAAATCATCCCGGAGACTTTCCGAAAAACAGCCAAACTGAAAAACAATCTAGAGAAAGAATTGGTGATGAGGAATTAATTGTTACCCAGGAAGCCTTCAAAAATCGCGTTGGCGGTGAGGAAAATACTTAAACGTTTAGAGGATGACTCACATGTAAGTCATCCTCTTGATTTACTATTTTAATTTTAAGTTTTTCAAAGCATCAGCCAAAGCCGTATTGATAGGCTCTTCTTGTTTGTTTTGTTGTTTTAAATATTTCTGTACAGTTCGTTTATCAACTTTACCGCCAGCATCCTTCTTCCGGCGTTCTTGGAATGAAGACATTTTTTCGCGGTAACCACATTTACAAGTGAAGATTTGTCCATCACCTTCCCCACGTAGCTCCAGCTTTTTATGGCATTGTGGACAGCGTGCATTTGTAACGCGAGCGACATTTTTTCGATGTCCACATTCACGGTCCTGACAAACCAACATTTTCCCCTTCTTCCCATTTACTTCAAGCAAAGGCTTTCCGCATTCAGGGCAGGATTTTGTGGAAATATTATCATGCTTATATTTTTTATTACTAGCTTTAATCTCAGCAACAATTTCTTTAGTGTAGCCTTTCATTTCCCCAATGAAAATTTCCTTCTTTAACTTTCCTTTAGCAATAGCCTCTAGCTTTTGTTCCCACTGTGCTGTTAAAGTTGGGGATTTTAAATCTTCAGGGACAAGCTCCAATAGTTGTTTTCCTTTTGATGTTAAATATATATCTTTGCCTCGCTTTTCAATTAAAAAAGAATTAAACAGCTTTTCAATAATATCCGCCCGTGTTGCCACTGTGCCTAATCCACCAGTTGATTTTAATGTTTCCGCGAGCTTTTTATCATGAGTTTCCATATATTTGGTTGGGTTCTCCATTGCCGAAAGCAATGTTGCTTCATTAAAATGCGCAGGAGGTTTTGTTTGACCAGATGTTTGGACGATTAAATTGATATTTAATTGATCGCCTCTTTCGATCCGCGGTAGGATTTGTTCCTTCACCTCGTCAATCGCCTCCTCCTCTTCAAAGCGATTTTCATATACCTCTTTCCAGCCGCTTGTTAAAATTGTTTTCCCTCTAGCAATGAAGCTCTCATCACCAATTTTTGCATGAAGTGTTAATTGCTCGTACTCAAAAGCAGGGAATAGTACAGCTAAAAAGCGCTTTACTACTAAGTCATAAATTTTTCGTTCTTTATCTGTGAAAGCCGAATAGTTTACATAGCCTTCCGTTGGAATAATGGCATGATGATCCGATACTTTACTATCATCAACAAATGCCTTTGAAGCCTTTATTGGCTTATTTAGTACTTTATGTGCGAGCTGGCGATATTCACCTACCCCACACGCTTTCAAGCGTTCTGGAATCGTACCAACGATGTCAGAAGAAATATAGCGTGAATCCGTACGCGGATAGGTTAGTACCTTATGTTGTTCATACAGCTTTTGCATAATGTTCAGCGTTTCCTTAGCAGAATAACCAAAGATTTTATTCGCATCACGTTGCAATTCAGTTAAGTCATAAAGACCTGGTGCAAAGGACTTCTTCGTTTTTTTGTCAATTTCCGTAACAAGAGCAGCTTTATTTTTACCTATTGTATTTATGATTGCTGCGATTTTCTCTTGATCAAAACTACTGCGGTTTCCTTTTGAGTCATGCCAAGTCAGCTTTAAATTATTTGCTGTTTGAGCTTCAATGCCGTAAAAATCTTTAGCCTTGAAGTTTTTGATTTCAGCTTCACGGGCTGCAATCATGGCAACAGTAGGTGTTTGTACCCGACCACAGTTTAGTTGGGCATTAAATCTAGTTGTTAAGGCACGTGTAGCATTGAGTCCGATATACCAGTCCGCCTCTGAACGTGCTACAGCTGAATGGAATAAGTTTTCATATTCTTTTCCATTTTTTAACTTTTGAAATCCTTCTTTAATTGCTTTGTCGGTAACTGAGGATATCCAAAGTCGTTTTATCGGTTTATTGACTTTTGCTTTCGCAATAATCCATCGGGCAACTAATTCGCCTTCACGTCCTGCATCAGTAGCAATAATGATTTCACTCACATCATTACGAACAAGTTGGGATTTAACTGCGTTATATTGTTTTCCAGACTGCCTAATGACTGTTAATTTCAATCTTTCTGGAAGCATTGGCAGGTCCTCTAATTTCCAGGACTTATATTTTTCATCATAGCTTTCTGGATCAGCAAGTGTAACCAAGTGCCCCAATGCCCACGTGACAATATACTTATCACCTTCCAAAAAGCCATTACCTTTTTTATTACAGTTCAATACTCGTGCAATATCACGAGCAACTGAAGGTTTCTCAGCAAGTACTACGCTTTTTTTCACTTTTTATAAACATCCTTTCGGAACAACATTTAATTTTTAATATATCATACAAATCAATATATTGCAGATTACCATGATAGCCGTTTCTTTTGTTTTACTGATATAATTATTTCCGGAGAAACGGTGGTGGAATATGAGACTGAGAGATTGGGATCGAAATTTAAAGGTCCGTTTATATGGGGAATCCTTGATGAACATTTCATTTTGGATGTTCTTTCCTTTTGTTACAATTTATTTTGCCGAAGAGTTTGGTAAGGATAAAGCCGGCTTTTTATTGATTTTTTCACAAATATTTTCGGTTTTTGCTAATTTACTTGGAGGCTATTGTGCCGATCGCTTTGGCCGCAAAAAGATGATGGTCCTCTCCGCAGGAGGCCAAGGCATTAGCTTCATGATATTTGGATTGGCTAACACAGATTGGCTTGATGCTGCTTGGATTAGCTTTGTCTGCTATACCTTTGTTGGCATTTTTAGTGCCTTTTATTGGCCTGCAAGTCAAGCGATGGTTGCTGATGTCGTCGAAGAAAAAGATCGAAATCACGTTTTTGCTATTTTTTATACATCTATAAATATCGCAGTTGTCATTGGGCCGTTAATAGGGGCCATTTTCTACCCAACATATCGGGTTCACTTAATGGTTATCGCTGGAGGAGCCTGCATCCTTTTAGGTTTCCTTTTAGCAAAATGGACTCGTGAAACAGCACCGAGGTTCAATGCTAAAGGTTTGGATGGCAATAAACATTGGTATTCTTTTATCGGAAGACAATTAAAGGAGTACTATATCATTCTAAAAGACAAAGTTTTTCTGCTATTTATTATTGGCGGGGTGTTGTTAGCGCAAACATTCATGCAGCTTGATTTATTAATCCCTGTGTATACAAAGGATAATGTGCAGGAACAAACTTTTATTTCCTTGAAAAATTGGACCTTTACGATTGAAGGGGAACAGGCCTTTGGCATTCTCTTATCAGAAAATGGCCTTTTGGTTGCCTTGTTAACCGTTTTAGTAACAAAATGGATGGGGAAATTTCACGAAAGAAATGTGTTTATTGGATCTTCGTTAATCTATGCAATTGCCATTTACCTTTTCGGACAAACAACATGGATTTGGGGGTTGGTGTTCGCTATCGGACTATTTACCCTTGGCGAGTTGATGACAGCTGGCTTACAGCAAACCTTTGTATCAAAGTTAGCCCCTGAGCATTTGCGAGGCCAATATTTTGCAGCAGCAAGCCTACGCTATACCATCGGTAAAACGATTGCGCCCATCTCTATCCCATTAACCGTATGGATAGGTTATGATTGGACGATTGGCTTGCTCAGTTTTTTAGCCATTTTAAGCGCAGTTATCTTTTGGTTGATGTTTGCAATTTTTGAAAAAGAGAAGCAATCTAAGCGACTGAAGGGGTCGGCATAAAAGGGGACATCTTAATTTTTTTCAAAATTAATATTAAGAAGCACTAAACTGTTCGTTATTAAAACCTTTTTATGTAGGACTATAATTAAAGTTCAGTGTTGATTTTCATATAGGTATGAGAATCTAAATAAGAGTAGAATTTCCCCTTATTGTATGTAAGGGGGGCTAAATGAGCTGAAATAAGGGTAGATTTTCCGCTTAACTACTCCCCAAAAGACAAAATCAATTGATTTTTATGAAAAAACTCCCGTTATTCTAAGGGAAATATGGGTCATTTCCAAAATAAGCGTAATTCCTCCGCTTATTTTCAAACACAAGGAAATCAACATTCGGATTTACAGACCTACAGGCAAAAAAAATTGCACTCAATGTGTGATCCACATTTATTTCAGGGTAGTTCTATAGTAAATAGGAATAAGAAAATCGAACTATTAGGAAATTCAAAGTAGAATTTCGCATGATAGTTCGGTTTTTTGTTTAGCTGAAATACTTTTGTCCCAGCCTCCTTTTTTCATTGTCTGGAATTTTGTTGAATTCGAATATATTCACGCGGCAAAAAATTAATTGTTATTTGGTCAAACATTGAACCTTGATTAATTTTTACATTTGATATATTCATGGTACCCTCTCGTCCCTCAGTAACCTGCATTTCCTCCGCGGTTCTCGCTTGCTTCTGATCTAAAAACCAACACCCCGAGAATAACAAAAGAAAAATCCCTAATGCAACGCCAATTTTCCTTTTCATTTTTTCACCACCCAAAATTAGGATGAGAAAAAAACGAACTAGGTATACTAAGGAAAATTGCCATTGAAACAATTGTTTTTGCAAAATGAGTAAGGAGGTTTTATCGTTTTGTCATTATTGCATGTAGCAATACTATCGCCATTAATTTTCACAATTGTCGTACCAATTGTGTATAAATTTTTTCGCAACGTACATACAGGTTGGTTTATTTTGCCACTGCCGGTCCTCTTAACTAGTTACTTTATAACATTTGTCTCTGTGACAAAAGACAATCGTTCAATCGGAGAGACACTATCATGGATCCCATCACTCGGTATTAATTTTACGGTGCGAGTTGATGGTCTTGGACTTTTATTTGCACTCCTCATTACAGGAATTGGTTCACTTGTTGTGCTTTACTCCATTTATTATTTAAATAAAAAAACAGAACAGTTAAACACCTTCTATATTTATCTTTTATTATTTATGGGCGCCATGCTTGGAGTTGTTCTTTCAGATAACTTAGTTGTTCTCTATATGTTTTGGGAATTAACCAGCTTTTCTTCCTTCTTTTTAATTGGTTATTGGTATAAACGGGACAAATCACGTTTTGGAGCGCAAAAATCAATGATCATCACCGTATTAGGTGGATTGTGTATGCTTGGAGGAATTATTCTCCTGTATTTGATGACAGGCACCTTTAGCATCTCAGAAAGCATGGAATTTTTTTATCCTAATTACGTCAAGGATTCGTACTTTATACCAGCTTTAATTTTCATATTATTAGGAGCTTTTACAAAGTCTGCTCAATTTCCTTTTCATATTTGGCTTCCTGACGCCATGGAAGCTCCAACACCAGTTAGCGCCTACCTACATTCCGCTACGATGGTCAAAGCAGGAATTTATTTAGTTGCTAGATTTACTCCTTTTTTTGGAGAACATCCATTATGGTTTTGGCTCGTTTCGGGCATAGGACTACTGACACTTTTCTGGGGCTCCTTTAATGCAGTAAGACAAACTGACTTAAAGGGAATCCTCGCATATTCAACGATTAGTCAGCTAGGAATGATCATGTCCTTACTTGGGGTAGGAGCTGCCGCTCTGAAATTTAGCGACACAAACGATAACTATTATCTCGTCGCTACAACTGCTGCAATTTTTCATTTAATTAATCATTCTACATTTAAAGGTAGTTTGTTTATGGTTGTCGGAATTGTCGACCATGAGACAGGTACACGGGATATTCGGAAACTAGGTGGTTTAATGACGTTCATGCCAATCACTTTCACCCTTTCAATCATTGGTGCCTTTTCAATGGCAGGTTTACCTCCATTTAATGGATTTTTAAGTAAAGAGATGTTCTTTACTGGCATGATTCGCATTCAAGATTTGCACCTTTATCATCTTCAGACATGGGGAATTTTATTTCCTAGCATTGCCTGGATTGCTAGTGTATTTACCTTTATCTATAGCATGGTTCTTGTGTTTAAAACGTTTACTGGAAAATACCAACCTGAAAAACTGGATAAGAAGCCACATGAGGCTCCAATCGGCATGCTCATATCGCCCATTGTATTAGCTTCCTTAGTCATCATTATTTTCTTCTTTCCAGACTTATTATCCGATTCAATAATTGCTCCAGCTATTTCAGTTATTTTGCCAAATTTACTTACCGAAACCGAAGCATTTCAGGTACATATTTCTGCATGGCACGGCTTTACGGTTGAACTATTCATGACAATAGGTGTTTTATTATTAGGCACTTTTCTCTTCCTTACCAGGGAAAAATGGAAACATGTCTATACAATCTTTCCTGACAGATTTTTCAGTACCGTTTATGATGAGACATTAAAAATTGCGCAAAATGGTTCAAAGAGACTAACAAAACTTTATATGAACGGCTCCATCCGTTCCTACCTACTCTATATTTTTGCCTTTTTTATTGCTATTTTGGCTGCAACAATGGTAGTAAAGGAAGGCTTTAAGCTAGAGTTAGATAATTTAGCGGAGATTGGAATTTGGGAAGTGATTCTTTCTATAATCATTGTCATCGGAAGCATCACCGCTCTATTTGTTAAATCTCGGATGACTTCAATTATTTTATTAGGTGCCGTCGGGTATACTGTGTCACTGTTTTATGTACTTTTCCGCGCTCCTGATCTGGCCTTAACACAACTTGTAATTGAAACAGTGTCCGTAGCTTTATTTTTACTTTGCTTTTACCATTTACCTAAAAAGAAGAATGAGGAAAGAATTCGTTTTAAAATACCAAATTTAGTGATTTCAATTGGTGTTGGAGTTATTGTCACACTGATAGCAATTTCGGCACATAGCACGAAACTCTATGATTCAATAGCTCATTATTATGTTGAAAATACCTATATCGAAGCGGCCGGAAAAAACATGGTTAACGTAATTCTTGTTGATTTTCGAGGATTTGATACGATGTTTGAAATTACTGTGCTTGCGATTGCGGCAATTGGTATCTTCACCATGATTAAGCTTCGCCTTTCGGGGAGGGAAGAACATTGAGCACACAAGAAAACGATATGATCCTGCAAGTCTGTACAAAGGTTTGCTTGTTTATTATTATTTTATTTTCAGTTCATTCTTTCTTCGCTGGACATTACGAACCTGGTGGAGGCTTTATTGGTGGTCTTATGACATCAGGAGCTCTCGTGTTGCTATTAATTGCTTACGATATGAAAACACTTAAAAATATTTTACCGATCGATTTTAAATACCTTATTGCAGTAGGTTTATTATTCGCAGTAGGAACGGCTGCAGCTTCGTTATTTTTTAACGTCCCGTTTTTAACCCATGCATTTGGTGATGTTCAAATACCAATTTTAGGAGAAACAGCACTGCATACTGCCACATTATTTGATTTAGGAGTTTATTTGGTTGTTATCGGTGTAACGATGACCATTATTCAAACGATAGGGGAGGACGAATAATGGAAATATTAATGGCATTTGTCATTGGAATGTTATTTATGTCAGCAACCTATTTAATGCTTTCTAAAAGCCTACTTCGAATCATCGTTGGTACAGGACTTTTAAGCCATGGAGCCCACTTATTAATTTTAACAATGGGAAAAGTAAAACGAGGAGCTGCTCCTTTACTCGGTGAAAAAGCTTCTTCTTACTCTGATCCAATACCTCAAGCATTAATCTTAACAGCCATTGTGATTAGCTTTGGGGTAACGGCCTTTTTCCTTGTTCTTGCCTACCGAACCTATCAAGAGCTTGGGACTGATAATACTGAGAAATTGAGAGGAACAGAAGGAAATGATTAATTTTTTAATTCTGCCAATACTTGTCCCAATCTTAACGGGAATCCTTTTGCTCTTTCTACCGCGTCATATATATTTACAGCGTTGGATTTCCGCCATATCTACCTTTGGAACCGTTATGGTTGCAGCTAGTCTAGTCCAAAAAGTTTATCAAGACGGAATTCAAACACTTGATGTTAGCAGCTGGGAGGCTCCTTTTGGAATCACACTTGTCTCTGACATGCTGTCTGCGACACTTGTATTAACTACAAGCATCATTGCTTTTTTATGTATTCTCTACTCATGCTTCAGCATTGGGGAAGCACGTGAAAGATTTTACTATTATCCTATCGTTCAATTTTTAGTCGTTGGGGTCAATGGGGCTTTCACAACAGGAGACATTTTTAACCTATTCGTTTTCTTTGAAGTCATGCTCATGTCTTCCTACGTTTTACTTGTACACGGCGGTACAAAAATACAATTACGAGAATCGATTAAATATATTCTTGTTAATGTTATTTCATCCGCTCTCTTCGTGATTACTGTTGCTTATTTATATTCAGTTGTTGGTTCACTAAATATGGCCCATATATCTGAACGAATCAGTGAGGTTGAACAAAATGGCATTTTAACCGTCATTGCCATTCTATTTTTGATTGTGTTTGGATTAAAGGGAGCAATTTTCCCTTTGTATTTCTGGCTTCCAGGCTCCTATTATGCACCACCAACCCCAATTATGGCATTATTTGGAGCTCTGCTAACCAAAGTTGGCGTGTATTCTATTATGAGAACCTACAGTCTCTTCTTTTACCATGACTATGAATATACATATGGAATACTAATTTTCCTTTCACTGTTGACAATTATATTAGGAGTTATTGGTGCAATTGCCTATATGGATTTAAAGAAGATTATCATTTATAACATAATCGCAGCTATTGGTGTAATATTATTTGGCTTTGCTGTTATGTCATTGGATTCTGTTGCTGGAAGTGTATATTATATCGTTCACGATATGATAATCAAAGCCGCGTTGTTTCTAATAATCGGGATCATGATAAAGATTACGGGTACAAGCAATTTAAAGAAGATGAGCGGTTTAATTAAACGTTATCCAGGACTAGCTTGGACATTTTTCCTCGCAGCCGTATCTCTAGCAGGAATACCACCCCTTAGTGGCTTCTTCGGTAAACTGTTGATTATTAGAGGGGGTTTTACTGAAGGGTTCAATGTTGGGGCTGAAATTGTTCTTTTTTCCAGCTTATTAATCCTATTTAGTGTTATGAAAATTTTTATTTATGGTTTTTGGGGTGAGCCTCGCAGCTATCCTGAAGATGAAAAAACTCCTGTCAAATCCCTGTTAATAGCTCCTGTTATATTAGTAATTATATCTATTTTGATGGGAGTTGGGTCTGAAGCCATTTTTCCGTATATTTCATTGGCTGTGGAAACATTATTAAATCCTGACATCTATATTGATGCCGTGTTAAAGGAGTAGTGTAGATGGCATTTCAAATATTATTGAACCTATGTATGGCTATTATTTGGATGTTGTTTAAAAATTCCTATCAGCCTATGGATTTTTTTGTTGGTTATATGACAGGGTTGATCATAATATTTATTTTTAGACGTTTTTTTGATTCTCGATTTTACATATACAGAATTTTAGCGATTGTTCACCTACTACTAGTTTTTATAAGAGAGGTATTGCTCTCCAATATCGCTGTGCTAAAAATTGTCTTAGCTCCTAAGCTTGATATGAAACCAGGAATTTTCGCCCTACCAATTGGAATAACAAAAGATTGGGAAATCTACATTTTATCCTGTTTGATTACATTAACACCTGGGACGCTTGTTATGAAGGTGTCAAACGATCAAAAGACCTTATATATTCACGCTATGGATATTCCGGATATCGAGGAGTCCATTAACGGAATTAAAAACGGATTTGAAAGACTAATTAGGGATGTGAGCCGATAATGCTAGAAAATATAGTCGTGATTACGCTATTCACCATTGCTTGTTCTATGGTCTTACTAATCTACAGGGTAATAAAAGGACCAAGCACACCAGATCGAGTCATAGCTTTAGATGCAATTGGTATTAATCTTGTTGCATTTATCGCTCTAATATCAATCGAATTAAAAACAAGCGCCTTTCTAGACATTACGTTATTAATTGGAATTCTTGCTTTTATTGGCACAGTTACCTTTGCAAAATATCTTGAAAAAGGGGTAATCATAGACCATGACAGAGATTAGCCATTCTATCATCATCCTTTTCATTATTATCGGAGCCTTTTTAAACCTTGCTGCCGCTTACGGGGTTGTGAGACTTCCTGATGTCTATACTCGCAACCACGCTGCGTCAAAAGCAACAACCCTTGGAGTGGTGTTCCTATTATTAGCGACATTTTTATTCTTTTACATTGAAATGAACCTATTTCAATCAAGGTTAATCCTAACCATTGTATTTATTTTTCTAACCTCACCTGTCTCAGGTCATCTCATAAACAGAGCTGCATATAATTCCGGAGTAAAACTCTGGGACAAAAGTGTTCGGGATGATCTTGATGTAACAAAAAAAGAGGCTGGGACATAAGTTTTTCAGCTAAACAAAAAACCGAACTATCATGTGAAATTCTCACTTAGAATTTCCTAATAGTTCGGTTTTTTTAAATAGGCACTACCTTGAAATAACTGTGTGCTAATTTTTTTGCACGTGAGTCTGTTAATCCAAATGTTGATTTACTTGTGTTTAAAAATAAGCGGAAGAATTCCGCTTATTATGGGAAATACCCATATTTCCCTATAAATAACAGGAGTTTTTCCCCTTATTTCATAAAAATCACTGTATTTTGTCTTTTTGAGAGCAGTTAAGCGGAATTTCTCCTCTTATTTCAGATCAATTAGCCGCCCTAACATACAATAACGGGAAATTCTCCGCTTATTTTTTCTCATACCTTCATGAAAATCACCAATGAACTTTAATATTGTCTTCCATAAAATCATTTAGTTCTGTCCCGGCTCCTTTTTGATTATTTAATACGGGACAATGTCTAGTCAAAAACCTAAACGTAAGCAACACTACATTGATAGACTCTGACTATTATCAACTTGCCCCTTTTTCCTGGTTCCAAAAAATACTTTTAATAACGGAGGAGTGACAAGCGTCGTAACGATGACGACAATTATCATTGCCGTGAAATATTCCGTCGGCAACAGTCCGCTTTCTAAGCCCATCGCAGCTAATATTAATGCAACCTCTCCCCTTGAAATCATTCCGGCCCCAATACCCATTGATGATTTTGTATTAAATCCGGAAATCCGGGCACCAATTCCAGAGCCAATAAACTTAGATAAGATGGCGAGAACTGAGAAAATTGTAATAAATCCTACCTGGTTACCTATTCCCTCAAAAGACACAGCTAACCCAATACTTACGAAGAAGAAGGGTACAAAAACCCCATTGGCAATAGGCTCAATTTTATGCTCAATTTCTTCTTTAAATTTCGTTTGAGCAATGGCGATACCTGCAACGAACGTACCAATGATTCCAGCAACACCGAATGACTCTGCAAAATACGCAAACCCAAAACATACTATTAATGCTGCACTTAATATAGTCTCGGTAACTTTAAACCTAGAAAACAATTGGATAAATCTAGGTACTAACCATTTTGAAGCTAAAATAATAATAACAAAGAACAATATTTTCTTTCCTATGAGCAAAGCAAGATTCGTATCAGATCCAGCGAATAAACTCATCGCAATCGCAATTAAAATGACAACAATAATATCATCAAGCACGGCTGCACCTAATAATGCAGAACCTTCTTTACTATTTAACCAACCAAGTTCCCTTAAGGTTTGAACCGAGATGCTAACCGAAGTTGCCGATAATAATAAGCCGATAAAAATCGCTTCTTGGTTCGATAAGTCATAAATTTGTGCACCAAAATAACCTAATACGATAGGTGCAATAATCCCACCGACAGCAACAAGAATAGCTGCATTTTTGTTCTGATTTAAATCCTTCATGTTTGTTTCTAACCCTGCTAAAAACATTAACAGTAACACACCAATTTCACTAAAAACATCAAGAACTTCTGTATCATGCACCCATCCAAGAAGTGCAGGGCCCAACAAAATCCCAACGATAATTTTACCTAATACCGATGGCTGCCCGAGTCGAATACTTAACTGACCCGCAATTTTCGTCGCAAGTAAAATAATTACTATTTGTAAAATAAACATCGATTACCTCCAAATAAATTGTTTAAAAAATACAAAAGGAGCCCGTCACCAAGGGCATACTTCCCCCTTGGTGACAGGCTCCTCCAAAAAAACTGTATTTAATTTTATAGTCATTAATAATAATTATACAATAAATTCTACGAAAAAGACAGGAAAAAAGGTTAATTGGTAAGAATTACTTATAGTAGTGCATTTAGTTTCTTTTTCTTTCGTGAACCGATAAGATTAAGAAGGAACTTATGATAAAGGAGCGAATTCAATGAATGATTTTCAAACAAACTTAGAAAAATATGCCGAACTTGCCGTGAAAGTCGGAGTGAATCTCCAACAAAATCAAACCTTGGTTATCACTGCAACGACTGAGTCCTTAGAATTAGCGAGATTAATCGTTAAAAAGGCATATGAAAATGGCGCAGCAAACGTTATTGTAAATTGGCATGATGATATTGTATCAAAGCTGAAATACGATTTAGCTCCAGATGAATCTTTTCATGAATATCCAAAATGGCGTGCGAAAGAAGCTGAGGAATTAGCTGAAAACGGCGCAGCGTTCATGTCAATCGTCTCCTCTAGCCCTGATTTATTAAAAGGAGTGAATCCTGAGCGAATTGCTAATTTCCAAAAGGCAACAGGAAAAGCTCTGAAAGAATACCGTAAATACATCCTAACCGATAAAGTAAGCTGGACAGTAATTGCCGGCGCATCCGATGCTTGGGCAGCAAAGGTATTTCCAGATGAACCAGCTGAAACAAGAGTTCAAAAGCTATGGGATGCCATATTTAAAGCCACTCGCGTGGATAATGCTGATCCAGTTGAAGCCTGGAAACAACATGATGCGAACCTTCACGAAAAAGTTGCTTATTTAAATGGTAAACGCTATAAAAAGCTCCATTATAAAGCGCCTGGTACAGATTTAACTATTGAGTTAAACGACAAGCACCTATGGGTTGGTGCTGGCAGCATCAATGTTAAAGGTCATGAATTCATGGCTAATATGCCAACCGAAGAAGTTTTTACGGTACCATTAAAAAATGGAGTAAATGGTGTCGTCTCTAGTACTAAGCCATTAAGCTATGGTGGCAACATTATCGATAACTTTACAATCAAATTTGAGAATGGCCGGATTGTCGATTACAAAGCTGAGGAAGGCGAAGAAATACTCAAACGTCTAGTTGAAACTGATGAAGGCTCACATTATTTAGGTGAGGTAGCCCTAGTTCCTTATCATTCTCCGATATCCCAATCAAATATTTTATTTTACAACACTTTATTTGATGAGAACGCTTCCAATCATTTAGCAATCGGTAGCGCTTATTCCTTCTGTATCGAAGGCGGCAAAAATATGTCACCAGAAGAATTAGCAGAAAACGGCTTGAACGAAAGCCTAACTCATGTTGATTTTATGATTGGTTCAAGTGAGATGGATATTGACGGAATTACGGCTGACGGAAAAATAGAACCTGTTTTCCGCAACGGAAATTGGGCGTTTTAGTGACATCTTGCATTTAGTTTAGTATGATAGGGTTAATGAATCTATTGTAATAGAACTTAGCGAGTGAAATCATCCACCACTAAGTCAGATAAATAAACAAGCTTCTTAGAATGATCAGCGTAGATTAACCGGAGGGAATTAACATTGAAGCAAATCCATCTAACTGTTTTTGGTAGAGTTCAAGGTGTGGGATTTCGATATTTTTCACAAATGAAGGCCATTCAACATGGCATCCATGGTTGGGTTCGCAATTGTGATGACGGATCTGTCGAAATAATTGCTGAGGGAACAGGGGAAAACCTACAGTTATTTTTAGAAGATGTTCGAAGAGGAAATCCTTTTTCCACAGTGGACGATATTGCCATTAAAGAAATGGATAAAACAGACGGGTATCATTCTTTCAAGATAAAATATTAATGGCAGCCAAGATGGCTGCCTTTTTTCTAGTTGATATATTCATTCTGAACATAGTTTAGTGTCTAGCTACGGCGGTTAGTGGCTCGGGGTCACAAGCCAATCCGTCCAAATGGTCAAAGAACGACCTTTTGACCGGCTCGTCTTAAGCTTGTCGGGGCTGACCGAACCGCCTTCGCTTTTCTATCATCTAGCTGCGGCGGCTAACCCCTCGAGGTCTTAAGCCAATCCGTCCAAAAGGGTCAAAGAACAACCTTCTGACCGGCTCGTCTTAAGCTTGTCGGGGCTGACCGAGCCGCCTTCGCTTTTCTATCATCTAGCTGCGGCGGCTAACCCCTCGAGGTCTTAAGCCAATCCGTCCAAAAGGTCAAAGAACAACCTTCTGACCGGCTCGTCTTAAGCTTGTCGGGGCTGACCGAGCCGCCTTCGCTTTTCTATCGGTTATCAATTTTTTCTGGGTACAAATCATGATTCATTAAGCGATAATCGGCCATTTCTACATACTTTGTTCCTGGCTTACCGTAATTGACGTATGGATCAATTGAAATTCCACCTCTTGGGGTAAATTTCCCCCATACCTCAATGTATTTAGGATCCATTAATGCAACCAAGTCATTTAGGATAATATTCATGCAATCCTCATGGAAATCTCCGTGGTTGCGGAAACTAAATAGGTATAGCTTTAGCGATTTACTTTCTACCATTTTCGGTCCAGGAATATAGCTAATATAAATCGTCGCAAAATCAGGTTGACCAGTCTTTGGACACAGACTTGTGAATTCTGGGCAATTAAATTTAACAAAATAATCCCTGTTTGGATGTTTATTATCAAATACCTCAAGTATATCTGGAGAGTATTCAAATAAATATTTCGTACCTTGATTACCAAGTAAAGTAATCTCGGTTAGCTCTTCATCTTTTCTACCTGCCATAAAAAAATCCTCCTTATTAAGCGGAATTCCAACCCATACTATAGGGGAAAAATAGTAAGGCTGTCAACGGACAATTATGGTAACACTAAAGGACATAAATTCTCAAGAATCTTGTTGAGTACTTGGTTTGGGCGGTGACTTGTTAATTATGTACTCAATCACCCTTATTGACTGCTTGGTTTGAGCGATGGATTGTAAATTAAGTACTCAATCACCCTTATTGACTGCTTGGTTTCGGCGATGGATTGAAAATTAAGTACTCAATGACCCTTATTGGGTGCATATTTTTGGAATCGCATTAAAAATAAGAATAGAATCTATTATAAAAGGAGGCTTTATTGTGTTTCAGGAATTTAAGAAATTTGCGTTAAAAGGAAATGTTGTTGACCTTGCCATTGGGGTCATTATTGGTGGTGCATTCGGAAAAATTGTAACTTCACTTGTTAATGACTTAATTATGCCACTAATTGGTCTATTGGTAGGTGGGGTTGATTTCAGTAAGCTTTCCTTTAAGGTTGTTGATGCAGAGGTTAAATATGGTGCCTTTCTCCAAACTGTTGTTGATTTTCTTATAATTGCTTTTACCATCTTTATGGTCATTAGAATGTTTAATCGCTTTAAAAAGAAGCAGGAAGAACAACCGGTTACTGTCGCTAATCCTGATAAAAAGGAACAACTGCTCACTGAGATCCGTGATCTCCTGAAGCAAAATGCTTCGTCCAAGCAAAATCCTTAAATAATTTAAAAAAGATGAAACTAACTCGTACAATTATCGTATGATTAAAATATATCAATCTACGAGGTGAACTAAATGTACGCACATTCACAAACTCAATATTTACCATCAGTACTACGGACTTTTGCGCTTTCACTGGCAATATCCGTTATCGGTATGGCCGCAGGTGTGTTTGTTCCACCAGCACTATTTTTACCGCTAATTATCCTAGAGTTCGTTCTACTTATTAGTGCCTTTTTCTTTAGAAAGAGAAAAGCAATCGGGTATACTTTCGTATATTTCTTTACCTTTATATCAGGAATCACCACCTATCCGATTATTGCTCATTATCTTTCCATTATTGGCGCTAATGCCGTGTTTATGGCATTTGGAACGACAGCAGTTGTCTTTACTGGACTTGCAGTTTATGCATCAACAACAAAGCGTGATTTATCATTTTTAGGCGGGATGCTATTTGCAGCATTACTTGCGCTTGTTGCGATTAGTATTTTCAACTTAATATGGCCATTAAGCTCAACTGGAATGCTTGCATTTTCATTCATCGGCGTTTTAGTATTTAGCGGATATGTTCTGTTTGATTTTAACCGTATGAAGCACTATGGTGTGAGCGCTGAGGAAGTTCCATTAATGGCTCTCAACCTATATCTTGATTTCATCAATCTATTCATAAACATCCTCCGTATCTTTGGGATTTTGGGTAGTGATGATTAAGCCAGTAAGTACTAGCGCTTTTATACGTATTACTAATTATTAATGATTACTTAAATAAAGAAAGTGGAGTAAAATAGCATTCTCCACTTTCTTTTTTTTATGAAATCTTGGTGATATAGGCGTTGGGCACTGTTGTGTTGACTTCATTTTTCTTTTCCTTGTATCTAATATGTATTGTTTCATTGAGACCCCCAATGACACACTTTCCCCATTTTCTCCTTGAGTTTTGTTTCATTGAGACCCCCAATGATACACTTCCCGCATTTTCTCCTTTGGTTTTGTTTCATTGAGACCTCCAATGATACTTTCTACACATTTTCTTCGTATAAACAAAAAATAAGGCAGCCCATAATTAAAACTTTCGGACTGCCTTTTTTGCTGCTTATACTCTTCTTTCGTATGGATCGTCGAAGCTCGTTTTGGATCGGAAGGTGATGCCGATTTTTTTACAAATCGTTAAATAATGCATCAGTGTCAGCAAAACAATCCCACCATTCATGCCGATAATAATTCCTCCCATATGGAACTGATACGAGGATCCAAGGAAATACATGAGCGAAAAAGAAAACAGCGTGGACCAGACGGTATGAATAAACGCATCCTTCACCAGTCCAAGACCGATTAAATAGGCTTGCATTGGAATGACGAAATAATGGAACAGGAAAAATGGCCAAAGCATTTGTAAATACCAGGCAGCCGCCTTTGAATCGAAAAATAAAGAGGTTAACGGCTCTGCAAAGATGTAAAAAATCGAAACCGCCACACTACCATAGGCGAGTGTTGCCAGCATTACATTTCGGAGGAGCTTCCGCAATCTAGCGAAATCATAATCTGCATACGCTTTTGACACAGTTGGAATTAACATAATTAAAAAGGAATGAGCAATGAACGCCGGGAAAAAGCCGATGGACATCGCTACACCAGCTAGTAAGCCAAATTGCTCAGTAGCCACTGCGGCAGTTAAACCTGATTTGACTAAAGCAAACTTAATCAAGAATGGCTCAATTGCATTTGTTAAAGCATTAAATAGTCTAAGGCCTGTAGTAGGCACCGAAACCGCCATCAAGCTTTTCTGGACCTCTCTCCGTGAAATATGCTTAATTGGCTGTTGTTTAAGCTGCTGAAATTGAATAAAAAACATGTGGACTAAGTAAATAAATACAACTAATTCACTACCAACCAAAGCACAAAGCGCAATCAAAACAGATGTCTCAATCTTAAAATCAAACAGTTGGAATAATAAAACTAATAAACCCAATTGCAATAGCTTTCTTAAGAAATTAGCAACCGCAATCTTCCCCATTTGGTGCTTACCCATAAAAAAACCTCTCGCAATCGAAGAAAACGCCACAATTGGAATCAAAATTACGACAAGCCACCGTATCCGCGGGTCATATGCATCAAACACCGGAACGAACGGCAAGATTAACATCGCTGCAATAAACAGTACGCACGTTAAGATTATCGCCAGTCGAAGTGCATGTTGTAGCATACTGTGGTGATATTTATTCTCTCTTTCTGCAACGAATTTTGAAATAGAAACGGGCATCTCAAAGCTTGACAGGAGAAAGATAAGGAACACAGTTGGCAAAATCGTCATATACAGCCCCATGCCCCGTTCTCCTAATTCTCTCGCAAGAACCATGTTAACCAGGAATTCAACACATTCACTTATGAAGGCTGCTCCAATTAGCAGCATCGTTCCGCGTAATATCGTATTCATGCGATTCTCCTTACAGTTTGTCTTTCCTTTTACTAAACTTATGTGACAAGCTAGGATATTATTTACAAAAATTTCGAAAAGGAAAAAAACACTGACAGTCATGAATAGTTATGTTAAAATACAGAAAATAACAAATAATTCTAAAATAGGTGCTAATACATTTCACTATGTATATTTAGCTTAAAAGGGAAGTTCGGTGAAAATCCGACACGGTTCCCGCCACTGTAATTCGGAGCAAGCTGCAAGAAGTCACTGCTATCATAGCGGGAAGGCGCAGCGAGCAAGGAAGTTAAGTCAGGAGACCTGCCTATTTTGAGACATAATTTACCTACGGGAGATAGGAGAGATGTGTTACGAGCAAAAGGTTTTTCAATCTTTTTTATACTTGTAATCGTTTTTCTGAAGCATTTAAACTCTCTGGGTTTAAATGCTTTTTTATTTTGCGCAAATTGAAGTAAGGGAGATTTTGTAATGAGGAAAAAATCATTGTCATCTTGGATAATGTTAATGCTAGGATTGACTGTTTACTTTTGGGTTAATTCTTCGGTTGAAGCTTTCGCTATGCATATCATGGAAGGTTTTTTGCCAGTTGGTTGGGCTCTTTTTTGGTGGGCTTTAACACTACCATTTATCATGATTGGCTTAAAGTCTATTCGAAAAAAGCTTAAGGAAAACCCTGAATTAAAAACATTGCTTGGTTTATCTGGAGCTTTTGCGTTTATATTATCAGCATTAAAAATTCCTTCGGTAACTGGTAGCAGCTCTCACCCAACTGGAGTTGGACTAGGAGCCATCATATTTGGACCTACTGCAATGAGTGTTTTAGGCACAATCGTTCTATTATTTCAGTCACTATTACTTGCCCATGGCGGAATCACAACATTAGGTGCAAATGCATTTTCGATGGCGGTTGTCGGTCCGATGCTAGCTTATGGTACTTTCAGATTCGGACGTAAACTAAACCTACCTTTTGCACTTACAGTATTTCTGGCTGCCACTTTAGGCGATTTAGGCACATATATTGTTACTTCCGTTCAATTAGCGCTTGCGTTCCCAGCTGAAGTTGGTGGTTTTTTAGCTTCATTCATAAAATTTTCCAGCATATTTGGCTTAACACAAATTCCATTAGCCATTAGCGAAGGTTTATTAACTGTCATCGTCATGAATTTATTGCAAAAATACAATATGCCGGAGCTTAGTAAACTACAAATTCTAAAGGGGGCGAACTAACGTGAAAAATTTCATTCTACTACTATTTGTCATTTTGTTAGCGATTGTTCCGCTATTTCTTCTACAAGGTGCAGAATTCGACGGAGCTGATGGACAGGCAGAAGAAGCCATTGCAGAAATTGCACCTGATTACGAGCCGTGGTTCAGTTCTTTTTGGCAGCCTCCAAGTGGCGAAATTGAAAGTTTACTATTTTCATTGCAAGCGGCAATCGGAGCCATCATCATTGGCTATGTGATGGGTTTTAGCTCAGCACGAAAAAAGTATTCCACAAAAGAATGAGTATAAGATAAACGATGTTGAACATTGACCATTACGCATATACAAACGGATTAAAAGATGTTCACCCGATTGAAAAGGTAAGTTTTACTTTTATTTATTTGTTTTTTTCGATTATCACAAAAAACATATGGATAACAGGTTTAACCTTTATCATCATGACCTTGAGTGTTGTGTTAGCAGCCAAAATCCCTTTCAGGCAATTCGTAAAGCTATTACTTTTGCCTAGCCTTTTCTTATTAACTAGTATCATCTCAATACTATTTTCTATTGCTCCGATTGATACAAACAACCTTGAGCCCCTGTGGAAACTTGAAATCGGAGTTTGGCAATTTTACATTAGTTCACGTTCTGCTAATCAGGCTATTCATCTGTTTGCAACGGTTTTAGCAAGTATTAGTAGCTTGTACTTTCTTATTTTAACTACTCCATTACATCAGCTAATGTGGGTGCTGCAAAAAGTAAAACTACCCACTCTTTTTATTGAATTAGTGGGCTTAACCTACCGATTCATTTTCGTTCTTTTTGATAAGATGAGCGAAATTCACCTCGCGCAGTCTAGTAGATTAGGTTACCAAAATTATAAAACCTGGTTCTCGTCGATTGCGCAGCTTACGGTTAGTTTATTTATCAAATCGATTCAGTCCTCCAGAGAGTTACAATATTCAATCGATAGTCGTGGTGGTGATGATGGCTTGTATGAAGTAGATATGAGACTAAAATACAATCGTTTGAATATCGTAGCTATCGTTGTCTCGATGGTTGTTCTTTTCATAATAATGATTTTTACTTAGATAAAAAAGAGGTAGTTTGAAATGATGTCACCTATTCTTTCTTTAAAAAATATTACGTATCAATATCCCGACGGAACCATTGCTCTAAACGATATTTCTTTGTCATTAGATCCTGGAAAAAAGATTGCCTTAATCGGTAATAATGGTGCTGGAAAATCAACACTCTTCTTGCTTCTGAACGGAATATTAAAACCGACAAGCGGTAATTTAATATTTAATGGCGAAAAATTAACCTATAAACGCAAGGAAATTAAGCTACTACGAAAGCTTGTGGGGATTGTTTTTCAAAACCCGGAAACTCAATTATTTTCCTCGAGCATCTATGAGGATATCAAATTTGGACCTAAAAATTTAGGATTGTCCCAATTGGAACTTGAAAAAGTCGTCCAAGATGCGATGGTGCTAACAGAAACTGAAGCATTAAAAGATAAACCGCCTCATTTTTTAAGTATCGGACAGAAAAAGCGCGTTGCGATTGCTGGCATTATTGCCATGAATCCAAGGCTTATGATCTTGGATGAGCCCACTGCTGGGCTAGACCCTTATTATTCAAAAAAAATCATGAGTCTATTAGAAGACATTCACAATAAAAACCGGACAATTATTCTTTCGACACACAATGTTGATCTTGCCTATGAATGGGCTGATGAAATTATCGTTTTACATGATGGAAAAATTATCGAACAAGGTGCACCTTGCGAAGTGTTTCAAAATGAAGCAGCAATCAAACTTAGTCATTTAGAAAAACCCTGGGTTATCGAGGTTTTCGAAAAATTACAGGATGGATTGGGGCCCCAAAATCAACAATATCCAAAATCAAAACAAGAGTTATTTAAAATGCTAAAAACACAAAAAACCTTATGCTGATTAACTTTCTTAGTTCAGCATAAGGTTTTATTTTTACAGAGTATGCTCATAATCTCATCATTGCTACCTACTGCACAAGCGCATGCTTGAACGCATAAATGACCGCTTGAGTTCGGTCTTGTACACCTAATTTACTTAAAATATTGCTCACATGGGTCTTGACGGTTTTTAAAGCAATAAATAGCTCGTCGGCAATTTCCTGGTTTGTTTTACCTTCTGCCATTAATAGCAATATTTCCATTTCTCTCGTCGTTAACTCCTCATGAGGAAGTAAAGTTTGCTTTTGGCGCATTTTCAGCATCATTTTTCCGGTTACTTCAGGCTCAAGCACCGATTGACCATGGTATGTATCACGAACTGCATTGGCAATTTCACTTGCCTTTGAGGTTTTCAGCATATAGCTTGTTGCACCTGCTTCAAGCGCTGGATATACCTTCTCATCATCTAAAAAGCTCGTCACAATGATGATTTTTGCCTCTGGCCAGCTTTCGATGATTCGCCTTGTTGCCTCAATACCATCCATTTCCTTCATAACTAAATCCATCAAAATGATGTCCGGACGCAAGGAAAGGGCAAGCTCCACGCCTGTTTTGCCATTATCCGCTTCACCGACGACCTCGATGTCAGGCTGAGCTGATAAATAAGAGCACACTCCAATTCTGACCATTTCATGATCATCCACAAACACGACTTTAATCATTGCTTTCCTCTCCTTTCAACATCCGAGGTATTTTAACTTCTAAACGAGTACCCTTATTAGGCAGACTGATGATTTTTACCGATCCGCCAATTTCAAGAGCACGTTCATATATATTTTGCAGCCCATATGAGCCAGCCTTTCGATTTTCAACATCAAAACCAATCCCATCATCAGCTACACGCAAAATAATAAAGTCATCTCTTTCAATTAATAAAACATCAAGCTTAGAAGCTTTAGCATGCCTTAGTGTATTCGAAACCGACTCTTGCAATATCCGAAATAAATGATCTTCTACGCCTTTATCTAAAGTGAGCTCCTCGATTTTCCAGGTAATCGCCATGGAAACCTTTTGTGCTAATTCATTTAATAGCTCCTTCATGCCTTCTTTCAGCGATTTCCCTTTAAGAGCAACGGGGCGTAAATGAAGTAGCAGTGCGCGCATTTCCAATTGCGACTGATGAATCATTTCCTCGACTAATTTCAATTGTTTAGTCTCTCGGGTCTCAGTATCAGTTTTATTTTCATTAATGGCTGACATCATCATCGAGGCTGCAAATAATTGCTGACTTACTGAATCGTGGAGCTCGCGAGCTAGCCGATTTCGTTCCTGCGAGATGATTTCCTGGATTTGGCTTTCCTGCCCCTCCACCTTTTCAGTAGCGAGCTTTTGCGATAGCTTAACTTGTTCACTCATCTGCTTTTGAAGCTTTTCTATTCGTTTGCCGATAGATTCTAATTCGATAAACCCATTTTGAAGTTGCACTTCAACCGGTCGACCTTCCTCTAGCTCATGCAGCAACTGATCAACGGTTCTTAACTGCTTACGCCAATTTAAGCCAGCAATGATACCAAAAATAATCCCAATGGCTATACTAACGCTTGGAACAGAGATGATAAAAGGGATATCCAATACCTCCCTTTTCCAAAGCTCACTCCAATCATCAAGCGGAAACGCGATTAAGTACCCTGCTGAAATCAGTAAAAACAAAATGAGCGAGATGAATACTCCCATGATTACTTGTCTTTGAACCATGCTCATATTCTTCTCACCTCAATATCACCAATTAACAATGAGGTAACTATTTTAATTTTTTGTTTCTGTTGGTCATAGTCCGCGGTCTGGACATGAACGTTTTGATTGAACATCTTATCGCCATGGAAATGGAGAATATCAACATTCCCTACGATAACGGAATGATGCACACTTACCTCAATATCATATGGTACGAGAATCTGAACCTTCCCAATCACATTTCGAATAAAGATTACTATCTCTGCTTCTGGAAGTACCGTATAACTTAAGTCGATTACAGTATCCCCAACCCATGTTTGGATATTGATATCATCCCATTCATAGGTATGCTCTGGTGTTTTTTGATCCCCGAACATGACATTCTTAAACAACGGTTCACGGGTGATGAGCTCCTCCCCAGCAGGTTGAGCGGCTGGTTCCTTCACGATAGGCATAATTAAATTCGGCTTTTTCTTAGTTTGGGCAAATTGGATTAATAAATAGATGAAGACAGCTAGCACAAGAAAGCGAAATGTAATCATCCCTAAGATGCTGACAGCTAAAAAGAGAATACCAACCCAGAACAGGAATTTTCCTTTTTTCTTTTCCAGACGATTTCTACCAATATAAACCATTCCAGCAGCCACTAGAAGTGAGAAGATTAGGCCTTTATTAAAAAACAAAACCTCTAACAATAGGAGTATTAGACTCATTAATAACAACCAACTGAAATAGTCATTTTTCATTTTTCCTAGCATGGCCAAACCTCCCTTCTTCGAAAAGCGTAAGCGGCATGTAATCTTGTAACTCGAGGCCTTAGTCGCTTTCGCTAAACATCATCATCGTGACTGCTAGTAAATAATATGTTTCAAGTGTGGTGCAAAAGGCGTAGAAAAAACTCCTACGCCCTTTTAGAATATCAGTTTTAGTGATTAGATAGAAATATTTTCATCATTTTTCGCTTGTTTTTCCAATTGTGCTATCTTTGCATCAATCGTATTGCGGTAGTAAGCGCTATTTACCTGCTGCTCCAGGCGATCAAGATATGATTCGATTTCATTAAATTTTGAGAAAGAGTGATTAGAGTAGCTAGGGTTTTCTAATACTTGATTAATTTTGTTGTGTGCTCTTGTTACATTTTCGCGACCCATTAATTCCATGCGGCGAATGTGCATGTCTTTTAATTTATGCTTCATTTCTTCATATTTTTGCTCCAACTCTGTTAGCTGACTAAGCACCGTTTGTAGTGATTCCTTTAAATGTAATGCGCGCTCTTCATATTGAAGCTTCTCGTTTAATGCAAATTGGTGAAGCTCAGTTTCTCCGGCTTGCGCAGCGATTTCTGCCTGACGGCTTCGTTTAGTCGCTAATTCAAGTGCTTGCTGATATTCACGGCCAAATTGATCCTTCAAAGTATATTGACGTTCAAGAAGCTTACGTACCTTTTCAGTTTCTGCTTCACTTTCGCGTAAATACTGGTTTAATAAAGCGATAGGATTTTTCTGCTCCTTTTTGTCAATTACCTCATTCAAATCTGCTAATACCACATTTTTAATACGAGTAAATAAGTTTGCCATTTGATCATCTCTCCTAATCATTAATTTTTGTTAAGCTCAGACCATTGTTTTTCAAAGTTCGTAAACGGATCATTATCTTCAACGATCACTGAACTGTTGCCCACTTTATTCCAATTTTTATATACAAGGTAAAGAATATAAGCTGCAGCAACTGCTAAAATTGCAGGAGCATTAGCCGCAGAAGCCATCAACATCGCTACCCCAATTAGACCCCAACAGATTTTTGCAAACAGCTTATCTGCCTTCAAAAACTTTTTAAATACGAAGTATAAAATAAACAAGCTAATTGCTAAACCTACCACTGATCCTAAGTTTGATAACAACACGATTGCTGCAATTCCACCTGCTAGTAATAAACCAAATTTTTTCATGTTTGACTTCCTCCTTTCATGTATTCATCTTACCTTTTTACCCAATTTCTCATAACGTGCCTAAGCTTGATTTTCATCTCGGACTTAAGGCTTAGTCGGGATAAGACCGTCGTTGGAAGTGTTACATAATCAGGATTTTTAGTGGTGAAACTAAAGGAAAATGCCGTTCAATAAGGGGACTTTTACATGAAAAATATCACCTGGATGACCTATATCATGCTAATTTTAGCGAGCTACCGTCTAACCCATTTGATTGTTTTTGATAAAATTACTGAGTTTTTGCGCAAGCCGTTTATGAAGAAAATCGAGGTACAAACCGGGCACGGTCCGAAGAAAAAGGATGTTCCCCGAAACCTGTTCGGCTATTTATTGAATTGTTATTGGTGTGCAGGGGTGTGGAGCGCAATATTTTTAGGAAGCTTTTATTTACTTTCCCCGAAATATGCCTTTGTTTTAATATTTATTTTATCCATTGCTGGGGCTCAAGCCATTATTGAAACATTTGTCGGCGTGAATATTAAGAAAGTGGATTATTATGCGAAGAAAGATGATTAGCATAGAGGTCGGTTGATATGTTATTTGCCATTTTCTCGATTTATTTGCCAAAATCGAGATTTATTTGCCATTTTTCTGATTTACTTGCCAAAATCCTAATTTACTTGCCAAAATCCTAATTTACTTGCCAAAATCCTGATTTACTTGCCAAAATCCTAATTTACTTGCCAAAATCCTAATTTACTTGCCAAAACCCTAATTTTTTTACAAACTTAAAGAGCGCTCATTTCAAAAATGAGCGCCCTCGCTATTAATCCTTAGATAAATCCATATCCTGATCCTTTATATCCGGCTGTCTGCTGCCTTTTTCACCTGTTGTGAATTCGACTAGCTCTTCACTAGTACGATTGCCAAGCTTACTATTATTATTGCGGTTTGCATTTGCGTTCCCTAATTTTGTTCTGCCCACACTTTCAGCTCCTTTGTTCTATTGTCAAAGGTAGTATGAGACAGATTCAAGAGGTTTATTCCGATTATTATTTCAAAGCAGAAGCAATTGCCTGCTCAAATATCTCGATAACATCCTCTGCGTGCTCGATACCAACTGAAATGCGAACCACTTCAAAGGTGATACCTAATGCATCTCTTGCCTCCTGCGGTAAAGCCCGATGGGAAGTAATCACCGGATGAGACACCGAGGTTTCAACACCTGCTAATGTCGGTGCGATTTTTACCCAGGATAGATTTTTAAAGAATTCATTTACATCAACTGTATTGCCCAATTCAATCGTTACAATTGCACCGTACCCATTCTCCCCTTGCTCAAATGGGTAATACACATTTTTAACAGCTGGATTTTTCACTAATGCATCTGCAAGTGCCCGCGCGTTTTTTGATTGACGCTCCATCCGCAAAGCGAGCGTTTTTAAACCACGTGTTGTTAACCATGCTTCAATCGGACTAACATTTGTACCTAGATTAACGACCTTTGCCCGAGCTTTCTCAATCAAATCTGCTCTACCGACAAGCACACCTGCTGTTACATCACTATGTCCACCGATATACTTTGTCGCACTGTGAACAACTAAATCAACGCCTTTCGTATAAGGCTGGCAATGATATGGAGTTGCAAACGTATTGTCCACAAGTGTGATAAGCTCATGCTTTTTAGCAATTTCCACAAATTCCTCGATATCTTGGACGCGCAAAAGTGGATTAGTAATTGATTCGGTGTAGAGTAATTTTGTATTTGGCTTGATGGCTGCCTCAACTTGCTCAAGCTCGTTGAAGGCAACAAACGTAACCTCAATACCGAACTGATTTAATTCTTCTTTTAATAGCTGGAAGCTACCTCCGTACAAATCCTCCGCTGCAACGATATGATCACCATTTTTCACGATTGCTAGTACTCCGGCCATGATAGCTGACAGACCTGAAGATGTTGTCACTCCTGCTGGTGCAGCTTCCAATCCAGCAACTGCTTCTGCCAACTCATCCGTATTTGGATTGCCGACCCGAGAATATAAGTAATTTCCTTGTCCTTGATAGTAGCCCTCTAGTTCATCAAGGTCACTAAACGTAAATGCAGTCGTTTGGTAAATCGGCGTTACTTTGCTTTTGATTGGCAATTTACCTTTTTTTACATTATGTAATACTTCTGTTTCAAACCTGGCCAACCTGTTCACCTTCTTTTATGAATAAAAAAACTTATCTGAAAATATACGATGAATATAACAATATCTCCGTAATTCGTCAATCCCGATTGGAAAAATCAACATTTAAAACCGCTTTCAATGCCGACTTTTCCATTACATAAATATCACCTACAATTATTTCTCTGTAACGAGTTCGCCTTTGAAGAATACTTTTCTTTGCCCAGTTAAGCCAAGCTCACGGTAAAATTTCTTTAGCTCCCTTTCTTCGCGTTCAGTCACTATAGCAATAACCGTTCCGCTTGCTCCAAATCGTCCTGTTCGTCCTGAACGGTGGACATATTGATTGATTTCCTTTGGAAAATCAACATGAACAACATGGGTAATCCCCTTAATGTCTAAGCCACGAGCCGCAACATCAGTAGCGATTAGCATCGTTGACTCCCCATCGCGGAATTTTTTCAATGCTGATTGTCGTTCTAGCTTTTTCAAATCACTATGTAAAACTCCTGCAGATATCCCTTTGAAATTCATCTTTGAAACAGCCACACTTGCTGCCCCAATATCGTTCATAAAAGCAAGTGCCTTAATTCCATTGATCCGTGCTACCTTTTGCAATAGATCAATTTTATCCCGCTGTTCACAAACAAGATAAACGTGCTCCACTTTCTCAGCCTTAATCGTTTCATCTCTTGTGATTTTTATTAATTCGGGATTGTTCGTTAAGCCCCTTGCCAAATCCTCGGTAACTGGTGGTAAAGTTGCAGAAAACACTAACACCTGGCGGTCAGCTAAAGGTGCGTTTACAATGTGACGTACCGTCGTTAGATGCTCCGGAATCAGCAATTGATCACCTTCATCTAACACTACGGTTTTCACTTCATGCATCTTTAATTTTTTTTGCTTTATCAATTCAAGCACACGGCCAGGTGTACCAACGACGACTTGCGGTGATTTTTTCAATTTTTCCAGCTGTCTCTTAGGGTTTGCTCCACCAATAAAGGAAGCACTACGAATTCCACTTCCTTCACCCCACTTTTGGATTTCGCCCAGTATTTGCATACAAAGTTCCTGTGATGAAGCCAAAATAACAGCCTGCACTCCACGGCGGTCTACATCAATTTTTTGCAGCACTGGAATTAAATAGCTCAATGTTTTTCCTGTTCCAGTTGGTGACTCAGCGATTACGTCTTTGCCTTCAAGGATAAATGGAATAGTTTTCATTTGGACAGTTGTTAATTGCTCAAAGCCTGATTTTTCCCAAGCAGCTTGTAAGAATGGTTTCAATTCAATATTAATGGTCTGTAGCATAATTTCTCCTTTATACATACCCGATTTTATTCATACATGGTTTCATTTTAATATACCCTTGGCATTCTAGCAAAAATCGGTCTAGTAATGCTTTAAATAAAAACAGGCTCTGTTAAATTTGACGTTGATTTCCGCTCCAGACACGTGCGGTTCATGGGGCTAACTGGGAGCCTCCTCGGCGCTTTGCGCCTGTGGGGTCTCCCATGCCAGCTACTCCCATAGGAGTCTCCGTGTCTTCCTCTCCAATCAACGTGACAAAAATCAAAACTGTGCTTTAACAGAGCATAAAAACAAAAAGAGCAGCGTCAGTGGCTACTCCATTTAAAAATAAACTTATATTTTTTTATCCAAGAATAAAGCAGTAGCCCTAAGCCCAAAGACAATTGCAATATTGTAAGGATGCCATCCCAAAAATGCATCGACCCGACCGGATGACTAATACAATGTATTGTTTCTTTAAACACATATCCTAGCTGTGGAACGATATAAAAAACTAATAATGACAAGGTTATTGCCATACCTAGCAAGTAAAAAATACCATATGTGATAACAATCTTTTTCTCGCCCTGAAACATTTCGTTAGTTGATTTTCCTTGCTTAGGGAATATCAGCCCTTTGAAGTAAGTTTGAGCATTTTCGATTAAATTATAGCAGCCGCTGCTATTTTCTAAAACGTAATATAAATCTGTTTTGAGATATACGCAGCATTGGTAAACAATCCGAATTAGAACATCAAAGACAATTACACCGATGATTCCAATACTCACAGCTGAAAGATTTGGAAAAATCAACATCGAACTAAGTGCTATAAATAATACTAAATTATCAAAGCATAGCCCTGCTAAATAAAGTATATTTCTTTGCTTTCTTGGCAGTCTCCAAACTGATGACATATCAGTTTCTAACACAACCAAAAAGAGACGATGGCCAATTTCTAATTTGGTAGGTTGACCTACGGCCCGTATCGCTAAAATATGTCCCAGTTCATGGAACAAAATGAGTAGAAACGATAAACCCATATACAAAAGTATATTAAATATCATTACGTCAAAAACGAATAAATCTTGATAATGAGGAACAAAGGTTGGATTAGTTAGTAGAAAAATAATATTAAGGCAAAAAAACAAGATATAACCGACAAGCATAAAACGATTAAAAAAGATATGTGCAAATTTCTCGGGAATCCAAAGGAAACCCTGTTTCTCAGGAATTGATTCTGTCTTAGTAATCGGTTGCCCATTAATTTCCTGAACCAATTCCATTTCGAGTAGTTGTTCTGCAAATTCGATCATATTTATTTCTTCATGAGGATAAATAGCTTTAAGTTCTGTTTCAATTTCTAATAAGCTTGCGCCAGTTTCAATCATTTCAATGGCATGAATACAAACATCGGGCATTTCAAAGAATTCACCCGTTACCGCGTCCTCGACAATGTAGTTCTTTTTATCTTCTCGGATGTGGACAGGATGCAATTGCATAGTTGTATTATAGGTAAATCTCATTTAAAACACCCTTTTTCAATATTCCAGACAAAAATAAGTCTATCTTACCGTATTATTAATATCCAATAATAATGCACCACCAGCAAGTTGTTTTTACTTTCTTAAGCTTACGAATCTTCATTTTTTGTCACCTCCTCTCAAGTAGTTATTTGAGTACCCATCGGTAATTCTGATGAAACTCCTTCCATTTTGGATAGGCTTTTTTAAACTCCTCAACTAGATTGGGGTCAAATTGTGTCCCTTGTCCCTCAACTATTCTTTGATACGCTACTTCTAAGGGCATAGCTTCTCGATATGAACGTGATGAAGTCATTGCATCAAATGCATCTGCTATCGAAGTAATTCTTGCAAGGAAAGGAATCTCCTCACCTGTTAATTGATTTGGATATCCTTTTCCATCCCAGCGTTCATGATGAAAATGAATAACCTGTATTCCATTTTTCAAGCCTTCTACCCCCTCAAGGGCTTTTGCTCCAAGGGCCGGATGTGTTTTTATGATTTCGTATTCTTCATCTGTTAATTTTTGTGGTTTCATTAAAATATGGTCAGGAATATTAATCTTTCCAACATCATGAAGCAAGCAAGCATAATTAAACTCCTTGAGTTCCTTTTTAGAAAACTTGCCAATTTCCTTAGCTAATATCAATGCATAAGAAGCAACACGTTCACTATGTCCACGAGTATATGGATCCTTTAATTCAAGCGTTGCAATCACACCTTTTACAATTCCTTGCAACTGCTTATCAAAGGAATCCTCAATTCCACGAACATAGCCAGAAAACCGATTTAAAAAAATGTAAGCAACAATCCCAAAAACCATCATTAATATAATTGGGGCAAAAACGTCTGTCGTACTTAAAATGACTCCCAAAATTAAATATTTAAATATTGTACCAACCAATACAACCAAATAAAAAGCTTTATTAATGAAAATAGGCGAAATTAGGATGAAAAAAAGCTCTACACCATTTCCAGATTTGTATTGCATTGATGAACCATAATAAGTAATGATATCTTGAACCAACACAATAATAGTATAACTAATAAAATAAATGTATTTTACAATGTCTTTCCTACCTTGTTTAATAAGTCGCAATGCAATCGGTAATATCGCAAACAAGATAATATAAATCACATAATTTATTAGTGTAAATTTAACTTCCATATTATATAACGTAGGAAATATTAAATAATAGCCTACATCATAACCAACCGTAATAATATAAAAAAGCCATATAAACAATACTACTGAACGCTTTTCTTCAGTTGATAATATAGCTTCTTTTCCTTTTACACCCATAAAATTTACCCCACATTTATGCAATAATCTTTGAGCCTATTTAATGAGGCTATAGTCATTCGTCAATAATCGACATTTGACATAATTATATCCGAAAACAAAGCATAACAAAATAGTTACTAATATCCAATAAAGTACTTATTGTTTAATTGTGCACAATCCGTCGAAATTATACCATTATTTGCATAAAAAAACATCGAACGACTTAAAAGTTCGATGCTTTTCAAAGGAACAAAATTAATGTCCGATGCTTTCAACTATAGATATTAAATATTTAAAATCCTCATAAGTTAGTATAGTTTCCCAATGTCCTGTAAGTCTAGCGGTAATATACACCAACGCAAAAACTCCGAAGAAAGCAGCTGGTACGAACCATTTATTAACCTTTTTCCCAGCAACATTCACAGTTAATGTATCCTTTACTGGACATGCTTCCACGCAAAGCATACATGCAGAGCATTCTGGTGTTAATACAGCTTTCTTTTCGGAGACTTTAATTCGCTGCGGACAAACCCGTGTACATGCGTTGCAATCAATACAGGTGTCTTCATTTCGCTTGATTTTTGTAATGCCAAGCAAGGAACCTAGACCAATCAAAGCACCATATGGACATAAAAATCTACACCAAAAATTTTTAAAGAAAAGTGAGAGTACGAAAATTACTAAAATAAATTTTACAGCAAAGCTACTTATGTTTAGGAAGAACGTTAACATTTTAACATCTGAAATGACGTTGTACTGGCTAAACATGAAATCCAAGGCAGCTGCTGCAGGCATATCAAATAAAATATATTTTAAAAAGAAGGCTAATACTAAATATTTTATTGGAGATAATACCCAAGTTAACCATTTTGGTAGATCATAGGTTTTCTTTTTCATAATCATTTTACCTAACTTGCCGGTCCACTCACTCACAGTGCCAATCGGACAAATCCAGCTACAGAACGACCTTCTAAACAACAGTCCGGAACCAACAATGAATGTGAGTAGAACTAACCCTGCAGGATGAATCGGATCAAAATCTCCAGTAGAAATCCACACTTTAAAGCCAATCAAAGCACTGACTGGCAAAAAGCCTTCCACTGCTGGTGGTCTTTCTACAAAAGGAGCTTCACCAAAAGTAGCAAAATGATTATAAAATAAATAAAAACGCAGTCCCACATAAAGAATAAAAAATAAGAATAAGAGCTGCACCGTCATTCTAGCGTATTCTATTGGTCTTTTCTTGATTTGTCTTTGCAACTTTTTTGTATTCATGATGCCCACCTCTTTCTTTTTTAAATATAAAAAAAACAGGTGGTAATTTACGTGATTTTCTTCACATGATAACTAGATAAACTACGGAATTCATCATGTTGTCGAAAAAATGTCATAGCTCATAAATAAAGGAGCTGAAATTTTGACAGCTCCTCAAAGGAATTACTTATTTTGCTTCATCGGAATGTTAATAGTTACTTTTGTCCCTTTATTTTCTTTACTTTCAAAGCGCAACTCACCATTATGGTCTTCAATGATTTTCTTCGTAATAAGTAAACCTAAACCAGTACCTTCTGGTTTTGTTGTATAAAAAGGTTCTCCTAATTTCTGCAGTTTTTCCTTATCAATCCCACAGCCCTGATCTTGAACTTCAATATTGATTTTCCCAGAACCTTTTCTTACTAATTTCACCTCTACAGTGCCACCCGTAGGCATGGATTCGAGGGCATTTTTTATGATATTAATAAGTGCTTGCTTAATTTGCTTTTCATTACATTCAATTAATGACAATTTATCATTCGGTTCTACGACTATCCTTGAATTTGTGTTTTCGGCTAATTGACTTGTTACACTTGTTACATAGTCAACAATTTTATTCAGATCATGTTTTTCAAAATGATTCATTTTTGGTCTGCCCAAAATCATTAAGTCATCTACAATTGAATTAATTCGATCAATTTCCTGAATCATAATTGGATAAAACGAGTTTTCACTGTTATCGCGTTCCTGTTGTAATTGCGTAAATCCCTTTAAAGAAGATAAAGGATTACGGATTTCATGCCCAATTGATGTTGCCATCTGACCTAGAACAGCAAGCTTTTCATTTTGTCGTTGTCTTTCAAACATTGAAGTCAGCGTTTTAATATAAGATGTAAAACGTGCTAAAAAGATATATGAAACGATCCCAATTACCAAGATTATTACAACTGGAAACAGAAATTCTAGACTCTGAAAATACATCGTATAAAATAAATATTTTCCAGACAAGATTGAAATTACAACCCAGTAATATCTTTTATTAATAAAAATTGGTGAAAATAACATAAGAAAAACTTCTACAACATTACCATCATGAATATAATTCGAGTTTTTAAGTGTAATCAAAATATAATTTATAACTTCTAATAAAATAAACCCTATAGAATAAATATACTTAATCACGAATGGATTTTTCTTCTTTAAGAAATATATTGATATTGGTAAAAATCCAAACATCAAAAAATAAAACCAATAACCTAAACCAAACTCAGGTAGACCCATTGATTTATTTTTCAATTTAGGATAGATAAAATAATAAAACAAATCATATCCAATATAAATAATATAAAACATCAGCAAAAAAAGCTTAGTTGACTTTATTTCTTCACTGACTATGTTGTCTCCATTCATATTTCCTGTCATAAATCCTAATCCCCTCAAGATTAATAGTATCCATATATGATGTACATACCTTATACATATTTTAATCGACAGAGAGGCTTTTCTCTACCACAAAATGAAATTAATCGGCAAAATAATATAAAATTCGACAAAAATCGCATTTTTCAGTGGGTGTAAACTTCAAATTCAGCTGATTTTCACATCTCCTATTTCTGGAAAATATAGCGATTAACCGGCCGTCCAATTCCTCCGTACTGTATATCGATAATGACTTTTCCGCACTTCTCCAGGTATTCTAAATATCGGCGAGCTGTTACACGGGCAATTCCTACTCCTTCAGCCACTTCCTCCGCCGAAATAGGGAAATCATTGCTTGATAAATAGCTAATGACTTTTTTTAACGTTACAGCATTTAACCCCTTCGGTAAATCTGGTTGTTCATCTAATTCTTTTTGAAAAAGAATTCCATCTAACTCCTCTTGGGAAATATTTTGCTTCTTCCGAACCTGCAACCGGAACGAACGATAATTTTCCAGAGCCTTTTTCATTCTTTCAAACTTAAATGGCTTCATTATATAATCAAATGCACCTTGTTGCAGGAAAGTTCGCACCGTATCCATATCACTTGCAGCAGTAATAGCAATCACGTCTACCTCATATCCCTTTGCCCGGATCTGCTTTAAGGTTTCCAGACCATCTTGATTCGGCATGAATACATCCACCAACACTAAATCGGGTTTTAGCTGTTCAATTAGCTCGATACCTTCCAATCCATTGCTTGCTGCTCCAAGCACTCTGAAGCCCTCGACTTGATCTACAAACATTCGATTAACCTCTTGTACCATAAGATCATCTTCAATCAAAATGACTTTGAACAAATCATCCACCCCCTAATTTGCTAGTTCATGTTCGAATGTGATTTGAAACGAAGTCCCCTCCCCCAAAATTGAATCGACATGAATGAAGCCTTTCCCCTTTTCGACGATTTGCTGAACTAAAAATAATCCAATTCCCCTTCCAGGCCCCGATTTCGAGGAATAACCATAGCTAAAGATTGAAGCTAAATTCGCTTCAGGGATTCCACAGCCATTATCTTCTACTAAAATAGTTAATAGCTTGTCTGATTGCCTGATACTTACATAGATTTCCTTACAATCCGCATGAGACTGATGAAAGGAATCATACGCATTTTCAATTAGATTTCCTACCATTAGCACAAAATCATGATGATCAAGTAAATTTGGGAATTCCCGTAAATAACTATTCCGATCAATGATAACCTGTATCCCAAGCTCTTTGCCCCGACTTACTTTACTTAACAATAAACCAGATAAACTATCATCATGAATATTTTTGCTCAAAAAGCGTGTGAGTTCCTCTTGTTCCTCAGTTACCTGAAAAACATATTGTAACGCTTTATCCCGATTACCAAGTTGAATCAAGCCAGCGATTGTATGGAGCTTGTTAATATGCTCATGATTTTGAACCCGCAATGCGTTAACAAATGCTTTTACACCAGTTAACTCCTCGGCTAACTTTTTTACATTTGTTCGGTCCTGGAAAATCGCAATTGCTCCCACAATCTTATTGTCAACCTTAATCGGAACTCGATTACTGACAATCATCAAGTTATTAATATATAAATCTTTGTTATAAATCGGTTCCGCTATATGAAGAATTTCTGGCAAATAGGTTTCAGGTAATACCTCAGTAATATCTCTTCCGATAACCTCTTCTTCAACTCCAAGAATCTCCTTTGCTCGATTGTTAAAAATTGTAATTTTCTCATGGCGATCGATGGCAATAATTCCTTCATGCATCGCATTAAAAGCCTCGGTCCGTTCCACGACCAACCTCGCAATTTCATGTGGCTCCAACTGAAACATTTCCCGTTTAATGTGCCGAGCCAACACCCAGGCGCCCCAACCTCCAAATAGGAAAGCAATTCCTCCCGACAGCAAAATTTCCTTCTTCACATTCATCAAAGTATCAAATAGACTTGGAAGCTTATAGCCCACCATGATTACGCCAACCTGCTGATGATCTTCATCAATGACCGGTACAAACGCTCGAACCACTGAGCCAATTTCCCCGATTGCTTCTGATAGATAAGAGTGCTCAGCAAAGGCAGCACCTTCATCTAAGCCATCCGAAACCTTGCCGACCAACTCTTTATTTGGGTGAGTATGTCGTATTCTATTCATATCCATGACAACGATATAGTCCGCATTATTAATCATGCGGATTTTCTCTACCGTTTTTTGTAGTACCTCTAACTCTTGGTTATCTTCTGAAAGGTGAACTATTACTTCTGGAAGCTCAGAAACTGTTCGGGCAGTCAACATTGCTTTCTCCCGAATTTTGTTCTGTTCTTTATGGGTAAATTCGTTTATTAAAATAATTCCAAGGAAGATTAATGAAAATCCAAGAATAAACACAATTAGGCTAGTGATTTTCCATTGTATTGGTGTCCGCATACGTGAATTCCCCTTACATTTCTTGCTTCTATTTTAGCACGAAAAAAATGATATACTATTCTAATAAATGATATTATTTAAAAAACAACTATTTGAGGGTGGCTATGAAAACATTTATTTCTATAAGCTTATTAACAATTGTTATGTTAATATCGTGGATTAGTACAGATACCTTAAATCACTCGAAAAATCGCGTACAAGACGACGAACAAACTGGCTTGCGTGATCAAATTGTCATTCGCTTTAGTCATGTTGTCGCCGAAAATACACCAAAGGGGCTTGCTGCACAGAAGTTCGCCCAATTAGTAGAAAGCGAGTCTAATGGAAAAGTCAAAGTTGAAGTATATCCAAACAGCATTCTTTACTCTGACGGCGAAGAGGTGGACGCCCTTGTCAATGGGGATATTCAAATGATTGCCCCAACCTTTTCAAAAATGACCGAGTACGCTCCAAAATGGAAGGTCCTTGACCTACCGTTTTTGTTTGAAAATGATGAACACGTCGAGCGAGTTTTTAATGGGAAAATAGGCAAAGACTTGCTCCAAAAATTAGATCATAAAAACATGCTTGGGTTGACGTTTTGGAGTAATGGTTTTAAGCAAATGACCAGTAATGAACGTCCATTGTTAAACCCTGAGGATTTTCAAGGGCTCCATTTCCGGGTAATGCCTGGCACTGTTATTCAAAGGCAGTTTGCCCTTTTAAATGCAAAAACCACGGCACAACCATTCAATAATGTATACCGTTCATTGGAGCTTCATGAACTGGATGGGCAGGAAAATACCATTTCCAATATTTACTCAAAAGGACTTTACAAGGTTCAGAGCCATCTTACTTTAAGCAATCATGCCTACCTAGGTTATGCAGTCATTATCAACAAGCAATTTTGGGGAAAATTAACTCCTACACAACAAAATCAAATTAATAGCGCACTATCAGAAACAACCAAATGGATACAGGAAGAAGCCAAGAAAATGAACGAACAGCAGTTTGAAGAAATCCAACAAAATTCATCTCTACAGCTTCACACTTTGAATAAAGAACAACAGAAAGCTTGGAAAGACAGGTTTGCCCCACTTTACCAGGAATTAAAAGCAGAAATCGGATCAACACAAATTCAAAGTATACTTAACGAATAACCATATAGTTTAAGTATTTCAGCTATACAAAAAATCGAACTATCATTCGAAATTCTAACTTAGAATTTCCTTATAGTTCGATTTTTTTACTTTTACAATAGGCATTACCCTGAAAAAATTGCGGTTACATTGCTGTGCAAAATTTTTTGCATCTGGCTCTGTTAACCCGATTGTTGATTTCCTTTTGTTTGAAAATAAGCGGAGGAATTCCGCTTATCTCAGGAAATACCTATATTTCCTTAAAAATAGCAGGAGTTTTTCCGCTTATCTCATAAAAATCACTAGATTTTGTCCTTTTGGGAGTAGTTAAGTGGAAATTCTCCCCTTATTTCAGCTCAATTAGCCCCAACTACATACAATAACGGGAAATTCTCCTCTTATTTATTCTCATACCTACATAAAAATCATTCGGTTTTAATAACGGACAATTTAGTTCTGCCCTAGCTTCATTTTATACACTAAAACTTTTTACAATTTTGTGACCAAAAAGAACAAAAAGAACAATATCACCATAAATCTGGATTTTCTAAATTATCTGTTAATATTACATCATTCACACCAATTGAAAACGCTAACATTTTTTTCATATACAAGGGGGATGAAAAATGAAGATTAATTTCCGTAATTTAACTGTACAAGTAATCATCGGGATTTTTGTCGGGATTACAATTGGGTTTATGTTTCCTGAGTTCGGTGAAAAGCTTAAAGTATTAGCAGATGTATTCATCAAAATGATTAAAATGGTTATCGCACCTATTGTCTTTTTTACAGTCGTTATCGGTATCGGCAGCATGGGCGATCTCAAAAAAGTCGGGCGTATCGGGGGTAAAGCGCTCCTCTATTTTGAAATCGTAACGACGTTTGCTTTAGCAATCGGTATTATTGTTGTAAACTTTATTAAACCTGGTAAAGGCTTTAACACATCATCAGTTGAAGGCGGCGATGTTAGTCAATATACAGACGCCGCAAAAGAAACCAGTCACGGAGCAATTGATTTTATCGTAGGAATCATTCCAGATAATATCATTGCGGCAATGGCAAAGGGTGAATTGCTTCCTATCCTTTTCTTCGCTGTTTTGTTCGGGGTATCATTAGCTGCAATGGGAGAAAAAGGAAAGCCAATCGTTTCATTGTTCGAAAAGCTTACTGATGTATTCTTCGGTGTCGTAAATATGATTATGAAGGTTTCACCAATCGCCGCTTCAGGAGCAATGGCTTATACTATCGGTAAATTTGGTCTCGGATCACTTATTTCATTAGGAAAATTAATGGGCTCTGTTTATATTACGATGTTCCTTTTCGTAGTCTTTATTCTTGGGGCAATTGCTAAATTCTATCGCTTCAATATCTTTAAATTCATCGCATATATTAAAGAGGAAATACTACTTGTACTTGGAACTTCATCTTCTGAATCCGCTTTACCACGTATGATGGAACGCTTAGAAAAATACGGATGTTCTAAATCAGTGGTTGGATTAGTCGTTCCAACAGGTTATTCATTCAATTTAGACGGTACTGCAATTTACTTATCAATGGCCGCAATTTTCATTGCACAGGCTTATGGCGTTGACCTAACTTTAGTGCAAGAAATTACACTTCTTGGAATTTTAATGCTAACATCAAAAGGCGCAGCAGGTGTAACAGGTTCTGGCTTTATCACATTAGCGGCAACTCTAGCAGCCTTCCCAATGATTCCGGTTGAAGGTATTGCATTACTTCTAGGTGTAGATCGTTTCATGTCTGAAGCAAGAGCGATTACTAATCTAATCGGTAATGGCGTGGCAACAGTTGTTGTATCAAAAATGGAAAATGAATTTAATCCACTCGAAGTTGCTCCAGAAAAACCTGAGACACTAGTAGCTACTAAAGAACAAGTTGTTTAAACGATTCGAACGGGCTAAGCCCGTTCTTTTTTTATTATTAAGAAGTTTGAATCCTTAATTTAGATTGTTTTATTAGTTAATATGTTTATGTAAAAATACTGAAAATTTCGAAAAGATGACACAAAAGACCCTCAGAATTACTTTATCAATATAATATAATGTAACCAGATAATACAAAATTTTCATATTATTACAGCTGCCACTTACTGATTTGGGGGAACAGAAAGGGGTAGAATATTATGCATTACGAAAGACCGCTTGTCACATTCTTTAACTTAACTTTTGATTTGTCACTTGTCCTCACTAGTACTTTCACCGCAGTAACCGTCTTCCTTTTTGCAATTCTTGCATCTAGAAAACTTGTCAACTCTTCACCACAAAAATGGCAAAATGTTATGGAATGGCTCGTCGAGTTTATCCAAAACATCATGATGAACACTATTGGCATTAAGAATAATATGTTCATTTTAACAACAGGTGTCACACTTTTCCTATTTATTATTGTTTCAAATATGCTGGGAATTCCTTTTTCCTTCGTAGCCGGTACGGATACACAATTTTTATGGTGGAAATCTCCAACCTCTGATGCACATGTCACCTTGACTTTGGCAATTATGATGATTGTCTACACACATTTCATTGATTTAAAGCTTCACGGCGTAAAAAAATACTTTTTAGGCTATTTCAAACCATTTAAGGCATTGTTTCTAATTAACTTATTAGAGCAATTTGCTACCACTTTAACGCTTGGATTGCGTTTATTTGGTAATGTTTATGCCGGAGAAGTGATGTTAGCACTTTTAGCCGGTGCAGTACATAACGGATTTTTCGCTGCATTTTTCGCTTCGATTCCTATGGTCATTTGGCAAGCCTTCTGTATTTTTATCGGAGCATTGCAGGCATATATCTTCGTTACATTAACAATGGTTTATATCGGGCAAAGATTTTCTGCCCATGAAATGTGAAAGGAATGAATTCAAATGGGGGATTTTACAATTTTCGGAATGAACGTCGCATTAGGAACCATGATTTATCAAGCATTGCTTTTTACAGGGTTGTTTTTATTACTTAGAAAATATGTATTACCAAAGCTTGTCGCAGTCTTAGAAAACCGGAAATTGCATATTGAAAAACAACTGATGTTAGCAGAAAGTTTCAAGGCCGAAGGAGAACAGTATGCTAAAGAACAAGAAAACCTGCTGCGGGAAGCAAAAATAGAAGCAAAAGAAATCATTACTCGAAGTCAAAAAGAAGCCCTCATCATCATAAAACTGGCAAAAGAGGAAGCGAATATGATCCGAACACAAGCATATAACAGCCTCCCAACCGATCGGCAGCGTGATGCCGGATGAAACACGTATTCTCAAATACCTCTGAAGGGATATCTGAAAAGCTAGAATTGGATATTGAGGAAAAGTGGATATACGTATATTACACAAACGGAAGCATCAAAAAGACTGCCTATATTTTAAAAAATGCTCAAAAATCAAATGCTCAATATATTAGTCATTTCCTTGAGGAAAATCATGTTTCAGATCTTCTAATTACTGATATCGAAAACTTTATTGCTAATGATAACTCAAAAAAGGAAACCGACTGGCAAAGATTCACCATTTTTCTTATTAAAATGTTATCCTTTAATGTGGTTATTTGTATTATGCTTGGCCTTACGATTTTTGGTGGCTACAAACTCGGAACCTTCGCCGATGACAAGTGGGGGTTTGAGACACTCTTTACTATTATTGGAGTACTTTCTGGACTTATTCTTGGTGGGACAATTGCTTATGTGATGATAATGAATTACTTAAAAGCACATAACACGATTGAAAAAAAAATTTCCAGCCAAAAAATAATTGATTTAAAGACCATTAAAAATGATAAAAACAAAAATAAACATATAAATTAGTTTTTTCTATTGCACATATACTTACATTACCCAGTTTTGGGTAATGTTTTTTTATTTCAAACAATTTGATGTTAGATTTTCTGACATTAAATTTCAGAAATTTCAAAAATCCCATTGACTTTCATTCTTTATCCGTTAAAATAATAAACAAAGATACTCATGTTATATTTTCTGACATATTACAGTAAAGAAATATAACAATTGATAAGGAGGAAGAAAAATGGATGTGACATTTTTAATGAACAGCTTATGGGTTATGTTGTCTGCAGTCTTAGTGATCTTCATGTTGGGTGGTTTTATCCTGTTAGAGGCTGGTTCTACTCGAATGAAAAATGCCGGCCATATAGCTGGTAAAACAATTTTCACATTCGGTATCTCGTCATTAGTATTTTGGGCTGTTGGTTACGGATTTATCTTTGGCGATAACGCAAACTTCCTGGTCGGATTATCAGAATTCTTTTATTCAGGTACTCAGATTGAAGACGCCAGTCTCTCAACTCCAGTTTTCTTTCTTTTCCAATTAGCATTCGCTGGAATCTCATTAACAATAGCTTTTGGTGGCTTTGCAGAAAGAGCGAAATTATCTGTCTACTTATTCTTCGCACTATTATTCTCAGCACTAGTATACCCCGTCATCGCTCACTGGATCTGGGGCGGAGGTTGGTTAGCAGAACACGGCAAGCAAGACTTCGCCGGTTCAACAGTTGTTCACTTAACTGGCGCAATGGCTGCACTTGCTGCAACCATCTTGTTAAAACCACGTATTGGCAAGTACAATAAAGATGGCTCTGCCAATAACATTTACGGTCACAACCAAGTTTTCACAGCATTATCAGTGTTAATTTTATGGGTAGGCTGGTTTGGCTTCAATGCAGGTAGCACCGTTTCAGTTGATGGCGCATTCTTCGGATTTGTTGCCTTAAACACAAACCTCGCTGCCGGTTCTGGCGCAGTAGCTGCATTACTTATCTCTTGGATTGTTCTAGGAAAATCTGATGTTCCAACCATATTAAACGGTGCGTTAGCTGGGCTCGTTGCTATTACCGCATCGTGTGCATTTGTCGATACTTGGGCAGCAGTTGTAATTGGTTTCATCGCAGGAATCCTCGTATTCTATAGCGCTCGTTTCTTTGAAAAAATGAAAATCGATGATCCTATCTTCGCATTATCAGTACACGGTACAGCTGGCGTTTGGGGTACATTATCAACCGGATTCTTCGCAACAAAAGAATTGGCAACTGTTGGTAAGCCCGGTTTATTTTACGGAGGTGGCTTCGAACAATTAGGCGTTCAAGCATTAGGCATTGTAACTTCCGCAGCCTACGCCTTTATCGTATCTTTCATCATCTTAGCGATTGCCAAAAAAGTGCTTAACGGACTTCGCGTCACTGAAGAAGAAGAAATTATGGGTCTAGACATTAGCGAACACGGAAGCTATGGTTATCCCGAAGTATTTATGTCAGAAGAAAATAATAAAAACGTTAGCTCATAAGTTTAAGAAAGCCTCTTATACAGAGGCTTTCACTTTTTCAATATTAAAGGATGTGTCGTCATGACAATGGAATTTCAATCTTATCAGGCAATTAAAGATTGGAAGGATCAACATATCTCCAAAAAACAAACCGATACTTATTCGCTAAACACCTTCCACGATGTGATTATGAAAAATGTATTTAAACTAGCATTAAAACTCTTGGATATGGGTGCCCCTCCATGTCCATTTTCCTGGTTTATTACCGGCAGTGGCGGTAGATTCGAACAAGGCCTCATTAGCGACCAAGATCACGGAATCGTTTATGAAAGAAATGACGATATCGCTAATGAATTCTTTAAGGCACTGGGCGAAGAGATTTCCTTCGGTTTAAATATAGTAGGCTACCCTTACTGTGAAGGAAACGTGATGAGCTCAAATTCCAAATGGCGCAAGCCTCTCGAGCTTTGGAAGATTCAATTGTTCGATTGGATGGACGAAGGCAGCTTCAAGAACATTCGCAATCTGCAAATATTCTTTGACGCGCGATTATTAATCGGTGATGAAATCTTGCTTAACTCATTAAAAAATGTGATTTTCAAATATCGTACCGAGCACCCAGCTTTAATCCGTAGACTCATGGAGAATGTAAGTCATGTTAAAAACGCCATCGGTCCACTCGGACAAATAATTGTCGAAGAGAAAGGCATTCATGCAGGTGCAGTCGATTTAAAATATGCGGCTTTCCTTCCCTATGTAAACGCAATTCGGTTGCTTGCAATTAAAGATGGAATTTCCCATACCTCAACACTTGATCGTCTAAATCAATTAATGAATCTTAACGGTAATTACTACGAAGTGCTTTCGGGTTGTAAAAACAACTTCCTTCGGTTACTGGAACTAAGATTAACCCTTTTTAATCAAAGTGACTCTTACGATGACATTCATTATTTAAAAATCAACAAACTAACGCGTGAAGAAAAAAAAGAACTTAAGCAAATTTTGAAAGAGGGAAAGAAGCTACATCAATACGTCAACGCAATCATTGAAAAAGGGTGTTAGCCATGGCATTTGAACCAATAAATCAATTTATGCGCGGATTACAAGGAATCTTCGGGGGTGCCCAAACTCAAAACGCCCAACACATTGCCTACATGCGTCAATTACAAAGAGAGCTCAATTCTGAAAACAAACTAAAAATTCCATTAGAGCAATTAAATGTAGTTGTATTTGATATTGAAACAACCGGCTTCAACCCGGAACACGGCGATGCTATCATCTCAATCGGGGCCATTCGAGTTTGCGGAAATAAAATTCAAGAGGAAGATGTATTTTATTCTCTTGTTCAGTATGAAAAAACCTTGCCACCTAAAATCGTTGAGTTGACCGGAATAAGCGACGAAGACTTGCAGTTTGCTCCTCCCCTCTCCGAAACATTAATCAAATTTTTCAAATACGTAAAGGACGATACACTCGTCGCCCATCATGCAAGCCACGAAAAAAGCTTCATTCAGGATGCAAGCTGGAAATTGTTCCGCACAAACTTTAAACATCGCGTTGTCGACACCTCCTTCTTATATCGCGTTGCGGAACCAAACGCAAAGCTCGTCCGCTTAGAGGATTTTTGCGAATACAACAACATACCTGTTTTGGACCGACACCACGCACTCGGCGATGCCAAATTGACCGCTCAGCTTTGGTGCCATTACATCGAAAAACTCCAAAAGTCCGGCTACAAAAATTTAAAGGATGTTTACGAGCATGTGGCACGACTGTAAATTTTTTGCCCAACATTTTTACCTCCCCTCTATACCCTTCACCCAATCCGGATCGAGTATATCGCTTCGGATTTTTTTGAAATAGTTCTTCATCCTTCCGGGAAATCTAATTGTAAAATCTTATCCAGGGAGGTATGAGTATGGCGCGGCGACGAAATAAAATATTAGTTCCAGAAGCGAGAGCTAGCTTAGACCAACTAAAAGCTCGATTACACAATCAAACTAATCCCGAAAATGTGAAATATGAAGTAGCCAAAGAGGTTGGTGTTCCACTCAAACACGGCTATAACGGTAATTTATCAACACAGGATGCAGGAAAAATCGGCGGAAAAATCGGTGGCAGCATGGTTCGAGAAATGGTCAAAATGGCTCAGCAAGCGATGACGAAAAAAGATTAAATGATTTTACTGAGCATAAACAGGGGGAATCCCTGTTTTTTTTGTGAAAATCGCAATGATATTCCTTGTAAAAAAATCTTACTTTTTTGTAAAATTAATATATCAACAAAAAGATTGGAGATGACTTATGGAACTAAAAACCCGCTGTGAATCTGAAGAATTATTGAAGCTCCGGTATTTAAACAGGCGTATGACATTATCCGAAAATGACAAAACATACTACCTTGCAAAAGAAAAAGGATATGAGGGTGAGCTAATTTTCGACTCCCATATCAGCGGCTTAACTGACAATTTTATTACGCTGAATGATTTGCTTTTTGAAGTTAACAATCAACATATTCAAATCGACTCATTAATGATTAAACAAAATACCATTTACCCTTTTGAAGTAAAAAACTTTGAGGGAGATTATTATATTGATAACGATAATTGGTATTCAATTTCAAGGACGCCAATAACAAACCCAATTCTACAAATGGAACGCAGCGAAACACTTCTCCGGCGTCTGCTTTACCAACTCGGCTATACTTCAGTTAATTCAAACTTAGTGTTCGTCAACTCAAAATTTCACCTGTATCACGCCCCCATGAACAAACAGATTATTTTCCCAACCCAGATCAATCGTTTTTTATGCTCCTTAGATAGGCAACCATCCACATTAGATGATAGCCACTTTATCCTTGCAAATCGCTTACTCTCCCACCATATCAGCAAATCACCGTATACTAAAGTTCCTGAATATGAGTATGAGAAGGTTAGGAAGGGGAATTTATGTTCGAAATGTTTATCATTTAACTTAATCGTTGATAATTACATAGTGGTTTGTCTGGACTGCGGCTGTAAAGAAAGTGTATCTTCATCAATAATGCGGCATGTAAGGGAGTACATGTTGCTGTTTCCAGATAAGAAGATAACAACGTCGGGAATTTGGGAGTGGTGTGGAATTATTAAAAGTAAAAAAACTATCCAAGTTACTTTATCTAATAATTATAAACTCATACAAAAGGGACGTTCTTCCTTTTACATTCCTGAATAATTCTAGATGCATTGATTACCTTTTTTCACTTTTCCGATGTTTCACGGTCTAGATGGGGCGATTAGGTTCTATTCATTACTCTATTCTCTGATTTCTCCTTCTAGATGGTGCAATTAGGTTCTATTCATTACTCTATTCTCTGGTTTCTCCTTCTAGATGGTGCAATTAGGTTCTATTCATTACTCTATTCTCGGTTTTCTCCTTCTAGATGGGGCGATTAGGTTCTATTCATTACTCTATTCTCTGAATCCGCCATCTTGATGGGGCGATTAGACACTATTCATTACTCTATTCTCGGTTTTCGTCCTCTAGATGGGGCGATTAGGTTCTATTCATTACTCTATTCTCTGATTTCTCCTTCTAGATGGGGCGATTAGGTTCTATTCATTACTCTATTCTCGGTTTTCGTCCTCTAGATGGGGCGATTAGGTTCTATTCATTACTCTATTCTCTGAATCCGCCATCTAGATGGGGCGATTAGGTTCTATTCATTACTCTATTCTCGGTTTTCGTCCTCTAGATGGGGCGATTAGACACTATTCATTACTCTATTCTCTGAATCCACCATCTAGATGGGGCGATTAGTTTCTATTCATTACTCTATTCTCGGTTTTCGTCCTCTAGATGGGGCGATTAGACACTATTCATTACTCTATTCTCGGATTTCTCCTTCTAGATGGTGCAATTAGGTTCTATTCATTACTCTATTCTCGGTTTTCTCCTTCTAGATGGGGCGATTAGGTTCTATTCATTACTCTATTCTCGGTTTTCTCCTTCTAGATGGGGCGATTAGACTCTATTCATTACTCTATTCTCGATTTTCGTCCTCTAGATGGGGCGATTAGACTCTATTCATTACTCTATTCTCTGGTTTTCTCCTTCTAGATGGGGCGATTAGGTTCTACTCATTACTCTATTCTCTGAATCCGCCATCTTGATGGGGCGATTAGACACTATTCATTACTCTATTCTCTGAATCCGCCATCTTGATGGGGCGATTAGACACTATTCATTACTCTATTCTCGGTTTTCGTCCTCTAGATGGGGCGATTAGACACTATTCATTACTCTATTCTCGATTTTCGTCCTCTAGATGGGGCGATTAGACACTATTCATTACTCTATTCTCGATTTTCGTCCTCTAGATGGGGCGATTAGACACTATTCATTACTCTATTCTCGGTTTTCGCCGTCTTGATGGGGCGATTATGACAAGAAACCACAAACCAAAAAGCACCACAACACACAAGCTAAACAGCCAGCAGTTACAGTGCTTCCCCTAGTTCACAACTTCACTCTTCAACTGACTCCCATACAATCCATAATAAAACCCACGCGCAGCAAGCAGTTCATCGTGATTTCCGCGTTCAATCAAACGCCCTTGATCGAGCACCAAAATTTGATTTGCTCTTAACACCGTATTCAAACGGTGAGCAATCACAAAGCTCGTTCGGCCTGCCATTAGCCGCTGTAACGCCTCTTGAATCTTAACCTCGGTAATTGTATCAATATTACTCGTTGCTTCATCCAAAATTAATATTACCGGGTCAATCAAAATTGCCCGCGCAATCGCCAATAGTTGCTTTTGCCCTTGGCTTATCCCGCTACCATCTTGCTTCAAAACCGTATCATAACCTTCTGGAAGTCTAGCAATAAAATCATGAGCATTAGCGAGGCGAGCAGCCTGCTCCACCTCTTCATTAGTAGCATCCAAGCGTCCATAACGAATGTTCTCCCGAATCGACGTCTCAAATAACACCGAATCCTGAAGCACAAACCCTAGTTTGCTGCGGAGCCAATCCCGCTTATAACTCTTAATACTACGATCATCAATCAAAATGCTGCCACCATCAATCTCATAAAACCTAGCGAGCAAATTTATAATTGTTGACTTACCTGCTCCAGTTGGCCCGACCAAAGCAATCATCTCACCAACAGAAGCATGAAAACTTATATCAGAAACAGTATCGCCTTCTTTTTCATAGGAAAAAGAAACATTACGAAATTTTACATCACCAGCAATCTGCCCTGCAAGCCCACTCGCCTTAGCCTTAGCATTTGCATTTGCATTAGCACTAGAACCATCAAAATCCAACTCTTCATCCGCAGCTTCGACGCGTTCATCTAAAATTTCAAACACTCGCTCCGCACCTGCCACCGCCGATAACAGTGTGTTAAATTGATTTGCTAAATCATTCAAAGGTCGAGTAAACTGGCGAGAATACTCCACGAATACAACAATTACACCGATTGTAATCATTCCTTTTAACGCGAGAACCCCGCCGACTCCAGCGATAATCGCAAAGCTTAGATTATTTAGTACATGCATTAACTTTGGAATAAAGCCTGAAATTGTCTGAGCCCAAAAGCCTGACTGCTTCAGCATCTCATTTCGCTCCATGAACTCACTGATCACTTTTTTCTCTTGCGAAAAAGTCTTTACAATGCGTTGTCCAGAAATGGTTTCTTCAATAAATCCGTTCAGAGCACCTAAATTACGTTGCTGCTCTTTAAATGCGCGCCCGGTACGATTGGTAATCCACTTCATCCCTGCAAACATTAACGGAACAATCACTAATGTAATAGCTGTTAATATCGGGCTTAACCAAAGCATGACCGACACAGAGCCTATTAACATCAGAATACTGGTCGAAATTTGAATTACAGAGCTATTTAAGGTTGAACTAACATTTTCAATATCGTTGGTCACCCTACTCATAATTTCCCCGTGCTGGCGCTTATCAAAATATCCAATCGGTAAGCGATGTAGCTGTTTGAATAAATCGACCCGCATGGAATAGACCGTCTTTTGAGCGATTCCGATCATCCAATAGTTCTGCAGAAAGCTGGTTGCTGCATATAAAACATAGACTACAACCAAGCTTAACAATAACGTCACGAACCCATCGGTTTCCCGAGTCACGATAAAATGGTCAATCGCTCGACCGACTAGTACCGGACCTAACAAACCGAGACCAGTCGAGACTACTACCATTAATAAAACTAAAACAAATAGCGCTTTTTTTCTAGATAAATAGGCCCATATCCGTTTAACGGTTGAAAACCAGTTTGCCGGTTTTGCACCTTTTGTCATTCCATGGTGCATACCGCCGCCATGTGGATGCATTTTCGGTCCTTGGTTCGCCGCCCCCTGGTAACTCTGCGACACAACACGTTCATTCTTTTCTTCATTACTCCCCTTCGAATATTGAAAGGGCTTTTTCAGTTCATCGAACATGCTTTACCCTCTCCTCTCCGAACTGGGATTGATAAATTTGCATGTAAAGCTTAGATTCCTCTAACAGCGAAGCATGACTGCCGCTGGCAATTAACTTCCCGTCCTCCAGCAACAAAATCAAATCCGCTCCCATTGCGGTACTTATTTTTTGTGTAATAATAAACGTCGTGCAAGCATATTGCTTTATTTCCGCAAGCAATGCAGCTTCTGTCTTCAAATCCAAGGCGCTCGTGCTGTCATCAAATAAAAGGATTTTCGGTTTACGAATCAACGCCCTAGCGATGGACAGCCGTTGCTTTTGTCCACCAGACAAATTAACACCCTTTTGTCCGATAATCGCATCATATTGCTTAGGTAATTTCATAATCGTATCGTGAATTTGAGCTGCCTTTGCCGCAACAATCATGTCCTCAAGCGTGGCATCTTCCTTGCCCCAGGCCAGGTTTTCTTTTATCGAACCAGTAAATAATAAAGATTCCTGTGGAACATATCCAATTTGCTTTCGTAAGAAATGGGGACTATATGTACGAATATCGCGATTATCCAAATAAATTACCCCTGCGCTCACATCATAAAGTCGCGGAATCAGCTGGAATAAGGAAGTTTTGCCAGAACCCGTAGCCCCTAACACTGCAATCGTCGCACCTGATTGTGCCTCAAACGAAATATCCTCTAGTACAAGACGATTAGAGCTGGCGCCCGAGCGAGCATTATCGCCTGGGTACCGAAATGAAACCATATCAAATTTCACATGACCGCTTATCGAAGCAAGCTCAGGCTTCTCAGTCTCCGTCTCAGCACTAGTTCGAGCTAACGATTCTGTCATAAGTGCCGGGTCTAGTACCTCTAGGATACGCTGCCCTGATGCCTTTGCTTTGGAAAAAACAAGAATAATCATCGAAAACATTGATAGCGACGCTGCGATACGTGTACCGTAATTGACGACAGCGACCACCTCACCAACATTCGCACTACCCGCTTCAACTAGACTACTTCCAAACCACAAAACACCAAGAATACTAATGTTCATCACCATCAATAAAAACGGCATTGTAAAATCAATCAGCCGCAGCGCCGACACCGTCCGCTTCATTAATTCATCATTAGCCTGTTGAAATCGCTTCGTCTCATGCGGTCCTCTCAACAACACTTTAATTAAGCGCATTCCGATAAGATTTTCCCGCATCACACCATTTACATGATCGAGTTTTCCCTGTGAAGCACGAAAAAGCTTACCAGCTCTCGTGAATGCCCATCTTAAAAATAATACCAGTAGCGGAACAACCGAAACGAGAATGAGAGCTAGCTTCGCATTAACGATAAAGGCCATTATCGTCCCCCCGATGACAAAGAGTGGAGCTCGCATCATGATTCGTAAACTCATAAATACTGTATTTTGGATTTGTGTCACGTCGTTCGTCAAACGTGTAATTAACGATGAGGCCGGGAAACGTTGGAAATTTTCAAAAGTCATAAATTGAACACGTTCAAATAAGCTTTTCCGTAGGTCATACCCAAAACTTTGCCCGGCATGAGCCGCATAAAACGAATTAATAATTCCTGATGCAAAGGATAGAATGGAAATCCCCACCATAATTCCGCTCCAGGTTAATACAACTGAAATGTCTTTTGTGACTATGCCCTCATCAATGATTTTGACCATAAAAAATGGTAAAGTCAGCTCGACTACAAGCTCGAACAGCATAAAAAAAAGCGCAACCGCTACCGCTACCTTGTATGGAAATAAATATGATAAAAGCTTTTTCACGAAAAAACCTCCAAATGTACCTTATCGTTCCTTAAAAAAAGATATCTATTTTCCAATTATATGATTACAACAATACTCCTTTTCATGATATATCTTTTAAGATTTTTTTGAAAATGAATTGCCTGTATGGAAAAATAAAAAAACCAATAAGCCTAACGCCTATTGGTTTTGTGATTATAGATAATCCATTCCTAAAGGAAGCATCATTCCAAGCAATAATACTGCAACAAATGAAAGTACAAACGCAATCCACATCGGACCTGTCGGTTTTCCTTTTGCCTGCCAGCTAATCAACATTTCAAATACCCCAATTACGACAATACCGACGATTAGCTTTAGGATATAAAGAAAGGTAATTTCGTTTAATCCGAAGAAAATCATTATGCCAGTTGCAAAAATAAGTATATATGAAGTTCTTAAGATCATTTGTAAAACCTTAGTATTCTTACCTTGAGATTGTAAAACAACAACTACAATAAACAATATTAATGCGAGTAACATTGAAGTTAAATGTGCGTGAATCATCTAGTTCCCTCTTTCTTATTCTTAATAATCAATGAAGCGGTACCCCGCGCCCCAAACTGTTTCAATATAAACTGGATTGGAGGGATCCTGCTCAATTTTTTCACGGATTTTACGAATATGAACTGTTACGGTCGATACATCTCCCGCACTATCAAATCCCCAAATCCTTTCAAACAAATGGTCTTTACTAAAAACTTGATTCGGATGCATCGCCAAAAAGCTTAACACATCAAATTCTTTAGTTGTAAAAGTGACCTCTTTGTTATTAACGAATACCCGTCGTGAAGAAGCATCAATCGTCAAACCACGAATATACAGTTCATGAGATTCAGGCTTTTGCCTAGACATTAGACGCTCATACCGAGACAGATGCGCCTTCACTCGAGCAACCAATTCATTTGGACTGAACGGTTTGACCAAATAATCATCCGCACCAAGCCCAAGCCCACGTACCTTATCAATCTCTTCTTTTTTAGCTGTCACTAATATAATCGGGATATCCTTTACGCTACGAACTCGTTTACAAATTTCAAAACCATCAATAATCGGCAGCATGACATCTAGTAGGATTAAATCAAAATCACCCGAGAGCGCCAATTGCAGTCCATGATCGCCTGAAAAAGCTGCTTCTACTTCAAACCCATTTATCTCCAAGTAATCACGCTCGAGCTCTGCGATACTTTTTTCATCCTCAACGATTAAGATTTTTTTCATAAACTCACCTGCTTTGCTCCCGTTTCAGTTGGTAATGAAATTGTAATTTTTGTACCTAGCCCCTGTTTGCTTTCAGCTCGAATCGAGCCACCGTGCTCCTCAACAATCATTCTGGCAATCGATAAACCAAGTCCACTACCGCCGGTTAGCTTACTTCGCGAATGATCAGCACGATAGAATTGGTCAAATATATACGGAAGAGATTCCCCGGAAATGCCTGGACCATTATCAGCAATACTGATTTCAAGCCGTGATGGTTTAGAACAAAGAGAAACTTTAAGCTCTTTTACATCCTTATCCATATATTTCACACTATTGGTTACAATATTCGCTAACACACGCTTAAATTTATCGCGGTCTATTTTCACTTGACTAGCCTGGTAATTATCACAATTAAAGTTAACATGTACGCCCTTTTCCTCTAAATCAAAGCTCAATTCTTCAATAAAATCAGACAAATAATTTTTTATATCAATCCTGTCAAATTCGAAAGGTAATTTCCCTAAGTCTAATTTTGAAAATAGAAATAGCTCGTCAATTAGTCGGTCCATGTCAACTGATTTTGCATAAATAGTCTGGATATAACGGTCCTGTTTTTCAGGTGTATCAGCAATGCCATCTCGAATACCTTCAACATAACCTTTAATCGAAGTAATTGGCGTTTTTAAATCATGAGAAATATGAGCAATTAATTCCTTGCGATTTTCCTCGTACTGCTTTTGAATGGCAAATGATTCATTTAAACGCTGCCTCATTTCCTCAAACGCCTGTGTTAATTCACCAATTTCATCATTCTTTTTAGGCGTAATCGAATGATCTAAATCACCATTTTTTATCGATTGCGCCGCAGCTTTTAGGCGGTCAATCGGTTTAATAATACTCCTAGATACAAAGTAAGCTAACAAGCCATTAGTAGCAACTAATATAAGCAGACACAGCATAATCAAAATCGGGAAAAATGTTTTCACAAAATGGTTCCACGGACTGGCATCCTTCATCACAAAGATTGATATTTCACCACCATCTTGTTCATAAAAATCATGCTGCTTTATCGCATAAGATCTATCTCCAACCTCTTCCAAATTGCGCATTGCAGTGGTTGTTCCAAACGTTGGTAAATCTGCTATTTTCAAAGCTTGGACATTTGCGGATGAAAACAGGATATCGTTATTTTTTCGAATAATTAACCCTGCATTAAAGTCATGAAGTCGCTCGTCAACCGATGTTAGATAAGCTTCTGTCATTAAGCCCTCAGGATCTACTACTGATTTTTGCTTCAATTCATAGTAAATTTGTGTATCCTCCTGCATTACATTATCCCTGCTATGACTTTCCGGTAATAAAGTCGTAACTTCCTTAATATCCCCGAGAAATAGCACCGAAAGAATTCCTGCTGCAACACAAAACAGGATGCTCGGAACAATAATCATTGCAAGATTTGATAAAATAAGACGGAGCTTAATTGACATAAATAGTCACCTTTCCATTATGCTTCTTTATTTTGAAAGATATGATAGCCGGTTGCTAAAAACAGAGTAGCAGCCGAAATTAAGTAAGTAATCGTCTGAATAACCCATTTCATCGATACATCACCAATCCATTGCATATACCAATCAAGATAAGCGGAAGGCAATAGATATAAAATCCCCGGGAAAGCATATGGCACGAAAATCATCGCTATATAAACAATGATTAATGTTGAAATGGCGACTACACTTGATTTCATCGGAAGTGCGAGTAATACAGCTAACGCCGTTAACACAAATAATGGTACCCACGAAACAAGAAATGCCGATAAGCTTAAGCCGATGTCTGCAAATCGGAAGCTTTGATCAAATATCATACTGCTAATCGCAACCGTTAGCCATGCTAGCAGTAATTGCACCAAAACCAGTAAACTGATTGCAGCAGTTTTCGAAATAAACAATTCAATTCGATTGATTGGACGAATCGGTAACAGCGTTCCTCTTTCGCCTTCTCCGGTAAATAGCTCAGCTGCCGCGATAAAAATAAACAAAGGCATGAGCACCTTAATGAGCAAATCAAGTATCATAAAATTAATATTTAAAGAAGGAAGGGCCATCCAGTCAGTAATAAACATTTTATTTACTAATAACTTAACGATAAAAGGCAGCAGTCCTGCCACTGCAAGGAATACCTTCGTAATTCGCTTCGCCAATAGCTTTTCCAGCTCATTCTTTATATTAGCTCCTACTGGATTCATGGGATCCTTCCTCCACCTTTTTAATATATAGCTCCTCTAATGATGGCTCATTTGAATCACTATGAGAGAGTTCACCATTGATTAAAAAGCAGAAACGGTTGCATAACCGCTCCATCTCAGAAATGTGATGACTTGAAATTAGAAACGTCACATCAGATTCGCTTGCCAGCTGACTGATTGTTTTTCGAAATAATAGCAGACCATCTATATCAAGACCATTTGTTGGCTCATCGAGAATAATCAACTTCGGTTTAGAGATTAATGCCGTCGCAATCCCAAACCGCTGCTTCATACCCATAGAATAGGAAGAGATTTTTTCATATTTATATGGAGTAAGTCCGGTCAATTCCAACACTTCGTCAATGGACGTCTCTGGAACGTCAGGATAAAAACGCAATGCCATTTTTAAATTTTGGAAGGCTGTCATGTTATCATACATCATGCCCTGGCCAATGCAGGCTCCTACATTGCGAATCGCCCGCTTATATTGCTCTTCAATATCGTGACCAAATAGCTCTATTTTCCCTTGGTCGGGTTTTATCAGGCCAGTCAAACATTTAAGCAATGTCGTTTTGCCCGCACCGTTCGGACCAAGTATTCCTACTACATCACCTTGTCGAACGGTAAGATTAATATTCTTAATTCCTCTTCCATTTGCGTATTGCTTGGTTACTCCAGTTAACTCGACTGTTTTTTCCAAGTCATCACCTCCATTGCTTTTTTATATCAGTGGTAATTGGGTATTGGGTATTGCGTATGAGAGCCTTTATCAATAAGCGCTGTAAGTAGCCTAATTATTTTCTTTAGTGGAAAATAGGTCACTTATGCAGCCTTTAAGTGCCCTCTTTTTCTGTCGTTCTCGAAATTAGGGCACTTATACCGTCTTTAAGCGCCCTCTTTTTCGGCTGTTCTCAAAATTAGGGCTCTTATACCGTCTTTAAGCGTCCTCTTTTTCTGTCGTTCTCGAAAATAGGTCACTTATGCAGCTTTTAAGCGCCCTCTTTTTCTGTCGTTCTCGAAAATAGGTCACTTATGCAGCCTTTAAGTGCCCTCTTTTTCTATCGTTCTCGAAATTAGGGCACTTATACCGTCTTTAAGCGCCCTCTTTTGATTCTCATTTCAAAAATAGGTCACTTATGGCGATGAACCCTATTATTAATAGCTTACATACCGTGGCCGCCATGTTTTACTTCAAGCATTTCGACTTTGTCTGCTGGAATTTCCACTGGTGAAACAGTTGTTTTATTGTAATCTTTCACATCTAATTTCATATTTAAAGCTAATTCATGTGTTTTACCTTGCTTATCTTTTCCAGTTACAATTGCTTTTACTGTTTGCTTTTCAATAATATTTTGTGCGTTAACTTCGGCAGTTAAATTAATTTGCTTAACCGTAATATCATGATCTAGAGCTGGAATAGTTGGTGTTAAATGGAACTGCGAACCATCAGTTTCCATACGATCTTGAAGCATAACAGAGTGTTTAATCATTAAAGAGCTTAGAGCATTGGCAGCTAGCGGTATTTCTTTTCCTGTTAAATCTAATTCAACAATCTTAACACCCGCTTTTGTTTCGTCAACAGTGATTTGCTGCTGTAGGTTTTTGGTCAATACATCAACTAAATTTTCCATATCATCCTGAAGTTCAAGGCTTGCTTCACTGTGTGGATTTTTAGCTTCCATTTTATAAATAACATCTTCACCGGCTTTAGTAACAAACCAAGCTCCATCCTGCTTGTACATATTCATCGTGCTTTTTTCGTTCTCATTAGCCGTTTCAGTTGTCATAGCGCTAACTTCTTTAGAGACATCTGTCTTGTATTGAGAATTCATGGAAAACAATGATGCTTCATTATCAAGAAGATTAAAGCTCATTTCCATCGTGGCACTATCCGCTTGATGTGTTTGTTTTAATGCTGATTTATAAAGCTCATACCCTGATGTGTTGGCAGAGATTGAATAAACACTTCCAAGTAAAATCGCACCGCTTAATCCGATTACACCCAAAGTTTTCTTTTTCATGCTTCCTTCCTCCGATCAATTATTTATCTTACATATACAGACTACATCGGAGTTCTAAATGCTATATAAACATATTCTTAAATATTTCTTAAATCGAAAAGCGGAAGCGGCTTGGTCAGCCCCGACAAGCTTAAGACGAGCTGGCCGAAAGGTCGTACTTTGACCTTTTGGACGGATTGGCTTAAGACTTCGAGGGGCTAGCCGCTGCAGCTAGACAAATCGAAAAGCGGAAGCGGCTTGGTCAGGGGCGACGGGCGCATTTACAATTTATTAGACAATAAAAAACAGGGAAGTTTTGTACTTCCCTGCATGAATGGTGTATGAACTTAGGTGTTGTTTCATAATGGTTTTGTAAAGGTAGAGTGGGAATCATGAATCTTTAATTATGTTTTCATAGATGATTCTTGTTGTAGTTTCTTGCTGCTCTTCTGTTGATAATCTTGGTGTTTGCTTGTTGTAATCCTGCTGAATCTAGGTTGAATTCGTGATGCTAAATCATGGTGTATTCATGTTGTGTCATGATGCATTCTTTTCTTAGTAGAATTTCTAGGATAGTTTGATGTTTCGTGATGTGTTATCAAAGAAGTATCTGTTGTATGTTACTTGTTGAATCTAGCTGTAATTCATGGGATGTCTTTGCTTATGATGTAAATTGTTCTTATTCCCTCTACACTCACAATATACTATTTTAAAATACCTAAAACAATGATTTTCACAGTTATTTCACATTTCGATAGTAGTAATTATGAATAAGCTGTGAACAGGTAATTCCCACTCTTTGCCATTAATTTATATATCTCCCACTTTTAAAAAATGCTGTAAGGGAAAAGTCCTATTTTTATCCAAAAAGCGTCTTTTTCAACTATAATATTTTAATAACTTTGAATTTTCCGCTATAATACTCATTACTTATTAATATGATTAAGTGGGTGCCAAAATGGAGTATCATTTGCAGATCATATCTGAACAGGCGATTTTGATTGATTGGGGAAATGAAATCCTTGAAGCTAAGCTCCATCATATTCAGTCGGTCGCTTCACAGCTTGAAAGCCATCCGTTTCCATGGATGATAGAATACGTTCCAGCCTATACGACGATTACTATATATTTTGATCCATTAAAAATTTGGAAGCTTGCTCCTACTCATTTGCTACCAGCCCAATATGCGCTACAGCAAATTGATCAGTTCCTTAACACTATTGAGACAAATCAAGTAACTACGCCTAGAACTGTGATAATCCCAGTTTTTTATGGTGGAGAATTCGGACCTGATTTAGCGTTTGTCGCAAACCATAACGGCATAACCAGCGAAGAAGTCATTAATATCCATACTAGCAACGATTACATCGTGCATATGGTTGGCTTCGCACCAGGCTTCCCTTATTTAGGTGGACTATCCGAAAAAATCTTTGCACCTAGAAGAAATACACCACGCCTTAGTATTCCAGCAGGCTCTGTTGGAATAGCAGGTGGACAAACCGGTGTATACCCGATTGAGTCTCCAGGCGGCTGGCAAGTTATCGGACAAACACCACTTAAACTATTTAGACCAACAAAGGAAATCCCTAGTCTTTTACAGATGGGGGACATCATAAAATTTAAGGCAATCAGCTATGATGATTTTAGAAATTGGGAGGATGACGCTCATGTTGACCATCCTTAAACCTGGCTTGTTTACGAGTATTCAAGATTTAGGAAGATATGGGTTTCAAAAATATGGAGTGATTGCAAGTGGCGCTATGGATCAAGTAGCTCATCGGATAGCCAATATATTAGTAGGAAACCCTGAGAATGCCTCCACTCTTGAAATCACCCTTATCGGTCCGAAAATAAAATTTAATCACGATTGCCTAATTTCTATTTGTGGCGGAGAGGCCGCACCAATAATTGATGGAAAGCGAGTCAAGCTATGGCGACCAGTTTTTGTTAAAGAAGGTAGTGTTCTTGAGTTCGGAGCGATTAAGCTTGGATGCCGTGCGTACATTGCTATTGCAGGAAGCTTTTGTATCCCAGTTGTACTAAATAGCAAATCCACCTATTTCCGAGCTAAACTCGGTGGCTATAAAGGTCGCAGCCTACAAGCTGGTGACAGAATCCCGATTGACTCGCCTAGTGAGCTTTCTCAACGAATAATTGAAAGATTAACATATCGTAAGTCCAAGAATACTTTCCATGAGGCAAACTGGCTCATTAACTCAGCATTAATTCCAGCTTATCGAGAACATCCTACACTTCGAGTGATGAAGGGGAGACAATTTCATCTTTTTGATAAAATTAGTCAATCTAGAATTTTTAATAGTAGTTTTTTGATTACTCCTCAGTCCGACAGGATGGGTTACCGACTTAACGGTACCAGCTTAATGTTAAAAAAACCACAAGAAATGATTTCTGAAGCAGTCAGCTTTGGCACCATTCAAGTTCCAGCAGACGGAAATCCTATCATCCTATTAGCCGACCGGCAAACGACAGGAGGCTATCCTAAAATCGCCCAAATTGCGGCAGTTGATTTACCTTTAGTAGCTCAAGCCAAGCCTGGGTCAACCATCAGATTTATCGAAATATACCAAGCTCAAGCTCAGCTTCTCTACTTACAGCGAGAACGACAAATCGCTGAACTAAAACAAGGAATAAACTTGAAATATCGTTAAGGAGGTACCTTTCCATGCATATGGTAGATATAAATTGTGATATGGGCGAAAGCTTTGGTGCTTATAAAATCGGAAATGACGAAGAGATTCTTGATTTTATTACCTCCGCTAATATCGCCTGTGGGTTTCATGCTGGCGACCCTTCAACAATGCGAAAGACAGTCAAAATGGCACTAGCTAAAAACGTTGGCATTGGCGTCCATCCTGGCTTTCAGGATTTAGTTGGATTTGGAAGGAAGAATATCGACATCACACCGCAGGAAGCTTACGATTTAGTCGTCTATCAAATTGGCGCCCTTCATGCATTTGTTAAATCGGAAGGAAGTAAGCTTGATCATGTTAAACCACACGGTGCCCTTTACAATATGGCTGCGAAAAACAAGCAGTTGGCAGAGGCGATTGCCGAGGCTATATATAAGGTTGACCCTGAGCTTATATTATTTGGGTTAGCTGGAAGTGAGCTCATTAAAGCAGGACAGCGAATCGGACTCCATACGGCTAATGAAGTTTTTTCTGATCGCACCTATCAGCTCGACGGCTCATTAACACCGCGCAGTCAAGAGAATGCCCTTATTAAAGATCATCAGGCTGCCATTAATCAAGTAGTTCGGATGATAAAAGACGGCCAGGTTGCGTCAATCCAAGGAAATGATATTCCGATTAAAGCTGATACAATCTGCATCCATGGCGATGGAGAACACGCTTTACATTATGCAAAATCAATCTCCACAGCACTACAAGAAGCCGGAATTGCTATGTCAAAAATTGGTAACTTCATAAAAAAGTAATGATCAGGCGTCATTATCACAAACCAAAAAAGCTGGCTTAGGTTTCAAACCGATAAGCCAGCTTTTTTATAAACTATTTAATTGCTGCTTCTACTTCCTTCACCATTTCCGCAACAGATACTAGTCCGCCACCAGAGGTATACCAATAATTTGCATCTAGATAGATTACTTTTCCATTTTTAACAGCGTTCGTCTTTTTCACTAAGCTATTTTCAACAATTTGCTTCGCTGATGATTCTCCACCAACAACCACCGCCCCACGGTCTACAACAAACAAGTAATCAGGATTTTTTTCTGCAATGTATTCAAATGAGATACTTTGCCCGTGAGTTGATACTTCAATGCTTTCATCAACAGGGGAAATCCCAAATTCATCATGAATAATACCAAAGCGTGAATTTTTGCCGTACGCACTTACTTTTCCATCATTGGCTAAAATAATTAGCGCCTTTTTATTTAATTTAGACCCTTTTTCATTTAATGCAGCCACTGACTTTTCAATTTTTTCTACTTCCGCTTTGACTTCATTCTCTTTATCAAAGATCTTACCTAGTGTTGTTACATTCTCTTTAAATGATTCCATATATTTTGTTGTATCAACGGCCATATACACTGTAGGAGCAATTTCTGCGAACTTATCATACAGTTCTTGTTGTCTACCAGCAATAATAATTAAATCAGGTTGTAATTCGTTAATTTTCTCAAAATCTGGTTCTTTTGCTGCACCAAGATTCGCATATTTATCATCCTTGTATTTAGATAGATACGTAGGAACATAATCCTTTGGCAAACCTGCTACCTCAACACCTAATGCATCTAATGTATCTAATGTACCAAAGTCGAACACAACAACTTTTTCTGGGTTTTGTTTTACTTTTGTTTCTCCAAATTGATGCTTCACAACGATTTCTTCTACTTTTTCTGTTTTTTTAGCATTGTCAGTGCTTGTCTCTTTTGATGTTTCATTAGAGCTGCATGCTGTAGCGATAAGTGCAATGATTGCGATAATTAATAATAATAGTTGACGTTTCATTTTTCCACCTCTAAAATTTTAAGTAGTAAGTTTTTTTGATTTACTTTTTTTGGCGCCATGCCCCCACAGCTGGCGCCATTTTTATTGCCATTTTTCGTTGAAATTGTCCAGCTCCGGCGGCTAGGGGCTCGAGGTCATAAGCCATTCCGTCAAGAAGGTCAAAGAACGACCTTCTAGCCAGCTCGTCTTATGCTTGTCGCCCCTGAACGAGCCGCCTCCGCTTTTCTACGAGTAATAAACGGCAATTCGATTGTTGTTGATATTTTTAATATCAAAGTTCATATCATAAATTTCACTTAAAGCTTCAGGCGTGATAATCTCCTGGGCTTTTCCTTCCTTCACCACCTTTCCATCCTTAAGAGCTACAATATAGTCGGAATAACAAGACGCGAAATTAATATCGTGAATCACAATGACAATCGTCTTGCCTAATTCATCGACCATGCGGCGTAATACTTTCATGATTTGCACAGAATGCTTCATATCTAAATTATTTAATGGTTCATCAAGTAAAATATATTCTGTGTCTTGAGCAAGGACCATCGCAATAAACGCTCGTTGCTTTTGACCCCCACTTAATTCATCAAGGTATTTATCTTGAATGTCCTGTAGCCCCATATACTGAATCGCTTCGTCTACAAACTTCCAGTCTTCCTTCGTTAACTTGCCTTGTGAGTATGGAAATCTCCCAAAAGACACTAGCTCTTTAATGGTGAGACGCAAGTTAATGACATTGGATTGCTTTAAGATTGATAGCTTTTTAGCCAGTTCACTGCTTTTTGTTTTACTTAGCTCTACATTATCAATCAGTATTTCACCTGTGTCTTTCGAAACTAAACGACTGACCATCGATAGCAAGGTACTCTTCCCTGCTCCATTCGGACCGATAAAGGTTGTAATCGTCCCTTTTTCAATTTTCACCGTCACATCATCAACGACTTTTTTATTTCCAAACAGCTTTGTAACTTTTTTTACATCTACCATTTTTTATTCTCCTTTAATAGAAGATAGATAAAGTACACTCCACCTATAAAGTTAATAATGACACTTAGCGTCGTTGAGAAAGTAAATACACGTTCAACGATTAGCTGGCCTCCAACTAAAGCAATAATACTTAGTAAAATCGTACCAATTATTAAATATGAATGTTTGTAAGTATTGAAAAATTGATATGCGACATTCACCACAAGCAATCCCAAAAATGTAATCGGTCCTACAAGGGCAGTGGAGATTGAAATTAATATTGCAATGACAATCAATAATCGTTTTACAACATAATCATAGTCAACACCAAGATTAACAGCCTGTTCTTTGCCAAGTGACATAACATCCAAATATTTAAAAAAGCGATACCCATAAATACACACTGCTACTATCAAAAATACTGATAAATAAAGGAGCTCTGTCTTGATGTTATTGAAGCTCGCAAACATCTTATCTTGAATCAGTAAAAATTCATTTGGGTCAATCATGACTTGCATAAATGAAGATAAACTTTGAAACAATGTCCCAAATATCAAACCAATTAAAAGCAGAAAATAAATATTGTTTCCTTCACGCTTAAATAAAACCTTATAAAGAATACCTGAGAACATAACCATTAAAGCAATCGAAAGGATAAAATTAACATTTTTATTCATCAGCGTAAGATTACCTGAACCAAATACAAAAACTAGCAAAGTTTGAATGAGCATGTAAAGTGAATCAAGTCCAATGATGCTCGGAGTTAATATGCGATTGTTCGTAATTGTTTGGAACACCAAAGTTGAAATACCAATCGCTGCACCAGTAAGGACAATCGCCAATATTTTTAATCCGCGTTTTGGTAAAACATAATCCCATTGAGTTCCTACATCTGTAAAAACAAAAACGGCAATCAGGGCAAGCGAGATTATTACAAGAATCGTAGTTTTTAATTTATTGTGCATATGCCCTTCTCCTCATTAACATGTAAATAAAGATGCCGCTGCCAATGACTCCTACCGTTAGTCCAATTGGGATTTCAAACGGGAAGATAATCAAACGTCCGAGAACATCACAGGCTAGCAAGAACACAGCACCAAGTACCGCAGTATGAGTAAGGCTCTTTTTTAAATTATCTCCTTGATAAAGACTAACGATGTTCGGGACAACCAAACCAAGAAACGGAATCATACCAACAGTTAAGATCACAACAGCGGTTACAAGAGCGACAATCATTAACCCGAGATTGACAATAAACTTATAGTTCAATCCCAGATTCACCGCAAATTCTTCTCCCATCCCAGCAACGGTAAACTTATTCGCATAAAGGTATGCAATAATTACTAGGGGAATACTTATGTAAATTAATTCATATTGACCGGCAATAATCATTGAAAAATCACCTTGCAGCCAGGATGAAATATTTTGAATCAAGTCATTTTTATAAGCGAAAAACGTCGTAATCGAATCGATGATGTTACCAAACATTAAGCCGACCAGCGGAATAAAGATAACATCCTTAAATTTGATTTTTTCTAATATTTTCATAAACAAAAAGGTTCCTAGAAGCGCAAATACAAATGCCACAAACATTTTTTCTAGCGGACTAGCTGATGTGAATACTAACAGCGCCACGAGAATACCAAGCTTTGCAGAATCCTCTGTTCCAGCAGTTGTTGGTGATACAAATTTATTCCGGCTCAATTGTTGCATAATCAAACCACTTATACTTATGCTCATACCCGCAATAATAATACTGACCAAGCGCGGAACCCTACTCACTAAAAATACTTGCGTCTCCTCTTCCTTAAAATGAATCAAATCTAGCGGTGAGATATTACTTACGCCAATAAAGAGTGATGCAAAGCTTAGTATGATTAATCCAATTAATAAAAACCTTAATTTCAAATCGTTCCTCACCTTTCTGAAAATCAGAGGAGTCTTGTTTGTTAATGAGATTGATTCTCATTTGAACCTTTAAAAAAAGCATCATTTCTGATGAGTTGTTCGGGAATGAAATTCATTCTCATTTACATTACATTATTACTATACATAGGATGTTTTGCGCTGTCAATGGAGTTTTTTGATTTTTAAAAAAAGAAGACACTAAAGACATTTTGGTCTTTAGTGTTTTTTCAAAATGGCATTATCGATGAATGCTAAATTTTGTGTTGCGTATGGTCTGGTTCACCACTTCAGAAAACACGAGCCCCATCCCAATCGCTCCTGACAGCATTGTCGCCTTTGCCGCAAGGGTAATCGCTGTATTGTAGTCGTTTTCAACAAAATGGCGCATAGTATCATAAGCCAAACCACCAGGAACAAGTGGAATAATACCTGCTACACTAAAGATAATCACTGGGCTTTTATAGCGTTTGGCAAAAATCTGGCTGATGACAGCGACAAAAAAGGACGCTGCCAAGGTGGCCATAACAACATCTACGCCTTCTTTCACCAATATGACGTACATGATCCATCCCAACATTCCAACCAACCCACATTTCAACAAGGTTTGTTTTGGAACATTAAACAATATTCCAAAGCCTGCTGTTGATATAAAACTAGTGAGGAGTTGTTCAATAATCATCATGAATGTAAACTTCCCCCTATTTATCATTTTTATAGAAAGGATAAGACAATTGCAATACCCGATCCAATTGCAAATGCAGTCAGCATCGCCTCTGCACCCTTGGATAAACCTGAAACTAGGTGCCCTGCCATTAAATCACGTACCGCGTTAGTTAGTAAGAGCCCGGGAACTAATGGCATGACTGAGCCAATAATAATCTTATCGAGCTCAGACCCTATCCCTATTTTTACAAAAATAAAGGCAATTAGGCCTAACAGAAAGGATGCTGTAAATTCCGAGAAAAATTTGATCGGCACCAATTTATGTAAATACACCGAGCTAAAATAGCCAACTCCTCCTGAAACCATTGCTGGAACAAAATCACTCCAACCACCTTTGAACATTATTAAAAAACAACCGCTGGCAACAGCAGCAGCTACCGTTCGCACAAACAATGAAAAGGAATGGGCATCAACTTCAATTTCCTTGAGTGATTGATGCGCATATTTAAACGTGATTTCACCGGCAGCAATTTGCCTAGATATATTATTAACTAAAGTAACTTTCCTTAAATCAGTTGTTCTGTCGGCAATCCGAATCAATCTCGTTTTTGTAGGTTCAGCACCCTCTGCTGAAAAGAAGATTCCCGTTGGCGTTACATAGCTATGTGTTTCAGGTATGCCTAATGCTTTTGCCATTCGCATCATTGTGTCTTCAACCCGATACGTCTCTGCCCCATTTTGGAGCATTATTTTCCCAGCTAATAAGCATAGGTCCAGTATTTCATATGTTTGTTCGACATTTTCTTCCACTATTTTCACCTTGACTTTTCTATATCACAATAATAGTAGTTTAACCTAAGTAAGGTTATTGAACAATGATGATTCGGAGAAATCGATTTTGTCTAGATTATTATAGAAAATTCATAGAATTGTCAGATTTGCAAATTATGATAATAATAACAAAACGAAAAGGTGGTATATAAAATGGAAAGATTCAAATTTGTATTTTCAGGTATTACAGGAGTGGTGGCAACAGCTATGCTTGTGTTATTGGGTGGATTATTTTAGTAAAACATTTTCCCCGCCACTCAATTTCCGAAAAATATAGACTCACTTTATCCCCTAACTGTTTAGCTAAGGAAAACATATTTTTCCTTAGCTATTTTTTTTTGGAATTAAATTTGTTTACTGCCCCTTTTTTCAGACTTTTTTCATGTACAAGGAGTAATCTACAGACAACTAAGGTATACAGGGAGGCTTTTTTAATGAAAACTTTGCAAATGGCGCTCTTGGCTTTGTTTTTTATGTTTGCTTTGAATTTTGGACTAACTGGAAGCAACGTTGTCTCTGCAGATGATGATGACTACGAGAAATATGAACAGTATGAAGAAGGCGAGGAACACGAAAAAGATGGTCCTTACGAGGAATTAGGAGAAACTATAGGTTGGGGAACAATTATTGCTATGGGAATTGCAGGCATCATTTTCCCGCTTAGAAGATCGATGAAAACAGTTACGACTAATTTCCCAGAAGCAAAAAAAGGCTATATTTCACTTACGAAGTTTTTTGGGAAATTTCATATTCCAATTGGAATCATCGCTCTTGGCTTAAGTATTTTCCACGGTATTACGATGTATGTTAGTGAGGGCGAACTAGAAGGTGACGGCATCATCGGACTTGGTTCTGTGGTATTAATGCTGATTGCTGGTCTCATTGGTGCTGTATTATTCAAAAATAAAAAAGCGAAAAGCCTTCGAACAACCCATACCATTTTAATCGTGTTTGCTATGTTTATAGGTGTTGTTCATATTTTTGCCTCTTAACTTATTATATTTTAAAGAAGCTAGGACAAAACTAAAATCGTATGATTAAAGTTCAGTGTTGATTTTACATGTAGGTATGAGAATAAGCGGAGAATTTCCCGTTATTGTACCTAAGGGGTGCCAATTGAGATGAAATAAGAGGAGAATTTCCGCTTAACTACTCCCCAAAAGGCAAAATCCAGTGATTTTTATGAAATAAGTGGAAAAACTCCCTTTATTCTTAGCAAAAATACCATATTTCTCAAAATAAGCGGAATTATTCCCTTTATTTTCATACACAAGGAAATCAACATTTGGGTTACCAGATCCACATGCAAAAAATTTTTCACATCAATGTTATCCACAGTTAGTTCAAGGTAGTGTCCATTGTAAATAGGAAAAAAAATCGAACTATCGGGAAATTCAAAGTTAAAATTTCGCACGATAGTTCGTTTTTTTTATTTAGTTGAAATACTTATGTCCCAAACTAATTGTTTTATTACGCGTTGTCTAGATAAAATTATTTCAATAGCTTCGATATTTCACTCTTAAGGATTCCTTTTTTCTCCCATTCCTTAACTTGTTCTTCGGATTTATCGAGGAGCTTACTGACGATATCAATGCTGTGCTCTCCAAGCTTCGGAGGCGGAGTTTGGTTCTTCTGCTTTAAATCACCATGCATCTTCACTTGCTCATCCCCCCACGCAGCAGTATAAACATTTTGATTTCCATAACCTTTAAGTTCATTAATTTCGAGAATCGGAGTCAAACAGCAATCCACCCCACGACCGAACGCTGCCCATTCCTCCAATGTTTTTTGTAAAAATAAATCCTTGACCTCGAGGTAAACCGGATTACTTTCGTTTGCCTCTGTTCCATGAGCGCTAATCCATTCTGGACGATTGACTGCATGACAAAAGTTTTCCCAGAATTTAAATTCTAATGCACCAAAGCCCACAAACCGCCTATCCTTGGTTGGATAGATGGCATAAGAGATCATCGTTCCATTTAATACAGATAACCCTTGTCCAAAGCCTGTTTCCTCTGCTACTACTGCGTGATTGACCATAATTGAGGTCATCACATCAGTTACTGAAATAGAATGATAGCTTCCCTTTCCTGTTTGTTGCTTTGAGATGATACCAGTAAGAATTCGTTCACTAGCAGCAAATGCTCCGATGTAATCCGCAAAAGTGATGGTCGGATGGATTGGCTCACCGTGACTATTTTTCATTTGTGACAGGACTCCGCTTAACGATAAAAAGTTTAGATCGTGACTTCCTAATTTGCTCAGATCCCCCTCTTGTCCATAGCCAGTAATCGAGCAATAGACTATTTCTTGTTTAAGTTCTTTTACTGCTTCGTAACCTAGACCAAGCTTGTCCATTACACCAGGTCTGAAGCTTTCAACGATTACGTCTGATTTTTTTATCATTTGCTGAACAATTTCCTTGCCTTCTGCTGTTTTTAGGTTAACTGCTAGGCTTTTTTTGTTGCGATTCATTGCTCTGAATACAGGGCCTTCCTTATCACCAATTACTTCAGTGATTCTGGCTAAATCTCCAGTTAAGGATTCAATTTTAATAACCTCTGCGCCAAGTTCTGCTAATCTTAGTGTCGCAAAAGGTCCTGGAATATAATTGCTGAAATCTAAAATTCTAATATTCGATAGCATTCGTGCTAGCCTACCTTTCAAATATGTTTCGGTCTAGTTCCGTTTTTAGTTACTTGTCTTTATTTTACAATGAATTTACTGATTTTTTAGAAAATTTAATACCCAAACATTCGACAGTTTTTTTGACAGGATTTTATTGGGGTGGTCGTGGGTGCTTTGGTTTTAGGGACATCTATGGGGTTTGCGGGTTTCATTCATGATCTTTAGTTACCGCTTGGGCGTTTTTTCGAGGGAGCGGTAATCATTCGCTTTCTATGGTTACCACTTGGGCCTTTTTTTCGAGGGAGCGGGCTCCATTCCGTAAATCCTTACATTAGAAAAAGCCGCCCAATACAATGGAGCGACTTTATCTCTACGCATACTATTATTTATTTAATTGGCTTTCATATATTTTCAAATTTGCATAAATCGTTTCAAGCACTGGAACTGAAATTCCATATTCCTTTGCTTTGGAGATTAAGTAACCTTGTAAATGATCGGCTTCAATTGATAAGCCTTTTTCCATATCACGTTGCATTGAAGACTTCATTCCGTATCCAACCTTGTAGAATTTTTCGAGTTCTACATCAACAGCATTTTCCATTAGAGGTGCTTCGATTTTGTTCATAACTGCAGCAATTTCATCGAATAACTTTTTGATTAACTCAGCTCCAGTTGGCTCCTCACGAATTGGGCCCATCGGAGCTCGCATTAATGTGGTCATGCCCGACATGGCAGTAATGAACATATATTTATGCCACATTTCCTGCATAATATTTTGTCTGAGACGGAAGTTTGCTTTCGTACCTTCAAAAGTTGATGCTAGTTTTTGAACACGTTCAGTTATTTCACCATTCCGTTCTCCAAACATGAGTGTGTGAGCTGGGCTAGTTTGAACAACATCACCTTCAGCATTTAAGGTTGATTCGATAAAACACAAACCACCTAGTACTTTTTCATCACCAAATGTTTCTATTAATTTTTCCACTTGGATAATTCCATTTAATAGGGGGACAATCATGGTTTTTTCACTAACAAACGGTTTGATGCTATCTATTGCCCCTTGGAGGTGATAGGCTTTCGTGGAAAGAAGTATAACATCAAACGCTTCCGCTTGATCACCTGCCGAGATTGTCTTTGGTTGTAGCGTAACATCTCCGTTTATACTCTTGATGACTAGCCCATTCTTCTCTAATTGCTTTTTACGATTCTCTCTTACTAAAAAAGTAACATCCTCGCCTTTTTCAACTAAACGGCCGCCAAAATAACCACCCACGGCTCCTGCTCCGACAACTAAAACTCTCATTCAATACCTCCTAATAGAATTAGTAAATTTAACAGTTTCTCAATAATCCTATTATAAGGGTAAATTTCATTAATATTATAGAGATATGCAAATTGTTGGGAAAATAAATGAAGTTGACTCTACGTGACCAAATGTGATGAAAACTCAGACATATGGGCACGTATACCGTTTCTACGTGACCTATTTCGATGGAAGCTCAGCAAAATGGGCACGTATTGGGATTCTACGTGACCAATTCCGATGGAAACTCTGACAATTGGGCACGTATAGAGACTCTATGTGACCAATTCCGATGGGGACTCAGCATAATGGGCACGTATACTTTTTCTACGTGACCAATTCCGATGGGAACTCGGCAAAATGGGCACGTATACTTTTTCTACGTGACCAATTCCGATGGGAACTCGGCAAAATGGGCACGTATACTTTTTCTACGTGACCAATTCCGATGGGAACTCGGCAAAATGGGCACGTATACTTTTTCTACGTGACCAAATACGATAGGAACCCAGCAAATTGGGCACGTATACTTTTTCTACGTGACCAAATACGATAGGAACTCAGCCAAATGGGCACGTATACTTTTTCTACGTGACCAAATTTGATAGGAACTCAGCCAAATGGGCACGTATACCGTTTCTACGTGACCAAATACGATGGGAACTCGGCAAAATGGGCACGTATAGAGACTCTACGTGCCCATTTCCGATGGGTACTCAGCAAGAAGGGCACATATTGCGCTCAACATTCAGTGTCCCCATCCCCTACATTATTATTAGGATTTCAATACATCTTTCACATAACTGCAATAACCTGAGATATTATGCTCCACATCATCAATTCTGCATCGGAAAGAATGATGGCGAATAAAGAATCCATTTAAAATTTTACCTGGGTTGGCAAAATACATCGCAACTTCAGGGAAGAAAAACCCATTTAATTGATAATGTGCTCGATGATGAATAACAGCTAAAAGCCGTTCTTCATCAAAATCTGATAGCAATTCATGCTTGTTTAATTCTTTTATTCTATTAATCATTTTGTATGCTGCGGTTGTTAATTCCAAAAAGGTTGGATAGGTTGTTTCCCGTTCCATCATAAAGGTTAATTTGTCCTTCACATTATCTAATCCAAAGCGAAAATATTTATCGAGCGGTTTATATTGCGTTAATTCGTTTGTACAGTAACTGAGCCAATGGTCGTGATGCTTCCAATAGTTATTTTCTATAAAATAGTTAAAGGCCTTTTCAACGATTTCGAGCCATTTTGGGTTACGGTCTAGTTCGTATAGTCTCATCAAAGCAAAAGCCGCTTCCCCATCATAATAAATAATTCTAAATGCTTCCTTCACGGATAAATCCGGATTTAAAATATGAATGAATTGTCCAGTTTCCGGGTTTTGCATTTTTTCAATGCCTGCGGCTAATTGCCTCATTAATGGTAAATACTTCTCATCCTTGAAAACTTTTGTATATTTTGAGTATGCAAGAATAGCTGCAGCATTTGCCCCTAGTTTTATTTCGGAATCGCTGGATTTTTCCTGAACATAAGCAAGAATTTTTCCATCTTGATTGTATTTAGCAATTGCCTCCAGTTCAAGATACTCAAGTGCTTTTCGAATCGGTTGAATCAATTCTGGCGATTGCGACATCTCGTATGCTTCGTTTAAAGCATATGTGGAGCTTGCATGCCGTAATATATTGTAAAAATTAATCTTTTTATTGAAGCAAGGGAAGTAACCATAGATATACTTGCCATTGTTTTGGACTTGATTTGCAAGGAATTGAGATGATTTTCGAACTATATCCAGAACGTCTTCACGATCCAAGCTAGGAGCTTTTCTTCTTCCATTACTAAGTAACGAAGCTTCAAGTTCCAAGAATTCCCCATCAAAAAAGTAACTAGTAGTCGTGAATAAAACAATCCCTTTTACAGCATTAAAATTTATTTTCCCTTTCAAATTCCGATAATGATTACAATAATAATTCATGTTATCTTCGCTTAAATACGCACGGTTATGCTCTTTGTCAAATTTGATAAATGCATTAGCATTTACCTCTTGTTCTATAAATGCCAGGTTAAAATCAGAATCTAGTGAAAATCCGTATCGAAAATAGTTTGAGCGCGTTTTTGTGATTTTTGTAATAAAGTCTACAATTGAGATTTCCTCTTGTTGCGTAATGATATCTGCCTTAATCCAATCAGGTTTATAGTTATGCTTTTTTATGTATTTACCAGCTTTATCTGATGCATTTTTCCAGGATGTCTCTAACTGATTACCTGTTCCGCTAAATACAACAGCTCGCATTTCACGACTTCCAATTGAGAGAAAAATGGCTGTTTTTTGTTGTGTAGATAATTGAGTTTGTAGGGTTTGAAAATGAGGAGTTATTTTTTCTTTAAAAACTTTCATTTGTTGTTTATACTGTTCAAGCGCATTGTTACTTCTAAGCTTCACTATTGTTTTCATCATATTACCTCTTTTATTTTAGAAAATGGCAAATACCCACAAACTTACTGTGGGTATTTGCTTTTGTCTTAGTTTGCTTTCTTACGGTTGAACAATCTTGTAGCAAGTCCCATTAACGCAGTTGCCAAACCTAGTAATCCAAGATTCGTGGTGTTGGTGGCTGTGACTGGAAGTTTATTCCCTGAAGATTTGACATCCTTTTTGTCAGTTTTGGTGTCTGGTTTTGTATCATTATCTTGATCTTTGTCAGCATCGGCATCCGCGTCGGCGTCAGCATCCGCGTCAGCATCCGCGTCAGCATCCGCGTCGGCATCTGCATCCGCGTCAGCATCCGCGTCGGCATCGGCGTCTGCATCGGCGTCGGCATCGGCATCAGCGTCCGCATCCGCGTCAGCATCCGCATCCGCATCGGCGTCGGCGTCTGCATCGGCGTCCGCATCCGCGTCAGCATCTGCGTCAGCATCGGCATCTGCGTCAGCATCTGCGTCAGCATCTGCGTCGGCGTCGGCGTCGGCATCAGCATCGGCGTCGGCATCAGCGTCCGCATCCGCATCCGCATCCGCATCGGCGTCAGCATCCGCGTCGGCATCGGCGTCAGCATCCGCATCCGCATCGGCGTCAGCATCTGCATCGGCATCCGCATCGGCGTCGGCGTCAGCATCCGCGTCAGCATCCGCGTCAGCATCAGCATCCGCATCCGCATCCGCATCGGCGTCTGCATCGGCGTCGGCATCCGCATCCGCATCTGCATCCGCATCGGCATCTGCATCCGCGTCGGCATCCGCATCGGCGTCGGCGTCAGCATCCGCATCTGCATCAGCGTCGGCATCCGCATCTGCATCGGCATCTGCATCGGCGTCAGCATCCGCATCTGCATCCGCGTCAGCATCCGCATCTGCATCCGCGTCGGCATCCGCATCAGCGTCAGCATCCGCATCCGCATCCGCATCCGCATCAGCGTCAGCATCCGCATCTGCATCAGCGTCAGCATCCGCATCGGCGTCAGCATCCGCATCGGCGTCAGCATCCGCATCGGCGTCGGCATCCGCATCGGCGTCAGCATCGGCGTCAGCATCCGCGTCGGCATCCGCGTCAGCATCCGCGTCAGCGTCAGCATCGGCGTCAGCATCCGCATCCGCATCTGCATCTGCATCTGCGTCTGCGTCTGCGTCGCTATCATCGTTTGGAACTGGAATATCTAATTGATTGTTTTGGTTAGGTAAAATTTCTACTTCAACAACTTGATCATTTGTATCTGCAATAAAGGTATAAAGGCCATCCTCTGCTTCTGGAAGTGAATTCATAGGAATTTCTAAATGTAATGTAAATTCAGCATCAACCTCTGCTAATGCTAAAATATGACCAATTTCAAAATAGATTAATCCTTTATCTAAATCCACCTTAAGTTCTCCAGGTTCAAAAGTTCCCTCAGTTACGATACCTAAAGATAGTAGACTACTATATGTGTAGTTTGCAGTAATAGAATTAATAAAATCAGGGTCTGCTAATAATTCAGCAAACTCTTCTGGCATTTGAATAATTAACTTTGCATTTTGAAAAGCTGATGCTCCAATTAACTTTGAACCACTATAATCCATCGTAATTTTATGTGTTACTGGATCCATTCCACCTGTTAATGATTGATGATCCAATACCGTTGCATTAGTAGGTAACCCCGGAATTGGAAGCTCTGGAAATAATGGTGGTATAGGTACATTTAAGTTAACCCCTGCATTCACCAACGGAGATTGTGAAGGTTGTACAATCCCTGTACCTAACAACAAAGACCTAGTTTCTACTGCGGCAGCACCCGCATTTTGTGGTGTTATCGCCAAGGTTGTTGTGGCTAAAACAGCAGCTACACGCAATGCTAAGGCAGCCTTTCGCTTGTTCATCCTTTTCTTGTAATCAACATTTTTCTTACTCACCAATAAACCCCTCCCTGGAAATTTATGTGATTTTCGTCACTCCAAAGCCATAATAGGCATAATATTCTGTCGTTTCAAGGTTTGAATTGGTGTATTTTGTAAATTTTTTAGATTTTTTGAAAAAATTACTGATATTGTCACATTTTTACAATATTTACCTATTTTTACAATTTTTCCATCATGATAATATAAAATAATAAAACCGATAGCATCATATGTTACACGCAAAAAAGAGCAGGGGAATATTCCCCTGCCCTTTAATTACTTATTGCTTAATGTACAGCTTTCTTAAATCCTAGCATTTTAATTAAAATTCCGGCTATTACAGTTAATAAACCTAGTAATCCGATATTGGCAATGTTAGTATTTGTGATTGGTAATAAATTACCTAATCCACCATTATTAGTTCCAGGATTATTTCCTGTAGCGCCAGGCTTATCAGTATTACCGTCATTATTTCCACCGTTGTTTCCACCTGGTGGTGTTACACTATCATCGTCTTTTGGACATTCCCCTTTAGAAAACTTAACTGGAACGCTAAGTGCTGCTGCTTGTGATTCTAAAACAGATACATCAATGAATGCATTAGAAGTGTATGCATTAAACGTATATTCGTTATCAACAGCACATGGAAGCTTGTCTAGAGCGATTTCAAGTGTAAAATTATAAATCGATTGTGGTAATAGAGTTAGTCGAAGTAAATCTGAATAATTCATATAAACACTGTTTGTTGCTGCATCGATATGAATTTGATCTGCACTAAATGATCCTTTGCTTTTTAATAGGTCAAGACCTAGAACACTAATTGTAGGAACATCGTATGATGCAGTTAAAGATTTTTTGAAGTTTGGATCCTTTAATAGGCTCGCAAATTCGTCTGGCATTTTAAATACAACTTTAATATCTTCTAAAACACCAAGATCTAGTACACCTTCACCAGAATAATTTAAAGTAATCTTTTTAGAAAATGAATCTAATGATGATGGAGTTCCAGTTAATATTTGATTGGTTAACAGAGTAGTATTAACCAAGCCAGAAGTACCACCTTGTCCACCAGTACCATTTGGCAACACTTCAACCTTTACTCCAGGATTTAACACTTCAACATTTGCTACTGGTGTATTTACAGATACACCTGGATTAAGAACTCCAACATTACCTACTGGTGTTTTCACAACTGCACCCTTGTCTTGTGGTTCAACAGAAACTGGTAATCCTCCAGGATTTTGTAGCCCGCCAGGCACAACGCCATCGACAGTTTTTACTACACCAGATACTACCCCACCAACTGGTTCAAGAATAGGTTGTGTTACTCCTGATACAGTTCCGACTGGATCGCTTACAACACCTGTAACTGTTCCAACTGGATCTGTCAGTACACCACCGACTACACCTGTTAATTGTGAAGTCGTATCAGTTAAACCTTTCGTTAAACCTTGTAGTAATGCCGCAGATGTTTGAATTGGAGCAAACATAATCGTAGCTGCAGTAACAATTGCTGAAACCTTTACTGCTAAAACTTTTCCCCGACTAACAAATTTTTTACTTTTTACTTCATGTCTCACTTTGTAAACCCTCCCCAAGGTTTGTGATGTTTATCACTCGAGTAGATAATAGATGTATTCTTTTGTCGAATCAAGCAATTCTGAAAAATAAAAAGATTAAATTTTTAATATCTCAAAAAAATTTAATAAAACAGACACATTTGCTGGATTTTATTGTAAAATATTGTTAATGTAACATATATTTCCCTTTTTACGATAACCTACCCACTATGCGTATGTTGTTTATCGAAACTCTGCGAATCCTTCCTAAATAAAAAAGAAGCAGAAAACTCCTGCTCCTTTTGGTGATTTTTATTATATTTATATAATTTTATAACACCTTACTTAAAAACAATTTTGTTCGTTCTTGCTGTGGATTCTCGAAGAGCTCAACTGGTGTATTTTCTTCAACAATATAGCCGCCATCCATGAACAGGACTCGATCTCCAACCTCACGGGCAAAGCCCATTTCATGTGTTACGACCACCATTGTCATACCTTCTTTGGCCAACTGCTTCATAACCTCAAGCACTTCACCAACCATTTCCGGATCGAGCGCAGAGGTCGGTTCATCAAATAGCATAATTTTTGGTTCCATTGCTAAGGCACGAGCAATTGCAACACGTTGCTTCTGCCCGCCTGATAAGGAGTCAGGGAAAGCTTTTGCTTTATCCTCCAAACCAACCTTTCGGAGAAGCTCCATTCCGATGGCTTCAGCCTTCTCCTTAGACATTTTTCGAACCTTCATCGGTGAAAGTGTTATATTATCGATAACACTTTTGTGCGGGAATAGATTAAACTGTTGAAAAACCATGCCAACCTCAGTACGGATTTTATTGATATCCGTTTTCTTATCGGCGATGTCGACTCCTTCTATATAAATATGTCCTCCACTAATTGTTTCCAGCAGATTGATACATCTTAAAAAGGTTGATTTCCCTGATCCCGATGGACCGATTACAACAACCACTTCTTTTTCTTTAATATGAGCATTTATATCCTTTAAAACCTCGTGCTGACCAAAAGACTTTTTTAATTTTTCAACCTTTATCATTGTGTTTTCAACCTTCTTTCAAGGAGGTTAAGTAACGCTGTTAACGACATTGTCAGTACAAGGTAAATGAGTGCAGCCATTAAATACGGCTCCCAAACCCGGTAATATTGTCCTGCCATTGCCCTACCCCAATACATAAGCTCCGGAGCCGCAATGACAGCTGCCAATGAAGATTCTTTAATAAGAGTAACAAATTCATTTCCCAGCGGCGGAATCATTCGTTTTATTGCTTGCGGTAAAATAACAAAGCGCATTGCTTGAACATGATTCATCCCAAGTGAACGAGCAGCTTCCATTTGCCCATTATCAATTGATTGAATTCCTGCGCGAAAAATTTCAGAAATGTATGCTGCTGAATTTAGCGATAATGCAACAATTGCTGCTACCACCGCATTAGTTTCTCCAGTAAAGATCGGTACGACTCCGAAATGAATTAATAAAATTTGTACGAATAATGGCGTTCCCCGGAAAAAAGTAATATAAACATCAAATGGAAATGCGAGAATTTTGTTCCTCATCATTTTCCCAAGTCCTATCAATAAACCTAACACTGACCCTATTAAGATTCCTGCTAATGAAAAACCAATTGTCAGAAGTGTCCCTTTTACAAAAAAAGGTGCGTATTCTGCAATGATATCAAATCTGAAATCCATTCTTCACCCTCCTTTTAGCGAAAAAATTGCGTAACACTCTATTAGTTAGAGTTACGCAATTTATTTATTTATTATTATTGTCTCTCGTATTTTTGTTTATATATGAGCATAATTTATTATAATCGCAAATGTTTATTTATTCAACGTTTTGCATAAAAAAACTTTATTAAACTATTATCCTAAAATATACTTTTATAGTTATTCAAAGTATATCTCATGTTTATTACAAATAAAACTTGTATGCCTGTTATTTCATTATTGATTTCTATGCATAATATAAACATCAGTCAAAAATACTGAAAAAAATTCTATTCACACCCCCATATATCATCCTCCTCTATTCGTAATTTGTTACTGAAAGATGCGATCGCAAAAAAAAATAGAGGTGGACAAAAAAATGAACTTTTTTTCTATTAATCATCTTAAAAAAATTACTAAAGCATCATTAGCACTTGTGTTAGCAAGCTCATTTACTTTTTCATCAATCACTTTCGCTGAAGAAGGTGTTACCGAAACTACCAATTCCTATGAAACAGTAGACTTACAAAAACTTCAAACACAACTAGAGGATACTCAAGCAGAAACACCTAGCTTAATTCCTGGAGATTTCTTGTATTTTGCAAAAATTGCTTTTGAAAAAATTAAGTTAGCATTTACGTTTGATAACGCTAAGGAAGCTGAATTAATGGCAACTTATGCTTCTGAACGCCTTGCTGAAGCAGCCGCATTATATGGCGAAGGAAAAGAAGCCGAAGCAGTAGAAGTAATCCAAGCTGCAATTGAATACATGGAAGGCTCACAAGCTATCATCGATGAAGAAACAAATACAGAAGAAACTGCTTCAGATGAGTCGGAGTCAACAACTGAAGGCAATGAAAATGTAACAGAGGAATCAAACCAAGAAGATAGTACTACTGATGAGGAAACACCGATTGTCGAGGATGAAACTGATGAGACACCAGGTGAGTTCACTGAAGTAGAGAACACACTAAGACATAATATCATTGCTTTAACAGCTGCAATGCAGCATGTCGGCAACGACCAAGCACGTGCTTCATTACAGAAAAACATCGATAAAACCTATGCAAAAATCGCCAAAAAACTGGCTAAACTTGAAAAGAAATACGGTAAAACTGAACCAATTGAGGATAACACTATAGAGGGAACTGAAGAAAATACCGATAACACTGAAGAGGTTGTTACTCCAACACCTATTCCAACGACAGAAAACAGCGAATCAACTCCTGTAACGAATGGATCTACTGATGAAGAAATTAACACAACTATCTCAGCGCCAAAAGCTACTGAGTCTGTAAATATTACAAACACTCCTACACCACAAGGAAAAGGCTATGAAAAGAAACAAGAAAACAAGCCTGAGAAGAAAGCAGTTGAAAAAGGTAACAGCGCAGCTGCACATCAAAAAAACCAACAAAATAAAGGCAATAAAAAAGAAGAAAAGTAATCATGACAAAGCCCCAGTTTCAGCAACTGGGGCTTTTTCATTTAGTGAAAAATTCTTTCCTTCACACTTTTCGATACATATTCATATTGGCGCAGCCTAATTTGGAACATGGCTAATGGATCATTGAAGCGTTCCGGACATTCTCTAATTTTATTAAGCTTACTCTGACTATCTATAATCGTTGTATTGATTTCAGAAACCAACTGCTGTAACGTAACTTCTGGATCAGTAAAGAACATCGTTACATCGCGCTCCAAGCCCTTTTCAAACAGCTCTAGCTGCATTAATAGCTTATTCGCAATTGATTCAGCAATCTCACTGTAATCTTCATTTTCAATAAAATTTTTGTACTTTGTGCATAACAACTTCTTGTTTTGCGGCAGTGCTCCTAGTAGCTTACCCGCACCCTTTAATAGAACTTGTGATGGCGTTAAGCGATTTAAAATGTTCACTTTCTCGATTTGCACAACGCTCGTCATCCTAATCGCATCTCTACGCCAATCATTGAGTATTTTAAAATCGCCCTCAAGCATAACACGCTCTTCCTCAAACATTGAATTGAAGCCATCTGCTAACTCCTTTAAGAAATTTTGAGACTTATTAAAATCACCGTTTGCAGCTTCAATCCAGCGTTGCAAGGCATCCTGGAATTTCGGCAAGGCGGTTGCCATAATGTAATCATCAATTCGTTTATTCATTTCATTGTTCAATTCGACATGAAGCTTACCGAAATCGCTATTTTCTTTGACCAATGCTGAACACTCTTTTAGAAGAGCTGGTATTGCATCGGTAACTTCTTTGCGAATTTCTTCCATTTCATTTTGGTAGGCCTTTTTGATGTTTTGAATCGATTCTGATTTTACATCATGCAATTGATTAATTGCCCCTGTTAGCTTCCCAACCATTTGCTGATTCCAATTAACAGAGTGGACCAAATTATTTTCCTGTATCGCCCGTTTTTCGATTAATTGATTCAACATTTTTTGTAAAAAGAATAATATTTTCGCAGCACGATTTTGCTCGAGCGTATGCTGATTTACACTTCCCCTTAAGAAATCAGCCACATCTTGCAGATCATTCCAACTCATATTGTCCAGGCAGGCAATTTTAATTTCCGCTTTTGGAAAGAAGCTGTTAATTATCGTCATTAAGCTTTCTGCATTGTTTTGTTGGTCGTCATTTTCTTGAACTAGTAAAAATTTTATCGCTAATTGTGGGTATTTTTGCTGAAGCTTCATGAAAAGATTGCGATCCTTTTCCAAAAATGGTTCATTGTCAGGAATCGCAAATACTAAGCTATCAGCCATATTTAAGCTTTCTGCATTTCTCTCATATAAATCCTCAGCATGAATGAACGCCAGTCCGCTCTCTCGTAAAAACGCATTTTTAAGCTTCACTTCACTCCAATTTATGAAGCTATCAGTTTGAAGTGATACATCCGCACCTTCTGGAATGATTTCATTTTCATCCGTATCAGTCCATACCAGACATTCTTCTGTTTCGCCATCAGCAATCAATAAATTCGACTCAATCGTATCCACCGGAAAATCACCAAGTAAATGATTATAAAAGGCAGCCCTACCTTTGACAGATTCACCGGCCACTAATAAATTATACGTCTGTAAATGTGCTAAACGGTCAATAATCCACTTTAGCTTTGGACTCACGCTTAATCCTTGTGCTTTTGTCCAAACATCAATAGAATCTGCAAGTGATTGACATTCTTTAAAGTCAACCTTGCTTGAGTTCATATTGGAGATAATTTTATCTGCCTCACTTACTACTTCCTTTAAGTCACTGGTAGAATCCATTTCACTCCACGCAAGAACTGCTGCTGCAGCAAAAAATCGCTGCTCCCGTTCGGCAATCTTGACCCAGTTCGTTAACAAACCAGGCATTACGTCAACTATTTCATGCAATAGATATTTTCCGTCAAGTAAATACAAATACGTTTCTTCATATAAGTTTGACAGTCTACTCCATGACTTGCCTGACGATACGCCAATCGCCTCAAATAAGTTATTAAATTGCTTCAGCCAGTCAAAATAGGAGTCTCGATCATGATAATTTTCCCAAAGAGCACTTGCTAATCTTTCAAAGCGCTCACCATCATTGCTAATAACTACTAACAAAACTTGATAAAAATATGCCGGTGGAAACTCCTTGGCATCGCCATTTTCAACATAACGAATTAAAGTATCTACCCAATCCATATTTTCAGTTCGAGTTGCTTCCGTTACAGCAAGTTCAATCGCATTATTCCAATCTTTTTGTTCTTCAAAAAACATTTTCGCAAGCTCAGTCACATTAGAATAATCAGGGTTTTGCAAAACTGCTTGTTTAATCATTTGCACTGCTAAATCAAGCTTCATTTCCTGAATATAGAGGGAGAATAACATGATTAATATTTCTGAGTTAAGAGTACTAGAATCAGAAACAATCCCTTTGTAAATTGACTCCGCGGTATAATACTCCTCAAGCTCAAAATAAGCATCGGCCATATTTTTCTTTGCCCATGGACCCAGCTCATCATTGATATTTTCCCATTTAAAAATAGCTGATTCATAATCCTTTGCCTCAAAATAAACCTCACCTTGCGCAAAGCGAATCGATGATAATTCAGGTAAATTTTGTTGTTCTCTTAAGTATGCTTCTCCTAGCACCTCAATGGGATGACGGACATCATTAGGCTGTAAGAAGGTTTTGTAATACGTCTTATTTAGAAACTGTTCCTCAGACATGTTTTTCCTCCGGTTATGTATTAGATTTGATGAGACTTCTGTGAAAAATTTTTCTGACGAGAAGCTCCAGCGACACAAGATATTAGAAACTAGTTTGATAGAATACTATACCATTCGAAAACGCTGAAAAACTTGTGGGTATTTATTTATAGAAGCTTAGCTTTCGATTGCCTTATTATTGGAAAATTTTAAGTTAATAAGTTTATTATAGCGTTTTCCGCGCTAGAAGTGGAAAGGAATCGTACCGATTTTGTTGATTTTTCCCGTTTCAGGTAAAAATTTTTCCAAAAATCAGTATTTTATAGCAAGGGGCCAAAGGCGCAGCCCCAGCTTCCATTTATGTCCTTCCAGGTAATCTGTTAAGAAAGTTTTGATAAGCAAAGCCGATTACTTGTTCTTCTTTGTAGTGTTTTAAAAGCTCGTTAATTAAGTTTTGGGTTTTTGCTGCATTTTCTAGATTACCGACAAACATATTAATCCCATCGAAGTCTGAACCTAAGCCAATATGTTTCGCTCCTCCTAATGCACAGAAACGATCAATATGTTTGATGAGGTCAGCAATTGATGCATTCCCATCCTCTTTAACAAAGGGCGGATAGTAAACGACATGTACCGTGCCACCCCGCTTAAACATCGCCACTGCTTGTTCATCCGTTAGATTTCGAGGATGATTACACAGTGCTTTTGAGTTTGAATGGCTAGCAATTGGGTAATGCGCCAGCTCCATCACATCCCAAAACCCCCGCTCACTCAGATGTGATACATCAGTTAAAACCTGATGCTGATTGTTTAGGTGGACGACTTCTTTCCCGAACAGCGTTAATCCACCACCGCGGGGCTCGAGCGCTCCATCAGCGGCTAGGTTGGCTGTATTCCAGGTAAGCCCGACAGCTTTCACCCCAAGCTGATAAAGGATGCTGAGTTTCGTTAAATCATTTCCGATTGCATCAACCCCTTCAAGCGTTAGCATTGCTCCGATTTGCCCAGGCTTTAATTTATAAAAATCTGACCAGTCTTTAATCTGTTTCATATCTTGATTTTTATCAAGCACCTCTCGGTAAAAATAGTCAATTTGCTCGAGCACGATTTGAAATTTCTGCTCTTGCTTGATTTCGGGTTCTATAAAAATCGCAAAGCATTGCACTTTCACATGACCTTCTTTGAGCCTTTCTTTATTCGTGTCGAGCTTAGGTGAGTCAGCAAAGCTCAGACGCCCTTTCCCCTCCCACAGTTTAAGGAGCGCATCACAGTGCAAATCAATGACTTCCATTGGGGCTCTCCTTTCTTTGGTTCACGTTTTTAACCACTAATATATATGTTATGCACCATTTCTATTACTTAAGCTAAAAAACCCTTCCTCAAGAGTGTTCTAGTAAGAACAAACTTAAGGAGGGTTTTTTATTTTTGCGGGTCTTTTATAATTTGATCCTTCTTTCCAGGCGCAAACGGGTCTTTTGTAAATTGATAATTACTTGTCTCAGCATCAACCAAATTTGATGTACTAATAGTTGCCGGCTTTAAGTTGTTGTTCGGCGCGGCTTGTTCATTCCATTTTCCCATAACATCCACCCTTTCTTATCGATTTTAGTTTGGGAGGAAACGGGAAAATCATACTAATTAATTTCATAAATAACATATGGAGTTTTTACTATTTTTACAGTGAAAATGTAATACATATTATGAACTGCTAATAAAATGTATTGGTGGTACTTTTAACAAGATTGAAAAGGAGGAAATGATGATGGGAGCAAAATGGTTTAAAATTGCGGTGGTCTATTTTGTAATTGGCATTATCCTTGGGATTGTAATGGGAATTATTCATGATTTTGCTTTAACACCAGTCCACGCGCACATCAACTTACTTGGTTGGGTTTCCATGGCCCTATTTGGAGCAATTTATCATTTTTATCCGCAGGCTGGCGAAACGGGACTTGCTAAAACTCACTTTTGGCTGCACAACATTGGGGTTCCGCTCATGCAAGGTGGGCTAGCCTATACAGTTTTAACAGAAAATGAAAGCCTTACCATCGTGATTATCATCGCTTCACTTGCGGTTGTATTAGGTGGAATATTGTTTGCGGTGAATTTATTTAGGAATGTATGAAGAACAAAAAGAAGAGGCTGGGACAAAACTAGCTTCTATACATGAAAAAGGCAAAGCCTGTGAAATTTTACCCATCGTAAAAATTCCACAGGCTTTTTTGTATCAAAACTTGGTTTTGTCCATGCCTCTTTTTTATTGTGGTAAAGAAAATTCGGGCGGTGACAGGCACCTAAATTTCGGGTTGTGCATATAAGGCTAAATGTGTTCATAAATGTATATTTGTGTGCATATCCTGATTTTCCTGTGCATATTTTTTAGGAGCCTATCAAAAGTTGTGCATATATTTTAAAAGTCGTGCATATATCCAAAAAGTTGTATCATATATTTTTTCAAATGAAGCATATTCACAATTTCCTGTGCATATCACAGAAAAGTTGTGCAAATAATCTCCCACTAATTAAATGAAATCGTGAAAAATACTTATTTATTAACAAAAAACGATGATTTTTATCAAAAAAGATGTAGATTCAACCCGAAACAGTCACGTTTTTTAAAAAAATCTCACATTTTTCATTTAAAACCTAGCCAATTTTAAAATCCAACGCAAAATCCTTCTATAATTAGACCAATTATGGAAAATCAACATTCGGGTGAATATACACACATTCGTAAAAGGAAAAAACCGAACGATCATGTGAAATTCTAATTAAGAATTTAGCATGATCGTTCGATTTTAGTTTAGACGAAATACTTTTGTCCCAGCCTCTTCTTTTTACGTTTTCACTTTCATTTTATTTTTAAATATAAACCATGGATGTGGAATTGACTTTGAAATTTTAAGCATCAGTTCATCCAAATATTGATTATCAAGCTTTGACATTAACCCTAAGACAGTGCCACTGTGCCCGGTCACGATTCCACACTCGTATTCTTTTGCCAGTTCTTCATACTCTGAGAAATAAGGTTTAGGTAAAAATTTCTGATTAATCCGTGCACTTATGGTACATGCTTTATTAATTAATGATAAATCCTGATTTAACATTCCACGCTTAAGAATTTCATAAGCCTCAAGAAATTCAGCTCGATCTTCATTCGAGTACTGCTTTGGGATTTGATTAAATTTGATTGTATCAACAATATCCCCTAAATCCATGCCAATCAGAGAAAAATCGGGCATCTCCCCTAGTTTCTCTATCAATTCCCCTGAGATGTAGTCGTAAGAAACTACTCCACGATACATCACCCCATCAGTCGGTTCGATTCCGGTTGCAATCTTGGAAATCATTTCTTCGGTGAGCTTTAAATCAAAACTATCAGCAACAGCTCGAAGCGCCGCCACAATATCAGCTGAGCTGCTGGCCATGCCTTTTCCCTCTAAAATATTCGATTGTATTAAGAGGGTGCCGCCACAATTTATATCCAAAAACTCTAACAGCCTTTTACAGGCAGTAACGGCTTTTATTTTCCCAGTAGGTCCTACAATCTCTAAAGTATCCGGATTGGGGACAAACGTTGCCTCGCTTTTAAGGTCATTTATTGGCAGGGTAACCAAAAAAGGACGTTCACCAAGAACGCCTTGAACCAATTCTCCAAATGTCCCGTTGCAGCTACCCTTTCCAATGATCATAATTCCACCAGTCTTCCTTAAAAAATCATACAAAATTCATCGCAAACGTGATCGTAAGTACAAATGCACCAAATAAAAATGTAGTGAGCATCATAATTCGTATCGTATTAATGATATCATCTGCATTAATTTTACGTGTAGCCTCGCCCATTTTAGCTCGGTTTGAAGCAATGCCGCCATAATAGTTTAACCCACCAAGCTGAATTCCCAAAGCCCCTGCAACGCCTGCTTCGGTAAATCCAGAATTGGGACTTGGATGTTTACGGGCATCACGCAAAATCATGATGAATGTATTTTTTACATTAAACGCCTTCATCCAGACTGCAAACAAAAGGACTATCGCCGTTAACCGCGCCGGGATAAAATTTGCTACATCGTCCAATCGAGCTGAAGCCCAGCCAAGATTTATGTATTTCTCATTTTTATAGCCGACCATTGAATCCAATGTATTCACGGCTCGATAAGCCATCGCCAATGGCGCTCCACCTATAACCGCAAAAAACAACGGCGAAATGATTGCATCAACAATATTCTCAGCAACCGTTTCAATTGTGCCGCGTGAAATTTCACTTTCATCAAGGTGATCGGTATCGCGACCTACAATCATGCCAAGACTTTTTCGCGCCTCTGCAAGATCATTATTTTTCAAATGACGGTATACTTCCATCCCAGCTTCACCAAGACCCTTAACGGCAATCGTCGTAGAAATTAACCAGATCTCAAGCGCAATCGCTAGCCATTCATGAATAAGGCCTGCACCGTAAATGAGGAGGGATACGATTAAGTATGTACCTCCGACAATCACGAGCGGGAACAGCAGTCCAGCTTTTTTAAGCTGCTCCTCTCTCGTAAAAATCTTTCGAATTATTTTTTCCAGACGACTGATAAACTTTCCGATTATCACAACAGGATGCGGTAAAAATCGCGGATCGCCTACTACTAAATCTACTAAATAAGCTATAAAAATATAAATTGCATGAATAAACATCGTTAATAGGGAGCCTCCTGATTTTTTACCACTTCATATACTGCGTCATATACAAGACATCCAATCGCATTTCCGATTGATGTTGCAACTCCCGCAAATTGATGAGTACGATATTGCGAGTCATTTTGACTGCACGCGATCACAACAGAATCCGTTGTTGTCCCTGTCGCAATTTCCCCATTCTCATCAAGAACCTGTAAGTCCTGCAGTGCAGCAGATTTCGCTTCTGTTGCAGTGATGATTGAATTGATGACAGCGGATGGGGTCATGCTGCTATCAATAAATAAAAACACATTAATCGTTGAACATTGGTAAGCAGGGAAGGTTTCGCGTACCCGACCCGCCCGGGCGCTATTTCCAACTCCCGCAGTGGCTACACATACCATTTTAAACTCATCGCCAACCATTTCTTGGATTGACGCTGTGTGAATATAGGCTGCAGTTTGCAGACCAAGGCTTTCGTTAAGCGGATAGCCCCATTCCGTAAGTTTCTGCTCCATTAACAAAGTCGGATCAATTGAAGAATAATCAAGCGGAACCTTCCAATTCACAAAATGGCTGGCTTCGTGGAGACCACCGCCATATACAGCACTACTTAACGTTTGTAGCTTCTCTGTCAATTGTAGTAATAAATGGTCTTCCTTTTTTTCAATGATGAGCTCTGGCCAAACCGTAGATTGATAGACATTTTGTTGTTTGAAAGGCTGCATAATTCATTCCTCGCATTAATTCTATATGTATTTTACTTCCGTAAACTGTTTTTCATTTTTATTATAACCGACAATTAGACCACATCCGTGCTTAATTCCCTCAACATGCCAATACTGCTTTTCGTCACCAAGCAGCCATTTACTAGTAAACCACCGAATTGGTCCGCCATGACAAACTATCATTATTTTTTCATCAATATCAGTTTGGTGAAGCAATTGTTCAAACCACGTATCGAAGCGCGCACCAAGCTGAATCAGCGTTTCTCCATTAGTCGGCGCTATTTCAAATGGATTGTCATACCATTTCGTTGCCATGATAGGGTCATCAGCCATAATCTGCTCGTAGGTGAAGCATTCCCAATTGCCAAAGTTCAGTTCCCGCAACGGCGGAGCAAGAGTTGGAGCATGCTCCAGATTAAGGCTTGTTGCAATGATATTTGCGGTTTCTTGACATCTGATTAAATCACTTGTGTAGATTGCGCTAATGTCAATCTTACATGATTCTTTCATTACTTGTGAAAATCGAGAAACTTGCTGTTTACCGGTTTCATTTAAGGTGACATCGGTATGCCCCAGATATTTCCGAGCTACATTTTCATCTGTTTCTCCATGTCTGACAAAGATGATTTGCATTACATCAGCCCCCAGATTGCTAAGGCGATAAACAAAGAGACAGACTCACTCCACTCAACGAGCGCCCCATAACAGTCTCCCGTTAACATTCCTAATTTTTTAAAAATCGTAACGACAAGCAGCCCACTAAAAATGGCTGTGAAAAATAACAATATAAAGCCGTTCATTCCTATTAAATAATAAGACAGCGCTAAAATAAATAAAAAATTCAAAAAAATTGCCAACCACGACAAATTTGCGCGCAGCCCTTCGCCAATTCCCCCTTGATTACGATAAGGAAAAAAGCGAATCGCATTAATTAATAAAAACCGAGCAATTATCGGACTTAATAACAAAATGATGGCATTTTCATGTTGAAGCAGTTCGTATACAGCAATCCATTTGCCGCCAATTAAGCAAATCGCGGCAATAACACCCATTGCTCCAACGCGACTGTCCTTCATGATTTCAAGAATTTGCTCGCGACTCTTATTTGAGCCAAATCCATCAGTTAAATCCATCCAACCATCAATGTGTAAACCGCCAGTAATCCAAATCCAAAGCAATACCACGAAAAATGAGGTGATGGTGGCTGGGAAAAACTGCTGCAATGTTAATGAAGCAAGATAAAGTACTCCTCCAATAACAAGGCCAACAAGAGAAAAGTAGCGAGCACTTTTATGCCATTGGTTTTTAGATATATTCACTTGAGGTAACGGAATTCGCGTCATAAACATGAGTGCTGCTAAAAATGCCTTCATGGTTTCAACCTCAATGGTAACCCAGAAAGGACCGCATAAGCTTCATCCGCAGCTTGAGCGATTAACTGATTGCACTCTCCAAGCAAATCATGGAATAGACGCCCCAGTGTAGACATCGCAACTCCACCTAAACCAACCTCGCTGGATACAATTATGATGCGTTGCGGCATTTCTGCAATTCTTGTTAACCAGGCTTGAACCTCTTCTAGAATCTCGATTCGATACTTTTCGTTACGAAGCTCAACTTCTGGAATTAGAATAAGCCGATTTGTCAGCCAAGTTGAAAAACAATCAACTAAGACAATCTCGTAGCCTTGATATTGATTAGTTGGTGCGAGGAGCTCGTATGGCTTTTCAACTGTCCCCCAAGTATGAGGGCGGCGAACTTGATGCCTTTCAATCCGCTCCTGCATCTCGCTATCTGTATTGACACCAAATGCGACGTAAAGGACTGGCTGCTTGAAATCTGTCGCTAGCTTTTCAGCAAATTCGCTTTTACCGGAGCGAACACCACCCGTTATATATGTTATCGGCATAAATTCGCGCCTCCTTCATCAACCACTTTTTGCAAAGCTGATAGGAGTTGATCGTTTTCCTGCTTTGTTCGAACCGCAATTCGAAAATCCTGGTCCGTTAAGCCCGGATACATCGCACAGGAGCGAATCATAACTCCTCGTTTGCCCATTTCCCATTGTAGCTTAGCGACGTTCATTGATTGCGGTAGTCTTATTAATAGAAAATTGGCTTGTCCAGAAAAAACAAACCAACCAAATCGTTCTTGTATTGCTTGCTTCAAATATTCCCGTTGCTCCTCAATTAAAGCAATCGTTTCTTCTTCATATTGTATCTCGTCCAAACAAATCTCCCCAGCGGTGAGCGCGAGCTGATTGACACTCCAGGTTACTTGTTTGTTTTGTAATTTTGCAATGATTTCAGGCTGAGCCACTGCAAAGCCAAGACGCAAACCTGGAATTGCATAGAACTTCGTCATCGAACGAACGAAGATGATGTTCTTGTACTGCTCTAAATTTGGTAGCAGTGTAACTTGTTTATTTTTCGGGATAAAATCAATAAATGCTTCATCGATAACGAGGTAAGTGTTTGTGGACTCAGCTTGAGCTGCAATTTCCTCAAGTTCGGCAAGGCTGTAGATGACTCCTGTTGGATTGTTCGGATGACCGATAAACACCAAATCAACCTCATTAAACAAGGCAAATAAATCTTGTAGTTTCGGTTTGAACTGCTGTTCAGCCCGACCGTAACAAGCTTTAATTTTTGCCCCAAAAGCATTTGAAAGCTTCTCATATTCTGAGAAGCATGGATAAACAACCCCAACGGTCTTCGGCTCGAGCGCTAAAATAATTAGAGCCATACATTCTGCAGCGCCATTACCAATGATGATTTGCTCGGTTTGAAGCTCTAAGCGACGGGCTAGCTTCTCTTTTAGCTTTCTTTGAGCAGGATCCGGATAGTGGACGATGGTTTCAAGCTGCTCTTTTATCGTTTGCATCACTTTTGGAGGCGGTCCGAGCGGATTAATATTCGCGCTAAAATCAAGCAGCGGAGTAGAGCCCAAACCAAATTGCGTTTGAGCTGTTAACAAATCTCCACCATGGCCGTATTTTTCAATCCACGCCATTAGTATTCAATCCCTTTCACGGCAGGAATTCCGTCCTGATAATAATGCTTAACTTCCTTCATTTCTGTTACTAAATCAGCCGCTTCAATAATTTCTGGCTTGGCTGAACGCCCAGTGATGATTAAGTGCATATCGCGGTTGCGGTTTTTAATGAGCTCGAGAACTTCCTCAAGCGGCAATACATCATTAATTGGAAAGCTGTCGATTGCCAAAGCATTGTTAAGCTCGTCTAAAATTACAACATCGTATGCTCCGGAATTTACTTTTTCCTTTGTAAATGCCCATGCTTGGCGCAGTGCCTCGCGATGCTCCTCAGGTGTTTTTGTCCAGGTGAAGCCAATTCCAAGCTGATGCATCTCGATTCCGATTTTTTCAAACATAATCTTCTCGCCCGTGCTGCGGTCTGGCGATTTTATAAATTGAATCATTAATACCTTTTTGCCGCGACCTGTAGCTCGGACCGCGATTCCTAGTGCTGCAGTTGTTTTTCCTTTACCGTCTCCAGTGTAGACTAATACTAAACCTTGTTGTTTCTCGTTCATTGTTCGCTCCACCTTCCCTTCTGTTGCTGATTGAGTACCTATTTTTCGTGTTCATTGCAAATTTAAGTCGTGAATACATGCTTTTGACTACTTATTTTTCGCATTCATTGCAAATCCAAGGCATCAATGCATGCTATTGACTACTTATTTTCCGCCTTCATTGCAAATCCAAGGCATCAATGCACGCTATTGACTACTTATTTTCCGCATTCACCACAAAACCAAGGCATAAATACACGCTATTGACTACTTATTTTCCGCATTCACCACAAAACCAAGGCATAAATACACGCTATTGACTACTTATTTTTCGCCTTCATTGCAAATCCAAGGCATCAATACACGCTATTGACTACTTATTTTCCGCATTCACCACAAAACCACGGCATCAATGCACGCTATTAAGTACTATTTTTCCTGACACTAACTAATTAAGCCCCAAACGCTATTGAGTAATTACGCATTGCCTTCCGCTTCAGCAAACCATTGTATTTTTTCACGCATTGAAATCACATCTCCGACTAAGACAATCGCTGGATGAGTGATGTTTGCTTGCGTAGCCACTGCTTCGATTGTTTCCAACGTCCCTGTAACGGTCCGCTGCTTTTCTGTTGTGCCCCATTGGATGAGTGCTGCTGGAGTTTCTTTACTTTTTCCATGAGCGATCAGCTGCTCGCAAATATAATGTAAATTGCCAACGCCCATATAAAAGGCAATCGTATCAATTCCAGTTGCCAATGCTCCCCAATTAATGCCGTCCGCATTCTTTTCAGCACGACCGTGACCCGTTACAATCGCAAAGCTTGATGCAAAATCGCGGTGAGTGACCGGTATCCCAGCATATGCTGGTGCCGCAATCCCTGACGTAATTCCAGGCACGATTTCAAAACGAAGACCTTGTTCAGCCAAAATCTCAGCTTCTTCACCGCCTCGACCAAACACGCATGGATCTCCACCCTTAAGGCGCGTAACAATCTTGCCTAGCTTTGCATGCTCCACCAATAGCTCATTGATTCTGTCTTGAATGACCTCATGCTTGCCAGGCAGCTTGCCAACAAAGATGAGCTCGGCCTCCGGCTTAGCATAAGATAATAATTTCTCATTAACAAGCCTATCGTAAAGGACAACATCCGCTTTTTGAATGCACTCCATTCCATAAACTGTAATTAATTTCGGATCCCCCGGACCCGCACCAACTAAATATACCAATCCCTCCACAATTGCTCCCCCTGACACCTATTCTTTACCTGACACACCAGCTGATGCAAATGTTGCCATTTCTTTCAACATGAGTGTTGCTGATTGTAAAATCGGGAAGGCAACCGCTGCACCTGTACCCTCACCTAAACGGAAGCCAAGATCAAGCAATGGTTTTTTTCCAAGTAGGCTGATGGCAACATCGTGGCCTATCTCAACCGAACGGTGCCCTACAATCATATAATCACGTGCATTCTCATTGATTCCCGCTGCTAATAACCCTGAAACGGTACAAATAAAACCATCTAATAAAATTGGTAACCGATTAGCCGCCGCTGCAAGCATAGCGCCAGTCATCGCAGCTATTTCCAAGCCTCCAAGTTTTGCTAACAAATCGATAAGATCGCTTGGGTCAGCCTGGCGCGCTTCGATTGAGCGCTTGATCACCGCTTGTTTATGTTTAATTTGCTCAGAATCAATTCCCGTACCACTTCCAACTAGCTCAGTAATATCCTTTCCACTTAGTACCGCTGTGATTGCGCTACTCGGAGTAGTGTTTCCAATTCCCATCTCACCGACGATTAAGCATTTTGCGCCTTCATCAAACATTTTCTGAGCACGCTCGTAGCCAACTGCTAAAGCTTGTTCTACTTCATCGCGAGTCATTGCATCCTCAACAAGGAAGTTACCAGTTCCGTAGCGAACCTTTTTCGAAGTCAGGCCTGGATGCTCCATATCAGACGCAACCCCAACATCAACGATTTCAAATTTCGCGCCAATTTGACGGCTAAATACATTAATTCCCGCGCCACCATGTAGGAAGTTCAACACCATTTGCGCTGTCACTTCCTGTGGATAAGCCGATACGCCTTCCTTCACAATTCCATGGTCAGCAGCAAAAGTGATAACCGCAGGAGGTGTTACAGTCGGAAAATCTTCTCCTGTAATTTCGCCAAGCTGAATCGCAAGCTCCTCTAATCTGCCAAGACTGCCGATTGGCTTAGTTAACGTATCAATGTACTGAGCTACCTGTTTACCTTTTTCCTTATTCACTGGTTGAATTGCAGTTAATTGCTCAATCATTTTATTACACTCCTTTTTTGAAACTCTATCATTTTTTCTTCAATAAAACCGATATTAACATGCGCTCGAACGTGGTCTGCCAGTCGATCAAACGCCTCTTCCCTTAATTGATTGAAGGAAACACGTTCATATATTGGCGCTAAGCCCTTACTTTTACGAACTTCATTGATTAATGTTTCCCGCAGCTCATCATTATGGAAAATCCCGTGGAAATATGTTCCAACAACATCTTCATCCTTATTTTTACAACCATCTGTACCTGTCTCTGTCGTAATCAGCTCTTCTCCGTCCTCGGAGATCATTGAGCTACCCATGTGAATTTCGTAACCTTCTACTTTGAATATTTTATCACAAAAGTTAATTTGCCCTTGAGATTGCACTGTTGTTTTTTCTTTAGTGATGGTCGTTTGCACCGGCAGAAGCCCCAGACCGTCTGACAATGCCTTTGTCGATTCAATTGCAAATGGATCACTAATGGACTCACCAAGCATTTGAAAGCCGCCGCAAATCCCGAAAATCCTTGTGTTTTTCTGATTATGTAAATCAATTATTTTACTAGCTAAACCACTTTCCTGTAAAAATTGGAAATCATCTATTGTATTCTTACTTCCTGGTAAAATAATTAAATCTGGTTCTTTCAATTGATCCGCTGACGTAATGAAGCGAACATAGCAATCTTCCTCAACAAAAAATGGATCAACGTCCGTGAAGTTTGAGATTCTTGGATACTGAATCACAGCGATATCAATTTCTTTTTCGTGATTTTGCTGTGATGTGTACTGGTCTAAAATCACCGAATCTTCAGCATCAATATTTAAGTTTTGTAAGTAAGGAACCACCCCAAGCACTGGTTTACCTGTATACTCTTCAAACCATTGTAAGCCCGATTCCAAAAGCTTCACGTCTCCACGAAATTTATTAATCACCACACCAATAACGCGGTCACGATCCTCCGGTTCTAGTAGCTGCAAGGTGCCTACTAAACTCGCAAATACGCCACCTTTTTCAATATCTCCAACTAAAACTACCGGTGCATTTGCCATTCGCGCTACTCGCATATTGACCATTTCGCGGTCATTCAAATTGATCTCTGCCGGACTACCTGCCCCTTCAATCACAATCCGTTCGTTATCTTCCGATAGACGCTCGAGCGCATCATTGATCATTTGTAGCCCTTGCTGATAAAAATCCTGACGGTACGCACCCGCCTCCATATTTTTATAAGGCTTGCCATGCACTACAACTTGAGCTTGATTGCCGCGATTCGGCTTAAGTAAAATCGGGTTCATATCCGTTGTTGCCATCGTTTTTGCAGCCTCTGCCTGTACACCTTGAGCCCGGCCAATTTCCTTTCCATCAACGGTGATATAGGAGTTTAGCGCCATATTTTGCGATTTAAACGGCACTGTTTTCCAGCCATCCTGCGCAAAAATCCGGCAGAATGCCGTCACAATCACACTTTTTCCAGCATCCGAATGGGTACCTTGAAACATAATGGGAAGAGCTTTAGTCATGTTTGTTCTCCTTACACTTGTTTACCCAATATTCTACCATGTCTGGACATGAGCCAAAATGGAAATGGGTATATCCAGCAATCAAGCTTCCCTTTAAATAGCCTTCTGGCTTCCTTCCTCGCATTCCTTTCGTGACATAAGCGGGTGTAATTTCAGCAGAAGGTTCAAATGTTGAATAGTGAAACTCATGGCCCTTTGCTTGTACATTTTCCGGTAGGAGGAAATTTCTAGGTGTGCCGGTTATTTCACGATATCCCAGGGCTGCTAATTTAGTTTGCATTTTAACTTTACCAGGGATGAGACCCACCATTTCAAACTGTTGTCCATCGGTGGTTTCGATTGCTTCTGTTAAAAACATAAAGCCTCCGCATTCCGCTAAAGTTGGCAATCCATTTGTAATTGCTGCTTTAATCGATTCCTTAACGTCTGTTTGATTTGCTAATTCGTGGGCAAACTCCTCCGGAAATCCACCGCCAAGATAAAGTCCATGAACATTTTCTGGAAGAGCTTCGCCAGCTAATGGCGAAAATGGCACGAGCTCAGCGCCATAGGCTTCAAGCAGCTCGAAATTTTCTTGATAATAAAAATTAAACGCGGCATCCTTTGCCACCGCGATTCTTACGTTTTGTTTTTCAGAGCGCTTCGCAAATTGGCTCGAGGCGATTTCAAGGTCTGGTGCTTGAGCCAAGTCATAAAGCTGATCGACATCAATGGTTTCAAGAATTGTTTGTGTTAATTTTTCAAAAAAGCTGTCGAGCTCACCGCGCTCAATTGATGGTACAAGTCCGAGGTGGCGCTCGGGAATTGTGAGGTCTACATCACGCTTTAAATAACCGACGACCGGAATGCTACATTCCTGCTCAATCGCTGTTTTGACAATTTTGTAATGCCCCTCACTGCCGACACGGTTGGCGATAACACCGACAATATTCGTTTCTGGGTCAAGCAACTGAAAGCCTTTAACGATGGCTGCTGCACTCCGAGCCATGCTCGCACAATTCACAATGAGAACGACCGGACTTTTTGTTATGATGCTGATTTCAGCAGTAGAACCGGCATTTGTGCGCGGGTCCTTACCGTCATAAAAGCCCATAACGCCTTCAATGATAGAAATGTCGGCATTTTGACTGTTTTTTTGGACGATTTCTTTGACGAGGTCGTGGTTTAACATCCAGCTGTCAAGGTTTCTGGATGGTCTTCCGGTTACAGCCGTGTGATAAGTAGGGTCAATGTAATCTGGACCGCATTTGAAGCCTTGGACAGTGTAACCTTTTTGTTTGAAGGCGGCCATAAGACCGATGGTGAGCGTCGTTTTGCCGACACCACTACCAGTTCCAGCAATAACAAGCCTTCGAGATGTTGTTGTTGACATATTTGTTGCCCCCTTTCTTGGGTTGAATGGGTTCCTAATATGGTTGATTTTTAGAGATGGATGTTGGCATTCTTTCTATGAGACAGTTCTTGCGTTTATTGGGTGCTTTTTTTTTCATATAGCCTCTCTATGAGACACTTCTTCCGTTTCTTGGGCTACTTTTGTTCCATAGAGCCTCTCTATGAGACACTTCTTCCGTTTCTTGGGCTACTTTTGTTCCATAGAGCCTCTCTATGAGACACTTCTTCCGTTTCTTGGGCTACTTTTGTTCCATAGAGCCCCTCTATGAGACACTTCTTCCGTTTCTTGGGCTACTTTTGTTCCATAGAGCCCCTCTATGAGACACTTCTTCCGTTTCTTGGGCTACTTTTGTTCCATAGAGCCCCTCTATGAGACACTTCTTCCGTTTCTTGGGCTACTTTTGTTCCATAGAGCCCCTCTATGAGACACTTCTTCCGTTTCTTGGGCTACTTTTGTTCCATAGAGCCCCTCTATGAGACACTTCTTCCGTTTCTTGGGTTACTTTTGTTCCATAGAGCCCCTCTATGAGACACTTCTTCCGTTTCTTGGGCTACTTTTGTTCCATAGAGCCTCTCTATGAGACACTTCTTCCGTTTCTTGGGCTACTTTTGTTCCATAGAGCCTCTCTATGAGACACTTCTTCCGTTTCTTGGGCTACTTTTGTNAGACACTTCTTCCGTTTCTTGGGCTACTTTTGTTCCATAGAGCCTCTCTATGAGACACTTCTTCCGTTTCTTGGGCTACTTTTGTTCCATAGAGCCTCTCTATGAGACACTTCTTCCGTTTCTTGGGCTACTTTTGTTCCATAGAGCCTCTCTATGAGACACTTCTTCCGTTTCTTGGGTTACTTTTGTTCCATAGAGCCCCTCTATGAGACACTTCTTCCGTTTCTTGGGCTACTTTTGTTCCATAGAGCCTCTCTATGAGACACTTCTTCCGTTTCTTGGGCTACTTTTGTTCCATAGAGCCTCTCTAGCACTTTAAAGCTATCTAAAAACCTTAAACCGAAAGACCACAAAAAACACCCCTACTAAAGCAGGGGTGCGAATTTACATATAACGGAAAACAAAAATATGTATTTCTTCACACTTCCACCCATAAGCCCGTAGGTTACAGAAGTGTTTAGATAAAGGCAGGTCTCCTGACTCTGGTTCTCCATTCCATGTGTCTTCCCAATTTTCATCAGTGACAAATTCAATAGAACTCCCCATTACAGTGGCGGGTACCGTGACGGATTTACACCGTCTTCCCTTTTCACACAACCTAAACTACAGTTATGCACCTTTCTAAACAACTATTTAATTATTATAGTAATAGATTATTAGAAACGAACTCAGACTCATATTATCTCAATATTTGTTATTTTTCAACTAAAAATTTATCGCACTAAAGCAGTGGGGGACAGTCCCCCACTGCCATTCGGGCTCTATGGTTACCGATCTCGCAATTTTTCTTGCTCCACGGGTACCATTCGAGCTCTATGGTTACCGCTCTCGCAATTTTTCTTGCTCTACGGGCACCATTCGGGCTCTATGGTTACCGATCTTGCGATTTTTCTTGCTCTACGGGCACCATTCGAGCTCTATGGTTACCGCTCTCGCAATTTTTCTTGCTCCACGGGCACCATTCGAGCTCTATGGTTACCGCTCTCGCAATTTTTCTTGCTCTACGGGCACCATTCGAGCTCTATGGTTACCGATCTCGCAATTTTTCTTGCTCTGCGGGCACCATTCGGGTTCTATAGTTACCGCTCTTGCGTTTTTTCTAGCTCTGCGGGCACCATTCGAGCTCTATGGTTACCGATCTCGCAATTTTTCTTGCTCTGCGGGCACCATTCGGGTTCTATAGTTACCGCTCTTGCGATTTTTCAAGCTCTGCGGGCACCATTCGAGCTCTATGGTTACCGATCTCGCAATTTTTCTTGCTCTGCGGGCACCATTCGGGCTCTATGGTTACCGCTCTTCCTCTTTTTCAAGCTCTGCGGGCACCATTCGGGCTCTATGGTTACCGATCTCGCAATTTTTCTTGCTCCACGGGCACCATTCGAGCTCTATGGTTACCGCTCTTGCGATTTTTCAAGCTCTGCGGGCACCATTCGAGCTCTATGGTTACCGCTCTTGCTATTTTTCAAACTTTACGGGCATCAATCAATAATCAATAATCCCCACCGAAATCGTGACATTGCCTGATTTTTTCTTTACTAGCGCAAGTTCGTTACAACCACTATACAACATCGCTGCTGGCTCGCTTACACCGTATGCACCTGTATACTTAAACACCGTTTCAGAAGGGTCCTGAATATCAACCGAATTCAACACTTCTGGCGAGTAATAAACAAACTCCCAGCCATTTTTCTCAACAACTTCAAGCAGCCCAATTTCATCCTTTTTCAAATCAATCGTGCATATAGCCTTCACGCTTTTCTTTGAAAATCCTAAATCAAGCAACGTTTCATCGATAACCGCTTCAACTTCCTCGGCAGATGTTCCCCGATTACAGCCGATTCCGAGCGCCAGAACCTTTGGTCGATACAACACACCATTCTCGAGAATCACATCAGACTCGTCTTCTTTCAACAAACGATGGGTAATGACTAACGCAGCCGAAAAACCGCCTGCTCTGAGCGCCGCATCTACCGAATCAAAGACGCTAAAGTGCCCAGGAATTGGCCGGTTATATTCCCACCACCCTTTTTCCCCAGACTCCTGGACAATCGCCACAGCTTCCTCATTCACTACCGCTGCACTAACCGGAGTTAGCTTTTCAGCCGAGTCCCAAACCCAGCCGAATCGCTTTCCGAACAAATCGACAGGAATTGTTTGCCCCACATCAGAGGCCGTCGTAATAATTGGACGAGCAGCTAACATCCCGGCAACTTCATGCGTTAATTCATTTGCACCGCCAAGATGACCTGATAACACGCTAATCACATGCTCGCCCTTATCATCAATGACGACAACTGCAGGGTCAATCTTTTTATCCTTCAGAAGTGGAGCAATCATTCTCACCACCGCACCGAGCGAGATAATCACAATCAATCCTTTATACTTAGGAAACAACGCGGGAAACAACAGGCGGACGCTGCCTTCAAACAGCTGAATGCCCTGTCGTTTTTCATCGCCCTTGGCAAGCTTTGACATGTAGTAGACATCAGCATTTTGGAATGATTGTCCGAGCGTTCGCGCGATTTCAACTCCATGCTTCGTGATGGCCACTATCGCATAATCACCGTCAACTCGAACCTCGGGGATCTGTCCCTCAGCTAACGTAATCACTACGCATCAACCTTTCGACGAAAGCCGTGCGTAAAATGCTTATCGTACAGCTTTGAACGATACTCTTTATTATGAATATTTTCATCAAGCGCCCAGCCGGCTAAAATCATCGCCTGTTTCCTGACACCATTCGTCCGCATTGCTTCATCTAATTTTTCCACAGTGGTACGAATGATTTGTTGATCCGGCCATGTTGCTTTATATACAACAACAACAGGCGTGTCCTTGCTCCAGCCTGCATCAAGCAGCTCACGAACAACCTTTTTCGTTAAAGTCGCACTTAAAAATAGACCAATCGTACATTGATGAGAAGCTAAATCTCGTAATTTTTCCAATTCCGGAACTGGAGTGCGCCCCTCTGCACGTGTTAAAATGACCGTTTGCGTCAAATCAGGAATTGTTAACTCTGCTTGTGCTGCTGCCGCAGACGCAAATACCGAGCTCACTCCAGGAATAATTTCCACAGCAACGCCAGCTTTTTTCAACAAGGAAATTTGCTCCATAATCGCTCCATACATTGCAGGGTCGCCGGTATGAACGCGAACAACCTTCTTGCCAGCACGCAACCGCTCAACCATGACTTCGACCATTTCATCCAAATGCATTCCAGCCGTTTTCAAAACCTCTGCTCCTGGCTTGGATTTATTCACCAAATCCTCACTAACCAGCGAGTCTGCATAGAGCACGACATCCGCCTCCTGCAACAACTTCAAGCCTTTTACCGTAATTAAATCGGGATCTCCCGGGCCAGCACCAATTATGTAAAGTTTCATTTATTTTCTCACCACCATTAACGATAAATATTGCAGCTCGACACCTTCAAGCTCTGACGCCTTCCAAATCATTTCTTCATCTGAAGTAACCTTTGTGACAACAGATGCCTTATCCAGTAAATTCATATCGCGCAATAACGCCAGCATCGATTCAATAACCTTCGCGACTTTGATAAAAATAACGCAGTCATTGTCTTCCAACACTTTTTTCATCGCCTCATAATCATCACGAGCCGGGACGATGGCCACCTTTTCGTCGCCATCAGCAAGCGGTAAGCCTAAACGTGAAGCTGCCCCATTGATTGAAGAAATCCCTGGTACAACCTCAATTGGCACCTCTGGATAGCGCTCCTGCATCAATCGCATCATATGAATGAAGGTGCTATATAATAACGGATCTCCTTCTGTAACAAACGCAACATCCTTACCTTCACGCAATTTCTCCCATACATGCTCAACCGTTTCATTCCACTTCTGGTCTAGAACTTCTTGATTTTTCGTCATTGGAAAAACAAGACCAATTAGTTCTTTTTCCTGTGGTTTAAAATAAGCATCGATAATTTTTTGGGCATAGCTCTTACTGCCTCGTTGTTTTTTCGGATACGCAATCACCGCCGATTCCTTTAATTTTCGGAAAGCTTTGACGGTGATTAATTCCGGATCCCCAGGTCCTACTCCTAAGCCATATAACGTTCCTACCATGCTATTCCCCTTCCACTCGCTCAGCTGCAATAATATATACCGGATTTAACCCTTCGAATCGAGTTAAATTTAAGATTGGCTGACTACGCGAGATTTGCGCTAATGTAATTTCCGTTTTAAAGCCCCGTTCCTTAAAGGCCGTCTGTGCTTCGGCTAAATTTTCGATTGTCACTACATTCAAGACAATTCGGCCATTTTGTTTCAGTCGGCTGCAGCAAATATCCAAAATTCCTGCCATTCCACCACCGGTCCCGCCGATAAAAACGGCATCCGGGTCTGGAAAATTGGCTAACCCTTCCGGTGCTTTCCCTTGAACAGTCGTGGCATCCACCCGAAATTTAGCCAGATTTTCACGGCAATTCGCCAAATCAGCTTCATTTTTTTCAATTGCAAACACACTACCTTCGCGGGCAATCTTTCCTGCTTCAATCGCGACCGAACCAGTACATGTACCAATATCCCAAACAACACTGTTCTCTTTTAAGCGTAAAGCACTAAGGCTTAAAGTCCGAACTTCTTTTTTTGTAATTAATCCTTTTAGCGGCTTGCGCTGAATAAAGTGCTCATCCTCGATTCCAATTGGCCATACAGGATTGTGATCTACCTTCTTTAAAATCACCACGTTAAGCGGAGAGAAGCTTTCATCTTGCATTTCAACTAAATCGAACCAGCGGCAATTCTCAGTTTCACCGCCTAAATTTTCAGCAACAAACGCCTTATATTCAGTCATTCCAAACGATAATAAATAGCTTGCTAGCTTATTAGGTGAGTTTTCGCTATCTGTTAAAATCGCAATCTTTTCTCTGCCATCAATTCGCTGGGCAAGTCCAGTCATGCTACGACCATGTACACTTGTTAAATACGCATCGTGCCAGCGCTCACCCATCCGCGCAAATGCCAGTTGAACCGAGCTAAGCGCCGGATATATTTCAAGCTGGAGCTTGCTTGATAAGAAGCTACCAATCCCGTAAAATAACGGATCACCTGATGCCAACACGACGACCTTACGAGTCTCTGATTGCAAACGCTCAACGAGGGACGTCAACCCACCCTCAATTGTCCACGTTTCTCCTTTGTACTCTTGAAAAAAACTTAAATGACGTTTTCCGCCAACTAATACTTCGCTTTCATTTATCCATTTTTCATAGATTGGTAGCAAGCTCGCCCTTCCATCATCGCCGATACCGATTAATTTAATCGTTTTGGTCATGTCAAACTCACCTCCCCTAATAATTCTCCTTTTAGTGTATAAAGTGCGGTGCTGACTTCAATGCCACCGCCAACCTCGTTGAGCGCAGCTGTGCAGCAATGCTCTGATAGCTTATTGAAAAACGCTTGGATTCCAGCAGAAACCATCATATCGCCGACCTGTGACGCCGTATTAGCACGATGGATTTCTTCCACGAGCACGGGCGGTGCTCCAGCTTCAGTTGCTATTTTTGCTAAAAAAGAAAAATCAACTGGCGCACTTTTGGAGTGAACCATCATTACACCTTGCGCAACCTTCGAAAACTTCCCCATCATTCCGACCATCGAGACACGCCTGACTCCAAGTCGCTTACAAGTTTTTAATGTGAAGCCTACAAAATCGCCCATTTCAATAAATGCTTCTTCTGGAAGCTGCGGAAATTGCTTCATCGCATATTTTTCACTACGTCCTCCTGTTGTTATCACAACGTGGTCACAGTTACTTGCTCTAGCAACGTTAATTGCTTGTACAATACTAGCTTTATAGGCTGACGTCGAAAATGGAACGACAATTCCACGTGTCCCTAAAATTGATATTCCACCAATTATCCCTAAGCGGCTATTTAACGTCTTTTTAGCAATTTCCTCACCGCTAGGAGCTGAAATCACGATGGAAATACCCTTCTCCACACTGTACTCAGTCAACACTGCTTGAGCCGTTTCTGTAATCATTTTGCGCGGCACAGGATTGATAGCTGCTTCTCCTACTTGAATCGGTAAGCCTGCTTTCGTAACCCGGCCGACGCCAATTCCGCCGTCAAGGGTAATACCTTCACCCTCTGACCATGAAACCGTCGCAATGATTTCCGCCCCATGAGTTGCATCAGGGTCATCGCCACCATCCTTAATTACGGTCGCGCTCGCTTGTAATTCTGAAATTTCACAGTCAACGATTTGAAACGTCACCAGGCGACCGACTGGCAAGTATATTGTCGCCTCTGTTTGCGTTTTTCCGGTAAGCAATGCACATAACGCCGCCTTCGTTGCCGCCGTCGCACAGGCTCCAGTCGTGTAGCCTTGTCTTAATTTTTCCTGCTGAGGTGTTTCTTGAACTTCGCTCATATCTTACGTTCAGTCCTCACTTATTTTCATGCTCGTATGCAAGTTTTTATTGCTGCTCTGCTAGTAGAGTTAAAGCATTAAGTGCTGCAACTGTCACGGTGCTGCCGCCCTTTCTGCCGATATTTGTAATAAACGGGATATCAAGCTTTGCCAACTCTTCCTTAGATTCAGCTGCGGATACGAAACCAACAGGTAACCCAATTACCAAGCCTGGCTTTGTCTCTCCTTCTTTAACTAAACGAATAAGCTCTAGCAGCGCTGTTGGTGCATTACCAATTGCAAAAATTCCACCCTCTGCTTCACGAATTGCTTTGCGCATTGAAATAATTGCTCTCGTTGTGTTTAAGCATTTAGCTTCTTCAACCACATCAGCATCGGAAATATAAACCTTCACTTCACCACCGTATTTTTCGATTCTAGCTTTATTGACGCCGCTTTGAATCATTTGCACGTCGGCGACAACCTTTTTGCCACTCTTAATCGCCTTAATTCCAGATTCAATCGCATCGCGATGGAATAGTAAGCTTTTACCTAATTCAAAATCAGCTGACGCATGAATGACACGTTGAGCAACTTTATATTGCTGGGGTGTAAAGTTATGTGCTCCGACTTCTTCATCAATGATTTGAAAACTTACTGTTTCTATTTGCTGTGGTTGTACCGTTACCGGTTTAAACTCTGTACGAAAATCCATTTGTTACCACTCCTTATTTATTTTTCTATGTCGGTTACAGTCAATGGAACTGCTCCAGTTAATGTTTTTATTACACTATTAAAATCACGCTGAACATTGCCATATTGAATAGCTGGTCTTCCAATCATGATGGTCTCTATTCCTAGCTCCTTGGCTGCAGCGATTTTTTCATCAACTGAGCCGACTTGACCACTTTCCTTCGTAATCATCAGCGTTACACCATATTGCCGGTACAACGCCTTATCGAATTCCTTTGAAAACGGACCTTGTATCGCGATAATATTTTTTTGCGGAAAACCTAGCTTTTCACATTTTTCTAGATTGTCTATACGAGGAAGCATTCTTGCAAGCAAGCGCACGCCTTCAAGCCCTAGTAGTTTCTCAGTGAAAATTTGTAAGGTTTTACTGCCCGTTGTTAGCATGACGACACCTTGTTTCTGGGCAGCTAGCTCTGCTGCTGCTTCATAGCTCTCCACAATCGTTAATTTTTCATAATCATAACTTTGAGATTCTCGCTCATATCGAATGTATGGCACACGAGACTGCTCAGCAGCTTTGATCGCATTACGAGAAGCTTCTTCGGCAAAGGGATGACTTGCATCAACAACAGCACGAATCTTTTTGGTCTCTAGTAATCTTGACATCTCTTCAGCAGTTAATCTGCCAACCTGGACATCCAGCCCCGCGTTACGTAGCTCGATTGCTGCATTTTCAGTAACCACAGTTGTTAATAAGGCATATCCTGCAGCTTTGATTTGTATGGCAAGCTCGCGAGCATCACTCGTCCCAGCTAATACTAAAATCATAACGTAATGCCAGCCTTTTTTGACGTTTCATGGTTATGATGATGATCATCGTGAGCATCATGCTCGTGATGGTGATGGTGGTGATGTCCGTGCTCGTGATCATGATGGTGATGGTGCTCAATATGCTCCATCGCCCCGATTCGATAAACACAGGTATCGCAATTCATTTTTACTTCATCGTTCAAAGCTTCGTTGACACGGTCGTTCAGAATACTTTCTAACTTCGGATGAAATCCAAAATAGTTAGCTAGCTTAAATTCAATCTCTGGATATTTTGCCGAAAAATCAATAAGCAGCTTCTCAAGCCGTTTGATTAATATACCCGTAAATAGGAAATATGGTAAAATGACGATTTTTTTTGCACCAAGCTTTAGGCACCGTTCCACGCCCTCATCGACAAGCGGATTCGTCACACCCATAAACGCAGGTTCCACAATCGAATAATTCGTGCTTTCCCAAAGCAGTCTAGCCATCTTGTACAAATCACTATTAGCATCAGGGTCACTGCCTCCCCTTCCTAGTAAAAGCACTGCTGCACCATCGCTTGGATTTGTGACATCCTCGTCTATCTCTAATAATCTGCTTGTTAAAATTGAAATATTTTCTTCGTGAATACCAATTGGTCTACCATATGTAAATCCAATATGTGGATATTTTTCACGCGCTTCGTCAATTGCTGCCGGGATATGAATTTTAGAATGTCCTGCCTGCAGAAGCATGATCGGGATGATTGCAATGTGACTTGCACCCTTTTGAATACATGCTTCGATTCCTTGAGTTACAGTTGGAGTTTCAAATTCAAGGAAACAGGTTTCAATGAGCAATGATTCGTCGAGCTGAGTTTTCATATTTTTTATAAATTGACGGACTTGATCATTACCTTCTGGGTCTCTACTACCATGTCCAACAAATAAGACTGCCTGCATACCGTCCACTCCTCAAATTTTGATTGACCTCTAAGCTGGTCTATTTTGTTGATTTACGCTCCAATCAACCTGACAAAAATCTACATTGTGCATTAACACAGCCTTTATAAAAATTAGTCACCACATGGGGCTGCTGTTATTTGAAGTTTTGGGGTAATATCCACGTGTGTAAAGCCTTGTACTTGCTTAACGCGTTTGAAAAATTTAAAAAATCTTTCATTTGGATAGCCATACTCCTGATAGTCTCGAATAATATTCTCGATTACCCCAACAATTTGGTCAGGCTCTATTCCTTCTGCAACAATCTGACCTGGATGCCCAGTGCGACCGACTGTTTTTCCGCCTAAAAATAAATCAAAAGCACCTTGGCGATAAACAATTCCGATATCTTCTTTGACAGCCCCATAGCATGCCATCCCACAGCCGTTAATGCCTAGCTTGAGCTCCTTCGGCAATTGGATTCCTCCGAGCTTGCGTTGTAGCTCCTCGGCATAAGGAATGCTATCCTTTTTATCTCCATCACAGAAATCACAAGCTTTTATTGTTAAAACATCGCCAACCGGCGCTAACAAAAGGCCTGCTTGAGTTAATTTTTCGATAATTTCATCAGGATTTTCCGTCGGTATACCGAGCTTCATTTGGTGATCTTGGGTATATTCCATTACCCCATTTTCTCCAACCACCTCAGCTAAAGTAATTAGCTGGGGGGCTGTAAATTTCTTATTAGCCACTCCAGGACTAACAGCTAGTTCAAAAATTGCCTCTGCAGGTTGGTAAACGCCCGCTAAAGTTACAGTTTGATCATTATCACCACTTACCATTTGCAGTGCTTGTTCTGCTAAGTCTCTTAGCGAAGGCTCTCCTTCTGCGGGAGTTGGTCGGCGCAAAGGAGTTTCTACAGCGCTAGCCGCTTCTAGTGACCACGGCTCAGCTTCCTTCGTTAAGCGCTGATGGAGCTTTAGTGGTTGTTCAGCTTGATTGAGCGTATACTTCCGCTGATAGCCTCGCGGTGTAATCATTAAGCCATCATGTAATACCGTTGATGAGTTACCTACAATTACGGTTGTAAGCATACCAATCTCGTGATTCAGCATTTCTTTTAAGTTCGTTACAACAACTTGCTCACGATCACGATATGCGCTTTTTACTAAACCGACCGGTGTTTCCGGAGACCGATATTTTAAGAGAATTCTTTGAGCTTCTTCAATTTGCTTAGTCCGTCGTCCGCTTTTCGGATTATAAAAAGCAATAACGAAATCGGTTTTAGCCGCTGCATCAATACGGCTTTCAATTAATTGCCATGGTGTTAGATGGTCGCTCAAGCTGATCGTACAAGCGTCGTGCATCACAGGTGCACCTAATAGCGAGGCACAGGAATTAATCGCGGATATCCCTGGTACGATTTCCACTTCAACACCTGATTCCTTTTTCCAGCCCTTTTCGATTAATACTTCATAAATTAAGCCAGCCATTCCGTATACTCCGGCATCACCACTTGAAATCACCGCAACTTTGTTACCGCGCTCAGCTTGCTTCACTGCCTCTTGAGCACGACTAACTTCTTCAGTCATTCCCGTGCTGACGATTTCCTGATTTTCTGTCAATAAACCTTCAATCAGGTCGACATACGTTTTATAGCCGATGATCATATTACTTTCTCTGATAGCAGCTCTAGCTCTATCGGTAATATGCTGAAAACTCCCTGGTCCAAAACCAATTACAAGTACCTTCCCCTTCATTTGAATCCACCTTCCACCTTTCTAAATTTCACTACATAAAAACAAAAAAACACCCCTACCGACGTAGGGGTGCGAAATAAATACATCATAAAAAATAAAGACATGCATTCCATCACACTTCCACCCATAGGCCCGTAGGTTTACTGAAGTGTTTAGGATAAGGCAGGTCTCCTGACTTTGGATCATCATTCCATGCGTCTTCCCGACTTTAGTCAGTGACATAATGCAATGGAATTCCCCAATACAGTGGCGGGTACCGTGACGGATTTTAACCGTCTTCCCTTTTCACATAGCTCAAAACAATACTTCTCAAGCTATGAACCTTTCCTAAACGAATATTAAATTGACTAAGAAACATATTATCTCAATATTCCTTACATTTCAACAAATATATTAAAATTTAGCACGTTAAAGCAGTGGGGGACAGTCCCCCACTGCTTTAACGCGAAAAAGGTCTGAGTCCATTTGGGATGGATTCAGACCTTTTTTTGGATGAAGAAAACGCGTTGAAGCTGGCCGCTTTTAAGTTTTTCACGAAGCGAGGCTATCGCAACTGAGCTTCCTAACCAGAACACAAGTCCAAGCGCGATGCTTAAGCCCCAATCCTGACTCTTTTCGAGAACAAGGAGCACAGTCGCGACACACACGATTCCACCCATCATTCCAAAAACAGACCCGTTCGCAATTTTCCCTGCCTTTTTAGAGCCTGAAGCAATTCCCACCATTAGTACCGCTGTCAGCATTACTGCCGGAAACGCAGCAAATATTCCCGCAAGGATCTTCCAAGGTGATAAAACCGTGATTAAGTAACTAAACATTACGGCTGTCCCGCCGAGTATAAATCGAATTAATAAGTCCTGTTTGTTCATGGGTTCCACCTTTTTTAGAATAAATAAGATGTAATGAAGACGACAACGGTTGATAGTCCCAACCAGCATAGTATCGTTTGTACCAAACCGAGCTTCCAGCCTTGTCTTGGCAACAGATAGCCGGCAATAATTGCAATGAAAATATTGATGCCCATGCCTATCATTGCACCTTTTGAGAGGATAACAGATTGGCTGATGAGCTCGTCACCTTTAAAATCGAGGCCAGTGGTTAATATGGCGGCCAAATAAACTGCTGGAAAAGCAGCAAAGATACCTCCTGCTCGTTCGCCCAGCTTTTTCGCGACAATAGTAGCAACCAAGACTGCAGTTCCACCTAAAATAAATCTTATCAGGGCGGCACCTATTGAAATCTCTGCCACTACATTCCGCCTCGCTTCATTAATTTCAGATTAGGGGCAACAACAGAAGTATCCTTTGTAATAATATTTTTCTTGTATGCTAAATAATAAGCCAGAGCCACAAAAACAGACCCACCAACGGCATTTCCTAAAAACACTGGTACGAAGTTATGGAAATATTCAAGCCAAGTAAAATGTCCGGCAAATATCGCAGCAGGAATAACAAACATATTCGCTACAACGTGCTGGAAACCAATCGCTACAAATGTCATGGTTGGAAACCAAATACCAAGTATCTTACCTGACATATCCTCTGAACCATAGGATAACCAAACAGCAGCTGCTACTAACCAGTTACAGCCTATTCCAGAAAAGAACGCCTGAACAAAAGTTGCCTCTAGTTTATGCTCAGCAATACTCACGGTTTTTTCTAGGAATATTCCTGTTTCAGTCAAACCAACAATATGTCCAAATACGTATGCAACAAAGAGAGCACCTACGAAATTGCTTGCTGTGATAATCGTCCAATTTGCTAGTAGCTGCTTAAAGTTTATTTTTCGAGCTAGCCACGCTAATGGTACAGCCATCATATTACCTGTTAATAGTTCTCCACCTGCAATTAATGTTAATATTAGACCAATTGGGAATAGGGCAGCTCCCAAAATAGAGCTTAATCCAGCTATATCACCAGTTAATGGAGCTGTTACTCGAATAAATAACAAGTAACCCAAAGCAATAAAAGCCCCTGCCTGGAACCCTAAAATTACAGATTTAAGCAACGAATAATTACTTTTTTTGTATCCGTTTTCCACTGTAATATTAGCGATCTGTTCCGGCTTGAAAAACGACATGTGTATCAGTTCCTTTCGCCTAGAAAAGTGGAAGCACCTTTGCTTTTCACTAATCTTAAATTCAAAAAATGTTATTCTTTTTTTAAATACAAATAAATAATATAAAAATAGCAAAATGTGAATTACGTCACATAGAATTAAGCACATATTTATTTTAACCCATCTCTTAAGGGTACCCGTGTGAACTTTTTTCAACTGTTTATTAAACGCTTACATTTCCAATTTTATTGTAAATTAATGGAAAATCCAGGCAAATTCCTGACTTTAACTGTTATGATTATCACAAAATATTATTTTTCTACCATAGTATTGATATTTAATTTATAATAATTATTATTAAACTTAATCAATATAGTTTTAGAAAGAAGTTGAAGGTTTGGCATCTCATAATAAGAGGTTTATTTATATCACACTTGTTTTAGTCATGGTAACTTGGGGATTAAACGTCATTGCGACAAAGTTGCTGGTAACTGCATTTACACCTGTTACGATAACCGCATTTCGGATATTTGCTGCAGCAGTTTGTGTATTTTTTATTCTTGGACTTATGAAAAAAGTTCGGATGCCAACGTTGCGGGAATTCAAATTTATTATGATTGGTGGCTTGTTCAATGTCGTTGCCCATCATTATTTTTTATCAATCGGCTTAAAGGAAACATCAGCTTCAAACGGGGGACTTATTCTTGGCCTCGGACCATTATTAACGACCGTTTTGGCAATTGCATTTTTAGGCACTTCCATGACAATGGCACGGTCTGTGGGTGTATTGCTTGGCTTCACTGGAGTTGCCTTAGTGGTCCTAAAGGATGGTAGCATCAGTGCGGTTTCAATTGGGGACTTATTTGTGTTCATAGCCATTTTATCTCAAGCGATCAGCTTTATTTTTATTAGTAAAATTGCCAAATCATTAGACCCAAGATTGATGACCGGATATATGCTTTTGTTTGGTTCAATGACTCTGTTCTTGATTAGCTTGGTGGTAGAGCCTGAGGGATTGGAGAGCTTAGCAAATGGCTCAACTAGCGTGTGGATTGTGTTCTTTGCTTCCGCATTTATTGCGACAGCGGTTGGACACATGGTTTATAATTTCTCTGTTGGTCAAATTGGCGCAGCTGAGACATCCATATTTATTAACTTAAATCCTTTTTTTGCATTGATTGGAGCAGTCATTTTTCTTCATGAAAAAATTGTTCCCACTCAAATCTTCGGTTTTTGCTTCATCATCGCTGGCGTTGTGGTCGGTTCCGATTTATGGATTGAAATTATTAAAAAATCACGAAAAAACAAAATGAAAAATTTGAGCGCCTGACTCTTTTGTAGTTTGATTCAAACACAAAGGAATCAGGCTGCTTTTTTATTTTGTATTAACTAATACCTTAAAACTTTCTTCAATGCGATGAACAAATTGTTTTTGCGTGTTACGTGTTAGTTTCACATACTCATTTGTAACTTTTTCCCAACGATTACGACTGTCACGTGAATATTCCACGAACGATTCACTTTTTTCTTCGATATTTTTTTCAATGCGATCGAAAAGTCCAAAAGTTGATTTGATTGGAGTCAACGCTAAATCTTCAATCCGTGATGAAACGTCACTGAATTGCTCTTTAAGCTCAGAGCTATTTGTTTCATTTGAGCCCGGAATATTATTTGAAATCTCTTTTACGATTTCACCGCTTGTTTTCTTTGATTCCTGATAAAAGTTAGTTAAAGTTTTGCGGAATTCTTGATTTAATTTAATAACTTCCTTAACTGACTTTAAAAATGCATCTTCACGCTCTTCCCCAAATTGTTTAGAATGTTCTAGGCTTTGTTCATACTGGTCCCAAACTGTATCAACGAATAAATCCGCAGCATTGGTCTTTTCCGTGTCAGCCTTTTTTTGAGCAGCTTTTAATACGACTTTATCACTCTTCTTCGGATTCATTATTATTCTTTCTCCCCTTGTTCGCATTTTTTTCTCTATTTGATCCTTCACTCATGAATGAAGGGATATAGAGGTCAAGAAAACTAGAATACATATTGAAAAATTGGTCTAGCATGGTTTGGTAGCTCTCTAGCTGGTTCGCATAGCCCTTCAAGTAAGATACGCCCACATCGGTTATTGTGTATCTCCGTTTAGCCGGTCCCGCACCTGTCGTATCCCATTCTGATTGAACAAGATTTTCCTTTTCAAGTTGTCTAAGTAATCGATAAAGATTTCCTTGATCAATTGAATGAAAGCCGAATGCTTGAAGCTTTTGGCTGAGCTCATATCCGTGTAATGACATTTTGCTTAACAGCAATAAAATGAATGGCATTACAAAATTTTTCGAAGGCTGTATCGATGGAGTTTCATAATCCTTTGTCAAGTGCTTTCCACCTCCACTTGTCTATATATGTATTTTACACTTAAGGGTAATTTTCTGTCAATTCATCATATATATAAAATAAACATTTATTAAATTGATTACTTTTCTCGCTGGATGGGAATAAGTTGTAGTATAAACAAGTTGGAGGGATTAAAACATGGGAAATTACTATCTAAGTAATTCCGGAATTCCTTTTCTACGTCTCGGTGCCGGTGAACCTTTAATCCTTATACACGGTTTAGGAGAAATGAAAGAAGCTTGGAACAATCAATTTGAGTTAGCTGATCAGTTTGAACTCATCATTCCAGACCTTCGTGGACATGGTGATTACAAAACTACAACTGGTATTTCAATTGAAAGCTTCGCAAAGGATGTTATTAGTTTATTGGATGAGCTTGAAATTGAAAACGCTCACATTTGCGGGTTATCACTTGGGGGCTTAGTGGCTCAGGAAATATATCGTCAGAAGCCAAATAAATGCCGATCATTAATGCTCGTTAGCACCTTCCACTTTATGCCAAAGCATATAGGGTATTTACTGTATTCTGTTCGAAAATTAAGAGCAAATGCCGTTTCCATTGATGAGCATCGAGAAATTGCTGCCCGTGTTTGTTTATATTCATGGAGCGAGGAAAATTATCAGCATTTTATTAAATATTATCGACCAGACCGTGAGACCTATATTAAGTCTGTTGCGTCTGCGATGAAAGTGAACAATATTAGCTTACTACCGAAAATTAAAGTTCCCACATTAATTATCGGTGGTCAATATGATGCTGTGACTCCGGTTTGGGTCCAATTATTAATGCATAAGCAAATTGGTCATTCAGAATTCGTGATCATGCGGAAAGCTGGTCATGTTGCAAAATTGGAAGCAAAAGACAACTTTAATCAAACACTGCGTGAGTTTTTACAAAAACACGAAAAACAGAAGCCGGCATGTTAGAAAAGCGAAAACGCTTTGCTCTTTCATGTACTGGGAACAAAAAAGGCTGACATACTTGTATCACACTAGTATGTCAACCTTTTTTTGTTATCTATTTTGCTGGGCCTGAAGCTCCTGCAGCAACAGGTTCTTTTTGTTCACCTTTGTCAATTAAAGTTTTTAAAGCTTCGAATTCTTCCTTGAAGCTATTCAACTGGACAAGTTCTTTCTTCATTTCCACTAAGTCTGACTGTAAATCTTTCGTTTCTGCTAGCTGCTTTTTTGTTCTTGTTAATTCAGTTTTAAGCTGTTTGGTTAATTTGATAATTTCCTTTGAAACATCAATAACGCTTTCAACATCTTTGTTAGTTGAGAGGACTACTTCACTTAAACTTAATAGCTGTTCTTCAAGTGAATCAAGCTTTTCCTCAGTTTGATTTTCCCGATTGACTAACAACTTTAAATCGCTTTTTGTCGGTACATTTAAAAGGCTTGCAATCACTTCTTGATTTTTTCTAAAAATCTGAAGTGTCCGGAACTGTGTATCTTCTGCTTTTGCTGTTAGCTGTTCTAAATCTTTGTTATTGCTAATCAGTGTAAGGTAAACATTCAGTTGCTTTTCCCAAAGCTCATTAATTTTGTTTAGGACAGTATACGAATCCTGAATACTTTGAATCGGCATCCTGATTCCCCCTTAAGTTTATTATTTTAGATTTACTGAACTCTCCATATATCTTTGCAATGGAAAAAAGACAGCTTTAATTTGATTTTGAAATAAATCAACAAAAAGCTTTTGATTTCCATAAAGAACAGATGCAGAACGCACAATGTTTTCAATGTATTGCTGTCTTGTTTGTCTACGTAGTGCAATAAATCCTTCAATAGCTTGTACATATTTACTGATAGATTGTTCGCTGGTTAGCGCATTGACAGGAGTCATAATAATTTTGGCTGTTTTACTGTGAATATCATCAATCACTTGATTGATATCGTGATAAGAATTTTTCGGAAATAGCTGCTTCATTATTGTGGTAGTCATCAGAAGTTCATCTCGGGCAGTTCCTTCCCATTCACAAAGTTCTTTATTGAATTGGTCAGTGATTGCTTTTAAGTTTTCACGATTTTGGTCGACTCGTTCAACATATTTTTGAACAGCCTTTAACAACACCTGATCATAATATTCTGACTGCTCAGCCCATGACTCTAATTGCTGCAATGCATTTTTCCATACAAGCTCTAAACTGGATTGTGAACCATTTTGATCAAATCGCTCGTCCAGGTTTAACGGTTTCGTCATTTTCGCTCCTCCAAATTCATTTTTCTGTTGTAAGTATACAAATATAAATAATCTTTCGAGTAATTTTTTCTAAATATTTACACAATTTAAATTATTGTACCTCTATTTGACTTTGTAAACCCTTCTTTGTCGACAAATCTCAGCAAACGATAGTTCTTTTTAGTGCTTAAGCTATCTAGTAAAACCCATCACATAAACGTTCATCACCTTTTTTTATAAAAGTAAACTAAGCCGAATCCTGTCGAAAGAAAACGAGTCCCCCATCTTTCAGTCTTAAGTCTTAGAGAAAAATAAACCGGTAGTTCAATTGAGAAATATTCGCTAGAATTATATGCTTTAATTGAGGAATTCGCATGGAACAGATTTTTGGAAAAGAGAAAGGAAGGGTTCGAATTGAAAAAAATCTTGGTGATATTTTTTATTTTGATTGGATTATATTGGATTTTTACGAACTTTATTAACTTTGACTGGCTACCGTTTGGAAGGAGCGAACAGCAAGTAGCTGTGACGGATGAAGTTGGCTCGATTGAAATCGACGTATCTAGTTTAAGCACAACAATCATACCGGAAAAACGAGATGATATTAAAGCTGAGCTGACAGGCCAAGGAACGGTACGCGTCAATCGAAGTGGTGACAGGATTACAATTACTGCTAAGCAAAAATGGTTTAACTTTTTCTCATTTGGCCGAGAAGAATTAAGAATTTATCTCCCTGAGGATTATCAGGATAGCATGAAAATTAATTTGGGATCAGGTAATATACATTTTTCTGGTGAGTCCAAAAATAATCCAATGATTCTTGACAACTTGTCTATCGACATTGGGTCAGGAAATATAACTTTAAGGAACTTGAAAGTGGATCATTTTGAACATGATGGTTCATCTGGAAATGTAGACATTACATCTCTTACAACCAAAACTGGTAAATTTGAAATCAGTTCAGGCAGCCTCGATTTAGATGATTATTCAGGAAAATTACAGGCAGAATTATCTTCTGGAGAGCTTTCTGTTGAAATGAAAAAATTAGTGGATGATATTGATATCGAAGTAAGCTCTGGCACTGTGAACCTCGACCTTCCAGACAATGCCAGCTTCACTTTGAATGGAAAATCAAGCAGCGGAAATATCTCATGTAATTTCCCACTTACCAGTGAAAACAGTAATAATCATTCCTTAACCGGCACACACGGTACAGGCAAACATAAAATCGACCTAGACGTATCAAGCGGAAAAATCCGTATCTATTAAAAAACCTTTAACGCATTACAGTGCTGGGGGACAGTCCCCCAGCACTGTGCTGTGTTAAAGGGTTAGAAGAATTTTTTTCTCCAGAATATGAAGGTTGTTAGACTGGATATGAATGCTACAAATAAGATAATGATGGTAAATGCGTACGGTTTATGCTGGAACGGCAAATCTACATTCATTCCAAAAAAGCTCGAAACCATTGTCGGCAAAGCAAGGATAATCGTAATTGAGGTTAAAAATTTCATCACCATATTTAGATTATTCGAGATAACTGAGGCAAATGAATTCATCATTCCGCTAAGGATTGTACTATATATCTCCGCCATTTCAATTGCCTGTTGCGTTTCGATAATGACGTCCTCTAATAATTCCTTATCCTCTTCATACATCTTCAAATGATTTAACCGCAATAATTTTTCCAAAACAATCTTGTTCGATTTTAGCGATGTGGTGAAATAAACTAAGGATTTCTCCAGCGCTAACAGAGCATAAAGCTCTTTATTTTTCATTGAAAGATGCAAGCCTCTTTCAATATCATCAGTTTTCTTATTGATTTGCTTAAGATATCTTAAATAGTAAGTGGAAATCGAAAATAAAATTTGTAGAGCGAATCTTGTTTTCTTATTTGTATAAAACCCTTTAATTTTATTATTATAAAAATCTCCCAATATCGGGGTCTCTTTTAATGAGACAGTCATAAAACACTCTTCTGTAATAATCATCCCAATTGGAATCGTTTCATAAATCGGCAAACCAGCATCATCACTTGTAATATACGGAAAGTCCACAATAATGAGGACATTATTATCTTCGCGATCAATCCGTGATCGTTCTTCATCATCCAGTGCGTCTTTAAAAAAATCAACTGGAATGTCGAGCTTATTAGCTACATAATTAATTTCTTCTTCATTTGGTGCTATCATATTAATCCAACAGCCTTTAGTGATATCACCAATTTTTTCGATATGTCTTTCTCCATTTGCATAGAAAAATTCAATCATACTCACACCTCCTCATTATCGAGAGGAAGTAAGCATACCTTTTAAAGAGTCGATATTATTGACATTATCACTCCTGTTTATAAAAAGTATAAATCCGACTTCCTCCTTTGGACTGCTCGGTTCGGGATCAGGAGAACCTTTACTACTCAACAATATCAACTCCTTTTCTGTAAAAAATAATCAAAGATTTGACTATGAAATTCGTTTGCAATTGCGGGCGGACCCGCTTTTCTTATTAAACTCCTCATCTATCTTATACCCTAAATAAGAAAAACTGCAATAAATAATTATTACAGTTTACACATCAATTGGCTCGTGGCCATTTAATATATTTTCAATTTTGTTAATTAGCTCTTCGATGGTGTCAAAAGAAAAGTCAATTTTTGCAAAAACATCACGTAAATTCAAGACCAACACAGGCTCACAAGCTTTATTTCTTTCATCGAAATGTACTGTTGATGTCACGGACCAGTCCCCATCTAGCCAAATCGCTATTTGCTCGACATTCCCATCCCATAGTACTTCCTTAAATAAATCCTTCGCCTGAAGTTCCAGGTCAACTTCCATTTTCTACCCCTCCGAAGTTACTTTCATTAGAATTATAGACTAACCTACCTAAAAAGCCAAGTCGATTAGTATTTGTTCGTTCTGTATGATTTTATTCATGAAGGTAAGAAAATAGTTATTATATCTGACTATTTTAATATCAGCGTGTGATTAATTGATGTTGGAATTTCGCACCAATTTAATCATATAATAAAACCAGCTTCAAAAGAAAAACGGTACAGGACTAAGCCGAACTTAGTCTTGTACCGTTGGGTTTGTTCTAGTTATCTTTTATTATACTAATTCAGCAACGTTTTGAAGCATAGTTCCATTTTGCTTGAAGTTAGTATGCCAAGACAATGCTTTCTCTAATACGTGTGGAGTTTGGCCGCCTCTTTCAAGTGCTTCAGCATAGTAAGCTCTTAATTGGTCACGGTACATAGGGTGTGCACAGTTTTCAATAAGTAGCTCTACGCGCTCTCTTGGAGCCAAGCCGCGTAAATCTGCATAGCCTTGTTCAGTAACGATTACATCAACATCATGCTCAGTGTGATCCACGTGAGATACGAATGGTACGATACTTGAGATTTTGCCATCTTTTGCGATTGACTTAGTTACAAAGATACCAAGACGTGCATTACGAGCAAAGTCTCCGGAACCACCGATACCGTTCATTAGGTTAGTACCCATAACATGAGTTGAGTTTACATTTCCGTAAATATCGATTTCAAGAGCAGTATTGATAGAAATCAGACCCATACGACGGATAAGCTCCGGGTGGTTAGAGATTTCTTGTGGTCTTAAAATGATTTTATCGCGATATTTATCAAACTCTGTATATAGAGTTGAATTTCTTGTTTCAGATAGTGTAAATGAACATCCTGACGCAAACTTAATTTTGCCTTGATCCATTAAGTCAAAAACTGAATCCTGAAGTACTTCAGAGTAAACCTCTAAGTCAGTGAATTCAGAATCACCAAAACCATGGAATACAGCGTTTGCAATAGAACCAACACCAGATTGTAATGGTGCTAAGCTTTCAGTTAAGCGACCAGCTTTGATTTCTTCACGTAAGAAATCAAGTAAGTGATTAGCCATTGTTACAGTCTCTTCATCTGGAGGAACAATAGCAGATGGAGAATCTGGAATATTACAAATGACAATCCCAGCAATTTTATCAGAATCAACTTTAATTCCGATTTCTCCAATACGATCGTCAACCTTAGTGATTGGAATAGGACCGCGCTCCCCTTGTTTTGCAGGCGCATAGCAATCATGAACACCAACTAATGATTCTGGATGAGCCAAGTTAAGTTCTACGATAACTTTTTTCGCATGATTAGCGAAAACTAGGTTGTTACCAACTGAAGTAGAAGGAATAATTGTACCATCTTCAAGTATTGCAACCGCATCCAAAATTGCGAAATCGATAGCATCGATTGCTCCTTGACGAATCCATTCAGGTGTTTGCGATAAGTGATTATCTACATAAAGCATTTCACCTTTATTGATTGATTTTCTCATAACGCCATCCGCTTGGAATGGTAAACGCTTGTTGATAATTCCAGCTTCAGCCATTAATTTATCTGTTTCACCTAAAGAAGCCCCAGTATAAACATTTACTTTAAATTCTTCAGTTTCAGCGCGTTTTACTAATGCATAAGGAACAGCCTTCGCATCACCTGATTTTGTAAATCCACTTAATCCTAATGTCATTCCGTCTTCAATCCAAGATGCTGCTTCTTCAGCAGAAACTACCTTATCGTGTAAACGAACGTCTTTAATTCGGCTTAATTTGTTTTCCACGCTACCATCCCCCTATTATACATCTTTAGACATATTTTACAGGATGTTGTACAACAGCTAGCCAAATTTGGACGAAATTAGACAATTTTGTGACAAAACAGTTAAATTTCGACACTAAACAGCAAAGTACTTATCAGAAAAATAACAATTTTCTAAAATAGCTCGAATAAGACTGACTTACAGGGATTCGATCACCATTTTTCATCTTTAATACAAAGGTTGAATGAGTATCAGGATAAATTTCCGTAATATGATTTACGTTTACGATAAACGAACGGTGACAGCGGATAAATGATTCCTTTGGCAGAAAATATTCAAATTCCTGTAATGAGTACTTATGGGTTCCTGATATCGCTTCAGTGAACACATGAGTCTTACGGTCCTTCGCCTCTAAATACACAACTTTTGTGAACGGAACTGGGACCCAACCGTCCTGCACGCGCACCGTCACAATCGATTTCCCATCATTTAACGCTGGGAATATTGCCGTTACACAACCTTCTATCTTCCCATCACGGAAAAACGGGACCGCCATTCCATAATATGGTACACCAAATATCTCACGATTAATAAATTCTGAAACTTTTTGTCTAGTTGTTAATGCTTTATGAGTTAGGGTTCCTTCTTTTACGAGGTCACCTTGACTAATTTTCAAATCAATCCGTTTACTTGGTCGATAATAAACATATTCTGTGGTGTTTGAAACGGCAATCGAAGTTTCATCTGAAAAAAGTTCACCGATCACGTCAATAAGTCCTGCTGCCGTTAAATTTTCCATTTGCAACACCTTTCAAAAAATTAGGATAAATTACAATATAATTTTACACATTTTCGACATAACTTTCCATTAAGAACACTCATGACCTATTACCTTTTTGGGCAAACTCCACCATTATAACCAAATATTTAACAATCGAAGTGAAAACGGTCATAATGGGAGTAGATTATTGGTTTTTAGGCGGAGGGAGGCTTATCTAATGAACACGTTAGGACTGTGGATGTCACGATATAAAAGGACAGTAATTGTAATCTGGATTGCCATTGTTGCTGTTTTTGGTATTTTTGCATTGAAATTACCATCCGTATTAAGCGGAAACGGATTTGATTATGCTGGTGAATATGAACAAACTCGGCAAATACTTGATGATGATTTCGAGCAGCCGAAATCCGTTATTATTGTCTTATTTGAGAAAAATAAATCTGTCAGTAACGATGATTGGACTCGGTTTATCAATCAGTCATTCGATAATGCGGCAGATACCCCTGAAGTGGAAAAGGTCATATCCCCTTTTGAGCAACCGGATATGATAAAAGAAAATTATGCATATGGGATTCTTACTTTTGAAAAGGACGCTGAAAGCTTAGGTGATTCTATCAATCATCTCCAATCCGTCCTTAAAAATGAGAAGGGCATCAATGTATCGATTACTGGTGAACCGGTGATTGTTAAAGATTTGAACCAAGCTAGTCAAAAAGACTTAGCTAAAGCTGAAATGATTGGCTTACCGATTGCATTGGTCGTTCTTATACTTGCATTTGGGAGCTTAGTAGCAGCCAGCCTTCCTATTATCGTTGGTGTGATTTCCATCGCGACAACAATGGGCATCGTATATTTCTTTAGTTACGCCTTTGATTTGACGATTTTTATCTTAAATATTGTTCCGATGATAGGTCTTGCCTTGAGTATTGATTTCGCCTTACTATTTATCAATCGCTTCAAGGAAGAAATTGCACATTCATCTGTCGAGCAAGCTGTTGTTACAACCGTTGCGACTGCCGGCAGGTCAATTATTTTCTCTGCATCCTGTGTGTTTATTGGTTTACTCGGATTAATGTTTATCGAGATTGATATTTTCCGCAATGTCGCTATTGGTGGAATGACCGTGGTACTTGTCGCTGCCCTATCGGCGATTACCTTTTTGCCCGCATTTCTGTCGTTATTAGGTAAACGAATTCATTCACTTACCATCCTTAAGATTGACAGTAGCAGTGAAGGGATTTGGAGCAAATTAGCCCACCTTGTAATGAAACGACCAGTCATTATGGCGATTTTAGCATTGATTATTTTAATTACCGCTTTAATACCCGTTAAGGATATGGATGTTACTGTCCCTGGTATCGATGCATTGCCGACAACCTACGAATCAAGAAAAGCATATGATACATATCAAGACATCTTTGTTGATAAAAAACAAAGCAGTGAAAATACCGTCGTCCTTGTTCTTGAAACAGCCAAGGAATCCGGTGACGCTCTTGAAATAAGCAATCTTGAAAAGATCCAAAGCATTATTAGTAAAATAGAGAAGGATGAGGGAGTCGAACAAGTTCAATCGATTTTCTCACTGTCCGGAATTGCAGACCCAAACCAATTAACAATGGCTCTATCTCAACCTAACAGCCCTCTTGCTCCATTAGCCGGACAATACATTTCTGAAAATAAAATGTTGGTTCATGTTTATTTGAAGGAAAAATTGTCAACAGGTGAAAAACGCGACTGGGTAAGGGATTGGATGGATAAGGACTTTGGTATGAAAGCTTCATTCGGAGGCAGCATTAAATTTGAGCAAGAAATATTTGATGAAATCCTAAAGCAGATGCCTAAAGGTTTGGCGTTAATATTCGTTTCAACTTTCTTGATTTTAATGATTGCATTCCGTTCGTTGCTGATTCCAATAAAAGCTATCATTATGAATGTGTTAAGCCTCAGTGCTACTTTCGGAATGGTTGTTTGGATATTCCAGGAAGGGCATCTCGGAATTGAGCCTGCCAGTATCACCTTAATGCTGCCAGTGTTTGTATTTAGCTTAGTATTCGGTCTGTCTATGGATTACGAAGTTTTCTTGATTTCTAGAATCCATGAAATTTATTTGGAAACGAAAGACAATCATTACGCTACGCTAAATGGTTTAATATCGACAAGTAAAATTATTACTTCTGCAGCAGCCATCATGATTGTCGTCACAGGGGCCTTTGCGTTTACTGGAGTTGTACCAGTCAAGCAGCTCGGCGTTGGGATAGCACTTGCCATTTTCATCGACGCTACAATTATTAGGATGGTACTAGTACCATCGCTAATGAAACTTTTTGGCGACTGGAACTGGTGGCTCTTCGGCCTCAAACAAAAACAAAACAGCCTACACTAACGCAGTAAAGCGGTGGGGGACAGTCCCATTAGTCTTGCATGAGTGTCTTTAAATTGAATTTATGTATTTTTTTTACATTCACTCAGAGTTGTTAAATGAAAAAACGGGAACATGGTTCTATAAAAGACCTTGTTCCCATTTTTTTACTTATTTAAAATGTCTTATTTCTTACGTTTTTCTTTACAAATGGCGAC